>JAHIWP010000013.1 GCA_018816095.1 Gammaproteobacteria bacterium
CCTTGCCTTCAGCTAACACTTCCCCTTGCCGGGTGTGTAGAGGACTTTCACCTCCAAGTCGCCAGGCTCACCACCACAGTGAACCCGACAGCGCCAGTCACGGCGCTACGCGCCATGCCTGGCGCACCATAAAAAAGCCGCCCAACAAGGGCGGCTTTGCGCTATTGCCAGGGCGTCGGCTTAGTTACCTTCGCGGCGCAGCGCTTGTGGGGTGAAATCGCGCGGCGTCAGCTTGGCGTTGAAGTTGTACATCGGCTCGTTGTTATCCATCCCATCGACGAAGTAACGCTCGCCTTTGAAGTCGTAGATGGTTTCCAAGGTGCTGCCGAACATCGGCACGTCGTAGTAGCTGATCGGGTGGCTTTCCTGCACGCCACTCAGCTCACCGCTCTTGTCATACAAATCGACGGCAAGCACCTGCCAGCTGTCCTCGTCGATATAGAAACGACGCTTGGCGTACGGATGGCTGAAGCCTTTACGCAGCTGGGCGTCGACTATCCACACGCGGTGCAACTCGTAACGCAACAGGTCAGGGTTAACGGTGTTGCGCCGCAGGATATTGTCGTAGGGGATGCCCTTCTGGTGGACGGCATAGCTGTTGTACGGCACCAGTTTTTCTTGCTTGCCGACCAGCGTCCACTCGTAGCGGTCCGGCGCACCGTTGTAGGCGTCGACCACGTCGGCAGTGGCCATGCCGTTGGTGTCAGGCTGCAGGGTGTCATAGGCCAGCATCGGCAAGCGGCGCACGCGGCGCTCGCCACGGTTGAAGCGCCAGGCTTTACGGATCGCCAGCACCTGATCGAGGGTTTCCTGCACCACTAGTGCCGAGCCAGACAGCTTGGCCGGCGAGACCACCTTGTACTTGTAGTAGAACAGGGTGTTATCCAGGTCCTGCGGCGTGACGCCTTCACGGCCGTAGAGGAAGTAAATATCACGCTCCAGCTTGAGCAGGTTGTAAGCGCCGTTGGACAGCACGGCCGCCTGGTTGGTGACAAAGCTGATCTGGTCGCCACGGTAACGCATGATGTGGTTCCAGATGGCTTCCTGGCCGGTTTTCGGCAGCGGGAAAGGAATCCCGGCCGCCACACCATCGACCCCATTACCGCCGGAAATCAGCTCGGCGGCCTGCGCGTTGAAGCGCGTGGCGTCATAGATGCGTTGCGGTGCGGCGGCACTGCGATGGGTCGGAAACACCCGCAGGAAGTACTCGGGGTTCTTTTCCAGTAATACCTGCAAGCCTGCCGGCAGCAGCGCCTGATATTGCGCCAGGTTCTGGCTGTTGACCTGGTACAGCACGGGGTCGCTGCTGAAAGGATCAGGGTGATGCATGCCCGGCTGGTAGTTGGCTGGCGGCTGCGCCACGCCACCGTTCCAGGCCGGAATAGTGCCGGCGGCATTACCCGCGCGCTCACCGCCCAGCGGGGTCAGGTCCTGGCCCAGACGGGTGGCCTGGGCACTGTCGACCTTGGCCTGTGCCTGCAGCGTGCAGGCTGCCAGTAGCAGAATTGTAAATACTCTCAACACAGCGATCTCCTCGCAGCCTGGCCAGTGGCAGGGCTGCTGTTGTTATGGCTCGGGCAATCCTGCCCAGGTGTATGTGCTGTTTTAGTGAGGAGCCGTCCTGGCGAATGTCGGATTATTCCGATCTAGTGCAATCATCCTTGGCTTATGGTCTTGCAGCGCTGGCGCTCCAGCGCGGGGGAATCAGCTGATGCGTTGGAACTTCAAATCCCACACGCCATGCCCGAGGCGCTCGCCGCGGCGTTCGAATTTGGTGGTCGGGCGCTCTGTCGGGCGCGGCACATACTGGCCATCTTCAGCCAGGTTCTGATAGCCAGGGGCGGCACTCATTACCTCAAGCATGTACTCGGCATAGGGCTGCCAATCGGTGGCCATGTGCAGCACACCGCCGACCTTGAGCTTTTGCCGCACAAGCTCAGCAAACGCCGGCTGAACGATCCGACGCTTGTTATGTTTAGCCTTGTGCCATGGGTCCGGGAAGAACAGCAGCACGCGGTCAAGGCTGGCATCGGCCACACAGTCACGCAGCACTTCCATGGCATCGCAGCTGTATACGCGCATGTTGTCGAGGTTCTGCGTCATCAGGCCGTTGAGCAGCGCACCAACGCCGGGGCGGTGCACCTCGACTCCGATAAAGTCCTGCTCGGGCGCAGCAGCGGCCATTTCCAGGGTCGAGTGGCCCATGCCAAAGCCGATCTCAAAGGTGCGTGGCGCACTGCGACCGAACACATGATCGAAGTCGCGCAGGCCATCCTCCAGTTGCAGGCCGAATTTCGGCCAGCCTTGATCAAGGCCACGCTGCTGACCTTCAGTCATGCGCCCGGCACGCATCACGAAACTTTTGATCGCGCGATGCTTGGAGGTGTCTGCAGCCGGCTCGGGCTGTTGTGGCAAATCAGTCATGCTGTGCTCTTAGGATGCGTTTACTTGATAAGGCCATCCAGCGGCGATGAGGCGCTGGCATAGAGTTTCTTCGGCATGCGTCCGGCCAGATAGGCCATACGTCCGGCGATGATGGCGTGCTTCATCGCCTCGCCCATCAAAATTGGGTGCTGTGCATGGGCAATCGCGCTGTTCATCAATACCGCCTCGCAGCCCAGCTCCATGGCAATGGCCGCATCCGAAGCCGTGCCCACGCCAGCATCAACCAGCACCGGCACCGTGGCCTCTTCGAGGATGATGCGCAGGTTGTACGGGTTGCAGATGCCCAAACCGGTGCCAATCAAGCCGGCTAGCGGCATCACCGCGATGCAGCCCATGGCCGCCAGTTCGCGGGCAATGATCGGGTCATCGCTGGTGTAGACCATCACGTCGAAACCATCCTTGACCAGCACTTCGGCGGCCTTGAGGGTTTCGATCACGTTAGGGAACAGGGTCTTCTGGTCGGCCAGCACTTCCAGCTTGACCAGCTTGTGGCCGTCGAGCAGTTCGCGGGCCAGGCGGCAGGTGCGCACCGCCTCAACGGCGTCGTAGCAACCGGCGGTGTTCGGCAGGATGGTGTAGCGCTCGGGGCTGATCACATCCAGCAGGTTCGGCTCGCCCGGATTTTGCCCGATATTGGTACGGCGCACCGCCACGGTAACGATCTCGGCACCCGAGGCTTCAATGGCCAGACGGGTTTCTTCGAGGTCTTTGTACTTGCCGGTACCGACCAGCAGGCGCGATTGGTAGGTACGGCCCGCCAGGGTGAAAGGCTTGTCGTTAGGAACGTGGCTCATGGGTAATCCTCTTGAAGTGGGTGGGTAGTCATCAGGCAGCTGGCTAGCGGCCTCAACCACCACCAATGGCATGCACCACTTCAACCTGATCACCTTCACTTAGGGCGGTGGTGAGGTGCTGGCTGCGCGGCACGATATCCAGATTGAGCTCTACCGCGACGCGGCGGCCGGCCAGATCCAGACGCTCGATCAACCCGCCGACGGTTGCGCCGTCGGGCAATTCGAATGGTTCACCGTTTAACAGAATACGCATGACGGCTCGCTCCCAACGGGAAAAGGGGCGGCATTCTAGCCTGATCACCGGCGTTGACCAAGGCTAAAGGCTGCTGCCCGTCACGCTTTCTGACTTACGGGTCAGGGCTCACTGCGCCCCGGCAGTTGCCAGGCAGCGACACCCAGACACGCCCAACCCACGAGAAACGCTACGCCGCCCAAGGGGGTAACCATGCCCAGCGCACTGACACCACTCAAGGTGAGCGCATAGAGGCTGCCAGAGAACAGCAGGATACCGAGGGCAAATAAGCTGCCCGCACAGCTGACCAGGCGCGACGGGCGCAGCAAGGCCAGCAGGCCGACGCCAAACAGCGCCAGGGCGTGTACCAACTGATACTGCGTGCCGGTCTGGAACACCGCGAGATACGCCGGCGTCAGCTGACTCTTCAAACCATGCGCAGCAAAAGCGCCCAGGGCAACACCGGTAAAGCCGGCACACGCAGACAGTAATAACCACAGACGCGCCATGCATCACTCCAGCGATAAAGACAAGGCTGGCTATAATGGCCGGCAAATTCGTCCTGGCCAAGCACGCATGGTTCGCTCCCTCTTCCGCCGACTGCTCAAACTCCTGCTCTGGTTGATGATCGCCTCGGTATTGCTGGTGCTATTGCTGCGCTGGGTGCCACCACCCGGCACTGCCCTGATGGTCGAACGCAAGGTCGAATCCTGGCTCCACGATCAGCCCATCGACCTGCAGCGCAGCTGGCGACCCTGGAATGAACTGCCAGACGACTTGAAGATGGCGGTTATCGCCGGCGAAGATCAAAAATTTGCCGAGCACTGGGGCTTCGACATCGCCGCCATCCAGGCCGCTTTGGCGCACAACCAGCAAGGCGGCTCACTGCGAGGTGCCAGCACCCTCAGCCAACAGGTGGCGAAAAACCTGTTCCTCTGGTCCGGCCGCAGTTGGCTGCGCAAGGGCATTGAAGTGTGGTTCACCGGGCTGGTCGAACTGCTTTGGCCGAAGCAGCGGATTCTTGAGGTGTACCTCAATAGCGTTGAATGGGGTGATGGCGTATTCGGCGCAGAGGCGGCGGCGCGGCATCACTTCAACATCGGCGCCCCTTATCTGTCACGCCAGCAGGCCAGTTTGCTCGCCGCAGTACTGCCCAACCCGCGCGAATGGAGCGCCAGCCGACCCAGCGCCCACATCAGCCGCCGCGCCAGCTGGATTCGCCAACAAATGCGCCAGCTGGGCGGCAATCATTACCTAAATCGCTTACAGCCAAACCGTCCCGAGTGGTTTCGTGAGTGGCTCCCCAGCGGGTTCTAAACTAGCGCTGCTTGAGTAGATGGCGCGGTACGGCGTAGAGAAAATACAGCTCGCCATCCTGCAGGTGCGCGGTCATGCCCAACTCGGGATACACCCAAGCCTGCCCCTCGGCCAGCTCCAGCGTCAGGCGCGGCTGGCCGATGCTAGCCGCTAACCGCGCCGCATCCAGCGGCGCAGGCGGCAACAGAGTCAGCGCAATAATCGGCCGGTTCGCCAAGGACACCAGCAGCTGACTGCCCAGTGGCTGCGCCTTATCCGTCGGTTTTAGCCCCGCGGCCGCCAGCAAGCTCTCGCGCTCAGCGGCCTCCAGCCCCACCTCCGCCTCCAGCGACCACGTTTCATTGCCGTCCTGCAATTCACCACGATAAAGCAGGCGCGCACCATTCAGGTTGGGCTGCAGCCACAGCTCGCCCTCCAGGGCATCACGCAGGCGCACCACGCTCAGCCGATCATCGGCCAGGGGCGTCAGCACCTCAGCTTGCCATTGCGCCAGCCAGGGCAAAGGTTGCGCGGCCGGCTGCGGACGCATCAACCAGGCTCCCCAGGCAAAGAACAGGGCAGCAACCACGGCAAAGATCAGCCAGTGCTGCGGGCGTATGGGCGGTAATTTCATCGAATTTTCCTTGACCATAAAAATCGCCAAAAACGATTTTTAACGTCGCGCAGCGACGGTCCGAAGGGTGGCCGCCAGTGATGCTCGGCCATAAAAAAGCCGCACCTAGGTGCGGCTTTTGACAGTAGCGCGATTTACGCGGCGATCGAACCCTTGAGTTTGTTCATCGCGTTTTTTTCCAGCTGACGAATGCGCTCGGCCGACACGTTGTACTTGGCTGCCAAGTCATGCAGCGTGGCTTTTTCTTCGGCCAGCCAGCGCTGGTAAAGGATGTCACGGCTGCGCTCGTCCAAGCCTTCCAACGCTTCGTGCAGGTTGGCACTAGAGCTGTCGGTCCAGTCGGAATCCTCCAGCTGACGCGCCGGGTCGTAGCGATGGTCTTCCAGGTAATTGGCCGGCGACTTGAACGCGCTTTCGTCGTCCGCCTCGGCAGCTGGGTCAAAGGCCATGTCATGCCCCGTCAGGCGGCTTTCCATCTCGCGTACTTCGCGCGGCTCAACACCTAGGCTTTCGGCCACGGCGTGCACTTCATCGTTGTTAAGCCAGGCCAAACGCTTCTTCTGGCTGCGCAGGTTGAAGAACAGCTTACGCTGCGCCTTGGTGGTGGCCACCTTAACGATGCGCCAGTTGCGCAGGATGAACTCGTGAATCTCGGCGCGGATCCAGTGCACGGCGAACGACACCAGGCGCACACCCATTTCAGGGTTGAAGCGCTTGACCGCCTTCATCAGGCCAACATTGCCTTCCTGAATCAGGTCAGCCTGGGCCAAGCCGTAACCGGAGTAGCTACGGGCGATGTGCACCACAAAGCGCAGGTGCGCCAAGACCATTTGCCGGGCGGCTTCAAGGTCTTGTCTGTAGAAGAGATTTTCCGCCAGCTCACGCTCCTGCTCGGGGGTCAACAGCGGGATGCCGTTTACCGCATGCACGTAAGCTTCCAGGTTGGCACCCGGAACCAAAGCATGAACAGGTTGCATGGAAGTGGACATTTGGATCCTCCTACTTACGAAATCGTGTGGCAGTCTAGCACTGCTCAATAAGACGTTGTGCCTATCTACAAGTTCCCTTACACATAGTCAATATCAAGCAAAACAATAACTTACTACCTTGGGGCAAGCTCGTTCAAGTGCCTTGCTACGGCCAGCCAAGCGCCAATATAGCCCAACAGCACCGCGCCGAGCAGCAGGGATAGACCATCGGCCATCGGCACGCCATCGAGGGCGAAGTCGCTGCCGTACAAACCCGCCAGGCGCACCACGGCGTCATTCAGCCAGCCCAGGCCATAGGCCAGTAGCAACCAAGCCAGCAGCCCAGCGCCTAAACCGTAGAGTGTGCCCATATAAAGAAAGGGCCGGCGCACATAGCTGTCGGTACCGCCGACCAGCTTGATCACTTCGATCTCGGTGCGGCGGTTTTCGATATGCAGACGAATGGTGTTGCCGATCACCAGCAGCAGCGCCATCACCAGCAGCAGCGTCAGACCGAAGACAAAACGCTCGCCCAGCTTGAGCATCGCGCTCAGGCGCTCGACCCAAAGTAGATCCAACTGCGCCTGCTGCACCCGCGGCAACTCGGCCAGGCGCAAGCG
Organism: Gammaproteobacteria bacterium; assembly: GCA_018816095.1. GTDB lineage: Bacteria > Pseudomonadota > Gammaproteobacteria > Pseudomonadales > Pseudomonadaceae > Aquipseudomonas > Aquipseudomonas spirodelae. The sequence continues at coordinate 6,990 of JAHIWP010000013.1, forward strand.
CAAGGCTTCCAGGGCAATTTTATCGACTTCCTGCGGGGTGACCACAATCACGCCCGGCAGCGGGTTATCCGGCAGTTCTTTCAGCGCCTCGCCCAACCCCGACTGCTGCTGAAACTCGGCCAACGCCTGCTCACGGCTGATCCATTCCGCTTCGGCCACATCATCCATCTCGGCGATTTGCTCGCGCAGTGCCTGCCCCTGAGACTCAGTGGCATCGATCTGTAAAAACAGGGAAATCTGCGCCGCACGCTGCCAAGACACACCGAGGCGCTCGACATTATCCAGCAGCAAGGCCAGCCCCATGGGCAGACTCAGCGCCACCGCCATCACCAGGCAGGTGAAGAAGCTGCCAATGGGTTGTTTGCCCAGCCGGCGCAGGCTGTCGACCAGGCTGGCGCGGTGGCTTTCCAACCAGGCATGCAACTGATGGGAAAAGCTTGGACCGTCATCCGGGGTTGGCGGCTCGGTTTTTTTCGCCGCAGCACCAACGCGCTGCGCCGGTTGCGGCGGTGGCATACGGGTGGCGCTCATGCCGCCTCCCCGTCACCGATCAAGCGGCCACGCTGCAGGGTCAACATACGGTGGCGCATGCGGGCGATCAGCGCCAAATCGTGACTGGCAATCAGCACCGTGGTGCCCAGGCGGTTGATGTCTTCAAACACGCCCATGATCTCGGCGGCTAGACGCGGGTCAAGGTTGCCGGTGGGCTCGTCCGCCAACAACAAGGCCGGACGGTGCACCACAGCGCGAGCAATACCGACACGCTGCTGCTGACCGGTGGACAGGTCGCCGGGGAATTGCTCGGCTTTGTCGGCCAGCGATACGCGCTCCAAGGCGGTGCGCACACGGCTGCCGATTTCGTCCTTGGACAGCCCAAGAATCTGCAAGGGCAGAGCGACGTTGTCGAACACGCTGCGGTCGAAGAGCAATTGGTGATTCTGAAACACCACGCCGATTTGCCGGCGCAGAAAGGGAATCTGCGCATTGGTGATATGCGACAAATCCTGCCCGGCCAGCAGCAATTTGCCGCTACTCGGCCGTTCCATCGCCAACAACAAGCGCAGCAAAGTACTTTTACCCGCGCCGGAGTGGCCGGTGACGAACAGAAACTCGCCACGGCGCACATGGAAACTCAGTTCGTGCAGCCCGACGTGGCCGTTGGGGTAGCGTTTACCGACCTGCTCGAATTTGATCATCCTATTTCTCCGCGAACAGCGCCTGAACGAAGGCTTCGGCCTCGAAGGTACGCAGGTCGTCGATGCCCTCGCCGACGCCGATATAGCGAATCGGCAGGGCGAACTGCTTGGCCAGGGCGAAAATCACTCCGCCTTTAGCGGTGCCGTCCAGCTTGGTCAGGGCCAGGCCGGTGAGGCTGACGGTCTGGTTAAACTGCTTGGCCTGATTGATCGCGTTCTGCCCGGTGCCAGCATCCAGCACGAGCAACACCTCGTGCGGCGCGGTGTCATCCAGCTTGCCGATCACCCGACGTACCTTCTTCAACTCTTCCATCAGGTTGTCTTTGGTGTGCAGACGGCCAGCGGTATCGGCGATCAGCACATCCATCCCGCGCGATTTCGCCGCTTGCACCGCATCGAAGATCACCGAGGCAGAGTCAGCGCCGGTGTGCTGAGCGATCACCGCGATCTGGTTGCGCTCGCCCCACACCTGCAGCTGCTCGACAGCCGCCGCGCGGAAGGTGTCACCGGCGGCCAGCATGACTTTCTTGCCATCCTGCTGGAGTTTTTTCGCCAGTTTGCCGATGGTGGTGGTCTTGCCCGCACCATTCACGCCGACCACCAGAATCACGTAGGGCTGCTTGCTGCTGTCGATTTTCAGCGGTTGCTCGACCGGCTTGAGCAGCGTGGTCAATTCTTCCTGCAAGGCTTTATAGAGCGCGCCACTGTCGGCCAGCTCCTTGCGCGCCACGCGCTTGGTGAGGTTCTGCACAATAGCGGTGGTGGCCTCGACGCCCACGTCGGCGGTTAGCAGGCGGGTTTCGATGTCTTCCAGCAGATCATCGTCGATGACTTTCTTGCCAAGGAACAGGCTGGCCATGCCTTCGCCAAGGCTGGCGCTGGTTTTCGACAAGCCTTGTTTGAGGCGCTCAAGAAAGCCGGCACGATTTTCTTCAGTGCTCTTGGCCGCCACCTCGACCTTGACCGGCTCAACCACCGGCGCCTGAACCGGGGCTGGCGGCTCAACGACCGGCTCCACCACCACCGGCTGCTCAACATGGGCATGCAGCACTTCGCTGCCGGCATTGATGCGGAACCGTGACGGCCGTGGCAACGGGTTCGCTTCGCTGGCTTCAGGCTGTGCAGCTACGGCAGGCGCGGCCTGCTCAACCGGAGCAACCGGAGCAACCGGAGCAACCGGAGCAACCGGAGCAACCGGAGCAACCGGAGCAACCGGAGCAGGCTGCGGCTCAGCCACAGGCGTGTCGAGTGGTTTTTCAGCGGGCACCGGCGCATCGTTGACGGGCTCAAACGGTGCAGGGGCGGCAACCTCTGGAGCAACCGGGGTAGCCGGTTGTTCGCTAACAGGCGCGGGTTGCGGCGCAGGGCTGGCCGGCGCTTGCGGCTTTTTACGCAGCCAGCCGAACAGGTCTTTCTTCTCCGCAGGCTTGTCGCCAGAAGGAGCGGGGGTCTTCTTGTCGTCGTTGGAACCAAACATGGAGGACGGCTATCTCAAAGGAGCGACGCGCGCAGCAACAGGCTCTGAAGGCATTACTCACGCAGCATTAAAAGCTGAAGAGTGTACGCAGTAACAATCAGATGCCTTAGTAGGCGTGGTCGTCAGTAAAACGGATGCGTATCCTAGCACCTCCGCGCCCGCCGACGCTAAGACCAAGCGGGCCCGTCCGACAGGTCGAGAATCTATGTCAATAATTGCCCAACGCACTGCCGCTTTATTGCTGGGCGTGCTCTGCACACCGCTGCTGGCCTTTGCCGCCGCGCCGCAGCCGACTCACGAATTCAGCCTGGACAATGGCCTTAAAGTCATCGTGCGCGAGGACCACCGCGCGCCCGTGGTGGTCTCCCAGCTTTGGTATAAGGTTGGCTCCAGCTACGAGACGCCCGGCCAGACCGGCCTGTCCCATGCCCTCGAACACATGATGTTCAAGGGCAGCCGCAAGCTTGGCCCCGGCGAAGCGTCACGCATCCTGCGCGAGCTGGGCGCCGAGGAAAACGCCTTTACCAGCGACGATTACACCGCCTATTACCAAGTGCTGGCGCGTGATCGCCTGGCCGTCGCCCTGGAACTAGAAGCTGATCGCCTGGCCAGCCTCAAGCTGCCGGCCGACGAGTTCGCTAAAGAAATCGAGGTCATCAAGGAAGAGCGCCGCCTGCGCACCGACGACAAGCCGTCGAGCCTGGCCTACGAGCGCTTCAAGGCCATGGCCTACCCCGCCAGCGGTTATCACACGCCGACCATCGGCTGGATGGCCGACCTCGAGCGCATGACCGTCGAGGAGCTGCGCGCCTGGTACGAAGCCTGGTACGCGCCGAACAACGCCACTCTGGTGGTGGTCGGCGACGTCAGTGCCAGCGAAGTGAAGACCCTCGCCGAACGTTATTTCGGCGCCATTCCCAAGCGCAGCGTGCCCACCGCCAAAGCCCCGCGTGAACTGGCCGCACCGGGTGAGCGGCGCATTACCCTGCACCTGAAAACTCAACTGCCGAGCCTGATGATGGGCTTCAACGTGCCCGGCCTGGCCACCGCCGAACAACCGCGTCAGGTGCACGCCCTGCGCCTGGCCGCTGCCCTGCTCGATGGCGGCTATAGCGCCCGCCTACCGACCCGCCTGGAGCGCGGCGAGGAACTGGTATCCGGTGCGTCGGCCTGGTACGACGGCTTCTCCCGTGGCGACAGCCTGTTCATCCTCTCCGCCACGCCTAACGTGCAGACTGGCAAAACCCTAGAGCAAGTGGAGGCCGGTTTGTGGCGTGAACTAGAGGACTTGCAGAACACCCCGCCGAGCGCCGAGGAACTGGCCCGTGTGCGTGCACAAGTGATTGCCGGCCTGGTCTACGAGCGTGATTCGATCACCAGCCAGGCCACCGCCATCGGCCAACTGGAAACCGTTGGCCTGTCGTGGAAGCTGATCGATCAGGAGCTGGCTGAACTGGAAGCCGTCACCCCGGCCGACATCCAACAAGCCGCCAGCACCTTCTTTACCCGCGACCGCCTGAGCGTCGCCCATGTTCTACCTGAGGAGAAGGGCAATGAGTGAGCGCAACGGCCTACGTTACGGCCTGCTCGGCCTGGCGCTACTGATATTGCTGGCGCTGCTGGCCCTGGTGATCAACCGCCCGGATAGCAGCCCAACACCCGCTGCGGCCGTCGAGTCGGACAGCATTGAGTCCCTGGGTGCGCTGGGTGACCAGGCGCCAAGTCGCCGCGACCTGAATATTCAGACCTGGCAAACCGCCGAAGGCGCCAAGGTGCTATTCGTTGAAGCCCGCGAGCTGCCGATGTTCGACCTGCAACTGACCTTTGCCGCCGGCAGCAGCCATGACGACGGCATCGCCGGCCTGGCCATGCTGACCAATGCCATGCTCAACGAAGGCGTACCGGGTAAGGATGTTGGCGCGATTGCCGCCGGCTTCGAAAACCTCGGCGCCAACTTTGGCAACGGCGCTTACCGCGACATGGCCATTACCAGCTTGCGCAGCCTCAGCGCTGCGGACAAACGCGAACCGGCCATGCAGCTGTTCAACCAGGTCATCGGCCAGCCGACCTTCCCCGAAGACTCGCTGGCGCGGATCAAGAACCAGCTACTGGCTGGCTTCGAATACCAGAAGCAGAACCCAGGCAAACTCGCCAGCCTGGCACTGTTCGAGCGGCTGTACGGCACGCATCCTTACGCGCATCCCAGCGACGGCAATGCCGAGTCGATTCCGGCGATCAGCCGTGAACAGCTGCAAGCCTTCCACGCCAAAGCCTACACCGCCAATAACGCGATCATCGCGCTGGTTGGTGACCTCTCGCGCAGTGATGCCGAAGCTCTAGCCAATGCGGTGTCCGCCGCCCTGCCAAAAGGCCCGGCGCTGCCACGCATCGCCCAACCGCAAGAACCCAAGGCCGGCCTGCAGCACATCGAGTTCCCCTCGAACCAAACTCACCTGATGATCGCCCAGCTCGGCATTGACCGCCGCGACCCGGACTATGCCGCGCTGTACCTGGGCAACCAGGTATTCGGCGGCGGTGGTTTCGGCACGCGCCTGATGACCGAAGTCCGCGAAAAACGCGGCCTGACCTACGGTGTCTACTCAGGCTTCAGCGCCATGCAGGCGCGCGGCCCATTTATGATCAACCTGCAGACCCGCGCCGAACTCAGCGATGGCACTCTGCAACTGGTCAAAAGTATGTTGGCCGACTTTATCGCCAATGGCCCGACCGCTGACGAGCTGAACAACGCTAAGCGCGAGCTGGCCGGCAGCTTCCCGCTGTCCACCGCCAGTAACGCCGCCATCGTCGGCCAGCTGGGTTCGATGGGCTTCTACGACCTGCCGCTGAGCTACCTGGAAGACTTTATGCGCGACGTGCAGGCGCTCGACGTGGCGCTGGTCAAAGCGGCCATGGCCAGACACCTCGACCCAGAAGCCCTGGTGATCGTCACTGCTGGCCCGACCGTGGCGCAGAAAGAACTGCCACCGCCCACCGACACCCCCGCCGAGCAACCCTCTGCAGTACCGGAGCATTAATGAGCAAGCGACCCAAACCGCCGAAAGCCAACCCCGCCCATAGTGGCGATGGCCAGCTGCGGATCATCGGCGGGCAATGGCGCTCGCGCCAGTTCAACTTCCCCATGGCTGCCGGGCTGCGGCCAACACCGAACCGTGTGCGCGAGACCCTGTTCAACTGGCTGGCACCTTACGTTGAAGGGGCCAAGGTGCTCGACCTGTTCGCCGGCAGCGGCGCACTGTTTCTTGAAGCCCTGTCGCGCGGTGCCGGCAGCGCCCTGGCCTTGGACCTCAATCCAGCCGCCATCAACAGCCTGCGCGGGCACCTGCAAACGCTGAACTGCGACAACGGCCAGCTGCAGCAGACTGACGCCCTGCTCTACCTGCAGAATCCGGCAGCAACGCCGTTCGATCTGGTGTTTCTCGACCCGCCGTTCAACCAGAGCCTGCTGCTCCCAGCCTGCCAGTCCTTAGAAAACAACGGCTGGCTGGCCGCCGATGCCTGGGTTTATACCGAAAGCGAGAACTCACCCTCCAGCCTCGGCATGCCCGGCAACTGGCGCCTGCACCGCGAGCAAAAAGCGGGACAGGTGTACTACGCGCTGTGGCAGCGAACGGCAGCAGCTTAAGGCTTTTGTAGGGTGGGTTAGCCGCGCCAAATCAGTCTGCCGCCACGCTGGGCCAGACGCGGCGTAACCCACCACGCTAAGAGCAAGGCCAACCTAAGTCGGGTTCCGCCATTCAGCCGCTGCATTTAGCTTCCGTTTCACCGCCTCAGGCCCTAGCCTGAGCGCTTACCCTCTTGATACCGCAACCATGAGCACGTCCTTCAAACCCGCCTGGTGGCTGCCCGGCCCGCACCTGCAAACCCTGTGGAACCCGATGTGTCGCCAACCGGCGAAACTGGCGCGCACGCGCGAACGGCTGTGGCTGGAGGATGGCGACTTTCTCGATCTGGACTGGCATGGCCCGCATGAAGCCAATACCCCGCTGGTGCTGGTTTTGCATGGCCTGACCGGTTCATCCGATTCGCTGTACGTACTGGGCTTGCAGCAGACACTGGCGGCCCAGGGCTGGGCCAGCGTGGCGCTGAACTGGCGCGGTTGTTCGGGTGAGCCCAATCTGCTGGCACGGGGGTATCACTCCGGCGCCAGTGAGGATTTGGCGGAAACCGTGCGTCACCTGCGCGCCCTGCGCCCCATGGCCCCGCTGTATGCGGTGGGTTATTCGCTGGGCGGCAATGTGCTGCTCAAGTATCTGGGGGAAACCGGCGCCGACAGCCAGTTGCAGGGCGCAGCGGCAGTCTCGGTGCCGTTTCGCCTGGACCAGTGCGCTGACCGCATCGGCATGGGCTTTTCTCGGGTTTATCAAAGCCATTTCATGCGCGAGATGGTCGCCTACGTGAAGGACAAGCAGCGCCTGTTCGCTCACCAGGGCATGAGTGATCGCCTGTCCACACTGGAGAAGCTCGGCCCACTGGACAATATGCGCACTTTCTGGGACTTCGACGGCCGCATTACCGCACCGCTGCATGGCTACGCCGATGCCGAGGACTACTACCGCCGCGCGTCCAGCCGCTATTTCCTTGGCCGGATCGAGACACCGACGCTGATTATCCAGGCCGCTGACGATCCCTTCGTGTTCCCCCACAGCCTGCCCGAAGCCAGCGAACTGTCGCCCAGCATCGAATTCGAACTGCACGCCCACGGCGGCCATGTCGGTTTTGTCGAAGGCAGCCTGGGTAAACCGGGTTATTACCTGGAGCGGCGCATTCCGCAGTGGCTGGCCGAGCAGGCGGCCAAGCCACTGTAGGGTGGGTTAGCCGCGCAGAACGCTGAATGACCAAACGAAACGCTTTCTACGCGCGGCGTAACCCACCATGCGCCATCCCGGTCACCGCGATGGCGGGTTACACCGCGCGCAAAGGCAGCAGTATCGAAATAGATCGTGGCAATACGCGGCTCCCCCCCCTACGCCAGCTGCAACTCAGATCACCTGTTCAAGCGGCACATGCAGCTTGGCGTACAACGCCTCCACGGCCTCGCGTGCTTGCGGGGCCGTGTAGCCGCCTTCCAGCGCCAGCACCTGGTAGATGCCACGGCGCAGCATGTCCTCACTGAGGTCGTCGGGGCTGCCGCGCGTAGTGCAAAGGAAGCGCACCCAGGACGTCATGATGATCCAGCTATTGAGGGTCAGCGCCTCAATTTGCGACGCATCCATCAGCAGGATGCCGGCCTCGACAAATCCCTGATAAATCGCCTGCGCCTGCGCCAAGCAGCGCTGGGCAAATTGCCGGTAGCGCTCAGCCAACGCCGCATCGCTTTCGAGCAAATGCTCGAGGTCGCGGTGCAAAAACCGGTAGTGCCACATAGCCGCGAGCAGAGCCTCCAGGTAGAAGGTTTTGTCTTGCACGGTCAACGCCCGACCTTCAGGACGACGCAGGAAGATATCCACCTGGCTTTCGTACAGGGCGAACAGTTCGGCGATGATCGCCTGCTTATTGCGGAAGTGGTAATACAGATTGCCCGGTGAAATTCCCAGGTGCGCCGCGATGTGGTTAGTGCTGACGTTGCGCTCGCCCTGAGCGTTAAACAGCGCCAGACTCTCTTGAATGATGCGTTCGCGGGTTTTAAGTGGGGCTGACATAGCGGCTCGTTCTCAATTCAAAGCCCGGCAAAAGTACACGTTCAACCGCATAAAGAGCTACCCAGCGCCGAGCCAGAGCAAGCGCTTACACTCGACGGGCATGCGCCAGACGGTTGATCGTATCCTGCGATTTGACAGATTAGAGCAATTGCTCTAAAAATCCAGCATCCCTTTTCTGCAGTGGCCTCACTCATCCGATGCACTGCATTGCCGGAACGCCAAGGAGCAGCATGATGGTCGCCGACGTCTCTTACCTCGAACAAAGCCTGCACAACAGCCAACAGCAGATCAGCCAGCTGGAGAGCAGCTTTGCCCGTCAGCGCCAGGCATACAACGCCAACCCAATGCCCTCGGCGGAGCAACGCATGCAGTGGCTCAACGCGCTGCGCGAGCTGCTCAGCAACGAGCGGGAAGCGTTGATCAACGCCATAAGCCAGGACTTCAGCAACCGCAGCGCCGATGAAACCCTGCTCGCCGAATTGATGCCCAGCCTGCATGGCATCCACTACGCGACCAAGCGCATCAAAAAATGGATGAAGCCGTCACGGCGCAGCGTCGGCATGCAATTTATGCCCGCAGCCGCCAAGGTGATCTATCAACCGCTGGGCGTGGTTGGGGTGATCGTGCCGTGGAACTACCCGCTGTTTCTCGCCGTCGGCCCGCTGGTGGGCGCGCTGTCGGCCGGTAACAGGGTGATGATCAAGATGAGCGAGTCGACCCCAGCCACCTCGCAACTGATCAAGGACCTGCTGGCCAAGGTCTTCCCAGAGGACTTGGTAACCGTGGTGTTGGGTGAGGCGGAAGTGGGCATGGCCTTCTCCAAACTGCCGTTCGACCACCTGCTGTTCACCGGCGCCACTAGCATAGGCAAACACGTGATGCGCGCCGCCGCCGAAAACCTCACCCCAGTCACCCTGGAGCTGGGCGGCAAGTCGCCGGCCATTGTCTCCGCCGACGTACCGCTGAGTGACGCCGCCGAACGCATCGCCTTCGGCAAGACCATGAACGCCGGTCAAACCTGCGTGGCCCCGGATTATGTGCTGGTGCCGAAGGACCGCGTGGACGGCTTTGTCGAGGCTTACCGCCACGCGGTGCAAAGCTTCTTCCCGACGCTTGCGGACAACCCGGACTACACCGCCATCATCAACGAGCGCCAGCAACAGCGCCTCAACAGCTATCTGCAGGACGCCGAAAGTAGGGGCGCGACCGTTATCTCGCTGTACCCAGAAGCCCAGGGCCGACGCATGCCACAGGCCGTGCTGCTGAATGTGACGGATGAGATGAAGGTGATGCAGGACGAGATCTTCGGCCCACTACTGCCGATCATCCCGTACGACAAGCTGGAAGACGCCTTTGCCTATATCAATCAGCGCGACCGGCCACTGGCGCTGTACTACTTCGGTTACGACAAGAGCGAGCAGCAGCGTGTCCTGCACGAAACCCACTCCGGCGGTGTGTGCATCAACGACACCCTGCTGCATGTGGCCCAAGACGACATGCCATTCGGCGGTGTCGGCCCTTCCGGCATGGGCCATTACCACGGCCATGAAGGTTTTCTGACCTTCAGCAAGGCCAAGGGTGTGTTTATCAAGCAGCGCTTTAACGCCGCCAAAACGATTTACCCGCCCTATGGCAAAGCCCTGCAAAAACTGATCTACAAGCTGTTCGTACGCTGACCTGATCCGGGCGGGCTCAGTCGCCCTGCGCCCGCCCACAGCCTGATTCGGTGATAACAATAAAATGCACACCACCCGCACGCTTGAAGCACCTAACCTGTCCCGCCGCAGCCTGCTCAAGGTCGGCCTATTGGGCACCGCCCTGCTCGGCACCGCCGGCCTGACCGCCACACTCAGCGGCTGCTCGGCCAGCACACCGAAAGCCGGTTTTGCGGTGCTGCGCGAAACCGACCTGCCCTTCCTGCAGGCACTGATCCCGGTGATGCTCGCGGGCGCGGTGACCCCGGCGCAGATGCCGCAGGTCATCAGCGGCACCTTGAAGAACCTCGATTACAGCCTCAATCACCTATCGCCCGAGCTGCTCAAGCTGACCGTGCAGCTGTTCGATGTGCTGGCCCTGCCCATCACCCGCGGCCCACTGACCGGGGTTTGGGGCAGTTGGCAGAACGCCTCGGCCGTCGATATACAGGCGTTTCTTGAGCGCTGGCAAAACAGCTCGTTAGCGCTGCTGAAAATGGGCCACGCTTCGCTGTTGCAGTTAGTCATGATGAGTTGGTACAGCCGCGCCGAGTCGTGGGCGCACTGCGGCTACCCCGGCCCACCTGCAGTCTGACGGCTGGCTGCGCGTCGACTATGCAGCGAGATCGTCAATGAGCGGAACCACTGGACGCTAATAAGAATTCGCCTGAGAGCACCTCAAATGCCCGTACCTGATAGTTTCAAAGAAGGCCTGGCCCGTGGCTGGAAGACCTACAACGGTTCGCAGCTAGACAGCGACCTGACCCTCGAAGCGGACGTCGCCATCGTCGGCAGCGGTGCGGGCGGCGGCACCACGGCTGAAATCCTCAGCGCGGCAGGCTTCAAGGTGCTGCTGATTGAAGAAGGCCCGCTGAAAACCAGCGATGACTTCAAGATGCTCGAAGACAAGGCCTATGCTGAGCTGTATCAGGAAGGCATCGGGCGCATGAGCAAGGATGGCGCGATCACCATCATGCAAGGCCGTGCAGTTGGCGGCACCACCCTGATCAACTGGACCTCAAGTTTTCGCACGCCCACGCCGACCCTGGAACACTGGGCCAAGGAGCATGGTGTCCAAGGCCACAGCGCCGAAGACATGGCGCCCTGGTTTGCGCAGATGGAACAACGCCTCGGTGTCGCCCCCTGGGCCGTGCCGCCGAATGCCAATAACGAGGTGATTCGCACCGGCTGCAGCAAACTCGGCTACGACTGGCAGGTAATTCCGCGCAACGTGCGCGGCTGCTGGAACCTCGGCTATTGCGGCCTGGGCTGCCCGACCAACGCCAAACAGTCGATGCTGGTCACCACCATTCCAGCGACCCTGGAAAAGGGCGGCGAACTGCTCTATCTAGCGCGCGCCGAGCGCTTGCTACTGGATGGCGACACGGTCACGGGGATTGAGTGCCTGGGCATGGACGAACGCAGTGTCACGCCCAACGGTCGCCGCATTACCGTTAAGGCCAAGCACTACGTGCTAGCGGGCGGTGGCATCAACACGCCGGGCATCCTCATGCGCTCCGGTGCCCCAGATCCCCATCAGCGCACCGGCAAACGCACCTATCTGCACCTGGTGAACTTCTCGGCCGCGCTGTTCGAGCAGGTGATCAATCCGTTCTATGGCGCGCCACAATCAATCTACTCCGACCACTTCCAGTGGGATGACGGCGCAGCAGGGCGCCTCTCCTACAAGCTCGAAGTGCCGCCGCTGCAACCCGCCATCACCGCCACGATGCTCGGGCGTTTTGGCATAGACAACGCCATGCGTATGGAGCAGTTGCCCAATACCAACGTGATGCTGGCGTTGATGCGCGATGGTTTTCACCCAGACAGCGCCGAAGGCAAAGTTGAACTGCGCGGCGACGGTAGCCCGGTGCTCGACTACCAGATGACCGATTACACCTGGGACGGCATACGCCGCGCCTTCCATACCATGGCCGAAATTCAGTTTGCCGCTGGTGCCAAATCCGTACTGCCGCTGCACGCCGATGCCGGTTACGTGAACACCCTGGCGGAGGCGAAACGCCTGATCGACAGCTTCAGCCTGGAGCTGTATCGCACGCGCCTGGGCAGCGCCCACGTCATGGGTGGCTGCGCCATGGGCGAAGACCCACAGCATGCAGTGACTGACAGCCTTGGCCGCCATCACCAACTGAGTAACCTGTCGATCCATGACGGCTCGTTGTTCCCCACCAGTATCGGCGCCAACCCGCAGCTGTCGATCTACGGCCTGACCGCCAAACTCGCGACAAAACTCGCCGAACGTCTCAAGCACGCCTGATGACAGGGTATTCACGGGCCATTCTGCGCCCGTGAATCACGGAGATCCGCCGTGCCCGACTTGGCCACGGTGAAGCGCTGCGCTACCATCCGTCTCCCCAACGAACCCGCCAGGACGTCACGATGAATCGAGTGTTATACCCAGGCACCTTCGACCCCATCACCAAGGGGCACGGCGACTTGGTCGAGCGCGCGGCACGGCTGTTCGACAGCGTGATCATTGCAGTCGCCGCCAGCCCGAAGAAGAACCCGCTGTTCAGCCTGGAACAACGCGTCGAACTGGCCCGGGAAGTCACCCAACACCTGCCCAACGTTGAAGTAGTCGGCTTTTCCACCCTGCTGGCGCATTTCGCCAAGGAACAGGGTGCGAATGTATTTCTGCGCGGCCTGCGGGCGGTGTCCGACTTCGAATACGAGTTCCAACTGGCCAATATGAACCGTCAACTGGCCCCTGACGTGGAAAGCCTGTTCCTAACGCCGTCGGAAAAGTACTCGTTTATCTCCTCAACACTGGTGCGTGAGATCGCCGCCCTGGGTGGTGATATCTCCAACTTCGTACACCCAGCCGTGGCCGCCGCGCTGACCGAACGTTTCAAGCGCTGAGTCATTACCGCATGGCCACGTGCATGCGTGGCCCCGATGCGGCACAATTTGCGCCAACGTCTTTCTGTACACATCTAGGCTGCGCCATCGGTTTGCAGCGGGAGTGGTTACACATGTCACTGATCATCACCGACGACTGCATCAACTGCGACGTCTGCGAACCCGAGTGCCCTAACGCAGCAATTTCCCAGGGCGAAGAAATCTACGAGATCGACCCCAACCTGTGTACGGAATGCGTCGGCCATTACGATGAGCCGCAATGCCAGCAGGTCTGTCCGGTCGATTGCATCCCGCTCGATGAGAACAATGTCGAGAGCAAGGATGATTTGATGCAGAAGTACCTGATCATTACCGGTAAAGCATGAGCACCGGCCGCCTGATCCGCGGCCATCTTCCCTGGCGTGCCCTGTTCGGTGCGCTTGCCCTACTCTGTGCCCTTGAACTGCATGCCGCCGCCCTGCCCGAACGCATTGCGGTTGCCACGGCGCACCCTGCCGCCACCGTCGCGGGCCAGGAAACCCTGGCACTGGGCGGCAATGCCTTCGATGCGGCCGTCGCGATCAGCGCCGCTCTCGCGGTAGTCGAGCCTTACGGTTCCGGACTCGGCGGCGGCGGCTTCTTTTTACTGCGCGAAGCCGGCGAATCGCCCACCTATCGCTTTCTCGATGCCCGCGAGCGTGCGCCACTGGCGGCCCACGCCGACCTCTATAAAGTCGATGGCGAAGTCCAGAAACAGCTGTCTCTGAACGGCGCACTGGCGGCTGCCATTCCAGGCTTGCCGGCGGCGCTGGTGCAACTGGCAGAGCGTTTCGGCCGCCTACCGCTGCGTGACTCGCTGGCCCCGGCTATTCGCCTGGCCCGCAGCGGCGTCAGCATCGACCGGGTTTACCGCGAGCGCGCAGGCTGGCGGCTTGAAGCCATGCGCAATGATGCAGAAACCGCACGACTGTTCCTCGAAAAAGGCGACATACCGCAAGAATTCAACTTACTGCGTCAACCCGAACTGGCCCTGACACTGGAGCAACTGGCCGCTCAGGGTCATCAAGGCTTTTACGGCGGCAAGGTCGCCGAAACACTCGTCCAGGCGGTACAGGCGGCAGGTGGTATCTGGTCGCTCAACGACTTGGCCGACTATCGCATCGTTGAGCGCAAGCCGTTGCGCGTCCAGCTTGATCACGGCCGCGAGCTGATCAGCGCACCGCCACCGTCAGCGGGCGGCATTGCCTTGGGGCAAAGCCTGCTGATGCTGCAGCAACTGCCCTGGCAGCAGGGTGATGCCGTACAGCGCACCCACCTCGTGGTCGAGACACTGCGCCGTGCTTACCGCGACCGCGGTCTACTCGGCGACCCCGACTTTGTGAACAACCCAGCCGCCCAACTGCTTGCGCCTGACTACCTAAAGCAACTGGCCAGCAGCATCGACCCGCAACACGCCACACCAAGCGACAGCCTGCCACCGAGCAGCCCCTGGAAAGAAGGCGATCACACTACTCATTTCACGGTGCTCGACACCGAAGGCAATGCAGTGGCCGCCACACTGTCGGTCAACCTGCCCTTCGGCGCCGCCTTCACCGTGCCCGGCACCGGCGTATTGCTGAACAACGAAATGGATGACTTTGCCGCCGACATACAAGGCAGTAACGCCTACGGCCTGAGTGGCAGCCAGGCCAACAGCATTGCCGCCGGTAAACGGCCCCTGTCGAGCATGAGCCCGAGCTTTATCGAAAGCCCTGAGGACTTCGCCAGCTTCGGCACGCCCGGCGGCAGCCGGATTCCCAGCATGGTGCTACTGGCGATTCTCGAGTACCTGGATCAACAACCTATCGAACGCTGGCCCAGTGTCGCGCGCTACCACCATCAGTTCCGTCCGGACCTGATCGAGCACGAGCCAAACACATTCAGCGCAGCACAACGCGCGGCGCTAAACGCACTGGGGCATCAATTGAAATCGACAGGGCGGCAGTACGGGAATCAGCAGGTGCTGTTCTGGGACAAACAAGGCGGAAAGATTGAGGCGGCCAGTGACCCGAGAGGTATCGGCACGGCGGTAGTCAAACCAGCCGCACCGCAGTAATTCGCTTACTGCTGGCGTTCACTTAAATCACACCTGGCCGCCAGCCCGAATCGGTAGCCAGGCGTGGTCAAGGCTATTAAAAATATTCACCATATTTAAAAAACGCATATATCCACCTCAAAAATATAGAGACAGCATTAAACCAAACGTTTCACAGACGGTACGTGTGTGGGACACGCATCAAAATAGGCTAGCGCACGAGTATAAATAGTCGCTGATTTTTTGAGCGTGATAATATTGCCAACGGCGATCAGGAGATCGCTCTTTATTTTAATAACATGCAAGGACAAAACATGAAAATTAAAGCTCTTTTCTTAGCTTTCGGGGTTCTAGCGCTAAACGGCTGCGCTGTTGTCTCATCCCCGGTTGGCTCAGCACTGTTTACCGATGTAAGTGCTCCAGTTTCAGCTACAAATGCAACTGATGCCAGCAGAGTAGGTAAAAGCTGCGCAAGCAACATACTAGGCTTGGTGGCTACTGGCGAAGCTTCAATTGAAGCAGCTAAACGTGCCGGTGGGGTCACAACTGTTAGTAGTGTTGATGGTTACAGCACAAACGTTCTGTTCCTCTATGCGCGTTATTGCACTGTCGTTAAAGGTCAATAATCACCCGTATGTCTAAATAATCAAAAAGGCCGCTCAACATGAGCGGCCTTTTTGATTATTTACAGGGCGGTTAATGTGAGCTATCGGCAGAGCTGGTACACCCAAGACACCGAGCAAAAGCCTCCCTTCCAGGCTCAAGCACAAGAGCCTCGGCACTTTCATCAATATTACCGCCCAAGGCAGTAAACGGCAGACTAACAACAAAGGCTACAGCACCAATAGCGGTAGCACCGATCAGCAGTGGTCGAGCAATCAGCAGATCACCCAGCATCGAAAATGCCCCAGGTGCGTTAGCCGTATAGAGGGGGTCCCCGCTGGTATTCTGCTGCGCTGCCTCAGCATGGGCTGGCAGCGCCAGCAGGCCAGTGGTCAGCGCCAGAGCAGCAGCGGTTGAGCGGAACAGTTTCATGGGGCGATCCTTCAGTGTTTAGGAGGCAGTGAGACTAACTATAACAGCGCATTGGTAATTGTCAGCGTGACGCCCGTCAATCCCCATAAAAGGCATATTCAGGTTTTTTCGGGATAAAGGGCCGGTAAAACGCCAGGATCGCATTAAGATCAGCAGTTTCGTCACCCGTCGGCATAAACGTCGGCCCGATAAACACACGCCGATTCTGATAGTCCAGCGCACCCAGCACGATCGGCACGCCGGCTCCCAGGGCAATGTGATAGAAGCCCATTTTCCAGCGCTCAACCTTCTTGCGTGTGCCTTCAGGCGAGAGCACCAACATAAAATGCTCATGTTCGCTAAAGGCCTGTATCGCCTGCTCGACGGTATTGCCCTGGCGCTCACGACGGATAGCAATACCACCCCACGCACGCATCAGCGCGCCAAAGGGCCAGCGGAAAATCGTGTGCTTACCGAACCAGCGGGCATTCAGGCGCAGCACAAATTTCACTGCGATAAAAATCACGAAGTCCCAGTTGGAGGTGTGGTGCGCGCCGATGACGACAAACTTGTCGAGTTTCGGCAGTTGGCCTTCGATACGCCAACCCATCAATTTCAGCGCCACGCGGCCCACCCATTCGGCCAGCCGGTTGCGGGGCAGATAGTTACCGGACATCAGTACCTCGGTCTTTCTTATTGTTATGCGCTCAGCGCCTGCCAGTTGCGGCCGAGCAGTAAAATCTCAACGCGCAGCAAATACTTTAGCGTTGGCAGCGCGGGCAATACACGCTAGCGCGCTGGCCCAGCTTAACCTCGCGCAGGGTACTGCCGCAGTGCTTGCAGAACTCACCGCCACGGCCATACACAAACAGTTCTTGCTGGAAATACCCCGGCTGACCATCGCCGCCAACGAAGTCGCGCAGGGTGGTGCCGCCGCGCTCAATGGCGTGAGCGAGGATGCGTTTTATTTCAACCGCCAACTTTAGGTAGCGCGCCCGCGACACGGAGCCGGCTTCGCGACGCGGATCGATGCCCGCCGCAAACAGCGCCTCCGAGGCATAGATATTACCCACGCCGACCACCACCGCGTTGTCCATGATAAAGGGCTTAACCGCCATGGCCCGGCCACGCGACTGCTGAAACAACCGCTCGCCATCAAACAACTCGGTCAAGGGCTCTGGCCCGAGCTTGCTCAACAGCACATGGCTCAATGGGTCGGCACTCCAGAGCAGTGCACCGAAACGCCGAGGGTCGGTGTAGCGTAAGGCCAGGCCAGACTCCAGCTCGATATCCACATGCTCATGCTTGGCCGCCGGCAGGCCGCACTCGACCAGGCGCAGGCTGCCAGACATGCCCAGATGGCTTATCAGGCTGCCGGTTTCGGCCTTGATAAGCAGGTACTTGGCGCGCCGCTCGACGCATTCGATACGCTGCCCGGACAGCTGGATATCCAGGTCCTCGGGGATCGGCCAGCGCAGCCGGCGCTCGCGCACGATCACCCGGCTAACGCGCTGACCTTCAAGGTAGGGCGCAATGCCGCGGCGGGTGGTTTCTACTTCTGGAAGTTCTGGCATAGCGAGTCATCAGCTGAGCAATTGGAGCGGGCACCTACCTTATCAGGAATGCCCCGAAAACGACGCCACAGGCTAGCGCGCGCCGAGGTCGCGAATGCTCTCGCGCAGGTTCTCGAAGTCATACTCCGACAGCCCGACATACTCCAGCACCAGCTGCTCAATGCTTTGCCATTCATGGTCCTCAGCCTGATTGCCAAGCACCCGATGGCTGGCACAGATGTGCTCCGCCATCTTCAAAATCGCCAGCAGGGTTTTCAGCGGCGCATCGCGGCTGGCGTCTTCGCTAAAAATCGCCAGCGCGTTGTGGTGGCTGGCAATCGCTTCGCACAGGTGCAGCGGCAGGTTCCACGACTTGGCGGTGAAGTAGCCAACCACTGCATGGTTGGTATTCAGCAGACGGTTTTCGGTATCCACCACCCGACGCTCATCGGTGGCACTGGCATAGGCTTCTTCCAGCACGCTCATGTAATGAGGGAACCGCTTGAGCATCAGCGGGATGCCGCAATTGTGAAACAGGCCCAGAGCGTAGGCCTCATCCGGCGAGTGATAACCGATGCGCTTGGCCAGACTCAGACAGGTCACGGCCACATCCTGAGCGGTGTCCCAAAAGCGGTTGAGGGTGACGATGGCCTCATCTGTCAGTTCGCCGCGAATCGACTGCGCATTGATCAGGTTGATCACCGTGTTGCAGCCCAACAAGTTGACCGCCTGCTGGATCGAGGCGATGCGGTTGGCCAGGCCGAAGAACGGCGAGTTCACCAGCTTTAGCAGCGCGCCAGATAACCCCGGGTCCTGGCTAATCAGCTTGGCGATGGCGCGTAGATCCGGATCGGGCATCACCTGTTCCATCTGCAAATCCACCATGATCTGCGGCTGCGGCGGCACGCTGATGCCTTGCAGTACTTGCCGGATATAGTCGGCGGAGAGCTCTTGAGACATAACAGGGAAAACCGGAGTGAGAGGTGTGCAACAGTTTAGCGACTCCCCCAACACTTCCACAGTCGCGTTTTGTAACCACCGCGACGCTAGGGTTTGTTGACCTTTCAGCGCGACCGCAGCGGAAACGTAAACAGAGCGGGATGAACCGGCTATAATTCCGCTCTTTTTTCGGAGTCCCCAGCATGTCCCTGCCCAGCCTGCGCCTGAAAGCCAACGCCGACCGACGCCTGCGCGCCGGCCATCTGTGGGTCTACAGCAACGAAATCGACGTCACCGCCACACCACTGAGCGGCTTTGTGGCCGGCGACCAGGCCATCCTCGAAGCGGCCGGCGGTAAAGCGCTGGGCGTGGTGGCGATGAGCCCGAACAACCTGATCTGTGCGCGCCTGCTGTCGCGTGACCTCAAGCATGTGCTGGATAAATCCCTGCTGGTGCACCGCCTCAACGTGGCCCTGTCGCTGCGCGAGCGCCTGTTCGACAAGCCCTGCTACCGCTTGGTATTCGGCGACTCCGACCTGCTGCCGGGCCTGGTGGTCGACCGCTTCTTCGACATTCTGGTGGTGCAGCTGGCCTCAGCCACCATGGAACGTCACAAAGAAGATGTGCTCGCCGCACTGATTCAGGTGTGCAAGCCTAGCGGCATCCTGCTCAAGAACGACTCTGCCGCGCGCGACGCCGAAGGCCTGCCGCGTTACGTGGAAACGCCATTTGGCGTGGTCCCGGAGTGGGTCGCGCTAGAAGAGAACGGCGTGAAGTTTGAAGCCCCGGTCATTGAAGGGCAGAAAACCGGCTGGTTCTACGACCACCGTATGAACCGCGCACGCCTGGCACCCTACGTCAAAGGCAAGCGCGTACTCGACCTGTTCAGCTACATCGGCGGCTGGGGTGTGCAAGCGGCAGCCTTTGGCGCCAGTGACGTAATGTGCGTGGACGCCTCCGGCTTCGCCCTCGACGGGGTTGAGCGCAACGCTGCGCTGAACGGCCTGACCGATAAAGTCGCCTGTGTTGAAGGCGATGTCTTCGAAGCCCTGAAACAGCTCAAGACGTCAGAAGAGCGCTTCGACGTGATCGTTGCCGACCCGCCCGCCTTTATCAAACGCAAGAAAGACCAGAAAAACGGCGAAGGCGCCTACCGCCGCCTCAACGAGCAAGCCATGCGCCTGCTCAACAAGGACGGCATCCTGATCAGCGCCAGCTGCTCCATGCACCTGGAAGAGGACAACCTGCAGAACATCCTGCTGACCAGCGCGCGCCACCTGGACCGCAACATCCAACTGCTCGAGCGCGGCGCCCAAGGCCCGGATCATCCGGTGCACCCGGCGATTGCCGAAACCCGCTACATCAAAAGCCTCACCATGCGCCTGTTGCCCAACAGCTAAATGCCGCCACACGCGCACCGATATATCAATCACGCCTAAGCGTGCGCACCTGCCGAGTGCATCTCGGCAGGTGCTTCCTTCTGCCCCGCATTGTTACCACTCCCCACACCTGCCTGGCGCAACCGCGCCACTGCGCTAGGCTCAAACCCCAGTACTGCAGCGATTACGATGCCCTGCAGCAGTACTGGCACAGTGCTTGCGTTGCTTGAACACTCAAACACGTTGCCCGCCGCATCAACACCGTGGCCAACGGACTCAAGCATTCAGCTAATGGCCACAAGCCGTTAGCTATTACGCACACAATTGGGGAGGGGTATGGCTGACCTAGCGGGGGACAAACCGTTCCTGCAATTCACCAACGTGAAAAAGACTTATGACCACAAGAACCTGGTGGTCAAGGACTTCAACCTGGACGTGGCCAAGGGCGAATTTATCACCCTGCTCGGCCCTTCCGGCTCTGGCAAAACCACTTGCCTGATGATGCTCGCGGGCTTCGAAGACGTGACCAGTGGCGAGATCTTGATCAATGGCCGCTCGGTCACCAGCATCGCGCCTTACCAGCGCAATATCGGCATGGTGTTCCAGCAGTACGCCCTGTTTCCGCACATGACCCTGCGCGAAAACCTCGCCTACCCGCTGAAGATTCGTAAACAGCCCAAAGACGTAATTCGCGCCAAGGTCGATGAATACCTGTCACTGGTCGAGTTACTGGATTTCGGCAATCGCTTCCCTGGGCAACTGTCCGGCGGTCAACGCCAGCGGGTGGCCCTGGCCCGCGCGCTGATCTTCGCCCCAGACATCGTGTTGATGGACGAACCGCTTGGCGCCCTCGACAAAAAACTTCGCGAGCAGATGCAGTTCGAGATCAAGCGTCTGCACGATCAGCTCGGTTTCACCGTGATCTACGTGACCCACGACCAGACCGAAGCCCTGACCATGAGCGACCGCATCGCCGTGTTCAACAACGGCATCGTTCAGCAATGCGCCGCGCCCCATGTGCTTTACGAACGACCGGCCAACCTGTTCGTCGCCGACTTTATTGGCGAGAGCAACAAGCTCAAGGGCGTGATCGAAGCCGTCAGCGAGGACAGCGTCCAAGTGCGCCTGGACGCCGGTGGCTTGGTCAGCGCGCTAAAAACCAACTGCACGGAAGTCGGCCTGCCCACCACCGTGTCGATTCGCCCGGAGAAGCTCAGCTTTACCGAGCGCCTTGGCAGCACCGGCAATCAGGTCATGGCACGGTTCGTCACCCGCCACTATGTCGGCGAGTACATCCGCTATCACTTCATCACCGCTGACGGCACCGAGCTGGTGGTTAAGAACATGAATGACAGCAGCGCCCCGCAACTCAGCGCCAAGGAAGAAGTCGCCCTGGCCTGGCAGCCACAATACAGCCAGGCCCTGGATCGCCCCGTCGTCACGACACCCTGAATGATAAGAAGCAATGGAGCTCAGCAATGGCTAGAACACTGACCACCAGCTTTTCCACCTTCGCCCTCGCAGCAGCACTGGGTACGGCAAGTTTCGCCGCCAGCGCCGAGGAAACCCTGACCGTCGTATCCTGGGGCGGTGCCTATGGCGCAGCCCAGCAAAAGCATGTGATTGACCCGTTCCAGAAAGACACCGGCAACAAGGTACTGTTCGAGGATTACACCGGCGGCGTGGCGGAGATCAAAGCCCAGGTCGAATCCGGCAATATCCAGTGGGACGTGGTCGACTTCGAAGTGATCGACCTCGAACGCGCCTGCTCTGAAGGCTTACTAGAAACCATCCCGCGCGACATTCTGCCGGCCGGTATCGATGGTGTTCCTGCCGCTAAGGACTTTATCCCCGAAGCACTGGCCAGTGAGTGCGCGGTCGGCAACATCGTCTGGTCGGTGGTGTTCGCCTACAACGAGAAAACCATCGGTGGCACCAAGGCTGCCAGCATCAACGACTTCTTCGACACGGCGAAAATTCCTGGCAAGCGCGCCCTGCGCAAACGTCCACAAGTGAACATGGAATGGGCCCTGCTGGCTGACGGCGTAGCGCCGGCCGACGTTTACGAAGTTCTCTCCACGCCAGAAGGCCAGGCCCGCGCCTTTGCCAAACTGGACACCATCAAGCAAGACATCGTCTGGTTCGATTCTTGGTCGCAAGCCCCGCAGCTGCTCAACGATGGTGGCGCCGTGCTGGTGCAGTCGGCCAACGGGCGCTTCTATGACGCCATCCGCCAGGAGAAAAAACCTTTCGTGATCGTCTGGGACGGCCACGTCTACGACCTCGACGCCTGGGCCATCGTCAAAGGCTCGAAGAAGAAAGACCTGGCGCTGAAGTTCATTGCCTACGCCACCGGTTCCAAGCCACTGGCCGGCATGCCAGATGTGGCCTACGGCCCAACTCGCAAGTCGTCCATGCCGTTGGCCGATCAGAGCGCCGCACCTCACCTGCCGACCGCGCACCTGGATAAAGGCATCCAGGCCGGCTCGGACTTCTGGGCGGACTACGGTGAATCACTCGGTGAGAAATTCAACGAGTGGCTGTTGAAGTAATGCCTCGGACACCTCGCGTCGCATCGGCGCGGGGTGTCGCTTTCAGGTTGCAAAGGAGTTAACGCTTGTCCTCACTCACCCGCACCGAAGCCAGCCAAGCCGCCAGCGCCCGCAACAAGAAACGCCTCACGGCCTTTCTGTTTGTGGTGCCGTTGCTGATCTTCATCCTGCTGAGTTTTGTTGCACCGATTGCCAGCATGCTCTGGCGCAGTGTCCACCACCCCACGGTGGCCACCCTGATTCCGCTGACCCTGAGCGAGCTGCAACGCTGGGACGGCAAAACGGTTCCTGATCAACAAACCCTGAGCGTCTTTGCCCAAGAGCTGCACGACCTGGCCAAAGTGCGCCAGTCCGGCAAGCTCGCCGAAGAGTTCAATCGTGCCTCTGCAGGCATGTCCAGCGTGGTCAAATCCACCGCCCGCAAAGTTTCGCGCCTGGATAGCGAGCAATTGACGCAGCAAGGTGCCGAGATCCTGCTCAAATCCAACCGCAAATGGAGCAAGCCGGAAATCTGGTACGCCATCCAGCGCGCAGGCAAACCCTACACCTACGATTACTACCTGACTGCGCTCGACCTTGAACTCGACCAAGAGCACGGCATTCAGGTGCGCGAAGACACGCAGATCTATCTGCAGCTCTACAGCAAGACCCTGAGCATGGCGCTGGTCATCACCCTGTTCTGCGCCCTGCTTGGCTACCCGCTGGCCTATTACCTGGCTCGCCTGCCAGAAAACCGCGCCAACTTGTTGTTGGTGCTGGTGCTGTTACCGTTCTGGACCTCGCTGCTGGTACGCACCACCGCATGGATCGCACTGCTACAGACCAACGGGGTGATCAACTCCTTCCTTCTCGGCGTCGGCGTAATCGGTGAGCCGATCGAAATGCTCTACACCTCCTTCGCCACCGTGGTCGCGATGACCCATATCCTGCTGCCGTTTATGATTTTGCCGCTGTACAGCGTGATGCGCGGCATAGACCCCAGCTACCTGCGTGCGGCCCTGTCGCTGGGCGCTCGACCGATACCGGCCTTCGCCCGCATCTATTTCCCGATGACCCTGCCGGGGCTGAGCGCCGGGGCGCTGCTGGTGTTCATCATCTCGGTGGGTTACTACATCACCCCGGCGCTGGTCGGCGGCACCGACGGGCAGATGATCAGCAACATCATTGCCTTCCATATGCAGCGTTCGAACAACTGGGAACTGGCCGCCGCGCTGGGGTCCTTACTGCTTGCGCTGATCCTGCTGCTGTACTGGCTCTACGACCGCTTCGTCGGTGCCAGCAATATCAAACTGGGATGAGCTGATATGTCGAAGATTCCCGCCTATTACGGTTTTTGGTATCACCTGGGTAGCTGGCTGTTAAAGACCAGCTCCTGGCTGGTGCTGCTGTTTTTGATCATGCCGATTCTGGTGATCATTCCGCTGTCATTCAACGTCGAGCCCTTCTTCAGCTTTACCGAAGGCATGCTCACCTTCCAGCCCGAGGCCTATTCGCTGCGCTGGTACAGCGCCATCTTCAGCGATGACAAATGGCTGCTGGCAATCAAGAACAGCTTTCTCATTGGTTTCTTCGCCACCCTGCTGGCCACCGTGCTCGGCACTTGCGCCGCCGTGGGCCTGGCGCGCGACGATATGCCGATGCGCCGCCTGATTACCGCCTTGCTGCTGTCGCCGATGATCGTGCCGCTGATCATCACCGCCGCCGGGATGTTCTTCTTCTATTCAGACCTGGGCCTAGCCGGTAACTACCTGGGCATCATCATCGCCCACGCCGCCCTCGGCACACCGTTTGTGATCATCACCGTCACCGCCACCCTGACGGGCTTCGACTACAGCCTGGCCCGCGCGGCACTGAATCTAGGCGCCACGCCACTGCGGGTGTTCTTCGACATCATCATGCCGTTGATTCGTCCAGGGGTGATCTCCGGCGCGCTGTTCGCCTTTATCACCTCGTTCGATGAAGTGGTGGTGATCCTGTTTATGGCCGGGCCGCAGCAACGCACCATTCCCCGGCAAATGTTCTCGGGCCTGCGCGAGCAGATCAACCCGAGCATCCTGGCCATCGCCACCCTGTTGATCCTGATGTCGATTGTGCTGCTGATCACCATCGAGCTGCTGCGCCGCCGCGCCACCCGAATGCGCGGTATCGAGCAGATTGAATAAGCACCCCGCGCTTTCGCCTCAAGCCGCCTGGGATTAGAATCGCCACTCTCCTGCCACATCCCAGGCGGACTTGTAGCCCGGCCACGCCAGCGCCCACACCGCGCCAAGCAGCGCCCCAGCCCAGCAGATGCTCACTCGCGTTTGCCTTGGGCCTGAACCCGGCTCAACATACGCACCAACAGCCCGTTGCCAGCACAGCACTAGTGTCTGTGAACGCGTAACCTGATTAGCCTTTGCAGGATTTATCACCATGCCTGACTACCGCTCAAAGACCTCCACCCACGGCCGTAACATGGCCGGCGCCCGCGCCCTGTGGCGTGCTACCGGGATGAAGGACGAAGACTTCAAAAAGCCGATCATTGCCGTTGCCAACTCCTTCACCCAGTTCGTACCCGGCCACGTGCACCTCAAAGATATGGGGCAACTGGTCGCCCGCGAAATCGAGCGGGCCGGTGGCGTGGCCAAAGAATTCAACACCATCGCGGTCGATGACGGCATCGCCATGGGCCACGACGGCATGCTTTATTCGCTGCCGAGCCGCGAGATCATTGCCGACTCCGTTGAGTACATGGTCAACGCTCACTGTGCCGACGCCATTGTTTGCATCAGCAACTGCGACAAAATCACCCCCGGCATGCTGATGGCTGCTTTGCGCCTGAACATCCCGGTGATCTTTGTCTCCGGCGGGCCGATGGAAGCCGGCAAAACCAAGCTGGCCAGCCATGGTCTGGACCTGGTCGATGCCATGGTAATCGCCGCTGACGAGAGCGCCAGCGATGAAAAGGTGGCCGAATACGAGCGCAGCGCTTGCCCGACCTGCGGCAGCTGCTCCGGCATGTTTACCGCTAACTCGATGAACTGCCTGATGGAAGCCCTGGGCCTGGCCCTGCCGGGTAACGGTTCGACCCTGGCTACCCACAGCGACCGCGAGCAGCTGTTCCTGCAGGCCGGCCGCACCGTGGTCGAGCTGTGCAAACGCTACTATGGCGAAGGCGACGAGTCGGTTCTGCCGCGCAATATTGCCAACTTCAAGGCGTTCGAGAATGCCATGAGCCTGGACATCGCCATGGGTGGTTCAACCAACACCATCCTGCACCTGCTGGCCGCCGCCCAGGAGGCTGAGATCGACTTCGACCTGCGCGACATCGACCGCCTTTCGCGCAAAGTGCCGCAGCTGTGCAAGGTCGCGCCAAACATCCAGAAGTACCACATGGAAGACGTCCACCGCGCGGGCGGCATCTTCAGCATCCTCGGCTCGCTGGCCCGTGGCGGCCTGCTGCACACCGACCTGCCGACCGTACACAGCCGCAGCATGGAAGAAGCCATCGCCAAATGGGACATCACCCAGACTGACGATGAAGCCGTGCACACCTTCTTCCGCGCAGGCCCGGCCGGCATCCCAACGCAGACCGCCTTCAGCCAGAGCACCCGCTGGGAAACCCTCGATGACGACCGTGAGAACGGTTGCATCCGCAGCGTCGAGCACGCGTACTCGCAAGAAGGTGGCCTGGCCGTGCTGTACGGCAATATCGCCCTCGACGGTTGCGTGGTGAAAACCGCCGGTGTTGATGAGTCGATCCACGTCTTCGAAGGCAATGCGAAAATCTTCGAGAGCCAGGACAGCGCAGTGCGCGGCATCCTCGCCGACGAAGTAAAAGAAGGCGATATCGTCATCATCCGCTACGAAGGCCCGAAAGGCGGCCCGGGCATGCAGGAGATGCTCTACCCGACCTCCTACCTGAAATCCAAAGGCTTGGGCAAAGCCTGTGCCCTGCTCACCGACGGCCGCTTCTCCGGCGGCACCTCGGGCCTGTCCATCGGCCACGCTTCGCCGGAAGCCGCCGCAGGCGGTGCCATCGGTTTGGTGCAGGAGGGTGACAAAATCCTGATCAACATCCACGAGCGCACCATCAACCTGCTGGTCAGCGACGAAGAAATCGCCCATCGCCGCCACGAGCAGGACAAAAAAGGCTGGAAGCCCGTGGAACAGCGTCCGCGCAAAGTCACCACCGCGCTCAAGGCCTACGCCCTGCTCGCCACCAGCGCCGACAAAGGCGCGGTACGCGACAAAGCGCTGCTAGAGAAACTGGTGCCCTAAGCCCCAGCCCAACAAAAACCCGGCCTTTGCGCCGGGTTTTTTATGCCCCGGGCAAGCCTCGCGCCGCTAAACCGCAGGTAATATCGCCGTACCGCCACCCGCCACGCCCGCAGCTAGTTAGCAGCCAACGCTGGGCGTGACGGGTATTGCTCAGTAGAATCGCGCTCTTTTTTCCGGAGCACCACCATGAGCGCACTCGACAAGCCGCCCGTCACCGACGAACTGGTGTTCGGCCTGGAAGACCGTCCCAAGCCCCTGATCAGCCTGCTGGCGGCCTTGCAGCATCTGCTGGCGATCATCGTACCGATCGTCACCCCGGGCCTGTTGATCTGCCAGGCGTTGGGCGTGTCGGCGCGCGACACCAACCTGATTGTCTCGATGTCGCTGGTGATTTCCGGCATCGCCACCTTCGTTCAGTGCAAACGCTTTGGCCCCTTCGGTGCCGGGCTGCTAATCGTGCAGGGCACCAGTTTCAACTTTGTCGGCCCGCTGATTGCCGGTGGCGCATTGATGGTGCAGCAAGGCACGCCTGTGGAAGCCGTGATGGCGGCGATCTTCGGCGTGGTAATCGCCGGCTCGTTTGTCGAAATGGGCGTGTCGCGCATCCTGCCTTTCGTCAAACGACTGATCTCGCCGCTGGTCACCGGCATCGTGGTGCTGATGATTGGCCTGACCCTGATTAAAGTGGGCTTGATCAGCATGGGCGGCGGCTTCTCGGCGATGGCCGACGGCACTTTTGCCAACGCCGAAAACCTGATGCTGTCCGGCGTGGTACTGGGGGTGATCGTGGTGCTCAACCGCATTCCACTGGTGTGGATGCGCAGCTGCGCCATCGTCATCGCCCTGGCGGTTGGCTACGCCCTGGCCGGTTACCTCGGTCGCCTGGACTTCACCGGCATGCACGAGGCCGAGTTGTTCCAGGTGCCGATGCCGCTGCATTTTGGCCTGAGCTTTTCCTGGAGCCTGTTCATCCCCATGCTGGTGATCTACCTGGTGACGTCCCTGGAAGCGATTGGCGATGTGACCGCCACCAGCAAAATCTCCCGCCAGCCGGTCGAAGGCCCGCTGTGGATGCAGCGGATCAAAGGCGGCGTATTGGTCAACGGCGCCAACTCGTTGCTGGCCGGGCTGTTCAACACCTTCCCCAGCTCGGTGTTTGCGCAGAACAACGGCGTCATTCAGCTAACCGGCATCGCCAGCCGCCACATCGGCCTGTGGATTGCCACGATGCTGGTGATTCTCGGCTTGTTCCCCAGCGTGGCCGGGGTGATTCAAGCCGTGCCTGAGCCGGTACTGGGTGGCGCGGCACTGGTGATGTTCGGCGCAGTTGCTGCCGCGGGGATCAACATCATTGCCGGCGTGCAACTGGATCGCCGCGCCCTGCTGATCATCTCGGTGTCCCTGGCCCTGGGCCTCGGCGTGTCGCAGGTGCCGGAATTCCTCGCACACATGCCAGCAGCCCTGCGCAATGTACTGGAGTCAGGCGTTGCCACCGGCGGTATCTGTGCGCTGCTGATGAACTGGTTTCTGCCTGAACGCAAAGCGAACGCCTAAACCGATCGCCTAACGCAAAACGCCACCTACACAGGTGGCGTTTTGCTTTCTGGCTTACGGGAGCGGCCGTTGGGCTTGTGCGCTAGGCGCGCTGCCACGTCTGGAAGACATAGGCCGGGGTTTCAGCCGTCGCAGCATGGGCGGCCTGTTCGCTGAGCTGCCACTGCGCCGGGCTTAGCTCAGGGAAATAGGCGTCGCCCTCCGGGCTGAGCGCAACCCGCGTCAGGTACAACCGCGTAGCCTTAGCCAAGCCAAGCTCATACAGTTGCGCGCCGCCGATCAACATCAATTCATCGGCAGCATTGGCGCGGGCCCAGACCTGCGCGCGCTCGATAGCAGCCTCCAGGCTGGCGAACACTTCAGCCCCCTCCAGTTGCAAGCCGGGCTGGCGGCTGACCACTAGGTTGAGGCGGCCCGGCAGCGGCCGGCCGAGTGAATCCCAGGTTTTGCGACCCATGATGATCGGCTTACCCAGGGTCAGGGCTTTGAAGTGTTTAAGGTCCGCTGGCAAGTGCCAGGGCAATTGGTTATCGCGGCCGATCACGCGGTTTTCCGCGAGGGCCGCAATCAGGCAGAGGGGCAGGGAATTTTTCATAGCGGCGAGAATACCGCCTGCGCGGCGATCATTGAAGCCTTGCCTGTGATCACCCTCCTACCGCTTGCCCACCACGCGATTGCGCCCCTGCTCCTTGGCCAGGTAGAGGGCGACATCCGCCAGACGCAGGGCATCAGCCAAACTCTGGTGCGGCTGTGGGGTCAGGTAGGCCAGGCCGATGCTGAGTGTGACCACCCCGGCGGCATCCGAGTGCGCATGGCTCAACGCCAGCGCCTCGGTCGCATTGCAGATGTCCTGCAAAATGGCCAGCAACTGCTCTTCACCCAGGCCATACCAAACCCCGACAAACTCCTCGCCGCCATAACGCGCGGCACAGTCCAGCGGCCGCCGGGCATGCTCGCCGATCACTCGGGCGACCTGGCGCAGCGCCTCATCACCGGCGGCGTGGCCGTAGTGATCGTTGTAGCGCTTGAAGAAGTCGATATCCATCATCACCACGCCCAAGGCCTGCTTTTCCCGCTGTGCCTGACGCCAACTGCGTTCGGCGCGCTCGGTGAAGGCCCGGCGGTTGAGCAGCCCGGTCAGAAAGTCCTTTTCGGCCAGGTCCTGCAGCAAGCCATGGGCGAGAAAATTCTGCCGTGTGGCGTATTCCAGTGAGTAACAGCCCACCGAGCCGATGACATTGGCCAGGGCCAAGAACAGGGCATTGCTCACCAGCCACTCACCGGTCAAACCAACACTCAGTTCCACCATCAGGTAAGCAAAAAAGGTCAGCCAGCCGCACAGCACGGCCGTGCTAAAACGCAATCCGGTGAGGAAATAGAAGAACACCGTGACCAAGATGATGCCTTCATAGGGCAGGGCAAAGTTGTGATAGCGCGCCAAGCCGATAATGGCCGCCACCGCCAGCCCGCAGAGCAACGCCACAGTGCCACCAATAAGCTGCAGATGATCACGCAGACCACGCTGATAGGTCGCCAGCCAGGCCAGTAACAGCAGCGGTTGAATCACCCCCAGGCGCAGCGCCAGCACCTGACCGCGCAGCGGGTCGGGCATGTTGATCGCATCCAGCGCCACAAACAGCAGCGCCAGCAGCGTCGCCACCAGCAGTGCCCAGCGCATACGGCGCAGGAACACATTGGCGTGATAACGCTTGAACGCCTGCTCCAACTCGCCGTCAAAACTCAGCGAACGAAAGCCCTGCTGATGCTGACGCAGGTACGGTGAATCCTGATTAACCCACTCCAGGTGCGGTAACTTCACGATGGCACTCGCTTTTATTGTTATTAATCCATGGGGCCATCACCGGGACAGACCACCACTGTGCTTGCACCAGCCTAGCTGGACTGGCCGCCTGCGTACACGCGCACAACTGTGCCATACACCAGCGGCTGAGGTTATCCTCTGTTTACCACTCGCCAACGGAACATCGCGTGCGCCCACTCGATACCCCCATACCCAGCCGCCTGCAGCGCCTCTGGCTCAGCGAAACCATCCGCCTGCGTGAAGCGCATGCCGGGCCACTGGAAGACAGCGAGGCCAATCGCCGCGCACAGGCCCAAGGCGGCGAACTCAGCGAACGCATCCAAACCCGCGCCTGGTTGCTGGGCGAACGCGACGGTCAGGTGCAGGCGCTGCAACATTGGCTGCACGGTGCGCGCCTGGCCGGGTTGCTGTTTTTACTGCTATCCATTCTCAGTGGCAGCGGTCTGGCGGTGGCGGCCTTGGGCGACGGTTTGCGCCCGGTCAATGTGTTCTGGGCCTTGGGCAGCCTACTCGGGCTCAACCTAATCCTGCTGCTGGGCTGGGCGATGGGCCTGCTGCTGAGCCGTGACAGTGCCGGCGCACTCGGACATCTGTGGTTGTGGCTGAGTGCCAAGCTCGCCCGCGATGCGCGGGCGGCGCAGCTGGCACCGGCATTACTGCTGATGCTGCAACGCCAACGCTTGAGCCGCTGGGGCCTGGGCATCCTAGTGCACGGCTTCTGGCTGCTGACCCTGCTCACTGCGCTGCTAACCCTACTGGCCTTGCTGGCCACTCGGCGTTACGGCTTTGTTTGGGAAAGTACCCTGCTCGGTGGCGACAGTTTTATTGCCCTCACCCAAGCCCTCGGCAGCCTGCCGGCGCTGCTCGGTTTCAGCCTGCCAGATGCCGATCTGATCCGCGCCAGCGGCGACAACGCGCTGGCCAACGAAAGCGCGCGGCTGAGCTGGGCCGGCTGGTTGGTCGGCGTACTGGTGGTTTACGGTCTGCTGCCACGCCTGGGGTTGTTGCTGTTTTGCCTGTGGCGCTGGCGACGTGGCTGTGCCGCGCTGAGCCTGGACCTCAACTTGCCCGGCTACAGCCTACTGCGTGAGCGCCTGCAACCGAGCAGCGAACGCCTCGGCGTATGCGATGCCGCGCCCACGCAGCTGCATCAGCCCCTGGCCGGTCAAAACGCATTCGACAGTCAGGGCGCGTTGCTCGTTGGGGTCGAGCTGGACCCACAACGCAACTGGCCCCCCGCGCTACCCAAAACCATCGGCCATGCCGGCGTGATCGACAGCCGCGAACAACGCAAACAGCTGCTCGAGCAACTCAGCCGCTTCCCTCCGGCACGCCTGCTGATTGCCTGTGACCCGCGCCGTTCGCCAGATCGCGGCAGCCTGGCGTTGCTCGGCGAGCTGGCGCGCACGGCAGGCAGCACACGTATCTGGCTGCTGCCGCCGGCGCCGGGTGAAGCCCTCGACAGCGCCCGCTTGGGCGATTGGCACCGCGCACTGGATCAACTGCAACTGCCGCATAGCGACAGCCTGCCGCTCAGCTGGCTGGAGCATGGCCATGACTAAACCGCTGAAACTGGCCGTGGTCGGCCACACCAATGTCGGCAAAACCTCGTTGCTGCGCACCCTGACCCGCGATGTCGGCTTCGGTGAAGTCTCCCACCGCCCCAGCACCACCCAGCATGTCGAGGGCGCACGCCTGTCAGTAGACGGCCAAGCGTTGCTGGAGCTGTACGACACACCGGGCCTGGAAGACGCCATCGCCCTGCTCGATTATCTGGAGCGCCTGGATCGCCCCGGCGAGCGCTTGGATGGCCCAGCCCGCCTGGCACGCTTTCTCGACGGCAGCGAAGCACGTCAGCGCTTCGAACAGGAAGCCAAGGTGCTGCGGCAACTGCTCGCCTCCGACGCCGGCCTGTATGTGATCGACGCCCGCGAGCCGGTACTGGCCAAGTACCGCGACGAGCTGGCCGTGCTGAGCATGTGCGGCCGGCCGCTGTTACCAGTGCTGAATTTCGTTAGCAGCCACCAGCACCGCGAGCAGGACTGGCGCGATGCCCTCGCCCGTTTAGGCCTGCATGCACTGGTGTGCTTCGACAGCGTAGCGCCGCCACTGGATGGCGAGCGCCGCCTGTATGACAGCCTCGCCCTGCTGCTGGAAAAAGCCCGGCTACAACTGCAACGGCTGATCGACGACCACCAGGCGCAACAGCAACTGCGCCGCAGCTGCGGCGCACGGCTGATCGCGGAGTTGCTCCTAGATTGCGCGGCCTGCCGCCGCAGCGTGGCGGTGCAAGGCCAGCAGGAACAAGAAGCGATCCGTGAACTGCACCAGAGCATTCGCCAACGCGAGCAAGGCTGCGTAGAAGCTCTGCTGCGCCTGTATGGCTTCCGTCAGGATGACGCCAAGGCCGCCGACCTGCCCTTGCTCGACGGCCGCTGGGGCGACGATCTATTTAACCCAGAAACCCTCAAACAACTTGGCGTCAAAGTCGGCGGCGGTATGGCGGCAGGCGCCGCCACCGGCGTGGGTGTTGATCTGCTGGTCGGCGGCATCACCCTGGGCGCCGCGGCGGCTCTCGGCGCGCTGATCGGCGGCAGTGCACAGACCTTACGCAACTACGGCGAACGGCTGAAAGGCAAACTCAAAGGCCAGCGCGAACTGAGCGTGGACGATGCTGTGCTGCGCCTGCTCGCCCTGCGCCAACAACTGCTGCTGCAAGCACTGGAAGCGCGCGGCCATGCAGCCGTCGAAGCCATCAACCTGGCCGCGCCGCAGGACGCCAGCTGGCGCGAAGGCAAGCTGCCGGAGGCTCTGCACAAAGCCCGCGCCCACCCTGAATGGTCATCGCTCAACCCCGGCGCGCAACTTCAGCAGAACGAGCGGGAAATTCAACTCAACACACTGGCCGCCACGCTGCTAAACAGCGAATAGCAGCCCTGGCTCAGGGCTCGCCCAGATACAGCCGCTGAGTTTTGCCCCACTCGTCCTCGCCCAGGGCGCGCAACAGCTCCAGGTTGAGGGGTTCACGGTAGGGGCTGTCGCTGGCCAGCGCAAACGCGTAAGACTGGTTCTCGAACGTACCGGGCAGCAAGCGCAGGCCGCCTTGATTCAGCTCACCGTTGCGGTACTGCATGATCGGCAAGTCATACACCACCGCCTCCGCTTCGCCCTGCTGGACCGCCTGCATGGCAGTCATCAGGTTGGGGTAATTGCTGTGGCGAATGCGCTGGCTCTCCAGATAGAGCGCGCCGGAGGTGTTGTCGACGCTGGCCACATGGGCGCGGCGCAGGTCTTCAACGCTCTGAATACCCCCTTGTAAATTACCAACGGTGAGCATGCTGGCAACCGCGGCGGTGAAGGTCGACACCATGATCAAACCGGCAAACATCCACACCAGCCCGACCAAACGCCCGCCCAAGGTGACCGGGGCTTTATCGCCATAGCCTACGGTGGTCATGGTGACGGCTGCCCACCAGAAACTGGAGCCCAGGCCTTGCACCGGCGTACCGCCAAACTGCTCCTGATTATTGCGCCGCTCAAACAGCCAGAGCAACGCCCCAACCAACAGCAACAACACGGCCAAGCCGCCGATCAGACTGAGAAACTGCCAAGACAACAGCCCTCTAAGCGCCATCCAGCCACTTTTGTCGCCATCACGCTGTACGCCAATGGCCAGGCCGGTGCGATAAAAAGGGTGGGTAAAGTCGAAGCGTTCCTCACGCTCGGCGGTCATGGTTAGCGCGCCAACCACCACGTCCAATTGGCCCTCTTCAAGGCTCGGCAGCAAGCGCTCGAACGGCATGGGCAGCAGTTCGAAGGGTAGCCCGCGGCGCTGGCCACCGTACTCCATAAATCGATGCTGATACCGCGCCAGCTGCCATCCGGCTCTTTGATCACGAATGGCGGCACCTCGCTGATGCCCACCCGCAGAACCGGTTCATTTGGCTCGGCGGCCGCTGCATTTAACCCCAGCAGCATCAGCCACAAGGCGATCAGAACTCTCGGCATGCGTTGTTCCCCCAACTAAAAGACGCCTCAGGGTAACAAATACAGCCGTCTCACCCTGTGATCAGACCGCCACCGGCGCACTGATGTGCGGATGTGCCTGATAACCCAGCAGTTCGAAGTCTTCGAATTTGAAGGCCAGAATGTCCTTCACCTCGGGGTTGATCTTCATGGTCGGCAACGGCAGCGGCTCGCGGCTCAGCTGCAAATCGGTCTGTTCGATATGGTTGGCGTACAGGTGGCAGTCGCCGCCGGTCCAGATAAAGTCACCGGGCTGCAAACCACAGACCTGAGCGACCATCAGGGTCAGCAAGGCATAGCTGGCGATGTTGAACGGCACCCCCAAGAAGATGTCCGCCGAGCGCTGATACAGCTGGCAGCTGAGCTTGCCGTCGGCCACATAGAACTGGAACAGCGCGTGGCACGGCGGCAGCGCCATCTGCTCGACCAGCGCCGGGTTCCAGGCCGAGACGATCAAGCGGCGTGAGTCCGGGTTCTTCTTGATCATCTCGATCAGCTTGCTGATCTGGTCGATCGACTCACCGTTCGGCGCCGGCCAGCTGCGCCACTGGTAACCGTAGACCGGGCCGAGGTCGCCGTTTGCGTCGGCCCACTCGTCCCAGATACGCACACCGTTGTCCTTCAGGTACTTGATGTTGGTGTCGCCCTGAAGGAACCACAGCAGCTCGTGAATGATCGATTTCAGGTGGCACTTCTTGGTGGTCACCAGCGGGAAGCCATCGGCCAGGTTAAAGCGCATCTGATGGGCAAAAATGCTGTAGGTGCCGGTGCCGGTGCGGTCACTCTTGAAGGTGCCGGTCTCGCGCACCAGGCGCATTAAGTCGAGGTACTGTTTCATTGCGCGGCCTCCTGTGCAGCCTGACGTTTGTAGGCATAGGCAATCAGACCCAGGCCGCCGAGCACCATCGGTACGCAGAGCACCTGGCCCATGGTCAGCCAGCCGCCAGCCAGGTAGCCGAGCTGGGCATCCGGCACGCGGACAAATTCGACGATAAAGCGGAAGATCCCGTAGCACATGGCGAACATGCCAGAGACCGCCATGGTCGGCCGCGGTTTGCGCGAGTAGAACCAGAGGATGGCAAACAGCGCCACACCTTCCAGGGCGAACTGATACAGCTGCGAGGGATGCCGCGCCAGTTGCTGCGGATCGGTGGGGAAGACCATCGCCCATGGTAAATCGGTCGCTTTGCCCCACAGCTCGGCATTGATGAAGTTACCGATGCGCCCAGCCCCGAGGCCAATCGGCACCAGCGGCGCGATAAAGTCCATCAGTTCAAAGAAGCTCTTGTTGTTGCGCTTGCCGAACCACCAGGTCGCCAGCATCACGCCGATCAGGCCACCGTGGAACGACATGCCGCCTTCCCAGATGCGCAGCATGCGCACCGGCTCGGCGATATAGGCGGCCAGATCGTAAAACAGCACGTAACCCAAGCGCCCACCGAGAATCACCCCCATGGCCACCCAAAACACCAGGTCGGAGAGTTTTTCCTTATTCCAGGTCGGCGCAAAAGCGTTAACCCGGCGCGAGGCCAGCCACCACGCACCGCCAATGCCAATGAGGTACATCAGGCCGTACCAATGAATTTTCAGCGGGCCCAGGGCCAGTGCAACAGGGTCGATCTGCGGGTAAGGCAGCATGTCAATTCCTCAAATCAGAAAACTCAGGCCCACGCTGAACAACAGCAGAGCAAACAGACGCTTTAGCAGGCGCGGCGACAGCTTGTGCGCCAAGCGAGCGCCCACGCGGGCAAAGAACATGCTGGGGATGGCAATCCCGACCAGCGCTGGCAGGTAAACAAACCCCAGGCTCCACTCCGGCAGCTCAGGTTTATCCCAGCCCAGCCAGATAAAGCTCAGGGCGCTGGCTACGGCAATCGGCAGGCCACAGGCTGAAGAGGTCGCCACGGCTTTCTGCATGGGCACGCTGCGCCAGGTCAGGAACGGCACGCTGAGTGAACCACCACCGATGCCAAAGATGGCCGACGCCCAGCCAATCACCACGCCCGCCAGGGTCAAGCCCGGCTTGCCTGGGACCGTACGGCTGGGGTTGGGTTTCAGCTCCAGGGCCATCTGTATGGCAATGATGATCGCGAATACGCCGATGATCTTCTGCAGCATCGGCCCCTGAATCGCCGCTGCGGTCATCGCGCCAATGGCGGCGCCGAACAAAATGCCCAGGGTCATCCAGGCAAACACCGGCCACAGCACCGCACCTTTACGCTGGTGTTCGAGCACCGAATTGATCGACGTGAAGATAATGGTCGCCAGCGACGTGCCGACCGCCAGGTGCGTCAAGACCGCCGCATCGAACCCCTGCGCGGCAAAACTCAACACCAGTACCGGCACGATAATGATGCCGCCACCCACGCCGAATAAGCCGGCCAGGGTTCCAGCAGCAGCCCCCAAAACTAAATACAGCAACAGTTCCATCAGCACCCCCGCAAACAATCCCGCATGGTAACGGATGCACAGGGCCGGACTCTACTTCGGGCGATGGATGTCCTCGTGGGCTTTGCGTACAGTGCCAGAACTCTCTAAGGAATAGAGCACTGTGCGCCCGACCCTGTACCTCAAGTTGAGCTGTAACCAGATGCACCTGACGCACCTGCAAAGTGGCCGCGAGCTGCACCTGCAAGCTGATCCGCCGTTCAGCAGTCAACGCTTGCTGGTGGCGGATTTTGCCGCGGCCGAGCACCTGCTGCAGCGCGCTCTTGCTGAACTGCTGCCCAAGCGTTTCTTGCGCCTGAGCGTGCCACCACAGTTGCTGATCCAACCACTGGAGCGCCTGGAAGGTGGCCTGTCGCAGGTCGAGGAGCGCATTTTACTGGAGCTTGGCCTGGGGTGCGGTGCGTGCAAGGTACGCCTGTACATGGGCCCTGAGCTGGATAGCGCCGGGGTACTGGCGAAATTGAGGAGTTAAGCCATGTGCCTGATTGTTCTGGCGTGGCGACCCGGTCATGCCCAGCCGCTGCTGGTCGCGGCCAACCGTGATGAGTTTTATGCCAGGCCGAGCCAGCCACTGGCCGAGTGGCCCGAGGCGCCAGGGGTGTTTGCCGGGCGTGACGTGCAAGCCGGTGGTACCTGGCTGGGGGTTGGCCCGAACGGACGCTTTGCTGCCATCACCAACATTCGCAACCTGAGCCTGCCCCAGGGCGCACGCTCGCGGGGCGAGCTGCCGCTGGCCTTTCTGGGCGGCGAGCTGAATACCGCCGACTTCCTTCAGCACCTGAAGGCGCAGAGTTCGAACTACAGCGGTTTCAATCTGCTGCTGGGTGATAGCCAGCAGCTCTGGCATTTCAACTCCCAAGAGCAGCGCGCCACTGCATTGGCTGAAGGCGTGCACGGGGTCTCGAATGCCGACCTAAACACGCCCTGGCCCAAGCTGTTGCGAACTAAACACGCGCTACAACGCGAACTGCCGGCGCCACACCCGCAGCGCCTGCTCAGCCTGCTGGCAGACCCAACCCAAGCCGCAGACACTGAACTGCCCCAAACCGGTATCGGCCTGACGAGCGAACGTCTGCTGTCCAGCGCCTTTATTGCCAGCCCGGCTTACGGCACACGGGCCAGCACGGTATTGATCGTCAATGCCGACGGCAGTCGCCAGTTGCTGGAGCGTAGTTTTGGGGTCAATGGGGCGTATCTGGGCGAGGTGGCGCTGAGCTGCTGATCGACATCAGCAGCACCAGGCATGTTAGGCCTGAATATCTGAGGCCGGATTGATCATGCGACCCAGGCCGAGGTTGCGCAGGGCCAGTTGCAAGGTGCTGTGGATCACCTGCGGGCTGTCAATGCTCATCACCTGACTGAGCAATTCCTGCGCCTTGCCCATGCTGATCTGCCGCAGCAGCCATTTCACCTTGGGCAGGTTGGTGGCGTTCATCGACAGGCCATCGAAGCCCATGGCCATCAGCAATACCGCCGCCGCCGGGTCGCCGGCCATCTCGCCGCAAATGGTCACGGGTTTGCCTTCGGCATGCCCGCCCGCCACCACGATCTGCAACGCCTGCAGCACGGCGGGGTGAAGGAAGTCATACAAGTCGGCCACCCGTGGATTGTTACGGTCCACGGCTAGCAAGTACTGGGTCAGATCGTTGGAGCCGACCGAGAGGAAGTCGACCTGACGCGCCAACTCGCGCACCTGATAAACCGCCGCAGGAATCTCGATCATCACGCCAATGGGCGGCAGCGGCACGTCGGTGCCTTCATCGCGTACCTCGCCCCAGGCGCGGTGAATCAAGTGCAGCGCCTCTTCTAGCTCCTGAATGCCGGAAATCATCGGCAGCAGGATGCGCAGATTGTTCAAGCCTTCGCTGGCCTTGAGCATGGCGCGGGTCTGCACCAGAAAGATTTCCGGGTGATCGAGGGTCACACGGATGCCGCGCCAACCGAGGAAGGGGTTGTCTTCCTTGATCGGAAAATAGCTAAGCGCCTTGTCGCCGCCGATATCCAGGCTGCGCATGGTCACCGGCAGCGGATGGAAGGCCACCAACTGCTCGCGGTAAATCGCCAGCTGCTCCTTCTCGCTGGGGAAACGCTCCTTGATCATAAACGGCACTTCGGTGCGATACAGGCCAACACCTTCAGCCCCGCGCTCTTGCGCGCGCTTCACATCGGCGAGCAGGCCGGTGTTGACCCACAGCGGCATACGGTGGCCGTCGAGGGTTTCGCAGGGCAAGGCGCGCAATGCATCCAGGCCTTGGGCAAGCTGGCGTTCTTCCTCAACCACTTCGGCGTATTGCTTGCGCAATATTTCACTGGGGTTGGTGAAGACCTCACCGTGGTAGCCATCGACGATCAGCTGAATGCCGTCGATCTTCGAATACGGCAGGTCAACCGCACCCATCACAGTGGGTATACCCATGGCGCGGGCGAAGATCGCCACATGCGAGTTGCCCGAACCCTGCACCGACACCAGGCCGACCAGCTTGCCTTCCGGCACCTCGCCGAGCATCGCCGGCGACAGCTCTTCGCTGACCAGGATGCAGTTGTCTGGGTACACCAGGGTTTGCTGCCGCGCCTGCTGCAAATAGGCGAGCAAGCGCCGGCCGAGGTCTTTGACATCGCTGGCGCGCTCGCGCAGGTAAGCGTCGTCCATCAGCTCGAAACGGTTGATGTGCTCGCCAACCACCTGACGCAATGCACCCTGGGCCCATTGACCGGTACGGATGACCTTGACTACCTCGTTACCCAGGGCGGCGTCTTCCAGCATCATCAGGTAGACATCGAACAGTGCGCGCTCTTCCGGGCGCAGCTGAGTGGCCATCTTCGCCGACAGCGCACGCATGTCGCTGCGCACACCTTCCAGGGCGTTATTGAACAGGGTCAGCTCGGCCGCGATGTCGTCGACGGATTTGTCTGGCACCACATCCAGATCGGCCGGTGGCAGCACCACCACTGCCGTACCCACAGCGGCACCGGGTGATCCCGGCACACCCACGAACTTGGCCTCCTGGATGCCCTTACCCTGACGCCCCAGGCCGCGGATTGAGCCGGTGGCCTCAGCGTGGGCGATAACCCCGGCAAGCTGCGCACTCATGGTGACCAGGAAGGCTTCTTCGCCCTCATCAAACTGCCGGCGTTCTTTTTGCTGCACGACCAACACACCCATCACTCGGCGGTGGTGGATGATCGGCGAGCCGAGGAAGGAGGCATAACGCTCTTCGCCGGTTTCAGCAAAGTAGCGGTAGCGCGGGTGTTCAGAGGCATGTTCGAGGTTGAGCGGCTCTTCGCGGGTGCCGACCAAGCCGACCAGGCCCTCGTTGGGCGCCATGCTGACCTTGCCGATGGCTTTCTTGTTCAAGCCCTCGGTGGCCATCAGCACAAAGCGGTTGGTTTCCGGGTCCAACAGGTAGACCGAGCAGACCTGGCTGCCCATGGCTTCGCGCACTCGCTGCACGATAATGCCCAGCGCCGCCTTGAGGTCCTTGGCGGCATTTACTTCCTGGACAATCTTGCGCAGCGTATTGAGCATGTTTGGCTCTAGCCTGTGTCAGTCCCGCGCCAAGAGGCGCGGGGCGAGTTCTTTTAAGGC
Organism: Gammaproteobacteria bacterium; assembly: GCA_018816095.1. GTDB lineage: Bacteria > Pseudomonadota > Gammaproteobacteria > Pseudomonadales > Pseudomonadaceae > Aquipseudomonas > Aquipseudomonas spirodelae. The sequence goes on from JAHIWP010000013.1 coordinate 47,083, forward strand.
GCGACGGTAAACCTCGCGCTTGAAGGTAACCACCTGGCCCAATGGGTACCAGTAACTGACCCAACGCCAACCGTCGAATTCCGGTTTGCCGGTCAGGTCCATACGCACACGGTCTTCTGCACCGGTTAGGCGCAGGAGAAACCACTTCTGTTTCTGCCCGATGCACAGCGGCTGGCTGTGCGTGCGCACCAAGCGCTGCGGCAAACGATAACGCAACCAGCCCCGGGTGCAGGCGAGAATTTTCACATCCTGCTGCTCTAGGCCGACTTCTTCGTTCAATTCGCGATACAACGCGTCTTCCGGCGACTCATGGTCATTAATCCCGCCTTGCGGGAACTGCCAAGCGTCCTGGTTTATCCGACGCGCCCACAGCACCTGGCCGTCATCATTGGTCAGAATGATGCCGACATTAGGGCGAAAACCATCAGAGTCGATCACGGCGCACAACCTCGTAAACGCATGTTTTGGCATTGTTCCACAAAGGCCGTCGCAGCAGCAACGCGAGCGGGTCGCGTAATGGGAATGACCTTTAAAAGCCGTTATCCTCAGCCCTCTCAGACCTTTGCGAAGATAGGTGCCCTGTGCGTTTGGCTTTATTCGATCTCGACAACACCCTACTCGGCGGCGACAGCGATCACGCCTGGGGCGATTATCTGTGTGAGCGCGGCATCCTCGACGGGATTGCCTACAAGGCGCGCAATGATGAGTTCTACCAGGATTACCTGGCCGGCCGTCTGAACATCACCGACTACCTGAATTTCAGCCTGGAAATCCTCGGCCGCACGGAAATGGCGCAACTTGAGCAGTGGCACCGCGAATTTATGCATGATTGCGTTGAGCCGATCATTCTCGCCAAAGGCGAAGCCCTGCTCGCCGAGCACCGCGAAGCCGGCGACAAGCTGCTGATCATCACCGCGACCAACCGCTTCGTCACTGCGCCAATTGCCGCGCGCCTGGGTGTCGACACCCTGCTCGCCACCGAGTGTGAAATGGCCGACGGCCGCTACACCGGTCGCACGACCGACACGCCGTGCTTCAAGGATGGCAAAGTCACTCGCCTCAACCGCTGGCTCGGCGAAACTGGCTTGAGCTTGCGCGACAGCTATTTTTACAGCGACTCACTGAACGATCTGCCACTGCTGGAACAGGTCAGCCACCCGTTTGCCGTCGACCCCGACCCGAAGCTGCGCGCCGAAGCCGAACAGCGCGGCTGGCCGGTTATCTCACTGCGCTGAATCTTGCAGATGATGGGTACCACCGAGTTCAACCCATCCTAAGATCCAACTAAAACGCCGCCTAATCAGGCGGCGTTTTTATGAACGGTGCATTCGGAGCCTGATCAAGCCGGCTTAGCGCCCATCAGCCCCATAATCACCAGCAGCAAGAGCACGATCAGCCCCGCATAGAGCGCGCACATACGCAGCAATCCAACGGGCGCCGCACGCTCAGCCAACGCCTGCCAGGCCGCCAGACGGCCATTGAGCAGCAGGCCAACCAGCACCAGCACGCCAAACAGCACACTGCTGGCCAGCAACCAGGTTTGCCCCAGCGGGAAGCCCGCCAGATTGACCATCCACCAGCCACTGACCGGCAAGCTCAGGGCCAGCAGACCGAATACCGGTAGGCTGATCAGCCGGGTGCGCTTGAGCTTGCGCTGAAGCACCAGCGCATCACCGCCCTTCGCCGCTTTCCAGAGCATAAATACATGCGCCAGAACACCGAGCAACAACAGCACGCCGGGTGCACTGTGGACAATTTTCAGCAGTTGGTAATGTTCCATCGATTCAGCTCCTGCCGATTAACCTAAAAAGAGTTTGTACGCCGGGTTGTCGCTCTCATCCCAGTAGCGGTAACCGATAGCATCAAGCGCCGCCGGTAACAGGTGACGCTCGTCACTGGGGACCTGCAGGCCTGCCACCACGCGGCCATCGGCTGCACCATGGTTGCGATAGTGGAACATTGAGATGTTCCAGCGACCACCAAGCTTTTGTAAGAAATTAAACAGTGCACCTGGGCGCTCAGGGAACTCGAAGCGCAATACACATTCATCCGGCACCGCTGCGGCGTGGCCGCCGACCATATGGCGGATATGCAGCTTGGCCAGTTCGTTATCGGTCAGGTCCAGCACCGGGAAGCCTTGATCACGCAGGCCCTGCACCAGCGCGGCGCGAGGATCGTTGTCCGGATGAGTCTGCACGCCAACAAAAATGTGCGCCTCTTTGTCCTGATGAAAACGGTAGTTGAACTCGGTGATCTGGCGCTTGCCGATGGCTTCGCAGAACGCCTTGAAGCTGCCCGGATGCTCAGGGATGGTCACGGCAATGATCGCTTCGCGCTTCTCGCCCAGCTCGGCACGTTCGGCCACGTGACGCAGGCGGTCGAAGTTGACGTTAGCGCCTGAGTCGATACCGACCAATACCTGATCACGGCAGCCTTCACGCTCCACGTACTTCTTGATCCCGGCCACACTCAGCGCGCCGGCAGGTTCGGTGATCGAGCGGGTATCATCGTAGATATCCTTGATAGCTGCGCAGATCTCGTCAGTGCTGACGGTGATCACCTCATCGACATGGTCCTTGCACACATCGAAGGTGTGCTGGCCAATTTGCGCCACGGCCACGCCGTCAGCAAACAACCCAACTTGCGGCAACACCACCCGCTCACCAGCGGCCATGGCCGCTTGCAGGCAGTTGGAGTCATCCGGTTCGACGCCGATGATCTTGATTTCCGGGCGCAGGTATTTCACATAGGCGGCGATCCCGGCGATCAGCCCGCCGCCACCGACGGGGACGAAGATCGCATCCAGCTTGCCGGGTTGCTGACGGAGAATTTCCATGGCGATGGTGCCCTGGCCGGCGATGGTGTGCGGGTCATCGTAGGGGTGGATATAGATGTAGCCCTTCTCATCCACCAGCTTCAGCGAATAGGCCAGCGCTTCGGGGAAGCTGTCGCCGTGCAACACCACTTTGCCGCCGCGCGAGCGCACGCCCTGCACCTTGATCTCCGGGGTGGTCTTGGGCATCACAATCGTGGCTTTAACCCCCAGCACCTTGGCGGCCAGCGCCAGGCCCTGAGCATGGTTGCCCGCCGATGCGGTGACCACGCCACGCGCCTGCTCCTCACTCGAAAGCTGCGCCAGCTTGTTGTAAGCGCCACGAATCTTGAACGAGTACACCGGCTGCAGGTCTTCGCGCTTGAGCAAAATCTGGTTACCCAGACGCTCGGAAAGCTGGTTAGCGGCGTGCAGCGGGGTTTCCACCGCCACGTCGTAGACGCGCGAGGTGAGGATCTTTTTAACGTACTGTTCGAGCATGGCGTGATCGCAGGCGGCTTTTCGGGGAGCCGACGAGTCTACCCCAGGGCCACGCCGCACGACCACACAACACCGGGGATTTCCCGGCCGCCAGCTCACTGGCGGCACAGGCGCGCTATAATTTCGCCCCCTCACTCCCACGCCAGGTGCCCCATGCTCAATCAAGATCAACTCAAGCAAGCCGTCGCCCAGGCTGCCGTCGACTTTATTCTGCCCAAGCTCGACGCCAAGAGTGTGATCGGCGTCGGCACGGGCTCCACCGCCAACTGCTTTATCGACGCCCTGGCCAAACACAAAATGGAATTCGACGGTGCTGTGGCCAGCTCCGAAGCCACCGCTGCACGCCTCAAAGGCCACGGTATTCCGGTGTATGAGCTGAACAGCGTCAGCGATCTGGAATTTTATGTCGACGGCGCCGATGAGAGCGACGAGCACCTCAACCTGATCAAGGGCGGCGGCGCAGCCCTGACCCGCGAGAAGATCGTCGCGGCCGTGGCGCAAACCTTTATCTGCATCGCCGACGCCAGCAAACTGGTGCCACTACTGGGGGCCTTCCCGCTGCCGGTGGAAGTCATCCCGATGGCGCGCAGCCATGTGGCCCGCCAGCTGGTCAAGCTCGGTGGCGACCCCGTGTATCGTGAGGGAGTGGTAACCGACAACGGCAATATCATCCTCGACGTGTTCAACCTGTCGATCACCAACCCGGCCGAGCTGGAAAGCCAGATCAACGCCATCGTCGGCGTGGTCACCAATGGTCTGTTTGCCGCCCGCCCGGCCGACCTGCTGCTGCTCGGCACCGCCGAAGGGGTCAAAACCCTCAAGCGCGCCTAACCGCTCACCAACCGCCGGCGGCGGTAAAACAAGCTCGGCAGGCCACTTGTGGCTCACGCACTCAGGCGTGACTCGGAGGGCGAGACGTTAACCAAGCCGTGACTCGATATGAGCACGCGAAAATGGATTAAGTCGGCAGACAGTCCGTCTACTTGGCGTCATGCTGCCGACATTGCTTAGTGACCAGGATTGCCAGGGAGTTTTATGTCCGTATTCGTCTCGTCCGCCCATGATCGCCAACTGGAACTCGCCGACCTGTTGCGTGAGCTGGTCGCCCAAGGCCGGACCCATCAGGACAGTGCCGAACAATGCCTGGCAATCCGCCGCAGCTCGGTGAATAACCAGCTACACCCGCTCGAGTTTCTTGCCGCCCAACAACTCGATGACCTCAAACATCCGGGTAAAAAACTCGAACTGGAAGGGCTGTCTAGCTGGCTGGCAGAGCAATGCGGGCAACCCTTTCTGCGCATCGACCCGCTAAAAATCGATGTCGCCGCCATTACCCCCTTGATGTCCTACGCCTTCGCCCAGCGCCACAAGATTCTCGCCGTGGCGGTGGATAGCGACAGCGTGACCATCGCCAGCAGCCAACCCCTGGTGCACAGCTGGGAAGCCAACCTGACCCATGTACTCAAGCGCCCAATCAAGCGCGTGGTAGCCAGCCCAGCGGATATTCAGCGCTTTACCGTGGAATTTTACCGCCTGGCCAAGTCGGTCAGCGGCGCCTCGGCCGGCGACACGAAGATCAGCGGCAGCGGAAACTTCGAGCAACTGCTGAACCTCGGCGCCCAGGATCAGGAGCCCGACGCCAACGACGCGCATATCGTCAATATCGTCGACTGGCTGTTCCAGTACGCCTTTACCCAGCGCGCCAGTGATATTCATATCGAGCCGCGCCGCGAGCAGGGCAGCGTGCGCTTTCGCATCGACGGCGTGCTGCACACCGTCTATCAATTTCCGCCACAGGTGACCATGGCCATCGTCAGCCGCCTGAAAAGCCTCGGGCGGATGAACGTAGCGGAAAAACGCAAACCGCAGGATGGCCGGGTCAAAACCAAAACCCCAGACGGTGGTGAAGTCGAGCTGCGCCTGTCGACCATGCCCACGGCATTTGGCGAAAAAATGGTCATGCGGATTTTCGACCCCGAAGTGCTGCTGAAAAGCTTCGACCAGCTGGGCTTTTCCGCCGACGACCTGAGGCGCTGGCAAGGCATGACGGGCCAGCCCAACGGCATCATCCTGGTCACCGGCCCCACTGGTTCAGGCAAAACCACCACGCTGTACACCACGCTCAAGCAACTGGCGACTCAGGAAGTCAACGTGTGCACCATCGAAGACCCAATCGAGATGATCGAAGGCGCCTTCAACCAGATGCAGGTGCAACACAATATCGACCTGACCTTCGCCAGCGGCGTGCGCGCCCTGATGCGTCAGGACCCAGACATCATCATGGTTGGCGAAATCCGCGACCTGGAAACCGCCGAGATGGCGATCCAGGCGGCGCTGACCGGCCACCTGGTACTGTCGACCCTGCACACCAACGACGCACCCAGCGCCATTACCCGCCTGCTGGAACTGGGCGTGCCGCACTACCTGCTCAAGGCCACCCTGCTCGGCGTAATGGCCCAGCGCCTGGTGCGCACCCTGTGCCCGCATTGCAAGGCCCCGCAGGAGCTGGATGAAGAAGACTGGCAAAGCCTGACCAAACCCTGGAGTGCACCGATGCCGACCCAGGCCTGCCGCGCTGTGGGCTGCCTGGAGTGCCGCGACACGGGCTACCGTGGCCGCGCCGGGGTGTATGAAATCATGCTGATTAATGATGCGATGAAGCCACTGATCACCGCCGACACTGACCTGATTGCCCTACGCCGGCATGCCTTCAAGGAGGGCATGCGCAGCCTGCGCCTGTCTGGCGCGCAGAAGGTCGCCGCCGGCCTGACCACTATCGAGGAAGTGCTGCGGGTCACTCCGCAGAGTGAGCAAAAATAGCCTCACCCCGCAAGTTTCAGCTGCGCGGCAAACGCTGCTGGCGGGCCTGGGTACTTGCCACCCGCTGGGGCTTGCAGTCCAGATACGCTGAGCCCTGCAACCAGCGCTGATTGGAATGCCAGGCGAAGAGAAACTGCCCACCCTTGAGCTGGTCGACCACCATGCGCGCCACTTCGGGGCGCACCGCCGGGCACCCCAGGCTACGGCCAATGCGCCCCTGGCTCTGCACCAGGCGCGGGCTGACATAGTCCGCCCCGTGAATGACGATGGCACGCTCACGGGCCAAGTCGTTCAGCCCCGGCTCCAGGCCATCCATGCGTAAGGAATAACCGTGCTTACCGCGGTAGCTTTCGGCGGTACGAAACAGCCCGAGGCTGCTCTGGTTACTGCCCAGGCGATTCGAGAAGCTCTTGGCGAAGTTCTCCCCCGACTGGCGGCCATGGGCGACAAAGTCGCGCAGCAAGAGGCGCTTGCGTTGCAGATCGAAAATCCACAGACGGCGCTCGGTGGAGGGGCGCGAATAATCGATCACGGCGAGGCGCCGAGCCGGTTCAGCGCCATGATTGACCGCACACTGCATCGCCGCCAGGGCATGCCGCAACGCCTGCTGGTTAAGCCCTGGGGCAATCCGCGCGAGATCCCTGAGCTGTCCATCCTGCTCCGACGCCATTGCCGACAGCGGCATGCAAACCAACCAAAACCCCACAAGGCAGAATCTGCCAAGACGTCCAAACATAAGCGCACTTACCTCCAGGACCTCAGTCCTGTAACAAGATCCAGCCATGACGCGCCTATACTGGCTGCGACAAACCCGCATTTAGGCCAAGGACTGGAGCAGTAGATTGTTCAAAAAACGCACACTCTACCTGAGCGCTGCCCTGCTCACCCTGCCACTGGTCGCGAATGCCGCCGATACGCCTTTCGCCACCAGCGCCGATCTGCGGCCAATTCTGGCTGAGCTAAGGCAACACTGCAGCGCATTACCAGCAAGCCTAGACGAGAACGCTCAGCGCCTGTTGCAGGCTTTCTATGCTCAGCGCGAAGGTCAACGCGCCTGGCAAAGCAGTGAACAACGGCTGCAATTGCGCGAACAGCTGACGCAGCTGGCTGATGACGGCCTACAGCCCAGCGAATATGAGCTACCCAACTGGATCGAGGAACAGCACGACTGCGCAGACGTACTGACCAGCCACAGCTACTTGCAAGCCTTGCTGCACCTGCGCCGGGGTCGTTTGCTGCAGCAGCGCCTAGAACCTCTGTGGCAGGCCCCTGAGCAGACTAATCCAGACCCAAATATGGCGACCTTGTCGCTGGCCCTGCTGCACCTGCAAGCACCCGCAGCGGCCTTTGCCAGCGCGCGGCCGGCCACCGTGCAATACCAACAACTGCGCAGCGCCTATGCGCAGCAACGCCTGCAACCGCTCACCCCATGGGTAACATTGCCCAGCGGCCCACTGCTCAAGCCCGAACGCCAGGATGCGCGGCTGCCGGCACTGCGCGCACGGCTGTTCGCTCAGGGTTATCTGGCGACACCAGGCGAGACATTGGGCAACGTTTATGACGGGGTCACCCAGCTGGCCCTGGAGAATTTCCAGCGCGACCATGGCCTTAACCCAGACGGCATACTCGGCCCCGCCAGCCTGATCGAGCTGAATATCAGCGCGCAGAGGCGTCGCGAGCAGCTGCGCGCCAATCTCGAACGCCTGCGCTGGCTGGCCGAGGACATGCGCGGCGCTGAAGTGCTGATCAATGTGGCGGCGGGCGAGCTGCAGGTGGTGCGGGACAACAAGTTGCTCTGGCGCAGCCGCACCCAAGTCGGCCGCGCCGAACGGCAAACCCCGCTGCTCGCCTCACGTATTGAGCGGCTAACGCTCAACCCGACCTGGACCGTACCGCCGACCATCCTGCGCGAAGACAAACTGCCGGCCATTCGCGATGACATCAGCTACCTTGAACGCCACCAGATGAGCGTACTCGACCACGCCGGCAACCTACTCGACCCCCACACTATTGACTGGGAGCGGCCCGGGGCGATTCTCCTGCGCCAGTCGGCCGGCAGCCACAACCCGCTGGGCCGGGTTGTACTGCGCTTCGCCAACCCGTTCGCGGTGTACCTGCACGATACCCCCAGCCAGCATCTATTCAGCAAGGCACCGCGCGCCTTCAGTTCCGGCTGCGTGCGGGTTGAGGCCGTCGACAGCCTGCTCGCCTGGCTGCTCACGCCGGATGAACTGAAAACGGTACAGGCGCGCATCGCCAGCGGTGACACCCAGCAATACCGCCTGCAACATCCCACGCCATTACTGATCGCCTACTGGACAGCAGAAGCCAGCGCCGAGGGTGCCCTGCACTATTACCCGGATATCTATGGACGCGACGGCCTTCTGATCAAGGCCCTGGCTCAGCCTGTGCCCTAATCGCCAGATACGCGGGTTGATCGGCGCACCTTGCAACAGCATCGACAGCCGCGTCGGCAGCAACTGTGCTTAGATAACTCATCAGCAATACTCATTCAGCAAGGAGCTACACCACATGGAAATCGGCAGCGTCATTTTTCTGTTTGTCGGCCTCGCCGTCGCCATCGTCTTTATGGGCTTCAAGGTTGTCCCACAGGGCTCAGAATGGACGGTCGAGCGCTTCGGTCGCTACACCAACACCCTCAAGCCGGGTTTGAACATCATTGTGCCGATCATGGACAAGATTGGCCGCAAGCTTAACGTGATGGAAAACGTGCTGGATATTCCACCACAGGAAGTGATCACCGCCGATAACGCCACGGTGCAGATTGACGCGATTTGCTTCTTTCAGATCATCAACGCGGCCCAGGCGGCCTACGAGGTGAACAACCTCGAACATGCCATTCGCAACCTGGTGATGACCAACATTCGTACCGTGCTGGGCTCCATGGAGCTGGACGCCATGCTCGGCCAGCGCGACGCGATCAACGAACGCCTGCTGCGCACCGTCGATGAAGCCACCGCGCCCTGGGGCATCAAAATCACCCGCATCGAGATCAAGGACATCAGCCCACCCGCCGATCTGATGGCCGCCATGTCCGGGCAGATGAAGGCAGAACGGATCAAGCGCGCGCAGATTCTCGAAGCCGAAGGCATGCGCCAGGCCGCCATCCTCACCGCAGAAGGACAGAAACAGGGCGACATCCTCAAGGCCGAAGGTCAGCGCCAAGCCGCCTTCCTCGAAGCCGAAGCGCGCGAGCGAGCCGCCCAGGCAGAAGCCGAAGCCACACGCATGGTTTCCGAAGCCATCGCCAGCGGTAACGTGCAGGCAGTCAACTATTTCGTCGCGCAAAAATACATCGAAACTCTTGGCCAACTGGCCAGCGCCAACAACAGCAAAGTCATTTTGATGCCGCTGGAGGCCAGCCAGGTCATCGGCGCAGTGGGCGGGATTGGGGAAATCGTCAAAGCCACTTTCGGTGAGAACAAGGGTTAAGCCATGTGGGACTTTTTACAGCACCTGTCGTACTGGAACTGGCTGGCCTTCGGCACGCTGCTGCTGATTCTCGAAGTATTCGGTGCGGGTGGTTATTTGCTGTGGATCGGCTTGGCGGCGGCCAGCGTCGGCCTGCTGACGTTTATCTTCCCAGGCCTACCCTGGGCTGCGCAATTCATCCTGTTCGGCCTGCTTTCAGTGCTCACGGCGGTATTCTGGTGGCAGCGCCAGCGCAGCGCCAGCAAACCATCTGACCAGCCAGGGCTAAACCAGCGCGGCAGCGAATTCGTCGGTCGCACCTTCGCCCTGCATGAGGCGATCAGCGGCGGACGCGGCAAGATCAAGGCTGGTGACAGCCTATGGCTGGTCACCGGCCCGGACATGCCGGCAGGCATGCCAGTGCGCGTGGTGGGACAAAACGGGGTGGTGTTGCGGGTCGAGGCCGAGCAATCCGTCTAATAACTGACCCGGCACTGGCGGACAACGCCAGATGCCGGGCCTGTTACCGCTTACTGAGGCAATGCGTAAGCCTTAAACAGCGCCTGGACCATTTCGCCTGGTTCACCGAAGTAACGCCGGTAAATCTGCTCCAGTTCGCCCGAGCGCTGCGCCATGCTCAGTGCGGTATCAACCAGCAAACGGAAGTCCTCATCACCGCGCGGTAGAGCCATGGCCACCGGCGCATATTCGTAGATGCGCTCCAGCACTTGCATGGCGCTGGCGTCATCACGCCTGGCCAGGTAGGTCTTCAGCAGCATGCGCTCGGAGAAAAAAGCATCGGCCTTGCCTTCGGCCACCAACTGCACTCCCTCCTCCTGACTGCCAACGGTCAGCACCGTAGCCACCACACCCAGCATGCGTTGCTGCCTGTTAATCCAGGCTTCTGTCGCTTCCCCCTGCTTAACCACATAGGTGTGGTTGGCCAAGCCACGATTGAGCGTGGCACGCCAGGTCGGTCCGCTGTGCGCCACCTCGCCGTTGAGCACGTTGACGAGGGTCTCAGGCGCATCCTTACGCACCAAGGCCGCCAACCCGGCGGTGTAAATGGGCAACGAGAAACTGACACGCTTGCGCTGAGTGAGGCTCTCCACCGTGGGCGAGCAGAGCAGATCGAGTGAACCGTCACGCACAGCAGTCAGCCCTTGCGCCTCCTTCACGGGCTGATAGCGCACCTGCAGTGCTGGGAGGTTCAGCTCGGTTTTGACCTGTTCGGCCACTTTCTGGCACAGCTCAATGGCATAACCACTGACCTTACCGTCATGCAGGCTACTGAAGGGGGCAATATCGTCGATGTAGCCGAGATTAAGGGTGTTACTGCGTTCTATGCGCTGCAAGGTATCGGCATGGGCCAAAGGCGAAACCGCCAAGAGGCAGGCCAGCAACAGGTTGAACGGATTACACGGGTGTACATTCATATCCATATCCCCAAATTAAAAGGGTTTAGCGGCCATTACGCCTTACCGGGCGTGGATTGCTCAGCAACAAAGCGTTTGGCGATAAAGCCGTACAGCAGGTAGCCCAGCGCCAGCACCAGCATCGCGCCAAACACGGCGTCCTTGCCCGAGGCGTACAGGGCGTAGAAGCAATAGACCATGGCCACCATCAGCACCACCAGGTTACGCGTGTACACCGCCGCACTGACCCGCGCCTTGTACATGATCACCAGCAAGCCGGAGAGCGCGGTGACATAGGGAATCAGGTTAGTGACGGCCGCCAGGTTGACCAGTTTGCTGAACTGCTCACTGGCATTAGGGGAAATGGTCGAGAGGGCCAACAAGGTTTGCAGCACCCCGCACACGATCATACCAATCACCGGTGCGTTAGACGCCGTGACCTTGCCGAACAGTTTGAGGAACATGCCCTGATCGGCCGTGACCTTGGCCGTTTGCGCCAGGGTGAATTGCCAACCCAGCAGCGAGCCAATACAGGCCATTACGGCCAGGCCCATGATGATGTTGCCGATAAAGGGGTTGAACATCTGCGCATAGACATAGGCAAACGGTGCGCTGGAGTTGGCCAGTTCGACGTTGGGCACAATGCCCTGAATCACCGTGGTCGACAGCACATACACCACCGCCGCACCCAGGGTGCCGAACAGACAGGCCAGCGGTACGTTACGCTCGGGGTTTTCCACCGCATCGGAGTTCTGCGCCGCGGATTCCATGCCCAAAAAAGCCCACAGGGTCAGCGGAATACTTTGTGCGATAGCATCACTGATCACCAGGTTATGCGGGTTCCAGGCCTCCTTAAACACCTGGTTATCAAACCAGAACCAGCCGATTACGCTTAGCCCAGCCACCGGAATGATCACGCCCCAAACGGTTATGGAGCCGATCTTGCCGGTGATATTGGGGCCGCCAAAGTTGGCCACCGTGGTCAGCCAGATCAACCCTACCGTGCCGACAAACAGCGGAATCGCTCCAGTGCCTAGCCAGGGGAAAAACGGCGTAAGGTAGCCCACTGCCGAAATGCCGATGGCCACGTTGCCGATGGCCAGCGAAAGAAAATACAAAAACGAACAGAGGAAGAACGCCGACTTACCATGCGCCTCCTCGGTATAAGCCGACATGCCGCCCGAGCGTGGACAGTAGATGCCGCACTGGGCAAAACAGTAGGCGATGGCCATGGAGCCGGCTGCGGTGATGATCCATGACAACAGCGATACAGCCCCAAGTTGGGCCATGCTCGACGGCAACATGATGATGCCGGAGCCCATCATGTTGACCGCCACCAGTGTGGTAAGCCCTACCAGGCTCATCTTCTTGCTTGACTCAGCCATCGACCTCTCCTTGTACCTTTCGAAGCACTGTCCCTTTGCCCAACAACGCGCAGCCTGTTGCCGAACGCAGGGATGGCTAAGCGTTACTGTTTGACTACATAGATCATGTACGTCAGCCCGCCGAGGCTGTCGCGCTCGATCTCGACGCCATGGTTGTCATGCTCAAAGCCTGGGAAGTGGCTGTCGAACAGCTCCATTGCTAGCAGGTAGTCGATAATGGCCTGCTTGTCGGCGCCGGCTTTCTCGCCCGGCATCATCAGCGGGATACCCGGCGGATACGGCACGACCTGCACAGCCACAGTGCGATCACGCATGTCGCGCACGGCAATCTGTTCGATCTCACCTTTTACCAACCTGGCGAAGGTCTGCCGTGGTGAACTGACAACGTCCGGCAGCAGGTTGAAGGCCGCATCCATGTTGTGCAGCAACTGCGAGGCAAGCATGTCTTGATGCATAGCGGTGGCCAGGTCCTTGAGCCCCATACCGGCATAGCGCTCGCCATGGCTGGCAACCAGATCAGGCATTATCCGATCCAGCGCCGTGTTGTCGTCATAGTGCGTTTTGAACTCCATCAGCCCGGCCACCAGGGAGCCCCACTTTCCTTTGGTCACGCCCAGGCTAAACAGCAGCAGGATCGAATACGGCTCGGTCTTCTCCACCACGATGCCGCGGCTGGCGAGGAACGACGACACCAGCGGTGCCGGAATGCCACTGGCTTGCATATCACCTTCAAGGGACTGCCCCGGTGTCAGCACGGTGACTTTGATCGGGTCGAGCATGCAGTAATCGCTGCCCAGGTCACCAAAACCATGCCAGCTGGCCGTTGGTTTGAGCACCCAAGCATCACCGTTACGCAGTGCCTGCGGGTCGAGTTCAGCAAAAGGCACGCCGTTGACTTCGTCCGGCTGCCACACGCCAAACCACCAATCCTGCGCATTGCGCTTGCGCACCTCATTGCCCAAACGAACCATGGCCTGGCGAAAGGCGATGGCCTCGCCAATCGACTCATCGGTGAGGTACTCGCCGGCATCGTCCATCATCTTGGCCGATACATCGGTAGAGGCAATGATGCTGTACTGCGGCGAAGTCGAGGTGTGCATCATAAAGGCTTCGTTAAACAGCGCCGGTTTGATCGGCACCTTGCCCGAACGAATGTGGATCATCGATGCCTGCGACAGGGCCGCCAACAACTTGTGGGTCGAGTGGGTAACGGTCACCGTGGCGTCATCGGCATGCCGCTCGCCACGGTGCATGCCATAGCGCCCTTCATACAACGGGTTGAACCGTGCATAGGCGTACCAGGCTTCGTCGTAATGAATGCGGTCGACGCTACGGCTCAGCTCGCGGGTAGTGGTCTGCACGTTGTAGCAGAGGCCGTCGTAGGTCGAGTTGGTCAGCACCGCTAATACCGGGCGGGCTTGTTTATCCGCCATCAGCGGGCTTTCAGCGATTTTCTGCGCCACGGCCTCGGGAGTTATTTCGCTGCTGGGCACTGGCCCGATCAGACCGCGGGCATTGCGCCGCGGACGCAGGTACAGCGGCACCGCACCGGACATGTTCAGCGCATAGTTCAGCGATTTGTGGCAGTTACGGTCGACCAGTACGGCGTCACCATCGGTGACGGCTGAGTGCAGGACGATTTCGTTACTGGCCGAACTTCCCCCGACGGAGAAAAAGGTGAAATCGGCACCGAACACCCGTGCGGCATTTTTCTCCGCGGCGGCGATTGGCCCGGTGTGATCATTCAACGAGCCCAGCTCACCGACCGATACGCTCAGGTCAGAGCGCAGCATCTGCTCGCCATAAAAATCGAGGAAACTACGCCCCACAGCGGTTTTCATAAAAGCGGTGCCGCCGGTATGGCCCGGGGTGTGCCAGGAGTATTCGTGAGTGCCGGCGAAATTAACCAGTGCACCGAAAAATGGCGGCAGGATGCTATCAAGATAACGCCGTGCTGCCGCTTCAATGCGCCCCGCGACAAACGCTGGGCTGTCTTCCGGCTGCCAGATAAAACCGTCGATGTGCTCGACGATCTCCAACGGTACCTGACTGTGATGGGCCTGGCTCATACCCAGCATAATGGGCAGTTGCGCGGTACGCTGACGAATCAGCTGGATCAGACTAGACGCCTGACTCGGGTTGGCTTCGCAGGCCCCCCAACCAAGAATTACACAGCAGTAGGCCGGGTTAGCCCGGAAGGCGATTTCGGCGTCACTCAGCGAACTGACGCGCTCCACGTCAAGGCCATGCTGCTGTAGCGCCTGAGCAACAGCCTCGGCGCTGCGCAAGACGATGCTGTCCGGTTGCTGCTGGGTGTTGACCACAATCAACACGGGGTAGCGCTGCGCCAAGAACGCCGGCAAAGGCACTTTTGCCTGAGTCATGATGTACTCCTTGTAATAAAACGACTGCCTCACTCAGCGAGGCGAAGCATGGCGCGCCATGCCTCACGGCTGAATCCCTATTTAAGGCACCAGAAATGGTAATCGCCGTCCTTGTGCACGGCGCCCTCCACTTCTTTCTCAAAACCGGGAAAGTTATTGCCCCAGTCCTGCAGCGCCTGGATATAACGAACCCAAGGGCCATCCAACGGACCCAGGTTCTCGCCCGGCATCACAATCGGAATCCCCGGCGGATAGGGCATGATGCCAACCCCCGTGACCCGACCAGCGGCCTGACTGAGCGGCAACAACTCCGCCTCGCCGGCCTGCAAGGCCTGAAACGCCTCACGCGGGGTTTTCTCGATCAGCGGTAGATTGCCGAAGGCGTCAGCCTGCAGGGCGTCCATGCGGCTACTGCGCATGTACTCGAACATTTCGTTGCTGAGGTCACGCAAGCCCATGCCGCGATAACGTTCAGGCGCCTGGGACACTAGATCGGGCAGCACCCGCTCCAGCGCAGCGTTGTTGTCGTAGTGGCGTTTGAAGGCCAGCAGCACATTGATCAACGTGCCCCACTTGCCCTTGGTCACACCGATGCTGAACAGGCACAGCACCATGAAGTCAGTGATGCGTGACGGCACAATATTGTTGCGATAGAGGAAGGCGCCGAGAACCGGCGCCGGAATGCCCTCCGCCAACAGATGACCATCCGCGCCCATGCCCGGCACCATGATGCCAACCTTGATCGGGTCGAGCATGCACCAGCCTTTTTCCAGCCCGGCGAAACCGTGCCATTCGGCGCCCGGCTCGAGCTCCCAGCAGCTGTGGTCTGAGGCCAGTTGCTCGGCGTCGGCGTCGGCAAAATCGACCCGCTTGCCTGTCTGCCTGTCGGTGACCTGCGGTGCGTTCCACGGCTGGAAGAACCAGTCGCCACGGCTGGCAAACTCGCGGTGCGTGCGGGCCAAGGCCTGACGGAAATCCACCGCCTCGCGAATCGAGTCCTGGGTCAGGCTAAGGCCGCCCTTGCCCTCCATCATCGCCGCGCCCACCTCGTTAGAAGCAAACAGCGCATACATCGGCGACGTACTGGCCTGGATCACAAAGGACTCGTTGAAGCGGCTGTGCTCGACCGGGTTACGTCCGTTGCGAATATGGATAAACGAGGACTGCGATAACGCCGCCAACAGTTTGTGCGTGGAGTGGGTGGCAAACACCGTGGGGGCGTCGGGCTGATGCTGAGCCGGATCGCCGCGCATGGCGTAGCGCCCTTGGTACAGCGGATTGAAGCGGGCGTAACCGTACCAGGCTTCGTCGAAATGGATGCGATCACTGCTCTGCGCCAGCAGCCCTTCAGCGCGCTCGGCGTGCAGGCACATGCCGTCGTAGGTGCAACACCGGCTTGCTGCTTTTGGCCTGGGCTTTCAGGGGATAGTTGGCGATAGCCGCCGCGATGCGCTGCGGATCAAACTGGCTCGGCAGCAAGGGCCCGATGATGCCGTAGCGGTTACGCGTCGGCGTCATATACAGCGGCAGGCCGCCGGTGAGCACCAAGCCTTGCTCGATCGATTTGTGGCAGTTGCGGTCACACAATGCGTACTGGTTTTCGCCCACACACGCCATAAAGATTGCACGGTTGGAACCCGAGGTGCCGTTGAGTACCGAATAGCTGGCGTGAGAGCCAAATATCCGCGCTACATAGGCCTCGGAGTCGCCCACAGGACCACTGTGGTCGAGCACCGAACCGAGATTACCGCGCTCGATACCGCTGTCGGCGCGGAACAGGTTCTCACCGAAGAAGTCGAAGAACACACGCCCCACTGGCGACTTGGTAAAGGCGATACCCCCCTGATGACCCGGAGCGGCCCATGAATGCTCTTCTTTCAGGGTGTAGCGGATCAGCGCATCGGTGAAGGGCGGCAGCAGGTGTTCCAGGTAACGCTGGATCGCCGCAACAACTCGCCCAACGATAAACGGCGCCGTGTCCTCAAGCATCCAGACAAACTCGTCTGCCAGCTCCATGGCCTCCACCGTGATGCTTTTTTTCGCATCACGGTCGGCCATCAGAAACACCGGTACATTTTCGTTACGCTGGCGAATGCTACGGAGCAGCTCCAGTGCCTGGGCGTGAGTTGTGGCGTCGTTCTTACCCAGGGTCCAATCGACACAAATGCAATGCAGGGCCGCATCGGAAATCACTGCGGCAAGCCCATCCTCGTAGGACGTTGCCTTGACCAGTTCGGTGTTGCGGCTGTGGAACTCGTCCACCAACTCAGTCAGCACCCGGCCGCGCATGCTGTTGGGACTACCCAGGTCGTCATCGACCATCAGCACGCGCATTTTCAGTTGTTTATTCGTGCGTCCAATCATCAAACCGCCTCCTTCATCTTTTGCCAGAAACGCGGCAGCAATGCCCCTATACACCCTAAAAACCATCCAAGGCGGCAAAGCCCAGCACACAGAAGCTGAAACACAGATATTTAGCCAAGCCTTTACTATGGGCTGGGCGAGTAAACATCTTGTGACATGAGTCATCAGACTAGTCAGCTTGAGTAAAAACGCTAACTTTCGACTCAGCCGCACAAGCCGGGCGAAATAGCTGCTGTAACCGCCTGAGGCGCCCACTCAGGTTGGTTCCAAAAACGACAAAGCCCCGCTCTAGGCGGGGCTTTGTTTGCAGCTAAGCGCTGGGGCTTAAGCGTCGCTGTCAGCCGTAGCTTTATAAGCAGCAGCATCCAGCAGCTTGTCCAACTCGCCAGCATCGCTTGGTTTGAGCTTGAAGAACCAGCTGCCATAGGGATCGCTGTTAACGCTTTCCGGGCTGTCGGACAGGCCATCGTTAATCGCGATGACTTCACCGGAAACCGGCGCGTAGATGTCGGAGGCGGCCTTGACCGATTCCACCACACCCGCTTCCTGACCGGCATTCAGGGTTTTACCGACTTCCGGCAGCTCGATAAATACCACATCACCCAAGGCTTCCTGGGCGTGATCAGAAATACCGACGGTAACGCTGCCATCGGCCTCCAGGCGCGCCCACTCATGGCTGGCGGCGTAACGCAGATCGGCGGGGATAGTGCTCATGTGTCGTTCCTCATCTGGCATGACGGCGACCACGCCGTCATGGAAATTTAGCAGGCCTTGGCCATACCGAAAGAAAGTCTTTAAAAACCTAGCGAACCGCAGCCGCGCAGACGCTCTCGACCATCCGTGGCCAAATCAGGGGTTAGATCAGGGCTTTACCGTTACGCACAAAGCTCGGTTTGACCACCCGCACCGGGTACCACTTACCGCGAATTTCCACCTCGGCACGCTCACTGGTCGCCGCCGGCACGCGGGCCAAGGCGATCGATTTACCTAGAGTTGGCGAGAAGCTGCCGCTGGTGATTTCGCCCTCGCCAATCCCTTCAACCCGCACCACTTGATGGGCACGCAGCACGCCGCGCTCTTCCAGCACCAGGCCAACCAGCTTGGCGCTAACGCCCTCAACCTTTTGCTTGAGCAGCGCACTACGGCCGATAAAGCCACGGCTGGCGGGCTCCCAGGCGATGGTCCAGGCCATGTTGGCGACCAGCGGCGTCACGCTTTCGTCCATGTCCTGGCCATACAGGTTCAGCCCGGCTTCCAGGCGCAGGGTGTCGCGCGCACCGAGGCCAATCGGCGAAATACCCGCCCCGACCAGGTCATTGAGAAAGGCCACCACTTGCTCAGCCGGCAAGATGATTTCCAACCCGTCCTCGCCGGTATAACCGGTACGGGCGATAAACCAGTCGCCGTCCGGCTGACCTTCAAAAGGCTTGAGGCTCTGGATCAGGTTGGCGCGGGATGAAGTGACCAGCTCGGCGGTCTTGCTGCGCGCATGCGGCCCTTGGATCGCCAACATGGCCAGCTCGCTGCGCTCTTGTAGCTGCACATCGAAGTCGACGCTCTGCAGACGCATCCAGGCCAGGTCCTTGTCCCGGGTAGAGGCGTTGCTCACCACACGGTAGCCGGCGTCCATCAGGTAGACCAGCAAGTCGTCCACCACCCCGCCTTGCTCATTGAGCATGGGGCTGTAAAGGGCTTTGCCGATGCTTTGCAGGCGCTCGATATCATTCGCCAGCAGATGTTGCAGGTAGGCCTTGGCCTGGCTGCCGCTGACATCCACCACGGTCATGTGCGACACATCGAAGACCCCACAATCGCGACGCACCTCGTGGTGCTCCTCGACCTGCGAGCCATAGTGCAACGGCATGTCCCAACCGCCGAAGTCGACCATCTTGGCACCCAACGCGAGGTGCAAGTCGTAGAGCGGTGTGCGCTGTCCCATAAGTGTCTCCTTGCGGGCTGGGCAGTGCAGCGGCAACCCGGCTGGCCCCTAAAAAAGGGCATCAACACAGGCTATAAAAGGCTGGGCCGCTGCGAATGGCGCGCATTGTAGCCGCAACACCGGGGGCGGTCATCCCAAGGCACTAGCCCAGGCGACGCGCCGAGCGACGGATCAGCAGAATTACTGGCAGCAGGCCCACCATAACCAGGGTCAGCGCCGGCAACGCCGCCCGCGCCCACTCGCCTTCACTGGTCATCTCAAACACCCGTACCGACAGGGTGTCCCAGCCAAAGGGACGCATCAGCAGCGTGGCGGGCATTTCCTTGAGCACATCAACAAACACCAGCAGCGCAGCCGACAACGCCCCCGGCACCAGCAACGGCAGGTAAACCTTGAAGAACAGCCCGACGCCGCCAACCCCCAGGCTGCGCGAGGCTTCCGGCAAGGACGGACGAATACGCGCCAGGCTGTTTTCCAACGGCCCATAGGCTACCGCCATAAAGCGGATCAGGTAGGCCAGCAAAAGGGCCGAGAGGCTGCCCAGCAACACCGGCTTGCCCGCGCCACCGAGCCAGCTGGACAGCGGAATCACCAATTCGCGGTCGAGGTAACTGAAGGCCAGCATGATCGCCACCGCCAGCATCGAGCCGGGCAAGGCATAGCCCAGGTTGGCCAAACCAACGGTTGAGCGCATCAGCCGAGTCGGTGCCAAACGCCGGGCGAAGGCCAGTAGCAGCGCCACGCTGACCGTGATCAATGCCGCCAGCGCGCCTAAATAAAGCGTGTGCAGAATCAAGGCGCTGTAGCGCTCATCTAGATCGAAGCGGCCGCGCTGCCAGAACCAGACAACCAGCTGCATGACCGGAATGACAAAGCCGCAGGCGAACACCAGGCCACACCAGGCGCTGGCCGCCAGCGCCTTACCGCCGCGCAGGTGATACAACGCTTTGCCGCGCGGTCGCTCATTCGTCGGGCGCACGGCACCGCGTGCGCGGCGCTCGCCATACAACACCAGCATCACCGCCAGCAGCAGCAGGCTGGCCAGCTGAGTGGCACTGGTCAGGCTGTAAAAGCCATACCAGGTCTTATAGATGGCGGTGGTAAAGGTATCGAAATTGAATACCGACACCGCGCCGAAATCTGCCAGGGTTTCCATAATCGCCAGAGCCAGACCGGCACCAATGGCAGGACGCGCCATCGGCAAGGCAACCCGCCAGAAGGCTCGCCAAGGGCTCAGACCGAGCACCCGCGCCGCCTCCATCAACCCCTTGCCCTGAGCCAGGAAGGCATTGCGAGCCAGCAGGTAGACGTAGGGATAAAACACCAGCACCAGCACGATGATCACCCCGCCGGTGGAGCGCACCCGCGGGAAGCGTACAGCGCTGCCAAACCACTCGCGCAGCAGGCTTTGCAACGGGCCGGAAAAATCCAGCAAGCCGACAAACACAAACGCCAGCACATAGGCGGGAATGGCAAACGGCAACATCAGCGCCCAGTCCAGCCAGCGTCGCCCCGGAAACTCGCACAGGCTGGTGAGCCAGGCCAGGCTGACGCCGAGCAGCGTCACCCCAACGCCCACCCCCAGCACCAACACCAAGGTATTGCCGAGCAGGCGCGGCAGCTGGGTTTGCCACAAGTGTGCCCAGATTTTCTGGTCAATCTCATGCCAGCTGAACAGCAGCACGCTCAACGGCAGCAGTACCAGCAATGCAACGGCAAAAGCGATGGGATACCAACGGCGCTGGGCGGGATGGGCCACGCAAAATCCTCGAACAGGTTACTCGACAGCTAAAACACAACGCCCCGGGCTAAGCCGGGGCGTCGAGTATAACTGCAGCGTTACGCTGAAACTGAATCAGTTCCAGCCGGCGCGATCCATCAGCATGATGGCTTCTGCCTGGCGCTTACCGGCGACTTCAACCGGGATCGCATCAGCCTTGAAACTGCCCCAGGCCTGCACTTCCTCGGAAGCTGGCACTTTCGGGTTTGCCGGGAACTCCTGATTGACGCCAGCGAAGATGGTTTGCGCTTCTTCGGTGGTCATCCACTCCAGCAGTTTTTGCGCCGCTTCGGCATGCGGTGCGTACTTGGTTATACCGGCACCGGCGAGGTTGACGTGCACGCCACGGTCATTCTGGTTAGGCCAGAATGGCTTCACCTTCAGATCCGGCTGCTGCTGGTGCAAACGCCCGTAGTAATAAGTGTTGGTGATGCCAACATCACACTGGCCCGCATCAATAGCCTGCAGCAACGCCGTGTCATCGGCGAACACGTCGGTGGCGAGGTTATTGACCCACCCTTTGACGATTGCTTCGGTTTTCTCTGCGCCGTGAGTTTCGATGAGGGTAGCCGTCAGCGACTGGTTGTAGACCTTCTTGCTGGTACGCAGACAGAGACGGCCTTCCCAGTTCGCGTCGGCCAGGGCTTCGTAGGTCGACAACTCGCTCGGTTGAACCCGCTCAGTGGAATAGAAGATTGTCCGCGCACGCAGCGACAGGCCAGTCCAGGCACCCGTGGAAGAGCGGTACTGCGGTGGGATATTGGCGTCGATCAGCGGCGAGGTGACCGGCTGCAGAATGCCCATCTGCTCGGCCTGCCAGAGGTTGCCGGCATCCACGGTGAGCAGCATGTCGGCTGGGGTATTTTCACCTTCCGCTTTCAGGCGCGCCATCAGCGGCGCTTCCTTGTCAGTGATGAACTTGACCGGCACACCCGTCTTGGCCGTGTAGGCATCAAAAACCGGCTTGATCAGCTCGTCGATACGCGAGGAGTAAACCACCACTTCATCAGCGGCCTGCACGGTGCCGGCTAACGCCGTGAGAGAAAGTGCGGCTAACAGACGCTTACTAACCTGCATATAGACTGCCTCTTGGTATAGACGAGTTAAGTTGCCAAATAGTAGTGAATGGCATTTAGTTTCTCAACTCGTTATCCGTTCAAACCTGTAACAAGCGCCTTCAAGCCCTCCTCATATCACGAGGGCTTGAAGCGCAGAGGCAGAACCCGGGTTTGACGCAGCGAAGCCGTGACAGGCTCTCAGGCCACCGCTTGTTGCTCGGCGAGTGCCTTGGCCTGCTCACGCAACACAAACTTCTGCACCTTGCCGGTGCTGGTTTTCGGCAGGCTGGTAAACACCACACAACCCGGCACTTTGAACCGCGCCAGACGCTGCTGACAGAAGGCGATCACGTCTTCGGTCGCCAGTTCGGCACCTGGCTTGAGGGTGATGAAGGCGCAGGGCGTCTCGCCCCACTTGGCATGAGCCATGGCCACCACGGCGGCCTCAAGGATCAGCGGATGGCGGTACAGCACATCTTCCACCTCAATGGAGGAGATGTTCTCACCACCAGAAATGATGATGTCTTTGCTGCGGTCCTTGATCTCCACATAGCCGTCGGCATGCCACACCGCCAAGTCGCCAGAATGGAACCAGCCACCAGCAAAGGCCTCGGCGGTAGCCGATGGGTTCTTCAAGTAACCCTTCATCACCACATTGCCGCGCATCATGATTTCGCCGATGGTCTGGCCATCCTTCGGCACCGGCTGCAGGGTGTCCGGATCCGCCACCATCAAGCCATCCAGCAATGGCGCACGCACGCCTTGGCGGGATTTCAGGCGGGCACGCTGCTCCGGGGTTTCGCCATCCCACTCGTTCTTCCACTCGCACGCCACGCTGGGGCCGTAGGTTTCGGTCAGGCCATAAACGTGGGTGACACGAAACTCTAGGGCTTCCATGGCCTCAATCACCGCAGCGGGTGGTGCAGCACCGGCAGTCAGTACTTTTACCGGCTGGGTCTTCAGCGCTTTCAGCTCATCGCAGGCGTTGGCCAGCATATTCAGCACGATGGGCGCGCCACAGAAATGATCAACGCCATGCTCGGCAATCGCCGGGTAGATCGCCTCGGCGCGCACATGGCGCAGGCACACATTGACCCCAACATAGGCGGCCAGCGCCCAAGGGAAGCACCAGCCGTTGCAGTGAAACATCGGCAGCGTCCACAGGTACACCGGGAAGCGGCTCATGTCCCAGCACATGGCATTGGACAGCGCATTCAGGTGTGCACCGCGGTGGTGATAAACCACGCCTTTGGGATTGCCGGTGGTGCCGGAGGTGTAGTTGAGCGAGATTGCTTGCCATTCGTCTGCCGGCATTTGCCAGGCGTAATCGGCATCGCCTTCGGCCAGTAGCGCCTCGTAATCCAGCTGACCGATCAACAGACCGTCAGCATATTCTGGGTCATCAATACCGATTACCAAGGGCGGCTGCGGCAAGTGGCCGACCACCCGCTGCGCCAGCTCTCCGAACTCTTTGTCCACCAGCAGCACTTTGGCCTCGCCGTGCTGCAGGATAAAGGCGATGGCTTCGGCATCCAGACGCGTATTGATGGCATTCAGCACCGCGCCGCACATCGGCACGCCAAAATGCGCTTCGAACATCGCCGGGCCGTTCGGCGCGATGACGGCAACGGTATCGCCCAAGCCAATGCCACGCTGGGCCAGGGCCGAGGCCAAACGAATGCTGCGGGCGTAGGTTTCACCCCAGGTTTGGCGCAGACTGCCATTGATAAGCGCCAAGCGCTGCGGGTACACGCTGGCGGCGCGCTCAAGAAAGCCCAATGGGCTGAGCGCCTGAAAATTTGCCGCGTCGCGCGGCATGCCGTATTCGTAAGGATTAACGCTGTGCATTGTTGTTCTCCAGCAGGACCTTGGGCTGGAGAAACCATAGCAGCGGTAAGGTTTTAAGGATGCGCTACCTTGGTCGAAACCGTGACTTGCAGGTCAGTAACCACGTCACCATAGGCACCCGTTCAGCCATGCTGGGCGCTAAAGCGCGAAGCAATCCCCGTCGCAGAGCGTGCCAGCAGCATGACAAGCAGCCACAGCCTTATCTCCGCTTGTCCGCCGTCATCTTTTCAAGGAGTTATCGAGTGACCTCACGTTTACCTGTGATCGTTGGTTTTGGTGGCTATAACGCGGCCGGGCGCAGCTCCTTCCACCATGGTTTTCGCCGCACCGTGCTGGAATGTATGGACACGCCAGCACGCCAGCAAACCCTGGCGGGCCTGGCGGTGATGATGAAACTGGTCAAGGTGGTCGACGGCGACTATCAGGATGACGCCGGCAACCCACTCAGCCTGGCCGAAATCGACAAGCGCTTCGCCGAGCAGATTCTCGCCTCGACCCTGGTGCGACGCATCGAGAAGCAGCACCTGGACCCCGACGCCGCGCACTGGCAAAAGACCATCGACATCAGCGCTACCGCGGGCCAGCCGCTGAGCTTTATCACCCTGCGCAAACACCTGCCGGACCCGCTACCGTCGGATTGGGCGGTGGACGAATTGAACGCCACTGAAGTGCTGGTCACCCTGCATGACAACTGCGAGTTCAAGGTCGACAGTTACCGCGCCCTGCCGGTGAAATCCGCCGGCCAGCTGCCCACCGGCTTCGAGCCGAGCGAGCTGTATAACGCGCGCTTCCACCCGCGTGGCCTGGCCATGACCATCGTTGGTGTCACCGATGCCCTGCGCGCCACCGGTATTGAGTGGCAGACCATCATGCAGCACGTGGCGCCAGACGAAGTTGCCGTGTTTGCTGGCAGCGTCATGAGCCAGCTCGATGAAAACGGTTTCGGCGGCCTGATGCAGTCACGCCTCAAGGGCGGTCGCGTTACCGCTAAACAGCTGGCGCTGGGTCTCAACACCATGCCGGCGGACTTTATCAACGCCTATGTGTTGGGCAGCGTCGGCAGCACCGGCAGCGTCACCGGCGCGTGCGCCACCTTCCTCTATAACCTGCAAAAAGGCATCGAACTGATCAGTTCGGGCAAGGCGCGGGTGGCCATCGTCGGCAACAGCGAAGCGCCGATCACTCAGGAATGCATTGAGGGTTACGGCGCCATGGGCGCCCTGGCGACCGAGGATGGCCTGCGCCAGATTGAGGGCAAAGATCAGGCCGACTTCCGCCGCGCCAGCCGCCCGTTTGGCGAGAACTGCGGCTTCACCCTGGCCGAAGCCTGCCAGTTCGTGGTGCTGATGGACGATGAGCTGGCGCTGGAGCTGGGCGCCGACATCCACGGCGCCGTGCCGGATGTGTTTATCAACGCCGATGGCTTTAAGAAGTCCATCTCCGCGCCCGGCCCGGGCAACTACCTGACCGTGGCCAAGGCCGTGGCCAGCGCCGTGCAACTGCTCGGTATCGATGCGGTGCGTGAGCGCAGCTTTGTGCATGCCCACGGCTCCAGCACGCCGGCTAACCGGGTGACCGAATCGGTCATCCTCGACCGCATTGCCAGCGCCTTTGCCATTGAGCAGTGGCCGGTCACCGCCGTAAAAGCCTTTGTTGGCCACTCCCTGGCCACCGCCAGTGGCGATCAGGTGATCTCCGCCCTGGGCAGCTTCAAGTACGGCATCATTCCGGGGATCAAGACCATCGATGCGGTGGCCGAGGACGTGCACCAGCAACATCTGAGCTTCGCCACCACCGACCGTTCGCGCGCGCCCGAACAGCTGGACATGTGCTTTATCAACTCCAAAGGTTTTGGCGGCAACAACGCCAGCGCCCTGCTGCTGGCACCGCATGTCGCCGAACGGATGTTGCGCAAGCGTCATGGCGAGGCGGCGTTTAGCGCCTACCTAGAACGCCGCAAGGCCACCCGCGCGGCCGCCCAAGCCTATGATGCGCAAGCACTGCTGGGCGATTTGGGGATTATCTACAACTTCGGCAACGACCTGATCGACGACCAGCAGATTGACATCAATCCGCAGCAGATCACGGTGCCGGGCTTTGCCCAGCCACTGGTGTTCAAGAAGGACGAACGTTACGGCGATATGCTCGACTGAGCCGAACCACCGCCGAGAATGTAGGCGCGGGCTTGCCCGCGATCAGATCCGGAATCTATCGCGGGCATGGCCCGCTCCTACAGATCGTGGGCTACGTAGGATGGGTGGAGCGCAGCGATACCCATCATCCGAGCAAAGGCTTAATCCAACGCGCGGGCCAGCTGAATCAGCTCATCACGCCAGGCAGCAGCAGCCGGCAACGCCAGAAAATACGGATTGAGCAACGACTCGCGCGCCTCATAGGTCAGCGCTTCGCCCTTGAGCGTCAGCACTTCACCACCCGCCCCTTCCAATACGCCCTGCGCCGCTGCCGTGTCCCACTGTGAAGTCGGTGCAAGGCGCGGGTAGCAATCGGCATTGCCCTCGGCCAACTGGCAGAACTTCAACGAGCTGCCGACGCTGGCCAGTTGCAGATCACCGAAACGCTCACTCAAACCTGCCAGCAACGCCTCTTGCGCGGGGCTGGAATGACGGCGGCTGGCCACCAAGGTAAAGGCCTCCTGCGGGGCCAGACGCACACTGATCGCCTCGCTTTCGCCCGCCGCATCGGCGCGCCACGCACCCAGGCCAGCACCGCCGTAATAACACTGGCCGGTGGCCGGAATACCGACCACGCCAAACACCACGCAGCCTTGCTCGATCAGCGCGACGTTGACGGTGAACTCCTCGCTGCCTGCGATAAATTCTTTGGTGCCATCCAGCGGATCGACCAGCCACCAGCGGCTCCATTGCCCGCGTTCGCTCAGGGCAATATCGGCGGCCTCTTCTGAGAGCACGGGAATATCCGGCGCCAGCGCCAGCAGGCCATCGTTAAGGATGTGGTGCGCGGCCATATCGGCAGCGGTGACCGGCGAGGCATCGGCTTTTTCATTGACCGTCACATCGGCGCGCCAGAATGGCAGTGTCGCCGCGCCAGCCTGGCGCACCAGTTCAATCACCGCTGGGATCAGAGGGTGGCTCATGGTTTAAAGCTCCCACGCTGAGTCAACACATCGCGGGCCAGGTACAGCGCCGCCAGAGCCCGGCCTTCGGTGAATTGCGGCTGCTGGATCAGGCTCGACAGCTCGCGCAGATTGGCTTTATCGACCCGCATCGGCTCCGGCTCATCACCGGGCAAACGCTCTTCATAGAGATCCCAGGCCAGTACCACCTGAATCTTCTGGCTCATATAGCCTGGCGACAGGCTCAGCTCAGCCAGATGCTCCAGGTGCCGCGCGCCAAAACCGGCTTCTTCCTTGAGCTCGCGGTTGGCCGCATCCAATACGTCCTCACCCGGCTCGATCAGCCCTTTGGGCAGTGACAACTGGTAATCATCGGTGCCGCCACAATATTCCTCGACCAGCAGGGCATGCTCGGCATCCTGCATTGCCACAATCATAACCGCGCCATAGCCTGCGCCCTTGCCCACCAACCGTTCATAGGTGCGTTCCACGCCGTTGCTGAAGCGCAACTGCAGCTCCTCAACGCGGAACAGGCGGCTGCTGGCGACAATTTCGCGAGCGAGTACAGTGGGTTTCTGGCGCATGGGGCGGCTCCTGGGCGAGACATAGCGGGTTATCATAGCGCGGCTTTTCCTATTATCCGCGTAGGAGATTGCGCGATCTCGACGCCCAAGGCGCAAATCGCGCCCCTGCGCATCAGCCCGAAGACCTCGCATGCCCGCCTTGCTCTGGAACACCATCGACACCGTCTTGCTGGATATGGACGGCACCCTGCTCGACCTGCACTTCGACAACCACTTTTGGTTGCAGCACCTACCGCAACGCTATGCCGAGCACCATGGCATCAGCCGCGCGCTGGCCGATGCCGAATTGCTGCCGCTGTTCCGCGAGCACGCCGGTACGTTGAATTGGTATTGCACGGATTTCTGGACCCGCGAGCTAAAGCTGTCGATCCGCGACCTTAAGCGTGAAGTGGCGCACCTGATCGCCCTGCGCCCAGACGCCGACACCTTTATCCAAGCCCTGCGCCAAGCCGGCAAGCAGGTGGTGATGATCACCAACGCGCACCGCGATTCACTGTCATTGAAGCTGGAACGCATCGAACTGGCACCGTACTTCGACCGGCTGATCAGCTCCCACGACTATGGCTTCCCCAAGGAAGACCAGCAGTTCTGGCATGCCCTGCAGCAGGACATCAGCTTCGAGCCGGCGCGCAGCCTGTTTATTGATGACAGCCTGCCAATCCTGCGCAGCGCCGGACGTTTTGGCGTCGGCCACCTGCTCGCCGTACGCCAGCCAGACAGCCAGGCGGGACCGAAGGACACCGAGGAATTTGCCGCAGTGGAGGATTACCGGGAGTTGCTACAAGGGCTGTAACCGCATCGGGCGGCCCTTGCAGCCACCCGACAAACACGTCGTTTATTCCTCGGGAATACGCAGCACCTGGCCCGGATAGATCTTGTCCGGGTGGCTGAGCATCGGTTTGTTGGCTTCAAAGATTTTCGGGTAGGCATTGGCGTTGCCGTATTCGGCCTTGGCAATCGCGCTCAGGGTGTCGCCCTTCTTCACCGTGACAAAGCGCGCCGCCGGGGCCGGCGTGGTCACACTGATATGGTCTTCCACTTCGGCCACACCGGCGACGTTGCCCAAGGCCAGGAGGATTTTCTCTTTTTCCTCCTGGCTGACCACTTCACCACGGGCGATGACTTTCTCACCTTCGACGCTGACCTGAATATTCGGATTGCCTAAACCCACCTTGGCAACGTGCGCCGTCAGCGACTCGGCCGCCTGGGCCTCCTGGCCTACCAGCGACTCCCAGAGTTTCGTACCGGCTTCTTTTACAAAGGCAAACAGACTCATAAGGCTTCCTCGTGATTCACTTGGAAAGTGACCGGGCGACGGTGCCCGGAGCCAGAAGTCTAGACCCTGATTCATGACAAAGGTGCCAAGCTCGGCGCTGACGCTGCAGGCCTCGTCACAAGCCGCATTCAGCGCCTAAGCGCGCGCAACTGCCTGCTAGAATCGGCGCAACCCAGGGATTCGAAGGATTCATCGTGGATATCAAACAGCTGAAGTTCCTGATCGCCCTGGATGAAACCCGTCACTTCGGCCAGGCCGCCGCCCGCTGCCATATCACCCAGCCAACCCTGTCGATGCGTCTGCGCCAGCTGGAAGACGAACTTGGCCTGGAACTGGTGCATCGCGGCCAGCGCTTCGAGGGGTTCAGTGCCGAGGGTGAGCGCATTCTGGCCTGGGCCCGCAGCCTGATGGCCGCGCACGATGGCCTGTATGCCGAAGCAGCTGCCTGTCGTGGCCAGCTGGTAGGCACCTTGCGCCTGGGTGTAGTGCCGCTGGCCGGTTTCGATCCGATGCGCCTGGTGCAGTTTTTCGCTGAGCAGCATCCTGGGCTGCGCTTCCAGCTGTTTGCCCTGAGCAGCGAGGAGATTCTCGAACGCCTCGGGCGCAATCAGCTCGACCTCGGTCTGTCCTACCTTGACCGCCTCAACCCAGAACATTTCGACAGCCTGGAGCTGGCAGAAACGCGCATGGGCCTGCTGTATGACCGCCGGCACTTCCAGTTCACCCGCCCGGCGCTGCGCTGGGAAAGCCTGATCGACCTGCCGTTGGGGCTGCTCTCGGCGGGCATGCATTTCCGCCAGTCAATCGACCACAGCTTCCGTTCGCGGGGCCTGACGCCCACCCCACGACTGGAAACCGATGCCGTGCACCAGCTGCTGCAAGCCGTCAGCGCTGGCCTGTGCTGCGCGATCATGCCGCTCAACAGCGGCCTGGCAGAGTTCACCGAACACCTGGCGCTGACGCCCATCGAAGACGCCCACACCCTCGCGCCACTGGGTTTGATCATGCGCCGCAGCGCGCCCCGCTCGGCCCTGGCCGAAGCCTGTTTTGCCGAAGCACAGCACTTTTTGCCACCCGCAACCGCCTGAAAGACCGATGCTTGACGCATTGATAGAGCCCATCGATCACTCCATCGGCGACAGCGATTAGACGCCCACACCAGAGCGGCCTAGGCTGGCAGAGATACTTTGTCGCCGGGAAGCTCTGCCCATGCCACGCCACGCTCCACTCAGCGCCCAGCAAGCGAATGCCGCGCCAGTGCCTGCGCCCACCTACAGCTATGTCGAACTGGCAAACGAACCGCTGGAAGGCGCGGCCGCACTGGCCAGCGAGGCCGCCCTGGCGATCAGCTACAACGGCATCAGCCACAGCGTGATGATGGTTTCGCCCAGCGATCTAGAAGACTTCATCTACGGTTTCAGCCTAAGCGCCGGCCTGATCGATTCGCTCGATGACATCTACGACATCAGCCTCCAGCAGCACGACAGCGCCATCAGCGCCGACGTGCAGGTCAGTAACCGCGCCTTCTGGGCGCTCAAGCAGCAGCGCCGCACCTTAGCCGGTAATAGCGGTTGCGGCCTGTGCGGGGTCGAAGCACTGGAACAGGCGCTGCCGCAGCTGCAAAACCTGCCGCCCAGCCCACTGCCCGCGCCGGCTCACCTGCAGGGCCTGCGCCAACGCATCCAAACAGTACAGACCCTGGCTCGCCACAGCGGCGCGGTGCACGCGGCGCTGTTTGTGGATGCTCAAGGGCAGATCCGCCTGTGCCGCGAAGACATCGGCCGGCATAACGCCCTCGACAAGCTGCTCGGCGCCCTCCATCGCGACGGTGAAGACCTGCGCCTGGGCTTTGCCGTGGTCACCAGCCGTTGCAGCCTGGAGCTGATCCACAAGGCGTTGCGCGCCGGTATCGGCACCCTGGTCAGCCTATCCGCACCCACCAGCCTGAGCGTGCAGTGGGCACGTCAGCACAACCTCAATCTGATCCATATTCCCCAGCAGAGCGCACCACGGGTTTACAGCCCTGCAGCGCCCGGAGCCAAACAGCCATGAGCCTGCAACCGATCAAACCACGCTATCAACCCTACAAAGGCGCCGCTGCCGGCTGGGGCGCACTGCGCAGCGTCACGCACTTCTGGTTGGACAGTAAGCAGCCGTTCAAAAACCTCCGGGCCCTGCTCAAGACCAATCAGCATGGTGGCTTTGACTGCCCCGGCTGCGCCTGGGGCGATTCGCCGGAAGACGGCCACATCAAGTTTTGTGAAAACGGCGCCAAAGCGGTCAACTGGGAAGCCACCAAACGCCGCGTGGACGCTGCATTCTTCGCCCGTTACAGCGTCAGCCAGCTGCGTGAACAAAGCGATTACTGGCTTGAATACCAGGGTCGTCTGACTGAGCCGATGCGCTATGACGCGGCCAGCGATCACTACCAACCGATCAGCTGGGACGCCGCCTTTGCCCTGATCGCCGAGCACCTGAAACAGCTGGAAAGCCCCAACCAGGCTGAGTTCTACACCTCCGGCCGCGCCAGCAACGAAGCGGCCTACCTGTATCAACTGTTTGTCCGCGCCTTTGGCAGCAACAACTTCCCTGACTGCTCAAACATGTGCCACGAAGCCAGCGGCGTGGCCCTCGGCCAGAGCGTCGGTGTAGGTAAGGGCAGCGTGACCTTTGCCGACTTTGAACACAGTGATGCGATCTTCGTGCTCGGGCAAAACCCCGGCACCAACCACCCGCGCATGCTTGAGCCACTGCGTGAGGCGGTCAAACGTGGCGCCCAGGTGGTGTGTTTTAACCCGCTAAAAGAGCGCGGGCTGGAGCGTTTTCAGCATCCGCAAGACGCCCTGGAAATGCTCACCAACGGCTCAGAGCCGTTGAACACCGCGTTCTTCCGCCCGGCCCTGGGCGGTGATTTAGCGGCCCTGCGCGGCATGGCCAAGTTCCTTCTGCAGTGGCATCGCGAAGCGCTGGCCAAAGGCGAGCCGGCGGTATTTGACCTGGCCTTTATCGCTGAACACACGGACGGCGTGGATGACTACCTGGCACTGCTGGATGCCAGCAGCTGGGAGTCGCTGGTCGAACAATCCGGCCTGAGCCTGGATGATTTGCAGCATGCTGCCCTGCTCTATCGCCGCGCCGAACGGGTGATCATCTGCTGGGCCATGGGCATCACCCAGCATCACAACTCGGTGGCGACCATCCAGGAAATCGTCAACCTGCAGCTGTTGCGCGGCAACCTAGGCCGGCCCGGTGCTGGGCTGTGCCCGGTGCGCGGTCACAGCAACGTGCAGGGCGACCGCACCATGGGCATCAATGAACGGCCAGCGGCGGCGTTTCTCGATGCACTGGAGCAGCGCTTTCAGTTCAAGGTACCGCGCGCGCAGGGCCACAATACCGTCGAGGCGATCAACGCCATGCTCGATGGCCACGCCAAGGTATTTATCGGCCTGGGCGGCAACTTCGCCCAAGCCACCCCGGACAGCCCGCGCAGCCATGTAGCGCTGAGTCGTTGCGCGCTGACCGTGCAGATCAGCACCAAGCTCAACCGCAGCCACCTGACCACCGGCACGGATGCGCTGATTCTGCCGTGCCTCGGTCGTACTGATATCGACCACCAGGCGGATGGACCACAAGCCGTGACCGTGGAAGACTCATTCAGCATGATCCACGCCTCCTACGGCCAGCTTGAACCGCTGTCACCACAAATGCGTTCGGAGCCGGCGATCATTGCCGGTATCGCCAAAGCCACCCTGGGCAACCATCCCGTGGAGTGGGAGGCGCTGATTGCTGACTACAGCCGCATCCGCAACCTGATTGCCGATACCATCCCCGGCTTCAGCGATTTCAACCAGCGCGTGCAGCATCCCGGCGGTTTCTACCTGGGCAATGCGGCCGGCGAACGCCGCTGGCTGACCGCCAACCACAAGGCCAACTTCAAGGCCAACCCACTGCCCACCGACCTGCTGCCACCGCAGGTGCGCAACACCGGGCAGACGCCGGACCTGATCCTGCAAACCCTGCGCTCCCATGATCAGTACAACACCACCATTTATGGCCTGGATGACCGCTACCGTGGGGTCAAAGGCCAGCGGCAGGTGCTGTTCGTCAACGAAGCCGACATCCTGCGCCTGGGCTTTCAGCCGGGGCAAAAGGTCGATATTCAGTCCATTTGGGATGATGGCATCGAGCGCAAGGTCGTTGGCTTCACCCTGCTGGCCTTCGATATTCCCGCTGGCCAGGCGGCGGCTTACTACCCGGAGGCCAATCCGCTGGTGCCGCTGCAGAGCTTTGGCGCGGGCAGTTTCACCCCAACCTCGAAGTACGTGGCGATCCGCCTGCAGGCGCATCACGCCGAGGCACGCATTCTTTAATCGCGGGTTGTGTGGCGGCGATCACAACGGCGACCAACGGCAGGGAATTTTTCGGAAAAATAAGCTCTAAGGCCATACCGCAAACACTGTATAACGTGGCTGCGGTACGGCTTTATTGCCCTGAAAAATCAGTGAGTTAAAAACCGTCTGCCCCTATATTTAAGAAGGTCTGCCGTATGCGTACATTATTTTCTGTGGTGTTGTTCAGCGCCCTAGCCTCCCCACTCGCCTTGGCGGGTGATACCGGTAAAGTTGCCATCGGCAGCGGCCTTGGCGGCGCTTTGGGTAATGTGATCGGCCAACAGGTCGGCGGCAGCACAGGCGCAGCCATCGGCGCAGGTTTAGGTGGCGCCGCGGGCGGCGTAGTGACCGCCCGCGATGGCAACAAGACCGAAGCCGCACTCGGCGGTGGCCTGGGCGCCGCCGGTGGCTCCGTATTGGGTAACAAGGTCGGCGGCAGCACCGGTTCGACCATTGGTGCTGGCTTGGGTGGCGCAGCCGGTGGCGCTTTAGCCAATGAATACGCCGGCGGCAGCGAGCGTGATCGCGGCCATTACAACGGCAAGAAACACAAGAAGCATAAAAAGCATAAGCACGACTAAGTGCCGACTACTGACCGCAAAAAAGCCGCCTAACAGCGGCTTTTTGCGTATGTGTGGGGCTGGGCGATACGCCGTTTAGCCGCGACTGCAGCGTAGAAGGTCACCGCTAAAGCGCCGCCTATACAGCCGGCTCGACCAACAACACCGTCAGCGCCGCACGCAAGTTTTCGGGAATGCTCAGCGGGCGGTTGCTGCTGCGGTCGACAAAGACATGCACAAAACGCCCAGCCGCGCAGGCTTCATCCTCGCCCTCCTTGAACACCGCCAGCTCGTACTGCACCGAACTGTTGCCCAGTTTGCCGACCCGCAGGCCGATCTCAATCCGCTCCGGGAAGGCGATGGAGGCGAAGTAGTCGCAGCTGGAGCTGACCACAAAACCCACTACAGCACCGTTATGAATATCCAAGCCACCGACTTCGATCAGGTAGGTGTTCACCGCACTGTCGAAGAAGCTGTAGTAGGTGACGTTGTTTACATGGCCGTAGACATCGTTGTCGTGCCAGCGCGTGGTGATCGGCTGGAAGTGCCGGTAGTCAGTGCGCAGGTGTTGGGGCTGGCTCATTTGGAGTCCTTGAAGTTAGCGGAAAACACAAACATCCATGCTTTTGTAGGAACGGCTGGGAGGCACTCCGGCTTGCCCGCGAATTTCCGTGGTGCCTTGACCACCAATCGCGGCCAAGGCCGCTCCTACAAGTCGAGAACAGTTACAGGCACCAAGCGGTCTTAATAGGCCACCTGGTAGATGGCCAGTGCATGGGTCTCGGTCATCTCGCGCGGGTTATTCACCAGCAGGCGTTGCTGCAACATCGCATCGCGGGCCAGGGTCGGCAGCATCTCCTGCGGCACACCAGCATCACGCAGGCATGTCGGCAGGCCGCTGCGCACACTGAAATCGGCCAAGGCGGCAATAAACTGCTCTGCCTGCTGCAACGCACTGCCCGCGCGCAGGGCATCACCCAGCACCAGCGGCGCCAGCTCAGCATACAGCGGCGCGGCCACGCTGGCGTTAAAGCCCAGCACATGCGGCAGCACCAGTGCGTTACTCAGGCCGTGGGGAATATGAAAGTGCCCGCCTAGCGGATACGCCAGCGCATGCACCGCCGCCACCGGCGCGTTGGCAAACGCCTGCCCGGCCAGGCAAGAGCCGAGCAACATGGCCTGACGCGCCTCGCGGTTAGCGCCGTTGTGCACCACTTCATCCAGATTACCCGCCAACAGGCGCAGCGCCTCTCGGGCCAGCAAGTCGGACAGCGGGTTCTTCTTCAGCGCGCTGGTGTAAGCCTCAATCGCGTGGACCATGGCATCGATACCGGTGGCCGCTGTCACCGCCGACGGCAGGCCGAGGGTCAGCTCAGCATCCAATACGGCCACGTCGGGCAATAGCAACGGCGAGACCACGCCCATCTTGGTGGTTGCCCCGGTGGTGATAATGGAAATCGGCGTGACCTCCGAACCGGTGCCGGCAGTGGTCGGCACGAGAATCAGCGGCAGGCGCGGGCCCTGAGCATTGCCGACGCCATACATCTGCGCCAATGCCTGACTGCACTCAGGGTGCGCCAAGAGCGCCACCAGCTTGGCCACATCCATCGAGCTGCCGCCGCCAAAGCCGACAATCAACTGCGCCTTGAGCGCCTTGGCCTGCTCCACTGCCGCCAGCAGGATGGCTTCGGGTGGGTCAGCCACCACCTGATCGAACACCTCAACACTCACATCCGCCGCGGCAAAACCGGGCAATACCTCGTCGAGCAAACCCAGCTTGCTGATGCCGGGATCAGTGACGATCAGCACCCGCTGCGCACCGCGCTCTCGGCACAGTTCGGCCAAGCGCCGCGACGCGCCGATTTCGCAGAGGATCTGCGCAGTGGTGGCAAAGCTAAAGGGCAGCATGGGGCGTCCTCTTGTTGTAATAAGTTACGGGCGTCTTGAACTCAGCCTACGCGCTTTAGAACGCAAAGCTCGCCTCATCCATCGCCATCAAACAGGCCGCACCACCGAGCAGCGCCTCGCGATGGGCGCTGGCACGCGGCAGAACTCTACGCAGATAAAAATCGGCCGCCTGCAGCTTGGCCTGGTAAAACGCCGCCTCGCCGCTGCCCGCCTCCAGTGCGTCCTGCGCGCGCACGGCGGCCTGCAGCCAGAAGCCGGCCAGCAGCACGTAGGCCGAATACTGGAGGAAATCCACCGACATCGCGCCGATCTCTTGAACATCACGCTGGCTGGCGGCAATCACTTCGCTGCTCAGCTCGCGCCATTCGCCCAGGCGCGCCTGCACGCTTTTGGCCAACGCAGCCAGCGCCGGACGGCCTGCCTGGGCGTCGCACAGTTCACTGAACTCAGCCTGCAGCGCCGACAGTTCAGCACCGCCGTCGCCAAGCACCTTGCGGCGCATATAGTCCAGCGCCTGAATGCCATTGGTGCCTTCATAGAGCTGGGTGATGCGGCTGTCGCGCATCAGTTGCTCGATGCTCCACTCGCGGATAAAACCGTGGCCGCCATACACCTGCACGGCATGGCTGGCGACTTCCTGGCCCATGTCGGTAAAGAAGGCTTTGACGATCGGGATCAGCAACGCCGCACGCTTGCCGGCGGCCTTACGTTGCGTCGCATCAGGATGACCGTGCTGCAGATCCAGCTCGCGCGCGCAGTAAGCGGCGAGCATACGGCTGCCCTCGACCAGGCTCTTCTGGGTCAGCAGCATGCGCCGCACATCCGGGTGCACGATGATCGGGTCGGCGGCTTTTTCAGGCGCCACAGCGCCGCTCAAGCCGCGCGATTGCAGGCGTTCGCGGGCATAACGCAGCGCCCCCTGGAAGGCCGCCTCACCGATGCCCAGTCCCTGCAAACCGACCTGAAAGCGCGCGTCGTTCATCATGGTGAACATGCAGGCCAAGCCCTGATTGGCCTCACCAACCAGCCAGCCGGTGGCGCCGTCGAAGTTCATCACGCAGGTGGACGCGCCCTTGATGCCCATCTTGTGTTCGATGGCGCCGCAGGACAGCGCGTTGCGCTCGCCGGGTGTGCCGTCGGCCGCGGCGATAAATTTCGGCACCAGCAACAGGCTGATGCCCTTCACCCCGGCTGGCGCATCCGGCAGCCGCGCGAGCACCAAGTGAATGATGTTTTCCGAGAGATCCTGCTCGCCGCCGCTGATAAAAACCTTGCTGCCGCTGACCTTATAGCTGCCATCTGCCTGCGGCTCGGCCTTGCTGCGCAGCAGGGCCAAGTCGGTGCCGGCCTGCGGCTCGGTGAGGCACATGGTGCCGGCCCATTGGCCGCTCACCAGCTTGTGCAGATAGGTATCCTTAAGCGTTTCGCTGCCATGTTTGTACAGCGCCAGCACCGCGCCTTCGGTCAGCCCGGAGTACACGCGAAACGACAGCGATGCGCTCATCAGCATTTCGTGAAAATTACACGCGAGCATCTGCGGCAGCGCCTGGCCGCCGTATTCGCTGGGCCCGGTCATGCTCGCCCAGCCGTTATCGACATATTGCTGATAGGCCTCGGCAAAACCATCCGGGGTGGTCACCTGGCCGGCGTTAAGCTGGCAGCCCTGCTCGTCGCTGTTGCGATTGAGCGGCGCGACCACCTCGGCGGTGTAACGCGCGCCCTCCTCCAGCACGCCGTCGATCAGCTCGCGATCGAGACCGTTACCGAGCAGTTCGCAGTGGCTGCTGATATCAAACAGTTCGTGCAACACAAAGCGCATATCGCGCAGCGGGGCTTGATAGCTCATACGCGGCCCTCCTGCACGTCGGCGAAACGCTGGCCGCTGGCCGCCAGTTTTTCAATCAGGCGTGCCGGCTGCCAGTGATTGCCGAAGTGGCTTTGCAGGTGCTGCAAACGCACCAGAATATCCGCCGCGCCCTGGCTGTCGGCCCACGTCATTGGCCCGCCCTGGTCGGCCGGGAAGCCGTAGCCGTTGAGGTAGACCAGGTCGATGTCGTGGCTATTGGCGGCAATATTCTCTTCGAGGATTTTCGCGCCTTCGTTGACCAGCGCCAGCAGGCAACGCTCGAGAATCTCCTCGGGGCCTATCTCGCGGCGGACAAAGCCAAGCTGCTCGGAGACCTGCAGCACCAAAGCATCTACCTCGGGGTCGTGCTCGGCCTGGCGACTGCCTTCGGCGTAGCGGTAATAACCCATGCGCGCCTTCTGCCCGAACCGACCAAGGCCACACAGACGGTTATCCACCTGCACCGCTGGATCATCCTGGCCCTTGCCGGCCAGCTCGCGGGCGCGCCATTCCAGGTCGATGCCGACCACGTCGTACATGCGGAACGGGCCCATGGCGAAACCGAAGCCCTGCAACGCGGCGTCCACCTGATGCGGATAGGCACCTTCGAGCAGCAGCATGCGCGCCTCGCGCACATAGGTGTGCAGCATACGGTTGCCGATAAAACCGTCGCAGTTACCGGCCACCACAGTCACTTTGCCAATGCGCTGGCCGAGCTCGACGGCGGCCTCCAGCACGGCCTTGGCGGTTTTCTCGCCCCGGACGATTTCCAGCAGTTTCATGATGTGCGCAGGGCTGAAAAAGTGCAGGCCCAGCACCTGCTCGGGGCGTTTGGTCACAGCGGCAATCGCATCAATATCCAGCGCCGAGGTGTTGCTGGCGAGGATCGCGCCCGGCTTCAGGGTGGCGTCGAGGGTGCGGAAGATTTGCTGCTTGAGTTCGAGGTTCTCGTACACCGCCTCGATTACCAGGTCGGCATCGGCCAGCGCGGCGTAGTCGCCTACCGGGGTGACGCAAGCCAGGCGCGCGGCCGACTGTTCGGCGCTGATCCGCCCGAGCTTGAGGTTATGCGCATTGGTCTCGGCCACCACGGCCATAGCCTGTTCGAGCATCTGCGGGTTGTTGTCCAGCCACAGCACCTGAATGCCGGCGTTGGCCAGGCTCATCACGATACCGCGGCCCATGGTGCCCGCGCCGATCACGGCGGCCTGCTGAACCTCAAATGCCTTGCTCATGCCCACTCCTCTGATTAGTGCCGAATGAAATGCCTGTGGTGCAAAGAAAATTCGCCAATCACCTTAAGCAAGGCGTTACTATTTTTGAAATTTAGCCTTGTGATAAGTCGTATTCAGCAGATGAATATCTCAACCTTCGATCTCAACCTGCTGCGCGTGTTCGATGCACTGATGCGCGAGCAGAATGTCTCACGCGCCGCCGAACGCCTGTCGCTCAGTCAACCAGCGGTAAGTAATGCCCTGAATCGCCTGCGCGAGCTGCTCGATGACCCGCTGTTAGTACGGGTTGGCCGCAGCATGCAACCGACACCGCGCGCCCAGGCACTGGAAACACCGATACGCGCCGCGCTGCAGCAGATTGAGCAGAGCCTCAACGCCGGCGAGGTGTTCGACCCGGCCAGCAGTCGTCAGCACTTCAATATCGCGGTCACTGATTACGTTGAATTGATCTGCATGCCGCGATTACTGGAGCAGCTCAGCCAGCAAGCTCCCGGTATGCGCATCGACATCCGCCACCTGACGCCCAACCTACCGGCCGAAGCGCTGGATAAAGGTGAACTGGACGTGGTGGTGGGACGCTTCGAGGAGATTCCCGCGCGCTTTGCGCGGCAGCACTGGATGAGCGAAACCCTGCAACTGGCGGTGCGCCGTGATCATCCGTTGGCGGCCGGCCCCATGGATCTAACGACCTTCCTGCAACTGCGCCACCTGTGGGTGCACGGCGGCCAGACCCGCGGCATGGTGGACCAGTGGTTGGGCGAACAAGGCTTGTGTCGGGAGATCCTCTACAGCACGCCCAACTACCTGCAGGCCGCGCATGTGGTTGCCAGCAGCGAGCTGGCCGCGGTGCTGCCGACGCAACTGGCACGCCACTTTGCCGGCCTGCTGCCGTTGCAGTTGTTCGAGCTGCCGTTCGCCCTCGGCCCGTTTCATCTGGAGATCATCAGCCTGGCCCAACGCCAGCGCGACCCGGCGCTGCATTGGTTGATCGAACAGATCAGCGCCATTGCCCAGCCTCACTGAGCCATCTGCAGCGCAATAACGCCGACGGAAAGTAATGGTTATAAAAAAGGCCGCTGCCGATCAGCGATGATCAACAGCGGCCCGGGAAACCTTGGCCAGGTCTAGAACGTACCATCACCAATCAGCATGCCGTGCATGACCCTGTAGCTCTTGCGGCCGGACTGCAGTGTCAACGGATTGCGCCCGGCAATCACCCAGCCCTTGGCCAGCAGCTGGTCTATATGGGCCCGCAGCTCAGGTAGATAGCGCTGCTCTTGTTGAAGCGATTCCATTCCACTCATCCTCTAAAGGCGTCATCTGCAACAACCCGGCACGCCCGGCTATTCATCCATTAGCACGGTCGAAACAATAGCGGCCTAGTGCCAGTAATAGAAGCGATATTAGGCCACATCCCTGTAGGCATATCGCACCACCAAACTATGGCGTCTGGCTTACATTGCTGTTGAGTCTAGACCGCTGTGGCGCTGGCATTGGCTGGATCGACCTGCGGTGAACTAAACGCCAGATAATCGTCTTCCACCTTGCCATAGCGCAGCAGCGCCAAATCCAGCAGGTAGTTCTGGTAGAGCTTCCAGGGTGCGCGGTCGCCCTGACTGGGAATCTTGCCGGCCGCGCGCTGGATATAGCCCGAGGCCAGGTCGAGAAACGGCGCTTCCTTTACTTGCCGCGCCGGGTCGCGCGGTGTGCACTGGCGCATACCGGTGGCGTCCATGTGGTTGATCAGGCGGCAGTAATACTCGCTGGAAAGGTCCGCCTTGAGCGTCCAGCTGGCGTTGGTGTAACCCAGTACCACCGCCACATTCGGCAGATCGCGCAGCATAATGCCGCGATAGCCCATGCTCTCGGCCGCCTCAAAGGGCACACCATCCACCGCCACCTGCATGCCGCCAAACAGCTGCAACTCCAACCCCGTGGCACTGATGATCACATCCGCTGGCAGTTCCTCGCCGGTTTTCAGGCGGATGCCCTTGGCGGTCAGGCCATCAATGCGCTCGGTCACTACCGAGGCTTTACCTTCGCGCAGCGCCGTGAACAAGTCGCCATTGGGTACGACACACACCCGCTCATCCCAAGGTTTGTAGCGCGGGCTGAAATGGCGCATGTCGACATCCGTGCCGAGCTGGCGCTTAGCCAGCCCCAGCAGCAACTTGCGCACCAGGCTGGGCCAGACTTTGGCGAGGCTGTAGAAGGCCATCTGCATGGCCACATTGCGCGTGCGGGCCAGCCGGTACACCCAGGTTTGCGGTAGAAAGCGGCGCAGGAAAGCGGCAAGCGGATCGCCCTGCGGCAGGCTCACCACATAGCTCGGCGAGCGTTGCAGCATGGTCACGTGCTTGGCCTTGTCGGTCATCGCCGGGACTAGGGTGACGGCCGTTGCACCGCTGCCGATTACCACGACATTTTTGCCGCTATAGTCGAAATCCTCCGGCCATAACTGCGGATGAATAAACACTCCCTGAAACTGTTCACGGCCTTTGAATTCAGGGGTGTAGCCCGCCTCGTAACGGTAATAACCGGTGCACATCAGCAGGTGTTGGCAGCTGAATTTGAGCGGTTCGGCGTCCTCGCCACGCTGCACCTGCAGAGTCCAGATGGCGCGCTCGCTGCACCAGTCGGCCTTGAGCACCCGGTGTTGAAATCGAATCTTTTCCTGAATGCCGTTTTCCCAGGCGGTTTCCTCGATATAACGGCGGATCGACGGGCCGTCGGCGATGGCCTGCGGGCTGGTCCAGGGTTTGAAGTTGTAGCCGAGGGTGAACATGTCCGAGTCGGAACGGATACCCGGATAACGAAACAAGTCCCAGGTGCCGCCCAGTGCTGACCGGCCTTCGAGGATGGCGAAGCGTTTACCGGGGCA
This sequence comes from Gammaproteobacteria bacterium, assembly GCA_018816095.1. Classification (GTDB taxonomy): domain Bacteria; phylum Pseudomonadota; class Gammaproteobacteria; order Pseudomonadales; family Pseudomonadaceae; genus Aquipseudomonas; species Aquipseudomonas spirodelae. The sequence goes on from JAHIWP010000013.1 coordinate 88,596, forward strand.
ATGCGTCATCAGGTGGTAGGCCGCACCAACGCCAGACAGGCCGGCGCCAATGATCAAAACGTCCAGATGTTCAACAGACATGGGGGCTCCTTGGGCTTCTTCTTATGCACGACGGGCCACGTGCGGTCAGCCCGTCGTGCTGCCAGAGTCACCTCAAGCAGCGCTTTTGTCACCCCATCTTTCGGCTGTGCATAACCGAGGCGGCGCCCGCTAATGAGTGAAGCGTGAGCGCCAATAGCGATTAGAAGGTGTTACGCAGCACCACCTCGTTAAACGGCAGCTTGCCGATACGTGGTTTCGGCTCGATGGTTTTCTTGCCAACCGCGACCATCAAGGCAATCACATGATTGGCCGGCAGGTTGATCAGCTTGGCCACGGCATCGAAATCGAAACCATCCATCGGGCAGGAGTCCAGGCCCTTGCCACGCGCGGCCAGCATCAGTGTTTGTGCCAGCAAGCCACAACTGCGCATGGTTTCGTCACGCTGCACCTGCGGTTTGTCGCGGTAATAGGTGTCGATAGCACCGCTCATATAAGCCTGCACCTCCTCGGGCGCACCTTCCCAAACGCGGCCGACATTTTGCTCCCAGCTATCAACTTGGGCACAGACCACCACCAACATCGAGGCATCGGTCACCTGCGCTTGACCCCAGGCCACTTCACGCAGCTGCTGACGCAGGGCTGGGTCGCTGACCTCGACCAGGCGCACATGTTGCAGGTTGAACGCCGATGGCGCATGCAGCGCCAGTTGCAGCAGTTCGTCCTTCTCGGCGCTGCTGAGGGTAAATGCCGGGTCATAGCCTTTGACGGCGCGGCGGCTGCGGATGGCTTCATCGATATGCATGGAGGAGTACCTTCAACGTGGCTCGGAAAGCGCTCATGCTAGGCAGCTGTCATGGCGAATACCAAACGCCTTTACCGATAACATTTATCGACAACAACGATCCCCACGCACGAGCGGGTCGGCTGCCTGTAAAATCGCTACCTTCTTTGACCGACCGCCCGCCATGACTCCCGACGCTCTCGCCACCCTGCACCAACACCTGCTCATCGCCCTGAACCCTGCGCCCGAGGAAACCCGTCGGCTGTTTCACGGCCGCGGGCGTTGCTGGCCGGGGCTGGAGCAAATCACCGTGGACTGGCTGCAAGGCGTGCTGCTGGTGGCGCTGTTCAAACCGCTGGGCGATGCCGAACTGCAGGCGCTGCAAGCCATGCTACTAGACCTCAGCCAGAGCCCGGCCTGGCAACAGAGCGGCGCGCACAGCCTGCTACTCCAGCAGCGCTACCTGCCCGAAAGCCCAACCCAGTGGCTGCTCGGTGAGCCGGTTGAACACTGGGATATCTGCGAGCACGGCCTGAAATATCGCCTCGACCTAGGCCGCAAGCAGAACACCGGGCTGTTTCTCGACATGCGCTACGGCCGCCAGTGGGTGCAGGCAAACGCGGCGGGCAAACGCGTGCTCAACCTGTTCGCCTACACCTGCGGTTTCTCGGTGGCGGCGCTGGCCGGTGGTGCCGCACACGTGGTCAATCTGGACATGGCCAAGGCGGCGCTCAGCCGTGGCCGCGATAACCACCGGCTGAACCAGCACGACCTCAGCCGGGTGGTGTTTCTGGGGCATGACCTGTTCAAGTCCTGGGGCAAGGTGGCCAAGTACGGCCCCTACGACCTGATCATCATCGATCCACCGTCCTTTCAGCGCGGCAGCTTCGTACTGAGCAAAGACTACCCAAAAGTCCTGCGCCGCCTGCCCGAACTGCTCAACGCCCATGGCAAGGTGCTAGCCTGCAGCAACGAACCGGAGATCGGCCCCGACTACCTGATCCAAGCCATGGCCAGCGAGGCCCCTGAGCTGCGTTTTGACGAGCGCCTGAGTAACCCACCCGAGTTCCCCGACAGCCAACCGGATAGCGCGCTAAAGGCCTTGGTGTTCCAAAAAGCCTAGAACCTGCAGTGGAGACGGTTGAGGGCTGGTCTACAGTTAGGCAACCCGCCCTTATGAGATCACCGCAATGATGCTCAAAACCCTAGGCCTTGCCCTATCCGCCAGCGTGTTACTGGCCGGTTGCGCCAGCAACACCCCAACTCCCTCGCAATATTCAGGCTTTCTCAGCGACTACTCACAGCTGCAACCCACGCAGTCGCCCAGCGGCGCGACGGTGATGCGCTGGGTTGCGCCCGACTTCCAACTCGCGAATTACAGCTCGGTACTGGTGGAAAAACCGCTGTTCTACCCCGCCCCCACACCCAGCGCGCAGGTCAGCCAGCAAACCTTGAATGAGATCGCCAGCTACCTGCAACAGGCCATACGCCTTGAGTTGGCCCCACGCATGCGAATTGTCGAGCAGGCCGATCGGGACACCCTGGTGCTGCGCAGCGCAATCACCGCAGTGAACCTCTCACCCGAGGGGCTCAAGGTTTATGAAGTGATCCCTATCGCCCTGGTTGCCGCGGCCGCCAGCACCGCAGCCGGCACGCGCGACCTGAACACGGAGATTTATGTTGAGCTGGAAGCCATCGATGGCAGCAACAGCAAACCGATGGCCCGCGTGGTGCGCAAAGGCCATGGCCTGCAGTTGGAGAACAACAGCACCCAGC
>JAHIWP010000081.1 GCA_018816095.1 Gammaproteobacteria bacterium
GAACTGGGCTAGCGAAGGAGTGGGGGCAACAGCAGCTGCGCTGGTAGACTTATCCACAGTTGCTGGTAACAAAATCAGCAATCCGCCCTGGGTCAAATTTCAATCGGCAGGGTGGGTCAATTTTCCATCAGCGCCAACAAACCGCCCGACTGGAGTCGTTGCACTTCGCTGTGGACCCGCTAACCGGTCTGCATGCCATTATTGCCATTCACAACAGCCGCCTGGGCCCCGCGCTCGGCGGCTGCCGTTACCTACCCTATGCCGACACGCATAGTGCGATTGAAGATGTGCTGCGCCTGGCCAAGGGCATGAGCTACAAGGCGGCATTGGCTGGCCTGCAACAGGGTGGCGGCAAGGCGGTGATCATTCGCCCTGCGCATGTCGAGAATCGCGGGGCACTGTTTGAAGCCTTCGGCCGGTTTATCGAAACCCTCAACGGCCGCTACATCACCGCCATGGACAGCGGCACCTCTAGTGTCGATATGGACTGCATTGCGCAACACACCCAGCACGTCACCAGTACCACGGCCGAGGGCGACCCTTCGCCGCACACCGCCATGGGCGTGTTTGCCGGTATTCGCGCCACTGCGTTGGCGCGTCTCGGCAGTGACAACTTGGAAGGTTTACGCGTGGCCATTCAGGGCTTGGGCAATGTGGGTTATGCCTTGGCTGAGCAACTGCACGCTGCTGGTGCTGAGTTGCTGGTCAGTGATCTCGACCCTGGCCGCGTGCTACTGGCGGTTGAGCAGCTGGGTGCGCGGCCGGTGGCCAGCGAAGCCCTGCTCGCCACCCCGTGCGACATCCTCGCGCCCTGTGGGCTGGGCGGTGTGCTGAACCACACAACAGTCAGCCAACTGCGCTGCTCGGCGGTGGCGGGGGCGGCGAACAACCAGCTGGCCAGTGCCGATATCTCCGACAGCTTGCAGGCGCGGGGGATTCTCTATGCGCCGGATTATGTGATCAATGCAGGTGGCCTGATCTACGTGGCGCTGAAGCACCAAGGCGAAAGTCTGGTGGCGATCACCGCACACCTGACGCAAATCAGCCGGCGCCTGACGGAAATCTTCGGCCATGCCCAGGCCGATAAACGCTCACCGGCAAGAGTCGCCGATGCCATTGCCGAGCGGTTGTTATATGGCTCTTGAGCATTCCACGATCTGCTGCGCGTCGGCTCTGCTGCGTTAAAAATAGGCTCGGGTGCGAGCCCAGTCGGAATGGTCATGTAAAAAAGTACGCTGCGCTTCCTCGCCTATTTTGACCAGCCGGAGGCTGTTACTAACGTAGCGCCTTGCATTGCTCTAGCTCGCGAGATCTTAAATACAGTCTGAGGATGTAATGCCTGTGTGGCGTTGCAAACACAAAACCCCAGTCATTGACTGGGGTTTTGCTGAGTACGTTGCGCGTTACTCGGCAGCGGGCGCGTTCAGTTCACTCAAGGCGTCAGGCTGATTTTTGAACGCTTTGGCGAACACATCGCGGTTCTTCGCCATGTAAATCCCCAGTTCTTCGCCCTGGGCTTCATTCAGCGACGGCACGGCTTTTTGCAGCACCTCGGTGAGCAGCTCAGCCAGCTCGAGCATTTTGTCATGACGGTCGGCTTCGGCTTTATCCATGAATAAACGCTCCAAATCCCGGCTGCTGCGGTACACCACTTCGACGGCCATTCATCACCTCTACGCCTTCACGCTGATAAGTTGCAATAGACTGTTTATCTGTACAGTGGTTGCGAGCATAAAGAACTCGCTGGCATTTGAACAGCAGCAATTTCCTTGCCGATACCGGCTCACCCATGCGCCGCTGCTTGCTGACTCCCAGCTAGCCTGCCGAGGGGGCCGGCAACTGGGTGCATGCATTGGCTTAGCGATCGCTGCGAATTGGGCCAAATTCGACCGGTACCCAGGCATAAGCACTGCCTTCGCTGCGAACATGGCCAATCCCAGGGAAGGGCATGTGCGCCCCGGCTACCCAGAGCTTGTCGCGTGCGGCTTCAGCAAAGAGTTTCTTGCGGGTTTCCACGGCTTTGGCTTGGTCTGAGTCGAATTCGATAACCACTTCTGGTTTGGCGAACTGCACGGCATGGCTGTGCACAATATCGCCCCACACCAGCAGGCTCTGGTTCTTTGAACTGAGCAGGTAGGAACTGTGCCCCGGGGTGTGGCCATTACTCGGTACCACGCTAAGCCCGGCGAACAGTTGGCTATCGGGGCTGTAGCGTTTCAGGCGCTGTTGGGCGGCGTAGGGGGCGACCGACTGCTGCGACATGGTGAACATCCCGCGTGAGGCTTCGGGCGCTTGGCTGGCGGTTTCAGGACTGAGCCAGTAGTCGGCTTCGGTTTGCGGTACATACACCGTGGCATTGGGGTAAGCCGCCTTGCCGTCAGTGGTGAGCAGGCCGCACGCATGGTCAGGGTGCAGGTGCGTGAGCAGCACACTGTCGACCTGTTCCGGGCTATAACCCGAAGCTTTTAGATTGCTCTGCACCACGCCGAGGGTGGGGCCGAAGCATTGGGCGGCGCCTGTATCGATCAGCAGCAGCTGAGTGCCGGTGTTGATCAAATAGGCGTTTACCGCAGTCTGTACGCCATTGCTGGAGTCGATAAACATTTTTGTCAGTAGGCTTTGTACGTCTTCTGCACTGGCGCCCTTGAGAAGTTTGTTATCGAGGTCGATGTAGCCGTCATAGAGTGCAGTGACTTCAAAGTCCCCCAGGGCCATGCGGTAATAACCCGGTACCTGAGTCTGCTGCTTGGCTACCGGAGCGGCACTGGCGCTTAGGGGAGTCAGCGCGGTGAGGGCCGTGCAGCTGATGACGGCAGCGGCGCGCAGTGTCTGGCGAACGAGCGATAGCGGTAGAGCCATGGGTGATCTCCTGTAATGATCAGCGCTTGGGCGATTGAGTCGCCGGCGCGGGTTAAGCAGTGCTTATGGCCTGTCTGGCTCAGCTTGTCCAATAGCCAGATCGTGTCATGCCAGTATGCAAAAACTATTAATTCGGCATGCTACGGCGGGCTGGCATAGCTGTTGCGCGTGCTTTTTAACCGGCATAAAGCTTCTTCTACTGCAGTTCCATGCGCGCGCGTCAGAGGCGGTGCGCATGGCTGGCCATTTATCGTTTGTTGGATTCAAGGGGATTGTATGGGCAAGTCAAACTGGGCCGAACAGATGCGCGAGCGCATGCATGGGCAGGCGGAGTCGCTGGGCAATCTGTTGATGGAGGCATTCCATTACCTGGCGCTGTTTGCCATTGGTGCCGTGACGGCTTGGGCCGCAGTGATGGCCTTCCTCGGTATGTTGGACAAGGGCCACATCACCGTCGATGACATCCTGCTGCTGTTTATCTACCTGGAATTGGCAGCGATGGTGGGGATCTACTTCAAGACCAACCACATGCCGATTCGCTTCATGATTTATGTGGCGATTACTGCGCTGACCCGTTTGATGATTTCTGACATCTCGCACAACCACAAACCGGATTGGGGCGTGGTGATGGTGTCCGGGGCGATTCTGCTGCTGGCAATGGCGATTTTTGTGGTGCGCTACGCCTCCTCGCGCTTCCCTGCGGTGCAGGCCGGTGGGGCGCGGAAAAAGTCCAACCCGGCTGATGATGCGGCGGAAAAGGACGACACCCAGAGCGACGACTGAGTGACTTTGCTCAGGGGCTTAGCGGGGCAAACAGCGCCTGCAGGTCGTCTTCGCTGAGCTGCAGCTGCGTCTGGCTGCCGCCTGCCAACACGCCGCGGGCCAGGTTGGCCTTGGCCTGTTGCAGCTGCTGGATCTTCTCCTCAACGCTGCCACGGGCGATCAGTTTGTAGACGAACACCGGTTTGTCCTGGCCAATGCGGTAGGCGCGGTCACTGGCCTGGGCTTCGGCGGCCGGGTTCCACCAGGGGTCGAAGTGGATCACGGTGTCGGCGGCGGTCAGGTTCAGGCCCGCGCCGCCGGCTTTCAGGCTGATCAGGAAGATTGGCAGCTCACCCGCCTGGAATTGCTGCACCGGGGTGCGCCTATCCTGGGTGCTGCCAGTGAGTTTGGCGTAGGGGATGTTGCGCGCTTTCAGCTCAGTTTCGATCAGTGCTAGCATCGAGGTGAACTGCGAAAACAGCAGCACCCGGCGGCCTTCGGCGAACAGCTCGTCGAGCATCTCCAGCAGGCCGCTGAGTTTGCCGGAATCCGCGCTGGTCAGGCTGCTGTCGCCCTCATCACCGAGCAGGCGTAGGTCGCAGCAGGCCTGACGCAGGCGCAGCAGGGCTTCGAGAATCACTATCTGGCTGCGGGCCAAGCCCTGTCGGGCGATCTCGTCGCGCACCTTTTTATCCATGGCCAGGCGCAGGGTTTCGTAGCGGTCGCGCTGCGCGGCGCTAAGTTCGACGTAGTGGGTGATTTCGGTTTTCGGCGGTAGCTCGCTGGCCACCTGCTCCTTGGTGCGGCGCAGGATAAAGGGTTTGATCCGCCCATTGAGGTGCGCCAGGCGCTGCTCGTTGGCGTTTTTTTCAATCGGCGTGCGGTAGTCGCGGGTAAAGCTCTTGCTGTCGCCCAGCCAGCCGGGCATCAGGAAATTGAACAGCGACCATAGCTCACCGAGGTGATTTTCCAGCGGCGTACCGGTCAGGCACAGGCGCTGCCCAGCCTGCAGTTGCCCGGCGGCAATCGCGGCCTTGCTGCGCGGGTTTTTGATGTTCTGCGCTTCATCGAGAATCAGTAGGCGATAGCTGTGTGCGCTCAGCGCCTTGAGGTCGCGCGGCAGCAGGGCGTAAGTGGTGAGAATGATCTGGTGCTCGGCGATCTGCTTGAACAGCGCGCGCCGCTTTGGCCCGTGCAACGCCAGCACCTTGAGCTGCGGGGTGAAACGCACGGCTTCGTCCTGCCAGTTGGGGATCAGGCTGGTGGGCATGACAATCAGCGCCGGCTGCTGCAAACGCCCGGCGTTGTACTCGCAGAGGATGTGGCCGAGGGTCTGCAGGGTTTTGCCTAGGCCCATGTCATCGGCCAGCAGGCCGCCCACACCCAGCTCGGCCAGCCCCTGCATCCAGGCCAGGCCTTGTAATTGGTAAGGCCGTAGCTGCGCCTGCAAACCTGCGGGTGGCTGCAGGGTGGCGCTGTCCAGCTGTTGCAGGCGTTGGGCGAAGTCGCGCACTTGACCACCGCCTTGCCAGCTTAAAGCAGGGCCTTCTGTTAGGTGATTCAGCCGTGCGGCATCCAGGCGTGACAGGCGCAGGCGTTGGCTGGATTCACCGGGCTCGCGCACGAACAATTCGCCAAGGGTGGCCAGCAGCGGCTTTAGCCGGGCCAGCGGCAAGGCCACGCGTTTGTGGTTGTGCGGCAGGCTGACCAGCAGCATTTCATCGTCATCGCGCTTGTTCAGGGCTTCGCCATTGAGCAGCCAGGGTTTGTGGCGGATGGCCTGCAACAGAATCGGTAACAGGCTGATGCGCTGACCTTCGACTTCAATGCCCAGCTCCAGGTCAAACCAGGTTTGCTCGGGGTCTTCTTCGACCTCGGCGTACCAGTCATCGACCTGCGCCAGGTTGTATTGAAAGTCCGGCTGCATGCGGATCTGCCAGCCTTCCTCGCGCAGCAGCGGCAGTTGCTCACGGACAAACAGCAGCCAGGCGGCTTCATTGGCTTGCTCATAGGCTTCGCCAGCGCTTTCCGGCAGGGCTTCGCTTTGCCTGAGAGACACCTGCATCCCGGTCTGTTGCAGACGTTTGCGCAGCTGCGCTTCAGCGTCGAGGTCACGCACGATGCGCAGGCTGTGGGTGGGGCTTTGTTTGATCAGCAGGTCTTTGCCACTTTTCCCCGCGGCCAGGTGGCCTTGGTAATCGAAGGCCAAGGCGGCGCGGTGCTGGGTTTGTTCCTGCATGCGGCCCTTGCGCGCATCGAAGTGCACGCGCACCAGGCTGCCAAGGCTCAGTACGGGGCTGGGTTGCAGGTGCTCCAGGCGCTCTTCGCGGGCCTCCGGGCTGCTGACGATCAGCGGCGAGAGGTCGACGCCTTGCTCCTGTTGGCTTTGCAGGGTGAGTAGGGCGCTGGCTACGTGCTTGCAGTTGAAGCCCACCGGGCAGCTGCATTTGCCGCTGATAGCCCAGCCCTGACCGTAGTGATTTAGGGTGATGCGTTGCTGATAGGTTTGTGCGCCAGAGCCCCGGCAGCTCGCGAGCAGGGTGCTGTCCTTGAGGCTGAGCAGGCGGCTGCGGCCTTGCGCGGCATAGCCCTGGCCACGCTGCAGGTCGCCCACGCCGAATTCCGCACGCCAGTCTTCCAGGCGCAGATGCAGGATGTCGAGGGCCATCAGTGGCACCCAGTGGGCGAAATGGTGAGGCGTGGCATGGGCAGCTTTCTCGGGGGCAGCCGATGATTCTTGCACAGCCAGCCAGGGATTAGCAGACGGTGTGCGGTTTCAGCGGGTGATCCATCGTGCTATCTGCTGGGCGGGGCGCTGCATGAGCGCATGTTGGCCTCGGGCTATCGCAGGGTCGTACGGTATTGCCCCGGTGTGGCGCTGAAGGCCTGGCGGAAGCGGTTGTTGAAGTGGCTGGCGCTGGCAAAGCCACAGGCCATAGCCACCTCAGCCAGTGGCAAGTGGCCGTGTTGCAACAATTGCTGAGCATGGCGCAAACGCTGCGCCAGCACATAACGATGCGGCGGTACGCCAAAACTGAGCTGGAACATTCTGGCGAAGTGATATTCGGAGAGGGCGCACAAGCCGGCCAAGGTTCCAAGGCTCAGTGGCTCACTGAGATTGGCCTGGATAAATTCGCGCACCCGCCGGCGTTGGCTGGGCGCCAGTCCTCCTTTCAGGCGCAGCCCTTCGCGTCGTCCGACCTGAGACAACAGAGCATGGCTGATCAGGCCATGGGCCAGGCTGCTACTGAGCATGCGTTCGCCGGGTTCCTGCCAATCCAGCTGGCTAAGTTGGCGAAAGCGCTGGGCCTGCTGCGCATCATCGAGAAAGGTGCCTTCACGCAGTTCCAGCTCGCGTGGTTCGCGATCCAGCAAGTTGACGGCCGCCAAGGCGAACTGCTCCTGGCTGATATACAGGTGCGCCAGCTGGATTTCACCGTTGATCACCCAAGCCGACTGATGGCCTGCCGGCAGGATGCACAGCTTGTCCGGTGCGCCTTTGCTGTGCGGGCTTTCGCGGCGGAAGGTGCCAGTGCCGCCGGCCAGGTAGCAGGACAGTGTGTGGTGGCTGGGGGCTTTATAGTCGCGGGCATCATGACGGTTGCTCCACACCGCCGCCGCCAGCCCATCACCCAGCTCGGCGCTGCGATGCAGGCGCGTGTGCGGTGAGCTGTGCATGCTCTGGAAAACCTGTAAGTGCTCAAGTTGCGACATAACGCCTCCGTCGCAACATGCTACGCCGAGGGTTCCGCTGTGCCAGCCCCTGTGCGCAGAAAAGCGCAAGATTATGCAAAGCGGCGCATGAGTCAGGCGCTGAGCAGCTTCTCCACATCGCCGGTGCTGAGCACTTTGCCGACGGACACCACTTTGTCGTCAATCACCAGCGCGGGAGTCGACATCACGCCGTGGGCGGCAATTTCGGCGATATCGGTCACCTTGAGTATCTGTGCCTCGCTGCCCAGGTTAGCCAGGGCAGCCTGGGTGTTCTCGCCCAGGGTGATGCATTTCTTACAGCCGGAACCGAGGATTTTAATGATCATGCTGTGCTCCATCAGTCAGATAAACAGGTAGGCGAACGCGTTGAACAGGTAGCCAATCAACACAATGCCAACGGCCACGATGCCGAAAAACAACGCCAGCAGCGGCGCTTTGACCACTTTCTTGAGCATGATCAGCGAGGGCAGCGACAGCGCGGTAACCGCCATCATAAAGGCCAGCGCTGTACCCAGGCCCACGCCTCGGCCAACCAGCGCTTCGGCAATCGGCAGGGTGCCAAAAATATCGGCATACATCGGGATGCCGAGCACAGTCGCCAGCGGCACCGACCACCAGTTTTCCTGGCCGAGCAGCGCTTCGATCCAACCGGCGGGAATCCAATTATGGATGGCCGCGCCAATGCCGACGCCGATCAATACGTACAGCCACACGCGGCTGAAAATATCGCTGACCTGCGCCCAGGCGAATTGCGCGCGATCGCGGCGCGTCAGCTGTTCTTGCGGGATATCGAGCACCGGGTTGTGCATCACAAACGCCTCGACGTAGCGCTCCATCCGCGCTCGGCCGATCAGCGTACCGCCGAGCACCGCGAGCACCAGACCGATCAGCACGTAGGCGATGGCAATCGACCAATTGAAGATGCTCGCCAGCAGAATCACCGAGGCCAGGTCCACCAGCGGCGAGGAAATCAGAAAGGCAAAGGTCACCCCCAGCGGCAGGCCGGAGCTGGTAAAGCCGATAAACAGCGGGATCGACGAGCATGAACAAAACGGCGTGATGGTGCCCAGCAGCGCGCCGGTGAGTTTGGCCTTGAAGCCGCTCATGCTGCCGAGAATGCGGCGGGTGCGCTCCGGCGGGAAATAACTCTGCACCCAGGAGATGCTGAAAATCAGCACGGCGAGCAAGATGAAAATCTTGATCACGTCGTAGATGAAGAAGTGCAGGCTGGCACCAACGCGGCTGCTCGTATCCAGGCCGAGGCCGTCTTCCAGCAGCACACGCACCAGCCAAGCCAGCCAGTCCATGCGCAGCAGTTGGTCATTCAGCCATGTGAACAGTTCCATGTGCAGTCCTTAGGTGTATGGCCAGTCTAGCCAGGCGTGTGGCGCTCAATGTTGATCTGGGTCGGCTCGGCGCAAACTAAATATACGGTTTACAAGATATATGGCTATCAATATATTCGCCAAGCCGTATTTGCCAGACCCCCACCGCTATGAGCCAAAAGAGTCGCGTATTGTTCCTTTGCGTAGCCAATGCCGCCCGCTCGCAGATGGCCGAGGCGCTGTTGCGCCACACCGACCCCGAGGGTTACGAGGTGTGCAGCGCCGGCACCCAGCCCAGTGAGGTCGACCCGCATGCGCGCCTTGCGCTGGAGCAACTGGGTGTGAGCACCGAAGGCCTGTACAGCAAACCCCTGGAAAGCTTCGACGGCCAGGCGTTCGACTACGTGATCACCCTGTGTGACAAATCCGCCTTCGAGTGCAGCACCTTGCCGGGTGCCGGCGAATACATCGCTTGGGATTTTGAAGACCCGGCCACCAGCCAGCAGGCCAATGCTTACACGCACTGCCTGCAGCAGATCCACGAACGCATCAAGCTGTTCGTGCTGGTCAAAAGCAAAGCCCATGCGCCGCTGCAGATGTTGGCCCCGGTCACCCTATTCAAGTGCCTGGCCGATGACACCCGCGCGCGCATGACCCAGCTGATCGCCCAGGAGGGCGAGCTGTGCGTCTGTGAGCTGACCGCCGCCCTGCAGGAAAGTCAGCCGAAAATCTCTCGCCATCTGGCGCAGTTGCGCAGCAGCGGCTTGTTGCAGGATCGCCGCGCGGGGCAGTGGGTTTACTACCGCCTGCATCCGCACTTGCCGGCTTGGGTTAGGCAGACCCTGGCGCAAGTGCTCACCGCGGATGACCCGCAACTGGCCGAAGACCGCCTGCGCCTGCACAGCATGCGCGACCGCCCGGACCGCGCCGCCCTGTGCGGCTAAGCCACCTTTTTCAGAGAAAGCCCATGACCACCGAACTGCCGAATATCGATCCCGAACTGCTGGACATTCCGACCTCCGACAAGCTGGCGCAACCGGCCGCCGCGCATAAACCGCGCATCCTGCTGCTTTATGGCTCCAACCGCGCACGCTCTTACAGCCGTCTGCTGACCGAGGAAGCCGCGCGTTTACTTGAGCAGTTCGGCGCCGAAGCGCGGATTTTCAATCCCGCCGGCCTGCCGCTGCCAGATGATGCCCCTGAAGATCACCCCAAGGTACAAGAGCTGCGCGAGCTGGTGCTGTGGAGTGAAGGCATGGTGTGGTGCTCGCCGGAGCGCCACGGCGCGATGACCGGAGTGTTCAAGGCGCAAATCGACTGGATTCCCCTGAGCATGGGCGCGGTGCGGCCGAGCCAAGGCAAGACCCTGGCGTTGATGCAGGTCAGCGGCGGTTCGCAATCGTTCAATGCGCTGAACCAGATGCGCGTGCTCGGGCGCTGGATGCGCATGTTCACCATCCCCAATCAGTCCTCGGTGGCCAAGGCCTTCCTTGAATTCGACGAGGCTGGGCGGATGAAACCCTCGGCCTACTACGACCGGGTGGTGGATGTGATGGAAGAACTGGTCAAGTTCACCCTGCTGCTGCGCGGCCAAACCGACTACTTGGTGGACCGTTACTCCGAACGCAAGGAGTCGGCTGAACAACTGAGCAAACGGGTGAATCAGGCCGCCATTTAAGGCTCAAGCCTCATACCCTCCATACACATCCAGGCCGACTGCAGGTTGGCCACAGAGGTCAGCATGCTTAACACACTTGGGCTATTCGCCCTCACGGCCCTTGCCGAGATCATCGGCTGCTACCTGCCATACCTGTGGCTCAAGCAGGGCAAGAGCATCTGGCTGCTGCTGCCGGCCGCCGCCTCACTGGTGCTGTTCGCCTGGCTGCTGACCCTGCACCCCACCGCCGCCGGGCGGGTGTATGCCGCTTATGGCGGGGTGTATGTGGCCATGGCGATTATCTGGCTGTGGCTGGTGGACGGCATCCGCCCGACCCATTGGGACCTGCTGGGTGCGGCTGTGGCCCTGCTCGGCATGGCGATCATTATGTTTGCGCCGCGTAGCGCCTAATCACTTTGTAGAGGGCATTGGTTTATGGCTATCAAGGTAGGGATCAACGGTTTTGGCCGCATCGGTCGTCTGGCGCTGCGCGCCGCCTGGGGCTGGCCGGAATTCGAGTTTGTGCAGATCAACGACCCAGCCGGCGATGCACCGACCCATGCGCATTTGCTCAATTTCGATTCGGTGCACGGTCGCTGGCAGCATGAGGCGAGTAGCGACGGCGACTGTGTGGTCATTGACGGCAAGCGCATCACCGTCACAGCTAACAAGGTCATTGCCGATACCGACTGGAGCGGCTGCGATTTGGTGATCGAGGCCAGCGGCAAGATGAAGACGGTCGCGCTGCTGCAAGGCTATCTCGATCAAGGCGTAAAGCGCGTGGTGGTCTGTGCGCCAGTCAAGGAGGCCGGCGCGCTGAATGTGGTGATGGGCGTCAATCAGCAGCTGTTTGACCCGGCCCAGCACCGCATCGTTACCGCAGCCTCCTGCACCACCAACTGCCTGGCCCCGGTGGTCAAGGTGATCCACGAGAACCTCGGCATCCGCCACGGTTCGATCACCACCATCCACGACCTGACCAACACCCAGAGCATCCTCGATACGCCGCACAAGGATCTGCGCCGCGCCCGCGCTTCGGGTATGAGCTTGATCCCCACCAGCACCGGTTCGGCCACGGCGATTGCCGAAATCTTCCCCGAGCTGCGCGGCAAGCTGAATGGCCACGCGGTGCGCGTGCCGCTGGCCAACGCATCCTTGACCGATTGCGTATTTGAGGTTGAGCGCGCGACCACGGCGGAGGAGGTCAATGCGCTGTTTAAAGCCGCCGCTGCCGGCCCGTTGGCTGGGATTCTGGGCTATGAGGAGCGGCCGCTGGTGTCCATCGACTACCGTACCGATCCGCGCTCGTCGATTATCGATGCCTTGTCGACCATGGTGGTCAACGGCACTCAGGTGAAGCTCTACGCCTGGTATGACAACGAGTGGGGCTACGCCAACCGCACCGTCGAGTTGGCGCGGATGGTGGGTGTGGCCGAATGATCCGTTAGCCGGTCTCGCGGCCGGTTGGTGGGTTACGCCTTCGGCTAACCCACCCTACGTTCACGTCGCAGCCCTTAGGATGGGTTGAGCAAAGCGATACCCATCAAACACCCTGCGCCATCACAGGACTCATTCGATGCACGCCTTATCTCGCCTAGCCCCCGAAGTGCGCCAATACCTGCTGGTCACCGGTAATTACTGGGCCTTTACCCTGACCGATGGCGCGCTGCGCATGCTGGTGGTGCTGCATTTCCACAGCCTCGGTTACACGCCGCTGCAGATCGCTGCGCTGTTTCTGTTTTATGAGGTTTTTGGCGTGATCACCAATCTGCTGGGTGGTTATCTGGGCGCGCGGTTGGGGCTGAATCGCACCATGAATATCGGCCTGGGCCTGCAGGTGGCAGCGTTGTTGATGCTCACCGTGCCGGCCGCCTGGCTGACTATTCCCTGGGTGATGGGTGCCCAAGCACTGTCGGGCATCGCCAAAGACCTGAACAAGATGAGCGCCAAGAGCTCGATCAAGCTGCTGGTGCCGGACAGTCAGCAGGGCACGCTGTACCAGTGGGTGGCGATCCTTACCGGCTCGAAGAATGCGCTGAAAGGCGTGGGCTTTTTTATGGGCGGCGCGCTGCTGGCGCTGCTCGGCTTTACTGGTGCGGTGCTGGTCATGGCAGCTGTGCTGGCGCTGATCTGGCTGGCCAGTTTGCGGCTGTTGCAGAAGGATTTAGGCAAGGCCAAAGCCAAACCGAAGTTTCGCGACCTGCTGTCCAAGAGCCGGGCGATCAACCTGCTCTCGGCCGCGCGACTGTTCCTGTTCGGCGCGCGCGATGTGTGGTTTGTCGTGGCGCTGCCGGTGTACCTGTCCAGCGTGTTGGGTTGGGACTTCTGGCTGGTTGGCGGCTTTCTTGCGGTGTGGGTGATTGGCTACGGCATGGTGCAGGCGTTTGCCCCAACGCTCACCAGTAAGTTCAGCGGCAAAGCCAGCGGCCAGTTGCCGGATGGCCGCGCCGCGTTTGCCTGGGCCGCCGTGCTGGCCGGTGTGCCAGCGCTGATTGCCTTGGGCATGGGCAGTGCTTGGCCCGTGCAGTGGGTGCTGATCGGCGGGCTGCTGCTGTTCGGCGCGCTGTTTGCGGTGAACTCCTCGCTGCACAGCTACCTGATCGTCAGCTACGCCAAAGAGGACGGTGTGTCGCTGGATGTCGGCTTCTATTACATGTCCAACGCCGCCGGCCGGCTGCTTGGCACGTTGCTCTCGGGCTGGGTTTACCAGGCTTATGGCTTGGCCGCCTGCCTGTGGATTTCCTCGGGTTTTGTGCTGCTGGCGGCGCTGATTTCCATCGGCTTGCCCAGGCACCGTTTGGCCGTTTAGACAGCGGCTTGCCTGGTTTTGTAGGCGCGGGCTTGCCCGCGAATCGCGTCAACCGGAAAGCGTCGCGTCCAGCCGATTCAACAGACCCATCACCGCTTGGTGGGTTAAGTGGCGCACGGGTATGCAGCTGTTCCCCAGTTCTTGGTTCTACGCCACTAACCCACCCTACAGAAGCGGCCTTGGCGCGTAATAAGCGCAAGTTTGTGCAAGATCTGGCTCCAGATAGCGCGCAGACTCTCGTTATCCAAAGGGAGTCTTTTGATGAACCTGTCGCTCTATCTGTTGACCGTACTGATCTGGGGCACCACCTGGATCGCCCTTAAGCTGCAACTCGGCGAGGTGGCGATTGCCGCCTCCATTGCCTATCGCTTTGCCCTGGCCTCGCTGGTGCTGTTTGCCATTTTGCTGCTCAGCGGGCGCCTGCAAACACTCGACAAGCGCGGCCAGCTGATCTGTCTGGTACAAGGGCTGTGTCTGTTCTGCCTGAATTTCATGTGTTTCTACACCGCTAGCCAGTGGATACCCAGCGGTCTGGTGGCAGTGATTTTCTCCACCGCCACGCTGTGGAATGCGATCAACGCGCGGTTGTTCTTCAAGCAGAAAATTGCCGCCAATGTGCTGGCCGGTGGCGCGTTGGGTTTGGGCGGTTTGGCGTTGTTGTTCTGGCCGGAGTTGGGCGGGCATGAGGCCAGCCATGAAACCCTGTTGGGCATTGGCTTGGCGGTTATCGGCACGTTGCTGTTCTCCGCCGGCAATATGCTTTCCAGCCTGCAGCAGAAGGCTGGCCTCAAGCCGCTGACCACCAATGCCTGGGGCATGCTCTATGGCGCGCTGATGTTGGTGGCGATCTGCCTGGTTAGCGGCACGCCGTTCGGTTTCGAGTGGAACAGCCGCTACATCGGCAGCCTGCTGTACCTGGCGATTCCTGGCTCGGTGATCGGCTTTACCGCCTACCTGACCCTGGTCGGGCGCATGGGCCCGGAGCGCGCCGCCTACTGCACCGTGCTGTTCCCGGTGGTGGCGCTGAATATCTCGGTATTTGCCGAGGGCTATCAATGGACTGCACCGGCGCTGTTCGGCTTGGTGTTGGTGATGTTGGGTAACGTGCTGGTGTTTCGTAAACCCAAGGCTGCGCCACTGTTGGCGACGCGCGAGGCGTAGGGTGCGTTCGCGAGGCTGGGGTTTGATGTGGGAGGGGCTTTAGCCGCGACTCAGGCGATAAAGCTGTCGCGGCTAAAGCCCCTCCCGCAAAAGTGGTTAGAACAACCCCAACTGCCCACCAATCAAAGTGGCGAAGTCGTCATCAACAAACGGCAATATGGCATCGGCCACCGGCTGTAGTTGCCGGGTCAGGTAGTGGTCGTAATCGATGGCGGCGTTGCGTGCTTCCAGCGGTTGCGGGCCAGAGGTGGTGATTACGTAGCTGATCCAGCCGCCGCGTTGATATTGCAGTGGCCGGCCGTGGGCGGCGTTGTATTCGTCGGCCAGGCGTGCGGCGCGCACATGCGGCGGTACGTTGCGCTCATAGTCCGTTAGCAGGCGGCGCAGGCGCTTGCGGTAGACCAGCAGCTCATCCAACTCGCCATTCAGGGTGCGTTCGACATAGTCGCGGATATAACCCTGGTAGGGCTGGTTGAGGAAGATCCGTTCATACAGCTCGCGCTGAAACTGCTGAGCCAGCGGTGACCAGTCGCTGCGCACGGTTTCCAGACCTTTGTAGACCATCTCGCGGCTGCCGTCGGCGCGTCTGATCATCCCGGCATAGCGTTTTTTGCTGCCTTCTTCGGCGCCGCGAATAGTCGGCATCAGAAAGCGGCTGTAGTGGGTTTCGTATTGCAGCTCCAGGGCGCTGCTCAAACCGTATGCGCTGTGCAGATGTTCGCGCCACCAGGCATTCACTTTGGCCACCAGCGCGCGGCCGATTTGCCCCGCCTCGGCTTCGTCATGCGGGCGTTGTAGCCAGACAAAGGTGGAGTCGGTGTCGCCGTAAATCACTGCATGGCCTTCGGCCTCGATCAGGGCGCGGGTGCGGGCCATGATTTCGTGGCCGCGCAGGGTGATCGAGGAGGCCAGGCGCGTGTCGAAGAAGCGGCAACCGCTGGAACCGAGCACGCCGTAGAAGGCATTCATGATGATCTTCAGCGCCTGCGACAGCGGCGCGTTGTGCTCGCGTTTGGCGGCTTCGCGGCCCTGCCATACGCGCTCGACTATCGCGGGCAGGCAATGCTCGCTACGGGAGAAGCGTGCGCCGCGAAAGCCCGGCACCGAGTGTGTATCGTCCGGCTGGCGCAGGCCTTCGATCAGCCCCACCGGATCGATCAGAAAGCTGCGGATAATCGACGGATACAGGCTCTTGTAGTCGAGCACCAATACCGACTCGTATAGCCCCGGCTGCGACTCCATAACGAAACCGCCGGGGCTGGCTTGCGGCGGGTTGTCGCCGAGGTTCGGCGCGACAAAACCGCGACGGTGCATCAGCGGCATATACAGGTGCTCGAAGGCCGCCACCGAGCCGCCGTTACGGTCGGCGGGTAACCCTGTGACCGTGGCGCGCTCCAGCAGAAAGTCGAGGATTGCGGTTTTTCCGAAGATCCGCGTGACCAGCTCACAATCGCGCAGGTTGTAGCGCGCCAGGGCGGGTTTGTCTTCGCGGAACATGCGGTCGATTTCGTCCATGCGCTGGTACGGCGTGGAAATATCCTTGCCCTCGCCGAGCAGGGTTTGCGCGACGTTTTCCAGGCTGAACGAGGGGAAGCTCCAGGTCGCCGAGCGCAGTGTTTCGATGCCATCAATAATCAGCCGGCCCGCTGCATCGGCGAAGAAGTGACCGTTGCCGCTGCCATGCTCGCGCCACTGCATCTCACTGCCATCGCGGCCCAGACGCAGGGGGGTGGCCAGACGGCGGGCGTGTTCGTGCAGCACACGCAGGTCGAACTGCACCAGGTTCCAGCCGATGATCGCGTCCGGGTCGTGCTGCGCTATCCAGTGGTTGAGGCGTTCGAGCAACTGCTCGCGGCTGACGAAGTACTCCAGCTGAAAATCCACTTCTGGCGGCTTTTCCGGCGCGCGGCCGAGCATATACACGTTGCGCTGGCCGCAGCCTTCGATGGCGATGGAGTACAGCTCGCCGAAGGCATTGGTCTCGATATCCAGCGAGGCCAGCTTGAGGGTGGGGCGGTAGTCCGCGCAGGGTTTGATCTGCGCTTCCAGCAGCAGGGCCGGGTTAGCTGCATCAGGCGTGCCGGCGAACAGCACTGGCGCGGTAATAAAGCGCTCCATCAGGTAGCGCTCTGGCGGGCGCACATCGGCTTCGTAAACCGTTACGCCCGCGCGGCGCAGGCGTTTGTCGAGGTCGATCAACTGACGATGCTGCTGGCAATACAGGCCCAGCACCGGGCGCTGCTGAAAGTCTTTGAGGGCTAGCGGGCGCAGCTCAGCGCCGCTTTCATTGGCCAGTAGCGCCTCGGCCTGGGCGCGTTGCTCGGCCGGGATAAAGGCCACCGAGGTCTGCAGCGGCAAGCGGATCTGTTGCGGACCCTGTTCAGTGGCCAGCCAGAACTCCACCTGTGTGCCTGTTGGCGTATCACGCCAATGTCGGGTCAGGATAAACCCGCGCTGTAACTCCACCACTGCACCCTCAAGACTGCGCTCAGACGCACAATTCTACGTGGCATTGCCTCGCTGTAGTGGACCGTGAGTAGCACAGGTCACGGCAGCCTTTGCGCTTGGGCTTATTCGTCCTGTTCGGTTTGTAAATGCATCTTGTGCAGGACGCGGTGGACTATGGGCGAGAACAGCGTGCCCAAGGCCAGCAGTACGGTGGTTTCGATAAACAGGTTGTAGAGGGCGGTAAATACGTGGCCGCCGTGGGAGGTGAGCGGATGCGGAACCGGCAGGGAGCCCAGCAGAGAAACAGCATTTATAAAGGCTTCTGTCAGGGGCAGTTCGAAGAACAGATGGAACGTCATAACGCCGGGAATCACGGCAAGCGCCAGCAGCAGTATGGCGATGGCCAGGTAGGTGAGCAGGCGGTAGATAAACTGTTCAAAGGGCAATACATCATCTTTAACGTGCTCAAACATAGCGATTCCTTCTGCTTTATATGCATCGTGCAAGTGACGGCGGTAAGCGGCGAGGGTAGCGTGCCGCCTGCTGGAAAGACAGCCGGGAGCCGTGTGCGATGGCCAGCCAGACCTGTACCGGGTTGTACGGTTTTTGTGCGGCTGTCCGATGGCCACATACAAACCCGGCTTTAGGGGTAAAATGCCCGGCTTGATTGACTGCCTTGATGCCCACGCCATGTCCTTGCCCAAGCACCACCTCGAACTGCTCAGCCCTGCGCGCGATACCACCATTGCCAAGGAGGCCATCCAGCATGGCGCTGATGCCGTGTACATCGGTGGCCCTGGCTTTGGCGCGCGGCACAACGCCAGCAACAGCGTGGCGGAGATTGCCGAGCTGGTGCAGTTCGCGCATCTGTTCCATGCGCGGGTGTTTGTCACCCTCAACACCATCCTGCATGAGGATGAGCTGGAGCCGGCGCGGCAGATGATCTGGCAGCTCTACGAGGCCGGCATCGATGCACTGATCGTTCAGGACATGGGGGTGATGGAAATGGACCTACCACCCATCGAGATCCACGCCAGCACCCAGTGCGACATTCGCACTTTGGAGAAAGCGCGTTTTCTCGACAACGCCGGCTTCTCCCAGTTGGTGCTGGCCCGCGAACTGAACCTGGAAGAAATCAGCAACATCTGCCGCAACGTCGATTCAGCGGTGGAGTTCTTTATCCACGGTGCGCTGTGTGTGGCGTTCTCCGGGCAGTGCAATATTTCCCATGCGCAGACCGGGCGCAGTGCCAACCGTGGCGACTGCTCGCAAGCCTGCCGCCTGCCGTACACCCTGAAAGATGATCAGGGCCGTGTGGTGGCGTTTGATAAGCACCTGCTGTCGATGAAGGACAACAACCAGACCGACAACCTGATTCATTTGGTGGATGCTGGCGTGCGCTCGTTCAAGATCGAAGGGCGCTACAAAGACATGAGCTACGTGAAGAACATCACCGCTCACTATCGGCAGGAGCTGGATGCGATTCTCGAACAGCGCCCGCACCTGGCTCGCGCCGCCAGCGGCCGTACCGAGCACTTCTTCACCCCGGACACCGACAAAACCTTCCACCGTGGCAGCACCGATTACTTTGTGACTGATCGCAAAGTGGATATCGGCGCGTTCGATTCGCCGACCTTTACCGGGCTGGCGGTGGGTTACGTTGAAAAAGTGAACAAGCGCGACCTGATTGCCGTCACCGATACGCCGCTGTCCAACGGCGATGGTTTGAACGTGCTGATCAAGCGTGAAGTGGTGGGTTTTCGCAGCAACATCTGCGAGCTGAAAGGCGAGTTCGAGGAAGACGGCGAGAAGCGCTACCGCTACCGCGTTGAACCGAACGAAATGCCCGAGGCCATGCACCGCGTGCGCCCGCAGCAGCCGCTCAATCGCAACCTCGACCATAACTGGCAGCAAGCCTTGCAGAAAACCTCCGCCGAGCGCCGCGTTGCGGTTAGCTGGCAGGTGGCGCTGCACGGCGATCAATTGAGCGTGAGTGTGACCAGCGACGAAGGCATCAGCGCCCGCGTCAGCCTGGCTGGCCCGTTCGCCGCCGCCAAGGATGCCGAACAGGCCCGCGAGCAACTGGCTGATGGCTTGAGCAAACTGGGCACCACCATCTACTACAGCACCGGCGCGCACATCGACTGCGAGGTCGTGCCGTTTGTCCCCGGCTCACAGCTCAAGGCCCTGCGCCGCGAAGCCATTGAGGCGCTGACTCAGGCGCGTATCGCTGCGCATCCGCGTGGCGCACGCAAGCCGGTCAGCGTACCGCCGCCGGTGTACCCGGAGTCGCACCTGACCTTCCTCGCCAACGTCTACAACGACAAGGCGCGTACCTTCTATAAGCGCTACGGCGTACAACTGATAGATGCCGCTTACGAGGCCCACGAAGAAAGCGGCGACGTGCCGGTGATGATCACCAAGCACTGCCTGCGCTTCTCTTTCAACCTGTGCCCCAAGCAGGCCAAAGGCGTCACCGGCGTGCGCACCAAAGTCTCGGACATGCAGCTGATCCATCAGGACGAAGTGCTGACCCTGAAGTTCGACTGCAAACCCTGCGAGATGCACATCATCGGCAAGATGAAGGGCCATATCCTCCACCAGCCACAGCCAGGCAGTGCGGCGAGCAACGCGGGCGCAGTGGGCTATATCACCCCGGAAGATCTGCTGAAGACCATCAAACGTTAAAGCTGAAAGGCGACTTGTAGGATGGGTGGAGCGCAGCGATACCCATCAAACTCTTCGCCAAGCTGGCGGGTTTGTGTAGAAACCGCGATTACCGATGGGTATCGCGTTGCTCAACCCATCCTACGGCCACTCGGTGTTTGGTCGGCCAGCGCTTAAGGGCGCTGGAGCTTGGCCAGCGCCAGCCACGCCAGCAGTGGATAGCAGAAGTAGTGCAGGCCAAAGATCAACAGGCCCATCGGACCGGGTTCGTCTTTTAGCCACATCAGGCCGAGCAGGCCCAGGTAGAGCAGGGCGAGGATGCCGCCGTACAGGGCGACCAGGCGACGACGTTCGCTGGGCTGCGGGCGACGGTGGTGTTGCCAGTGGAACCACAGGGCCATGCCGCCGGCGACCACTGCGGCCACCAGTAGGGTATTCACCACGCCGGGGAGTTTGGCGAAGGTGCGTACGAGTAGGTTGAGCACGATGACTGCCGCGACCCCGCCGAGGGCCAGGTGAGTAATCGGCGCGTGGTCGGGGCTGCCTTCGTGCATCAGGACGACTCCTAGAGGCTGCGATTAAGGCCGAAGCGTTTTTTCAGCACGTTTTCCAGCAGGCGCTTGGGTACCAGAGCGGCGAGCAGCGGCAGGGCGCGGCTGCCGTTGCCCAGGCGAATCAGGTTGGGCCGGGACTTACTTTGCACGGCGGCCAGCAGGTTGCGGGCGAAGTGGCGGGTGGGTGTGGGGTTGTCTTGCGAGGCGTTGGCGCGGGCGCGGATGCCCTCGCGGATCGGCCACCAGGGCGAGGCTTGGTCGATCAACTGTTCGGCCTGCTGGCTGGCGTTGGCGCCGAAGCTCGAGGCAATCGCGCCGGGCTGCACTTCCATCACCTCAATGGCGAAGGGTGCCAGCTCCAGACGCAGGGCGTCGCTCAAGGCATGTACGGCGGCTTTGGACGCGCAGTAAGCACCGGCGAACGGGGTGACCAGGACGCCGGAAACGCTGCCGATATTCACCACCAGGCCCTTGTTCTGCCGCAGCAGCGGGAACAGCGCGCGGGTCACTCCGACGATTGAAAATACGTTGGTTTCGAACTGTTTGCGCATGGCTTCCACGCCACCATCGAGCAGCGGCCCCATGGCGCCGTAGCCGGCGTTGTTGATCAGCACGTCGAGGCCGCCGATTTCGCTTTTCAGGCGTTCGGCCAATTGGCCCAGTGCCTGACCATCGTTAACGTCCAGCGCCACAGCGTGAAAGCCGGCTTCGCTCAGGGCTTCGAGGTCTTGGGTTTTGCGCGCGGTGGCCCAGACCTGATAACCGGCTTGTTGAAACACCTCGGCCAGGGCCCGGCCAATGCCGCTGGAGCATCCCGTGATCAGTACGCTGGGTTGGCTCATGCACAGCTCCTTATTGTTTTTATGCAGTCGTATAAGCGGTCTTAATAGACAAAGCTGCCTTGCAGGCGCTCGGCACGAAACGCCAGGGTGCTGGCGCGATAGCCGCTGCGCAGGGGCGGCAGCGGTAAGCAGGTTTGCCACTCGGCGCCTGGCTGCAAATCGCCAGGGCCGCTGTAGCGCGGTGTTTCAAAAAGACGTTCGGCCAGGTTGGTGCTGTCGCCCGGACGGTAGGCGGCGATCTGCCATTGCAGTTCCACCAATACCGCTTCACTGGCGTTTTTCAGGTTGAGGGCCAAGGGGCGATCTGCCGGACAACTGTCCGGGGCGTAGTTGAGGCGTAATTCGAGGTGCGCCAGGTGGCGGTTCTCGCGGCTCTCTTCCCAGAGCACCCAGCTGGTAACCAGGCCCAGGCCGATCAGCGCAGCGAGGGAAATCGGCAGCGCCTTGCTCGGGTAACGGATCAGCAGGGTCAGCCAGCTCAGTACGAGGATTGCGCCGAATAGCATTAATCAGGCCTCAGGGTGGTCACGCAGGAACACCAGACTATCAGGCTTGGAGTGCTCCGCCGAATAACGATAACCCTGGTAGTTGAAGTCCTTGAGGCCATCCGGGTGGGTGATGCGCTCTTTGATCACGTAGCGCGCCATCAGGCCGCGGGCTTTCTTGGCGTAGAAGCTGATGATCTTGTACTGGCCGTTTTTCAGGTCCTTGAATTCGGTGTCGATGATCCGAGCGTTCAATGCCTTGCGTTTCACCGCGCTGAAGTACTCATTGGAGGCCAGGTTGAGCAGCACCTCATCACCCTGGGCGACCAGCGCGTCATTGAGCCAGCCACTGATGCGCTCGCCCCAGAAGTCGTAGAGATTTTTGCCGCGCGGGTTGGCCAGTTTGGTGCCCATTTCCAGGCGATAGGGCTGCATCAGGTCGAGTGGGCGCAGCACGCCATACAGGCCGGAGAGCATGCGCAGGTGGTTTTGTGCGAAGTCGAAATCGGCTTCGTTGAAGTCTTCTGCATTCAGCCCGGTGTAGACATCACCTTTGAATGCCAGCAGCGCCTGTTTGGCGTTGGACGGCGTGAAGGGCTGCTCCCAGCTGCCGAAGCGTGCGGCATTCAGGCCGGCGAGTTTGTCCGAGAGGTGCATCAGCTCAGCAATCTGCGCCGGGCTGAGTTCACGCAGCTGCTCGATCAGTTCCTGGGCGTGATCAAGGTGTTCAGGCTGGGTCACGCGCGGTGTCGCGGGCGGCGTCTCGTAATCGAGGGTCTTGGCCGGGGAAATCACCATCAACATAAAAGCTGCTCCTTAAAGTCTGCGGCGATTCTAGAAGCTGATGGCGGCGGAGACTACCTATAAGGTCGATTAGCGTTGTGGCTTGACCCCGGGGCCGCCACAGGGTTGTAGTTTGTTCAGGCCTGTTACCGCTTAATCCTTAAAGGAGCCGCCATGACCGCCTGCAATCATTCGCGCTGGGAACCGTCCCACGACTATCGCCCGCTGGAAATTACCGCCGAACGCCAAGCCTGGCGCGTGGCGGCGCTGACTGGGGTGACCATGCTGGTGGAGATTGTCGCCGGCTATGCCTTCAACTCTATGGCGTTGCTGGCGGACGGCTGGCACATGGCCTCGCATATGCTGGCCATCGGTTTGGCGGCGCTGGCTTATCTGTTGGCCCGGCGTTATGCCCACGACCCACGCTTTGCCTTCGGCACCTGGAAGATTGAGGTGTTGGCCGGTTTTGCCAGTGCCTTGCTGCTGGTTGTGGTGGTGACGATGCTGGCATTCGAGTCGCTGTGGCGTTTATGGCAGCCGCAACCCATTAAGTTCGACATGGCGTTGTGGGTGGCGGTGATTGGCTTGTTGGTCAACCTGGCCTCCGCCTGGTTGCTGCGCGACAACCATGAACACGCCCACGGGCATGCTCATGGCGATCACGATCACGATCACGATCACGATCACGATCACGATCACGCGCCAATGCCTACGGGCAAGGACCTTAATCGCCACGCTGCTTTTATCCACGTGCTGGCCGATGCCCTGACCTCAGTGGCCGCCATCCTCGCTTTGGCTGGCGGCATGTGGCTGGGCTGGGATTGGCTCGACCCGCTGATGGGGGTGATTGGTGCGGTGATTATTGCGGTGTGGGCCAAGGGGTTATTAATTGAAACCGCCAAGGCGCTGCTTGACCGGGAGATGGATAACCCAATTGTCGAGCGCGTGCGCAGAGCCTTGGCCGAAGAGGCCGATACCGAGTTGGCGGATTTGCACGTGTGGCGCGTTGGCCGGGCGCAGTTCGCGTGCCTGGCCAGCGTGGTGACCCATGGCGATCGCTCAGCGGATCGTTACAAGGCTCGCCTGGAGGGGATTGCAGAGCTGGTGCATGTAACCGTGGAGGTCAATCGTTGCGCGGTTGCGCAGGGCGCCGATGAGAAAAATCGGCAGGCGTGAAGGCCGGTTGAATCATCGACTTTAACGGTGCTGGCGCGGTGCGCCAAGCGCTATTTGTCACACTGATAAATAAACCCTTGAATAGGTAAAAAAACGTTTTTCTGTCATCCAAATAGGAGTAATTAAAAGGCAAGACCGCCGAACCCTGCAGACAGGTGGCGGCCATTGGCCCTCACCTTTTTGCAGCCTGCTCAGCCTCGCCACTGAGCAGCCGGCGGCCCCTCTGCAGCGCAGTTTCACTGCTGCGTTGCTTGGCTACTACAGAAGGTGACCGAGTATGGATGACCACGGACGCGCCAAATCCAATGCCCCAACCCTGTACGCCCTCGACACTAATGTGCTGATCCATGACCCCAATGCGCTGCTGAATTTTCAGGAGCACCATGTCGCCATTCCGATGACCGTACTGGAGGAGTTGGACAAGCTTAAAACCGGCAAGCAGGGCGTCGCTGCCGAATGTCGCCAGGCCATTCGCCTGATCGACAAAATCCTCGGCAGTGCCAGCCCCGAGGAGGTGGAGCACGGCGTCGCGATCCAGCGCGATAAGAGCGGGCCGCGCGGCTTTTTGTCGATCCTGATGAGTAAACGCGCGGCGCCCATCACCTGGCTGCCCGAAGACCTCAACGACAACAAAATCATCAACCAGCTGGTGGAGCTGAAGGCGCGCCGGCCAGGCCTTGATGTGGTGCTGGTGACCAAAGACATCAACATGCGCCTTAAAGCGCGCGCCTGCGGCATCGATTCAGAGGATTACCACACCGACCAGCTGGTCGACGATATATCGCTGTTGCCCAAGGGTTACCACAACGTCAGTGGCTCCTTTTGGGACCGCGTGGAGAAAGTCGAGACACGTCAGGGCCATGGCCGTACCTGGCACCAAGTGCAGCTGAGCGAAGACCTGCCGGCCATGCACCTCAACGAGTTCATCATCGACGAGCAGGGCTTTGTCGGCTGGATCAAAGGCATCAAACCGGGTGAGTTGTTGATCCTCGACATGCACCAAGAGCCGCTGATGCATCAGGAAGCCTGGGGCCTGCGGCCGCGCGATATCTACCAGTCACTGGCGCTGTATGCGCTGCTGGATCCGGACATTCATCTGGTCAACCTGACGGGCGCCGCCGGCTCCGGTAAAACCATCCTGGCCCTGGCGGCGGCCATCGAACAAACCATGGTCAGCAAGCGCTATCGGCGCATTATTGCCACCCGTAGCGTGCAGGGGCTGGATCAGGAAATCGGCTTTCTGCCCGGCACCGAGGCGGAGAAGATGGAGCCCTGGCTCGGCGCGATCACCGACAACCTTGAAGCCCTGCATATGGAGGACGAGAACACCCATGGCAGCGTCGACTACATCCTGCAAAAGGTGCCGCTGCAGTTTAAATCCCTCAACTACATCCGCGGGCGCAGCTTTCAGCAGAGCCTGATCCTCATCGACGAATGTCAGAACCTTACCCCGCATCAGATGAAAACCATCATCACCCGTGCCGGCAGTGGTTCAAAAGTGGTGTGCCTGGGCAATCTGGCACAGATCGATACGCCTTACCTGTCGGCGCCCAGCTCAGGGCTGACTTACCTGACGGAGCGCTTCAAAGACTTCGAGCATGGCGTGCACATTACCCTGCAAGGGGTGCCGCGCTCGATCCTCGCCGAGTACGCCGAAAGCCATCTGTAGCTCACTGGCCGTGCTCGCCCTGCAGGCCTTATGGCTGCAGGGCGAGCGGTGGCTTGATGCTGAATCCCGCGGCATTCATAGGTGCCGTAACCTGACCCCTGGGTTTACAATCGCCGGACACCTGTCTGGAGTCTGCCCGTGTTAACCCATCTTGATTCCCAAGGCCGCGCCAATATGGTCGATGTCAGTGATAAAGCCCTGACCGTCCGTGAAGCCGTGGCCGAAGCCTTGGTGCGCATGCGCCCCGAAACGCTGCAGATGATTAGCCAGGGCGAACACCCCAAGGGTGATGTATTCGCCGTGGCGCGGATTGCCGGCATTCAAGCGGCGAAGAAAACCAGCGACCTGATCCCGCTGTGCCACCCGCTGATGCTCACCAGCGTCAAGGTCGAGCTACTGGCTGAGGGTACGGATGCCGTACGCATTACCGCGCGTTGCAAGCTGACCGGACAGACCGGCGTGGAAATGGAGGCGCTCACCGCCGCCAGCGTCGCCGCGTTGACGATCTATGACATGTGTAAAGCCGTCGACCGCGGCATGGTCATCGAAGGCGTACGCCTGCTGGAGAAAGTCGGCGGCAAGAGCGGCGCCTTCAAAGCCGAGAATGTGGCGGGAGCAGACGTATGATTCGCGTGCAGTATTTCGCCCGTTACCGCGAGGCGCTGGGGCTGGATGGTGAGCAGCTAAATGCCACGTTCAGCGACCTTGAACACTTGCGCCAGCACCTGCTGAGCAGAGGCGGCGTTTGGGCGGTGCTGGCCGAGCAGAACCTGATGTGCGCGCGCAATCAGGAACTCTGCAGCCTGGATGAGCCGTTGCAGGCCGGCGATGAAGTGGCATTTTTTCCTACCGTGACGGGTGGCTAAATCTGTTGTTATCGCGGTTAAAGCCCCTTCCACAAATTATCACGCCTCTGTGGGAGGGGCTTTAGCCGCGACAGACCCTAGGAGGGTTTGAACGCAGCGCCCCCATGTGTCGACTCAGTTTTTGCCTTTGACCCTTTACGCTTCGAGGCCAGTATTCATGAGCATTCGCGTCCAGTCGCAACCCTTCGATCCCGGCCATGAACTTAACGCCTTACATGCCGCCAATCTGGGCATTGGCGCGGTGGTCAGTTTTGTCGGTTATGTGCGTGACTTCAATGAAGGGCGCGAAGTCGGCGGTATGTTTCTCGAACACTTCCCTGGCATGACCGAAAAAGTCTTGGGCAAAATTGCCGAAGAAGCCAAGCAGCGCTGGCCGCTGCTGGGTATTGAGATCATCCACCGCGTGGGGCGTTTGGAGCCGGGCGAGCCGATTGTGTTTGTTGGCACCAGCAGCGCGCATCGCCAGGCCGCGTTTGATGCCTGCAACTTTGTCATGGACTACCTGAAAACCCGCGCACCGTTCTGGAAGAAGGAAGACACTGCCGAAGGCCCGCGCTGGGTCGAGGGGCGTTGCTCCGACCAGGCTGCGGCTGAGCGCTGGAAACCGCAGCCCTAAGAACTTGTTCAAAGTCTGCTGCGCGTCGGCACTGCTGCGTTAAAAACAGGCTCGGAATGCTCATTTACAGCTCGTAAACTCCGCTTCCTCGCCTGTTTTTGCCTTGCATTGCTCTAGCTCGCGAGCCTTTGAACAGGCTCTAAGTCATTTTACCGACGTCGCCTGCGCTGATCGTTCAGTCGCAGCGATGACTTTTGCTTGGTTGACGATTTGTACCTATAAGTCCAGTATGGAATTTAAAGTATAAGTCGAGACTGGCAAATGACCCGTCCATGCGTGTGCAACCGCTATCGCTTCCCGCTCAGGTGCAAACCTGCTGCGCCTTTCTTCTGTCTTGCAGCAACCGTCGTTGCCCTGCCGACCTGTGCAGCAATGCCAGCTGGCGTGGGCCTATTACTTTCCCAGCAGGAATCCGCATCATGAAGAAAATCGTCCTGGCGGGCGGCATCGCCCTGAGCCTGATCGCCTCTAGCCTATTCGCGGCAGACAAACCCTTGCGCCTGGGTATCGAGGCGGCGTATCCACCCTTTGCTTACAAGGAAGCCAGCGGGCAGATCGCCGGCTTTGATGTGGATATCGGCAACGCCCTATGCGCCGAAATGAAGACCGAATGCCAATGGGTTGAGCAGGAGTTTGATGGCCTGATCCCCTCGCTCAAGGTGAAGAAGGTCGACGCCATTCTGTCGTCTATGACCATCACCGATGATCGGCGTAAATCGGTGGATTTCACCGGTAAGTACTATTACAGCCCTGCGCGCTTGGTGATGAAGGCGGGCAGCGAAGTCGCCGCCGATTTTAGCGACCTCAAGGGCAAGCGCATTGGTGTGCAGCGCTCAACCACCACCGACCGTTTCGCCAGTGCAGTGTTTGCCGCGCGAGGAGTTGAAGTGGTGCGCTACAGCTCGCAGAACGAAATCTATCTGGACCTGCTGTCCGCGCGCCTGGACGGCACCCTCGCCGATGCCATCCCGGTGGAGGAGGGCTTTCTGAAAACCGATAACGGTAAGGGTTTCGCCTTCGTTGGTCCAGCCTTTACCGACCCCCAGTATTTTGGTGAAGGCGCCGGTATTGCTGTGCGCAAGGGCGACAGTGAGCTGCTCGGTAAACTGAACGCGGCCATTCAGGCGATTCGCGCCAGCGGCGAATACCAGAAGATTCAAGACAAGTACTTCACCTTCGACATCTACGGCGACTGAGTGCTCGGCTAAATAGCCCGGATAGCCTCTGGGCTATGCATGCCGATTACGGCTGGCCTGGACGATGCGCTGTGCCGGTACCCGCAGCTGGGTTAGCAGGTACTCGGCAAACGCTGGCGCATAAGGCTGCAGAGCGATGGCCTGGGCCATGCAGTTGAGCCAGCTCTGGCTGAGTTGCTCGGTGATCGGCCACTGGGCGTGAAAGGCCGGCAGGGCAATGGAGCCGTATTTTTCACTGAACAACCTGGGGCCGCCGAGCCAGCCGCTGAGAAAGCAGGCCAGCTTGTCACTCGCCAGGTGCAGGCTTTCGCCGTGCAGGCGGCGCAGTTCTGCGGCCTCGGGCTGCTCATCCATCAAGCGATAGAAATCTGCGACCAGGCGGCGCAAACCTTCGATGCCGCCCGCAGCCTGATACGAGGCGTCGCCTACGCCGTAAACCGCTTGCTGTTGCATCCACTGAACTCCTCGCCAAAGCGCACATTGTACGGCGGGGAATAGGCATTTGGACCGTTGTGCTGAGCACTGAGCTGTGTTGCCGGCGTTAAAGTCCGACTGTCACTTCGCGCCACTCATCGCCGTCGCGCACGACAAAAATGGCGCTCAAGCCTTTGGTGTTGGCCAGCTGCGCGCCGTGTTCCACGCCAAGCACCATCAGTGCGGTGGCCCAGGCGTCGGCGTACATACAACTGGTGCACAGCACCGACACCGAGGCGAGGTCGGAGAGCAGCGGGGCGCCGGTGTGCGGGTTCATGGTGTGAGAAAACACCTGGCCGTTCTGCTCACGCCAGTGGCGGTAGTCGCCGGAGGTGGCGATGGCTGTGTTGCTCAGGGCCAGCGAGCCAAGCACTTCGCGTTGGCCTTTGAGGGGTTTTTCCAGTGCGACTGACCATTCGCTGCCATCGGCCTTTACGCCGCTGACGCGCATCTCGCCATCAATGCTCACCAGGTAGGACGTGATGCCGTGGCGCGCCAGGCAGCGGGCCATCTGGTCCACGGCAAAGCCTTTGGCGATGCCGTTAAGGTCCAGAGTGATGTGCGCATGTTTGCGTACTCGGCCGTTATCCGAGTCGACTTCCAGTACCTCGTGCGCGCTGGGTTGCTTGTCCGGCCAGGTGTTGAGCGGCGCGTCTGGGCCAAAGCCACACGCGCTGACCAGCGCGCCGACGCCAATCTCGAATGCGCCCTCAGACTCGGCACTGATGCGCAGTGCGCTGCTCAGCACCCACAGCAGCTCATCGGGCACGCTCAGCCATTGGCCGCAGTTGGCCGCATTGAGTTGCATCAGGTCGGAGTCGGGCTTCCAGGTCGACATTTGCTGGTCAACCTGATCGACCGTCTGCTGCAGCTCGCTGCTGATCACACTCAGGTCGAGCCCGGCCGGTGCATACAGCACTGCGCTCCAGCGCGTGCCCATGGTGGCACCACTCAAGTTGTGGCGCTGCGCTGCGCTGGTCTCAGTAGACATCTTCACGGTAGCGTCCTTGTTGGCGGAGTTGTTCGATGTTCAAGCCCAGTTGCTGCAGTAAGGGTTCCAGCACATTGCGCACCCCGGCTGCCATGTCGCGTGAGCCACATACCAACACCTGAGCGCCCTGTTGCAACATCGCCAGCAGTTTGTCGGCGTCCTGCAGGAGGCGGTCCTGCACATACATCGGCTTCGCCATCTGGGAGAACGCCAAGCCCAGTTGGCTCAGGCGTCCGTCAGCCAGGTATTCATTCAGTTGCGTTTCATAGAGGAAGTCCGACTGCGCGCTGCGGCCACCCCAGTAAAGGTGCAGCAGACGCTGATGGGCATTCTTACGGACAAAGCCAATCAACGGCGCCAGCCCAGTGCCAGCACCCACCAAAATTAGCGGGTGCTGGCCGGCAGTCGGGCGAAACTCGGGATGCGCTTGGATAACCCCTTCAATACAGTCACCCACCTGCAGCCTATGCAGCAGGCTTGAGCACAGGCCGTCAGGCTGTTTACGCACGCAGATTTCCAGCACGCCATCTTCATCACCGCTGGCAATCGAGTAGAAGCGTGGCGGCAGATCAATACCCGGACGGATGGCCAGCAGGTCGCCGGGTGCAAAGCGACTGTTGTTTGCGGGCGATACGGCAAAGCGTAAAACGGCAGCCGGTGATTCGCTGCCCTCGCCGTAAAGCTCGCGGCTCAGCAGCTGCAACTGTTGTGGGGTTTCGTGGCTGGCGTGCGCAGTGAAGTGCAGGGCAACGCCCAGTTCCTTGCCAAGCCGCTGCGCCCACTGGTTGAGCTCGCCCAAGGCGTTGCGGTCGATGCGTTGCAAGGGCAGCAACGTCGCTAAGCCTTGTTGCTGCTGGCATTGCTCGACGTGCTCGGCATAGCCGCAGAAGTGCTGAAACTGCGAATCACCAAAGCCCAGCACCGCGACTTGCAGCGTTGGCTTCAGCTCACTGCGCTGCAAACGCCCGAGAAACGCCTTGGCCGAATCGGGAGCCTGACCATCGCCATAAGTCGAGGTGAGTAGCAACAGTTGGCTGGCTTGGCGGTAGTGCGGCTGCAGCTGATTCATGCTGGCGCAGTGCACCCGCAGGCCCTGGCTCTGCAACTGCTCATGCAACTGCCGGGCATAGCCCCAAGTAGCCCCGCCCTGACTGCCAACCAGCAGAATGATCTGCGCTTGATCGGCCGGTGTATTGTCCGCTCGTGCGCCAGCCAGACGTTTGCGCCGCGCCCAGGAGAGCAGGCCGAAACCGCTGAGACACAACACGGCCAGGCTGGAGCCGCTGAGGATCAGCGTCCAGAGTGGCGAATGCGCGCCGGTGTGCAGTTCGTAGATATTTTCGTACAGGCGAGTGGCAAAACCGTGCTGCTGATAGTTGATCCATTGCCCCGTATTGGCATTGATGAAGCCTTCACCCGCCGCCGTGCGTACGGTGTAGAAATTGGCATCCGGGTCGCTGGGAAACTCCAGCTCGCGCAAGTCTTGCAGGTCCAGGTTGCGTAGAGCAGTAAGGCTGCTCAGCTCGGCAGTCGGTGCCGAGTAGCTGGCCTCAGGGTAGGCGGGCGAGGCGTCTTGGCCGTCGTTGATCCAGCCCTGGCTGATGGCTGCCAAATACAACCCACTCAGGGCAAGAATCGCCAGGGCCGGCAGCGTCCAGCGGGCCACGACCATATGCCAGTGAATCAGCCCGCTGCTGGCTGGAATAGGCCGTAATAGGCGACTCCAGCCCCCGAGTCGGCGCGCTAATAGCCAAGCGCCCGTCACTACTAAGATCAGCAAGGCCAGCGCCGCCAGACCACTGAGCCAGCGGCCTGGCTCGCCGAGCAGCAACTCGCGGTGCAGGTTGCGCGTCCAGGCAAGCAGGGCGGATGGCTGGTAGGGCGTGATAACCGAGCCGCTGAGCGGATCCGCCACCACGATAGCGCTGTCGTTCGCATTGCTAAACGCGACGCGCAGCTCACCACTGGGTGCCCGCTCGATGCGCTCGATACCTTGCACCTGGCCGGCAATACGTGCGGCCACATCGGCGACATTCTGCCCGGCGGCGGGGGCCGCTTGCAGATGATCAACCAGGGTACTGCTGGACAACACCAGACCGGTGGCCGCCGAGACCATCAGCAAGACGCCAAGGAACAAGCTTAGTACCACGTGGGTGCGTTGCAGCATGAGCGGGATCCTGGGTTAGAACTGGTAGCTGAAGGTGTTGACGTAGCCTGTTGCGCTACCGCTGGCCGACGAGGGCTGCTGAGTAAGAGGCACTTTGATCTCAGCGCGGTTGTCACGTTTGTCCTCGACGGCGCTGTCGATGCGAATTTCGTAGCCGGCATCAATCAGCGCATCTTCCAGTTCGACGGCGACCTCCAGCGTTTGCCCGCTGCCCACGCTGGCGCCGGTGAGGCCGTCATATTCGGCAGGCTTGTTACCGTCACGCACCCAGTCACGCAGGTGCTTGTAGTACTTGGCCTTCTTGCCGGAGACCCACAGCGTGCGTTGGTAATTGCCCTGCGCATCGGTCACGTAGAACGCCAGGTAGGCCTCGTTGCCGCGGTACTCGTTGAGTGTGGTTTGCAGGGTGATTTCGCGGCCCTGGCTAAGCGCGGGCAGCGCCGCTAAACCGGCTAAAGCGAGGGTGAAGGTGGTCTTGTTCATGCTGAGTCTCCAAGAAGGCATGACGCCACCTTAACGACCCAGCCTGAAGCCAAGCTGAACAGCAGAATAGACGGGCTTAAGGACACCTTAAGAATGTTCTGGAACAGGTTTTCCGGTTCAACGTCCGGCCTTTTTTGCAGGCAGGCGGATGGGCCTAAGTAGGCGGTGTGTTGAGCGCTGTTCAGGTGCGCTAAAGAGGGATTATTGGATGTGCGCCGCCGCGAAGGTCACTGGCCATCTGCGGGTGGCAGCAGGCTACTCGGCCTTGATCTCTTTCAGGTGTTTGTACACCGTCGCCCGGCCCATATTCAGCACGTTAGCGACATAGTTGGCGGCGCTTTTACCTTTGAAGGCGCCTTCGGCGTGCAGGGCTTCGACCAGCTCGCGTTTATGTTCGCGGGTCAGCAGGTTGAGGCCGAGTTGGCGCTGACGCAGCCAGCTGTGCAGGAAGGTGTTGATGCGCTCCTGCCAGTCATCACGGAACAATGCGTCGGGCTGCGGCACCAGTTTGCTGGAGGAGAGAAACAGGTCCAGCGCCTGCTTGGCGGTTTCAAACAGCGAGATGTTCAGGTTGATGCACAGCACCGCAATCGGTGTACCGCTGGCGTCACGCAGCACGCTGCTGACCGAGCGGATCTTCTGCCCATCCCAGTTGAGCTTTTCGTAAGGGCCGATGGTGCGTTCATCGACCTCGCCGCTGAGCATGTCTTCCAGCGCGGCATCGTCGCCGATCACCCGTTTCGAGATGTTGTTGGCGATGTAGTCGACCTTCTGCGTGCGAACATCGTGCAGCACCACCTCGGCATGGGGGAAAAACAGCGTAGCGATGGCGTCGGCGATGGTGCGGTAGTTGTCCAGCTCGGGGGCGTGGCGGGGCGGCGTCATGCGGCTAACTCTTCAGGCTCGGGTGGCGTTGCGAGTGTGCCGCATAGCGCCCGAGGCGTCACCTCGGGCGTGCACGGCGTTATCTGTTTAGCCGTGCCGGCGAGAGCATGGCCTCGGTTAAACCAAACTGGCGCAAGTGTTCGGGCAGTGGCTCGCCGCGTGCCAGAGCGGCGCAGGCCATGCCCATAGCGGCGGAGGTCTGGATGCCATAACCACCTTGCGCCGCGACCCAGAAGAAGTCCGCCACCTGCGGGTCGAAGCCGCCCACCAGATCACCATCAGCAACAAACGAACGCAGCCCAGCCCAGGTATGCGCCGGGCGGCGAATGCTCAGGTGGGTGTGCTCTTCGATCTGATAAATACCGAGTGCGATGTCCAGCTCTTCCGGTTGCACATCGTGGGGCTCGACCGGGTCGGCATTGGCGGGTGAGCCAAGCAGCAGGCCGGCGTCGGGCTTGAAGTAGAAGGATTCGTCCAGGCTGACCACGCAGGGCCAGGCCTGGCAATCGATGCCTTCTGGCCCGTCAAAGGTAAACGCCGCGCGGCGTTTGGGCGTCAGACCAATAGGCGCGACACCCGCCAGCGCGGCGATCTGGTCGCACCAGCCGCCAGCCGCGTTGATCAGCACGTTGGCGCGATATTGCGTGCTGCCGCACTCAACCAGCCAGGCGTTGCCGTCGCGCTGGATGCTTAGCACCTCACGGTGGGTGTGGATTTCCCCGCCCTGCTGGCGAATGCCGCGCAGGTAGCCCTGGTGCAGGGCATCGGTGTCGATATCGGCGGCGCTAGGGTCGAGCATGGCGGCTTGCACCTTGTCGCGGCGCAGCACTGGCACCAGCGCGCAGGCTTCATCGGCGGTCAACATGCGCATTTGCGGCACACTGGCGCGGCCACTGTCGAACTGGCGCTGCAGCTCGGCGGCGTCGCCGGTGAAATCCACCACCAGTTCGCCCCGTGGGGTCAGCAGCGGGTGCTCGGCAAAGCCTGCAGGCGGCGTGTCATAAAAAGCCCGGCTGGCCGCGGTGAGGGCGCGCACCTGCGGCGTGCCGTAGGCCACGGTGTAGAGCGCGGCGGAGCGGCCGGTGGAGTGATAGCCAGGCAGTTGCTCGCGTTCCAGTACAATGGTTTTGCCATGCGCCGCAAGAAAGTAACCGGTGGAAGCGCCAGCGATCCCCGCGCCGATGATCAGGTAGTCCGCCTGCTGCATCAGCATGCCTCCCGCTTGAGTTGGTACAAGGCGTGGGCCAGGGCGACATCTTCCAGGCCCAGGCCGATGGAGCGGAAGAATACCGAGCGACGGTAGTCCGGGCGAGGGGCTTTAGCGCCGACCAGTTCGGCCAGGTCGCCCTGGATGTCGGCGCTGCTCCAGCCGAGCGGGCCTGCCAGCAGCATTTCTCCCGCGCTGCTTGGCGTGGTGGCGCGGTAGTCACAGTAAACATCCATGGTCAGCAAACTGGCCGGCGTGACTTCATGGGCGCGCGGTGCGTTGGTGCTGATTGAGGTGATCAGTGCCGGCTTATCCAGAGCGGCAGGGTTCAGCAACGGCTTGGCTGAAGAGGTGCAGAGCATCACCACGTCGGCGTCGCGCAGGGCATCTGCCTGGCTGGCACAGAGTTCAATACGCGGGTCGAGTTGCCGCAGTTGATGTTTCTGCGCATCAGTCTTGCCGGTTAGGCCGGGTGAGTAGAGGCGAATGCTCTGCCACGGGCGCAGCTGCTTGGCGTAATGCACATGGGCCTGGGCCACGGCGCCGCTGCCGATCACCGCCAGGCGGCTGGCTTGAGGCGCAGCCAGCGCATCCACGGCGACGGCGGTGGTCGCGGCAGTGCGTGCAATGGTCAGGCTGCCCGCATCACACAGCAGTAACGGCTGGCCCGTCTGCATGGACAGCAGCAAGGTCCAGGCAGTGACCAGCGGACTTTGCTCACGGACGATATAGGGCGAGGTTTTCACCCCGTAAACGCCGGCGCCGGCCAGCACGCCGAGGTAGTTGATAAAGTCGCCGCCACCATTGGGGAACTCCACCAACTGCTGCGCCGGTTGCAGCGCATTGCCGGCGGCCAGCTCGCGGAACATGGCGACCATGGCCTGGTGTACATCGACCTGGGCAAGCAGCTGCTCGGCTGCGGTTTTATCCAGCACATAGGGGGTGGTCGACATGGGCGGCTCCGTCATGGATTAAACAATTAAATCCATTTTGGACTTTTAGGTATTAATCGACAAGCGCTGACGCGCCAAGTTGATACGCCGCCGCGACGTTCAGCTGGCTTGCCGCAGGCGCTTGCGAAACGCCCCTGGGCTTTCGCCGCAGAGCTGTTTGAACAGCTTGGCGAAGGTGGCGCGGTCGGTATAACCGACGCGTTCTGCGACCTGTTCGAGTGATGCACAACTGCGCAGTGCGCGCTGTGCGGCGCTGATGCGTACACGTTGCAGGTAGTCGTTGGGCGTCAGCCCTGTGTGGGTCTTGAAGCGCCGTAGCAGGGTGCGCGATGAGCAGTTGGCCTGAGCGGCCAGGCGCTTGAGGTCGATGCGCTCAGCATGATGCTGATGCATCCATTGCAGCAGTGGGGTGAGTGGGCAATCGCTGTTGGTGGGCGGCAACAGCGGGGCGAAGCGCGACTGCTGACCGCGCTGAGTATCGAAGACCAGCGCATTGGCCACCTGCTGCATCAACTCGTTGCCGCCATGCTGGGCGATCAGGTGCAGGCACAGGTCGAGCCCGGCATGTGCGCCACCGGAGCTGAGCAGATGGCCGTCCTCGCAAACCAGTTGCTCGATCTGCAGATTGACCTGCGGATAACGCTGCTGAAACAGACCGGCCAGCCCCCAATGGGTGGTGGCGCGGCGACCATCGAGTACACCAGCAGCGGCCAGCAGGAAGGCGCTGCTGCACAGGCTGGCCAGTTGTTGATGGGGCGTTCGTTGTGCCAGCCAGGGCAATAGGGCGGCGTTGTCAGCCAGAGTGCTGTCAATGGCGCTGCCGCTGGCGGGCAGCACAATCAGGTCGGCGCTTTCGGCCAGGCGCAAATCACCATCGACCTGGATCTGCGCAAAACCGAGGTCGACCGCTTGCCCGTCCAGACTAACGCGCTGCAACTGGAACAGCCGCTGCTCGCCCAAGCGGTTGGCTAGGGTGAAGGCATCCATCGCCATACTCAGGCTGGAGCAGACGGTTTGCGGGCAAACGTAGAGGGCTATTTTCAGCATGACGGGCTCATGGCTGACAAGCTTGGCGATTATTGACATAAGACTGTCTTCTGCGCCAATCGCGACTCAGGGTTTTTAGGACAATACTGCCTGCATTCGCCTTACGGAGTTCTGCCCCATGAGCCATGCCAACGCCGAGCTGATCGGCCGTTTCTATCAGGCCTTTCAGCAGTTGGATGCCGAGACCATGGCCAGCTGTTACACCACGGACGTGCGGTTTAGCGACCCGGTGTTTACCGACCTGCGTGGTGCGGATGCTGGCGATATGTGGCGCATGCTGTGCGCCAAAGCGCAGGGTTTCACCCTGACATTCGAGGGCGTTACGGCGGATGATCACAGCGGTCGAGCGCGTTTGGTGGCGACTTACACCTTTAGCCAGACGGGCCGCACCGTGGTCAACCGTATCGAGGCCAGTTTCCGCTTTCGCGACGGCAAGATCTGCGAGCACCGCGATCATTTCGACCTGTGGCGCTGGGCCCATCAGGCGTTGGGCAGCAAAGGCTTGTTGCTGGGCTGGACGCTTTTTGTGCAGAACGCTATTCGCCAGCAGGCGGGTAAAGGGTTGGCGGCGTTCCAGAGGAATCGCTAAGCTCGGCGACCGTGTTAACTGCCAGCCTATCCAACTGATGCCCGACTCTTCTCTTGCGCCTGAGACACCCGCCGCCAAGCCCTGGTTCGTTTACCTGGTGCGGGCAGCCAACGGCGCACTGTATTGCGGCATCAGCGACGACCCCCATAAGCGTTTTGCCAAGCATCAGACTGGCAAGGGCGCGCGCTTCTTCCATTCCAGCCCGGCGCAGGCCCTGGTGTATATCGAAACCTGTGCCGGTAAAGGCGATGCGCTACGCCGCGAGCGGGCGATCAAGGCCCTGGCCAAAGCCGCCAAGGAAACCTTAGTGCTGGCCTACGCCGCTATCGGTGCGACTGATAACCCGCCATCAGGCTAAGCGGGTAGGCCGCCAACGCTTGCACGGGTAAGCTGCTGCTCTACCTGAATCCTTGCGGAGCCTGCCATGCACGAGTTGATCCTGCACCATTACCCGACCTCGCCCTTCGCCGAAAAGGCGCGGTTGATGCTCGGCTTCAAGCAGCTGTCCTGGCGTTCGGTGATGATCCCACCGGTGATGCCCAAGCCGGATCTGACCGCGCTAACCGGTGGCTATCGCAAGACCCCCGTGCTGCAGGTGGGGGCCGATATTTATTGCGACACGGCGTTGATCGCCCGTCGCCTAGAAGCGGAAAAGAACACCCCCGCGCTGTTTCCAGAAGGCCAGGAGTTTAATGTCGCCTGCTTTGCCCAATGGGCCGACACCCAGGTGTTTCTGCATGCCGTGAGCCTTGTGTTCCAACCGGAATCCATCGCCGCGCGCTTTGGCAAACTGCCGCCGGAGTTTCTCAAGAGCTTTATTGCTGACCGCTCGGCGCTGTTCACCGGCGGCCTGGCGACGCGGGTGCCGCTGGACGTCGCCAAGCACCAATGGCCGACGCTGATGGCGCGCTTGCAGCAGCAACTTGAACGCGAGCAGGGCGACTTCCTCTTTGGTGAGGCTTCGCTGGCGGATATCGCCATGGCCCATCCGCTGTGGTTCCTGCGCGGTACGCCAGTGACGGCGCCGCTGGTTGATGCCTACCCTGCGGTTGCCACGTGGCTGGCGCGGGTACTGGATTTCGGCCATGGCTCGTTCAGCGACATGACTGCAGAAGAAGCCGTAGGCATCGCTCGCGAGGCGACCCCAGCCGCGCTGCCGGATGTCGCCCTGGCCGATCCGAATGGCTTTGCAGTTGGCCAGCAGGTGGCGATTTCTGCCGTCGACTATGGCGTGGATGCGGTGGAAGGTGAGCTGGTCTTCAGCGGCACGGAGGCGTTGATCCTGCGCCGCGAAGACCCGCGCGCCGGCACTGTGCATGTGCACTTCCCACGCATCGGTTTTGCCATCAAGGCGCTGTAGCGTCGTAAAGCCCGGCGCGCTTAGGGCTTTAGGCGCCGGGTCTTAGTACGCGGCCCGCATCGCGCGTGGGTTGTAGCCGTGAATCAGCGTGCCGTTGATGTCTATCAGCGGTACGCCGCGGCCGCCTAGCGCCTTGAAGGTGGCATTGCCATCGGCATCCTTCTCGATATCCACTTCCCGATATGCGATGCCGTCGTTCGCCAGTTGTTCGCGGGTTTTGGCGCAATAGCCGCACCACTGCGTGGCGTATAGCACCACTTCGCTTGGCCGCGCAGCCTGCTCGGGCTGCAACCAGGCGTTGATGTTGTCCCAGTATTGATAGAGCGCCAGTGCGCTTAACAGCAGGATGATTTTCTTCATGGGGCGTTCCTTTGCCTCGTTAATGGGGAGGGCTGGGTCACGTTATCAGCTTATTTGCAGTGCACCCATATGGTCCTTGTCAGCACCGCCTGCCTGGCGTGTGGTGTGGTCACTATTTGGACCGGCTGTCTTGCAAGAAGGGTTGCCGCAGCCTGGGCAGTTCCCGCGCCAATTCGCGAAAGTACAAAATGCGCTCGTAACACAGCGTCAGTTCACCGCTGATGCGGTTGTACCAAGCGTCGGCTTCGCCGCAGGCGGCCACGATCAGTTTCAGGTCACGTGGCAGGGCAAACGTGCTGCTGGTGCGTGCGGCGATGGCTTCAAGCTCGCCGGAGGCGCGAACTTTTTCCAGTAATTCGCTGGCGCCCGGTAAATGCTGTGGCGGCGGCTGGTAATCCACCCGCAGGTGGTGAAGGATCGGCTGATCGGGGCTGCGGGCGAAGTGCTGGCGAATCCAGTTCACTGCGTATTCGGCCTGTTGGTATTCCTCGGGGCAGTAAAACGCCCGCTCATCCGGCAGCCCCGTCATTTGGATCACCCACTCCAGCTGACGTGGGTCGCTGCCATAGGCCAGGCAGGCCAGGTTGAAAAAGCGCTGCGCGTCCAGGGCGTGGCTGTCCCACTCGTGAATTTCCGGAGCGTCGGGGCGCTGGCGCTGCCACTCCAGCCGCCAGTAATCAGCAACGTCCAGCAGCTTGGCGTAAAAGTTGGCGTCGCGGTGACGTCCGTGCAGGAGAAAAAGGCCCATAAAACCAAGTTGGTCGGCGGCATCTTCTTCACGGCCCAGCACCGGCAATTGCAGTTCGCTGATTAGTAGATGGCCCATCTCATGCAGCAGGGTGAACTCCGCATTGGCCGTGACAAAGCGCACTTCGTTCGGGTGCAGCACCTGCTCGGGCACCGCCTGGGCGAAGCTGCTGAAGCTCAGTAGCAGGAGCACAAGCCGCTTCATGCGTGCTCCAGATCGTCCGCGCTGAACGGGGCGGGTACGCTTGGCCAGTCCAGCTGCAACTGTTCCAGCGCGCGGGCCAGCAGGCTGGCCACGAACCAGTCCCGTAACCAGCGGTGATCGGCTGGGATTACATACCAAGGTGCTGCGTGGGTATGGCTGGCGCTCAGCTGCTCGGCCCAGCGCTGCTGCCGCAGGTCGAATTCGCGGTAGGACTGCAGGTCGCTGCTGTGTAGCTTCCAGCGCTTATGGGGTTGCTCAAGGCGCTCCTGTAAGCGTTGCTTCTGTTCGTCTTTGGATATCTGCAGAAAGCACTTGAGGGGCTGAATCGACTGGCTGAGCAATTGCGCTTCGAAGGCCTCAATCGCCTGCTGGCGTGCCGGCAGCTCGGCGGCGCTGCACAGGCCGTCCAGCGGGTCGCTGATCAGCCCTTCGTAGTAACTGCGGTTGAACACCCCAAGCAGACCTGGCGCCGGCAGGCGGCGTTGGTAGCGCCAGAGAAAGTCGTGACGCTGTTCGCAGGCATTGGGCTGTTGAAAGCCTTGAATACTCAGCCCTTGCGGGTCGAAGCTGCTGATCACCCGGCGGATCACGCCGTCTTTGCCGGAGCAGTCAGTGCCCTGCAAGATCAGCAGCAGGGCATTACGGCGGTTGGCCCAGAGCATGCGCTGCTGTTGGTTGAGCCAGGGGCGCAGCTCCGCCATGGCTTGGTGCGCCGTGTGTTTGTCCAGGCCGAATGTTCGCGCCGGGTCCTGGCCAAAGGGGGCTGCGGGGTCACACCGACAGCTATCCAGCAGGTGGTCAGGCAGGCGCGTCATTGCTAGTTTTTACGGCGTTTGAGTTGATCGGTCAGCTGCGTTGGCAGGTTGCGGATCACCAGGGTGTCGCTGCTTTCGTCGTACTCGACCTTCGAGCCGAGCAGGTGCGCTTCGAAACTGATCGACAGGCCTTCGGCACGCCCGGTAAAGCGCTGGAACTGGCTGATCGTGCGCTTATCGGCCGGGATTTCCGGCGACAGGCCGTAATCCTTGTTGCGGATATGGTCGTAAAAGGCCTTGGGATGTTCTTCGTCGATCAGCCCTGAGAGCTCAGTCAGGGTCATGGGCTCGCCCATCTTGGCTTGGCTGCTAGCGTAGCTAACTAGGGTTTTGGTTTTTTCGCGGGCTTGCTCTTCGGGCAGGTCTTCGCTTTCGACGAAGTCGCTAAACGCTTTCAGCAGGGTGCGGGTTTCACCGGGGCCGTCGACGCCTTCCTGGCAGCCGATAAAGTCGCGGAAGTATTCCGAGACCTTCTTGCCGTTCTTACCTTTGATAAACGAGATGTACTGCTTGGAGTTGGCGTTGTTACGCCATTCGGAAATATTGATCCGCGCCGCCAGGTGCAGCTGGCTGAGGTCCAGGTGTTTGGCGGCGGTCACGTCCAGCGTGTCGGTAACGGCCACGCCATCACTGTGGTGCAGCAGGGCGATGGCCAAGTAGTCGGTCATGCCTTGCTGGTAATGGGCGAACAGCACATGGCCGCCGGTGGACAGGTTGGACTCTTCCATCAGCTTCTGCAGCTGCTCCACAGCCTGGCGGCTGAACGCGGCAAAGTCCTGACCTTCGTCCAGGTAATGCTTGAGCCAGCCGCTGAACGGGTAGGCCCCAGACTCCTCATGGAAAAAGCCCCAGGCCTTGCCCTGTTTGGCGTTATAGCTCTCGTTAAGGTCCGCGAGCATATTCTCGATGGCCTGCGAGGCCGCCAATTCAGTGTCCCTCGCGTGCAATACAGCGGGGGTGCCATCAGGCTTCTTGTCGATCAGGTGGACGATGCAGTGGCGGATCGGCATAGCGGCCTCGTGGTGCGTAAACGGAAAGCGCGCATATTAACCGACCTTCGCTTCGGCAGTCGTGCGCCGCTGGTAAGCGGTCAGGCGTTCGATCATATAGCGCAGGTGCATGTGCAGCTCATACAGCTCGTTGGAGTAGGACAGCGGCACTTCCACGCGCGCCAGTTCGTCCTCAAGCTTTTCTAAGCGCTCAATCTCGGCGCCGATGTCGCTGTTCAGATTGCCCTTGTACAGCTGCTGGTCGATCTCGCGCAGGTGCTTGTACCAGCGGTAGATGCGTGCGCGGATGCGCCATTGGTAGATCGGGCCGATGGCCTTGAACAGCGGGAACAGCAAAATCACCAGCGGAATGGCGAGGATGATGTAGCGGTCGGCCAGCGAGGCAATGCGG
Source organism: Gammaproteobacteria bacterium (assembly GCA_018816095.1). Taxonomy (GTDB): domain Bacteria; phylum Pseudomonadota; class Gammaproteobacteria; order Pseudomonadales; family Pseudomonadaceae; genus Aquipseudomonas; species Aquipseudomonas spirodelae. The sequence continues at coordinate 41,274 of JAHIWP010000081.1, forward strand.
AACGGCAGGTAGCGCTGCAGAATTGGCAGGCCCTTGGCGTAGTAATACTCGGCCTGATCGAGAATCGGCAGCGACAGCGGCGGCCGAGTCGGGTAGCTGCCAGCCGGGTCGAGCAGGCTGCCGTTTTTCAGGACGGTTTTGGCGGCTTCGAGGATCAGTGGGGTGATTGAGGGGTGAAAGTCTTCGCCGGCGGCCAGGGTGGCGACCGGGCCGAGGGTGGCAATGTCTTGGTCTGGCGTGTTGTGCGCCAGGTCGAGCATGCCTTCGCCGACCTCCAGGCGGCTCAGGTACGGCAAACGCGCGAGGTAGGCATCGATACGGTGCAGGCCAACCAGGCGGATTTTTTCTTCTGCGGCCAGGCGCTGGATCAGCGCATTTTCCGCCGGCCCAACGAAGAAGGCCGCATCCAGCTGGCCGTCGATCAGGGCGTCGGCGGCGCGACTGCCGCCCAGTTCTTGCCATTGCGGCGGATAGTGCTCGGCCTCTATGCGGTTGGCACTTAGCAGCGCGGCGGTCACCGCTTGCGTGCCGCTGCCTGCTGAACCAATCGCCAGGCGTAGTTTCATCAGGTCAGCTAAACGCTCGAACTTGATCTTGTTGCCAACGAACAGCCATAGCGGCTCGCGGTACATCACGCCCAAACCTGAAATTTTGGCGCGCTGCTCCTCGTCCAGGGTCAGCTCTTGGCCGCTCTGCACCAGGGCCAGCTCCACTTCGCCAGCGGCGAGTTTGCTCAGGTTGTCTTGCGAACCTGCACTGGGCACCAACTCCAGGCTAAAACCCTGCAGCGCCAGTTCGCTTTGCAGGCGCTCGCCAAACGCGTGGTAGCCACCGCCCTCGGCTCCGGTGGCCAGGCGCGCATGCAGAGGCGGTGGTGGTGCCGCGAAATAAAACAGCGCACCCACCAACCCGGCCAGCACGGGGACCAGCCAGAGGTTGGTGAGAATAAGGATTTTCAGGTCACGGAGAATGCGGCGCATGGTCGGTCCTTGTCATTACCTAGCTGGGATTGAGGGTAGCTGGAATGACTGGCCCAGTTAAGGGTTAGCGCAGGTTCAGTGTGGCCCGGTTGCCAGTCGGATGCTGCGCTGCTCGTTCCAATGGTCCAACAGGCCGAGCACCGCCAGCAAAGCCAGGGCATAGCCTGCATCGACGCCGAGCATCAGCAGCACCAGCCCGCACAAGAGTGCGCTGAATGCTGCCAGCCAGCGCCAGATGCCGCGCAGCAACAGGGTGCCGGCGGCCATGCTGAGCAGGTAGACCAGCACAAAGTTACCGTTGGCGTAGCGGATCAGGTCATCGACCGTCAGCTCAAGCATGTTCGCCAGGATGGCACACAGGGCACAGCTCAGGATCACCAGTAACAAGGCGCGGGCTGGCACGCCGTGATGGTTGCGCTGGGCCAGGCTGGCCGGCAGCTTGCCTTCGTCAGCCAGGCTCCAGATCAACCGGGCAAAGCCCTGCATATACACATTCATCGAGGCAAAGCAGGCCAGGTAGCCGACCGTGGCGGCCAGCCAACGGGCTTTCTCGCCCAGCAGCACATCGAGCAGGCGCGGCAGCGAGGCGGCATCGCTGGTCACATCGCCGTAGGCATGGAAGCTCAATACGGCCACCGAGCAAGCCCAGTACACCAAGCCTGCGAGTAGCACGCCAAACAGCAACGCCAGAGGGAAGTCGCGTTCGGGGTTCTTGAATTCTTCGCCCATGTGGGTGAACGCCTCGATGCCGACAAAACACCAGAACATCACCCCCAGTGCTGCGGGCAGCAGGTGCCAGGAGCCGCCGATGGGTGGGAGCAAGGGCTGGCTGCTGACAGGCAGGTCGCCGACCCACCAGATCAATGCGATGGTGCTGATAATGGCCACGGCAATCGCGCCTTGAATCAGCCCGGAGGCTTTCGCCGGTCGCTGGCCAAGCCAGAGCATGGCCGCCAGGGTGGCCAGTTGAATGATCAGGGCCTGGTTGCTGTTGAGGTCAAACAGCGCCTGCCAGAAACCGCTGGCGATGTTGAGCGCAGCCGGTAAACCCACCGGCAGCACGGCGAGAAACAGCCAGGCGCTGAGACGTTCCATGCGCGGGCCAAAGGCGCGTCCAATCAGGTGCGGCGCGCCGCCGGCATGGGGAAAGCGGCGGCCCAGTTGGGCAAAGGTAAAGGCCACTGGCAACACCAGGGCGATGAGGATCATCCAGGCCCACAACGACGCCTCACCGGCGGCCGTGGCCGCCAGGGCAGGAATCACGAAAATCCCGGTGCCAAGCAGCGAGGTGCTCAGCAGGCCAATCCCTTGTAGTAGGCCCAATTCCTGATTCAGACGACTCATGTTGTATGCTCTGCGGTTTCGTTCGCCATGTTAAATCGCCCGCCTGATTCAGGCAGCTGGCGAAACGTCGGCTTTGCCCGACGAATCGGCGGCATTCTCCAGCAAATTGCTTTTGAGAGCACCCCGTGGACAAGTTCGATCAGCAGATACTCGCCCTGTTGCGCGCCGATGCGCGTTTACCCGTCAGCCAGATCGCCCGTGAGGTCAACCTGTCGCGTTCGGCGGTGAGTGAGCGGATACGTCAGTTGGAGCACAGCGGCGTCATCAGCGGTTATCACGCTCACGTGGCGGTGCCGGGCGAGGCGGCAATCAAGGTGTATCTGGAGCTGTTCTACAGCGGTGGCCGCTGTGAGCACTATGTCGAGCTGATGCGCGTGTTTCCTGAAGTGCGTCGTTGCAGTGGCATCAGTGGCGAGACCGATATGTTGGTGTATATCGAAGCGCCGTCGATGCTGCGCTTCAGTGAGGTGCGCGGTGAGATCGAGAACTTCCCCGGTATGCAGAAAGTGAAGACTCATATGATGGTTAAGGATTGGGTGTTCTAAACATGCGCATCCTGCACACCTCCGACTGGCACCTCGGCCAGCACTTTATGGGCAAGACCCGCCAAGCTGAGCATCAGGCCTTCTGCGCCTGGCTGATTGAGCAGGTGCGCGAGCAGGCGGTCGATGCCGTGCTGATTGCCGGCGATATCTTCGACACCGGCGCGCCGCCCAGTTATGCCCGCGAGCAGTACAACCGCTTTATCGTCGAGTTGCGCGCCACAGGTTGCGAACTGGTGGTGTTGGGCGGTAACCATGATTCAGTGGCCATGCTCGGTGAAAGTAAAACCCTGCTGGCGCAGTTGGGTACGCGGGTTATTCCCGGTGTTTGTGTGCCGATTGAAGAGCAGCTGCTGGTGCTGCATCGGCGTGACGGCTCGCCTGGCGCGATCCTTTGTGGAATCCCCTTTATTCGTCCGCGCGATGTGTTGCTCAGCCAGGCGGGGCAGAGCGCCCAGGACAAACAGCAGTCCTTGCAGCAGGCGATCCAGCAGCACTATCAGGACCTGTATGCCCTAGCCGAAAGCAAACGCGCCGAGCTGAGCGGCAACCTGCCGATTATTGCCACCGGCCACCTGACCACCGTCGGCGCCAGTGCCAGCGATTCGGTGCGGGAAATTTATGTCGGCAGCCTGGAGGCCTTTCCCACCAGCGCCTTCCCGCCGGCTGCCTTTATCGCGCTGGGACATATCCACCGGCCGCAAAAAGTTGGTGGCCTGGAGCATATCCGCTACTGCGGCTCGCCGATTGCCCTGAGCTTCGATGAAGCCAAGCAGCAGAAGGAAGTGTTGTTGGTCGAGCTTGATAGCAGCGGCCTGCGCCAGATCACGGCATTGCCGGTGCCACGTTTTCAGCCGCTGCTGTCCTTGCGTGGCTCACTTAAAGAGCTTGAGGTGGCGATTAAAGAAGCGGCCAAGCAGGGCAGCGCCGAGCAGCCGGTGTGGCTGGAAGTGCTGGTCGGCACCGACGATTATTTGAGCGATCTGCAGCTGCGGATTGCCGCCCTGTGCGAAGGCCTACCGGTCGAAGTGCTGCGTATCCGCCGTGAGCGCGGTAATGCCAGTGCCAGCCTGCAAGGCAAGGCTAAGGAAACCCTGGATGAGCTGAGTGTGGAGGATGTATTCGCCCAACGGCTAAGCAGCGAAACCCTCGACGAAACTGAGCAAGCCAAGCTGCTGGGGCTCTATCAACACGTGGTCAGTGAGCTGCGCGAGGGCGAGGTATGAAGATCCTTAGCCTGCGTCTAAAGAATCTCAATTCTCTCAAGGGCGAGTGGAAGATCGACTTCACCGCCGAGCCGTTCAAAGACAACGGCCTGTTTGCCATCACTGGGCCGACCGGCGCGGGCAAGACCACGCTGCTGGATGCCATCTGCCTGGCTCTGTATCACCGCACCCCGCGCATGAGCACGGTATCGGCCAGCGCCAACGAGCTGATGAGCCGGCACACCGCCGATTGTCTGGCCGAGGTCGAATTCGAGGTCAAAGGCGTCGGTTACCGCGCCTTCTGGAGCCAGCGCCGCGCCCGCGACAAAGCCGACGGCGCGTTGCAAGCGCCCAAGGTTGAGCTGGCCGCTGCAGATGGGCAGATTCTCACCGACAAGATCAACGAGAAGCTGCGCGAAACCGAACGGCTGACCGGCCTGGATTTCGAGCGTTTTACCAAATCCATGCTGCTGGCCCAGGGCGGCTTTGCTGCCTTTCTCGAAGCCAACGCCAATCAACGCGCCGAGCTGCTGGAAGAGCTGACCGGCACCGACATCTACGGGCAGATTTCCCAGCGGGTGTTCGAGCAGACCCGTGAGGTCAAGGTCGGCCTCGATCAGCTACGCGCCCGTGCTGAGGGTGTCGAGCTGCTCAGTGAAGAGCAACGCACGCAGTTGCAGGTGCAGGCCGAGCAATTGGCTGTTGAAGAAGCCCGCCTGGGTACAGAGCAAACCGAACTGCAGCGCCAGCGCCGCTGGTGTGAGGACCTGAGCACGACCGAGGCCCAGTTGCATGCCAACAAGCAGGCCGAGCAGGCCGCGCAGAATGAGTTGCAACTGGCCCAGCCGCAGCTGGCGCAATTGGCCGCCAGCGAGCCGGCACTGCGTTTGCAGCCGTTGCACCATGACTGGCAACAGGCCCGCCAGAGCCTGACGCAGACCGAGCAGGGCCTGCAGCAGAATGCCGCCGAGCAGCTTCAGGTAGAGCAGAGCATTGCCGAACAGACGTGGCAGGCCCGCGAACTTAGCGCGGTGCTACTGGCCGATTGCCAAGTGCAACGTCAGCAGTTAGCCGAGCGGTTGCAGCAGTTGCAGCAACAACTGGCCGCGCAGCCGCAGCATGGCCGTCTAGGCGAGCAGCTGGGCAGTTGGGGCGAACAATTGAAGGCGCGCCAGCAACTGGCTGGAGAAATCGCCCAGCTGCAACTTAGCCAGCAGCAACTGCAAGACAGCATCGCCGGCCTGCAGGCACAGCTTGGTCGGCAAACTGAGCAAATCGGCGCCGAACAGAAGCGCCTGCAGCAGGCGCGCGAGCAGGAAGATGCTGCGCAGCAGCAACACACGGCATTGCTGGCCGGGCGCAGTGAGGCGGCCTTGCGTGAACGCTGGCAGCAGCTGCATATCCAGGGCGGTTTGCTGACTCAGCTAGCTGACGTGGCCGTGGCCCAGCAGCGCCTGATGGCCGAGCAAACGCAGCTGACCAGCGCCCTGACGATCCTGCGCGAGCAGCATCAGGCCAAGGGCGCCGAGGTGGCGCAGTTGCGCCTGAGCTACAAGGACCTGCAGCAACAGGTGCAGACCCAGGAAAAACTGCTGGAGCAGGAGCAACGTATCCAGGCCCTGGAAGCTCATCGCGCCCAGCTGCAGCCTGGCGAGGCCTGTCCACTGTGCGGCTCCGAGGCGCATCCGGCGATCAGCGCCTATCAGGCACTGGATGTTTCGGCGACCAAGGCGCTGCTCACCCGCAAGCGTGGCGAGCTGGACGCCCTGACGGAAAAAGGCCGGCAATTAGCAGGCGAGTTGGAAAAACTCGCCGCGCGCCTGGAACAACAGCAACAGCAGTTTGAGCGTGGCCAGCAGACCCAGGTCGAGCAAAGCGAGCGTTGGCAGACGCTTAGCGCGCAACTGGAAAACCCGTTGGCCGATGCCGTTGCCCTGGCTGAGCAGCAGACGCAACAGGGCGTCGAGCTGCAGCAACTGCAACAGCAACTTGAGCAGTTGCAACAGTTGGGTAGCAGCCTTGAGCAACGTCAGCAGGCGCGGCTGAGCCTGCAACAGCAGTGCAGCGAGCTGGAACAGCAGCAGGCGCTTAACCGCCAGCAACTGCAGCAACGTCAGGAGCAGTGCGAGCAGGGACAGTTGCGTTTGCAGCAGTTGCTAAGCCTTGCCCATGAGCGCAGTGAAAGCCTGAGTCAGGCCCTGGCCAGCTTTGGCTATCAGTTGCCGGATGACGCCAGCGCCTGGCTGGCCGAGCGCCAAGCCGAGTGGCAGCGTTGGCAGCGCAATCAGCAGCAAAGCCTGGATTTACAGCGCCAGTTAAACGAGCTGGAGCATGGCCTGCAGAGTGCAGCTCAGGTGGCTCAACACTGGCAGCAGCGTTGGGTCGCGTTGGAATTGGCCGATCAACCTGCCTTGGCCAAACCCGCTGATGTGCAGGCGGCCTTGCAGCAGGCGCAGGTTCAGTTGGAAGACGTACAACGCCGTCAGCAGCAGTTGGCCGGTAGCCGCCAGGCATTGGTCAGTCGATTGCAGGATGAGCAGGCGCGCTTGCAACAGGCCGAGCAGCAGTGGACAGCTGCGCTAAGCGCCAGCCCGTTTAACGATGAGGCGGGTTATCTGGCCGCCTTGCTGGATGAGGCGCAGCGCGTCGCTTTGCAACACTTGCGTCAGCGCCTGGATAAAGCCCTAAGCGATGCCCAGGCGCTGGTTAGTGCCGCCGCACAGCAGCTGGCGACTCTGCAAACCAGCCCAGCCACCTCGCTCGGTCTTGCGCAACTGGATGAGCAACTGCGCGCCCTTAGTGCCCAGCTAAAAGCCTTGAGCGAACGCCAGGGCGAAATCCGCGCCCAGCTGCAAGGTGACGATATGCGCAGGCTCGGCCAGCAAAGCCTATTCTCAGCGATCAGCGCCAAGCAGGGTGAATACGACCTGTGGCAGCAACTCAACAGCCTGATTGGCTCGGCCGATGGCGCCAAATACCGCAAGTTCGCCCAGGGCCTGACCCTGGATCATCTGGTCTACCTGGCCAACCAGCAGCTCGAACGCCTGCATGGCCGTTATCAGTTGGCGCGGCGCAGCAGTGGCGAGCTGGAGTTGGAAGTGCTCGATACGTGGCAGGCCGATGCGGCGCGCGACACCAAGACCCTGTCCGGCGGCGAGAGTTTTCTGGTCAGCCTGGCGTTGGCCTTGGCGCTGTCTGATCTGGTCAGCCATAAAACCAGTATCGACTCGCTGTTTCTCGATGAAGGCTTCGGTACCCTCGACGGCGAAACCCTGGAGGTGGCGCTGGATGCGTTGGACAACCTCAACGCCAGCGGCAAGATGATTGGCGTGATCAGCCACGTCGAGGCGCTCAAGGAGCGCATTCCGGTGCAGCTGAAAGTGCACAAGGGCGTGGGCATGGGCTACAGCGGCCTGGACAAGCGTTTTGCGGTTGACCCACGGGGCAATTGAGCGATCCCGCGGGGGCGTTTGCCACGCTAGCCAAGGTGTGTGCGTGCGCCGTGCGGGCTTACCCATCGAGCACCTTAATGCTTGGTACCTGCCAGGCAGCGGTGCATGATCGTGCTTCGTTCTGCTGAGTAGTCGCCCATGGCCAAGCCTCCCGTTGCTCCTCCGTCATCCTCTGCGCTCGGGCGTTTCCTGACCTTGGCAGGCACTGCCACGCGCATCGGCAGCCGTGTGCTGGGGCAAAAACTGATTCCTGGGCGCAGTGGTATTGACTGGCAGCCGGTGGCTGAGCTGCTGACGGATGTGTTGGGCGAGATGAAAGGCCCGGTGCTCAAGCTGGGGCAAATGGCGTCGCAGTGGCAGGGTGTGCTGCCCGAGCCGGTGGCGCTTGCCCTGAGTTCACTGCAGAACCGTGTACCGGCCTTACCCTTTAGCGTCCTGCGCGAGCATTTGCAGCAGGTGTATGGCGCGGACCTCGGACAGTTCTTTCAGCAGATCGATGAGCAACCCTTTGCCGCCGCGTCCCTGGGCCAGGTGCATCGCGCCGTGGCGGCGGACGGCCGAGCGCTGGTGCTCAAGGTGCAATACCCAGGCATCGCCGAGATCTGCCAGGCGGATCTGCGTCAGTTGCGCCGTTTGCTGCCGCTGGGGCGTTTGTTTCGCGCCCCCGCCGCGCAGCTGGAAGGCCTGCATCAAGAGCTGGCGGCGGTCATTACGGCCGAGCTGGATTACCCGGCGGAGATGCGCCGCTTGCAACACTTCCGCGCGCATTTTGCCGATTGGCCGGGCCTGCGCTTGCCGCAACCCTATGAGGACCTCTGTCGTCCCGGGGTGCTGGCGCTCAGCGAGGAAACGGGGTTGTCGTTTGCCGAGGTCGGCCAGGCCAGTGCCGAAGTCCGCGAGCGTTTGGCCCTGACCCTGGTGCGCTGGCTGAGTGCTCAAGCGTTTGAGTTGGGGTTGCTGCATGCCGACCCGCATCCGGGCAACTTTGCCTACACCGCGGCCGGTGAATTAGTGGTGTATGACTTCGGCTGTGTGCAGGCGTTATCAGCGCCGTTGCTGGCGGCCTATGTGCAAGCCTACAAGGCCTTGCAGGCGCGCGATGGCGAGCAGCTGGAGCAGGCTTTTCAGGCGCTCGGCACACGCCAGCCAAAATCGACCATCCCTTATGGCTTTTACCGCCAGCTGCATGGCTTGCTCGGGCCGTTGCTGCAGCCTGGCGTGCACTGGGATTTTGCCGCCATACCGCTGCATGAGCAGGTGCAGCGCTTGCTGCCGGATGTGCTGGGTGCGCTTGGCAGCTTGCAACCGTCACCGGCCACGTTGCTGGTCAATCGTACGTTGGAAGGCCATTACTGGAATCTCAGCCGCCTCGGCGTGGCGCTGCCGGTGGCGGACCTGCTGCAGGGATCACTGGCCGAACGCTAGCGCATTGTTGTCACGGTGACGGCTTTACCCTGCTCGATGCGAGTCAGGTAGACCGCATCGGAACCCTGATGGCGGTTACGTGAAAACGCCACCGTGAAGCCACCGAGGTCCATATCAAGGTGCTCCAACGCGTCGATAAAGGCCTCGCGTGTCGGCTCTGCGCCGGCCTTGCGCAGCGCCTCAATAAACACCCGCGCGCCGATGTAACCTTCAAGCGAGGCGTGATCAACGTCAGTGCCTTGCATGTCCTCCTTATAAGCTTGCACCAGTGCGCAAGAGGCGTCGTTAGGTGAAGGCACAACTTGGGAGATATACACCCCGTCCGCATCTCGCCCCGCCACGGCGATAAGCCGCTCAGAGCCGATAAACGACACGCTGATAAAGCGCGTCTTGAAGTTCAGCGCTTTCGCCTGTTTGATCGCGGCCGCCAGTTGCTTGTAAGTGCCTACAAAGAACACCGCTTCTGGCTGAGTGCGCTGCAGCGTCTTGATGGCCTCCGCCACCTCCAGCGAGTTGCGCTGAATGCGCGCCTGCGCATAAATCTTCAGGTTGCGCTTGAGCAGGGCACCGTTAAGGCCGCTTTTGACGGATTCACCGAACGAGTCGTCCTGCATCAGGATGGCAATCTTGCTCAGCTTGAGGTCCGCGGTGATCCGCTCGACCAACTGCTCGGTCTCCTCGATATAGGACGCCCGAATATTGAACACTCCGGGTTTTACCGGTGTGCGCAGAAATTCAGCCCCACTGAATGGGAAGAGGTAAGGCACCTGCGCCCGCTGGGCGATTGGCACGGCTGTGCGTGAGGTCGGTGTGCCGACATAGCCGAGCAGCGCAAACACTTGTCGCGTCTTGAGTAGACTCTGGGTATGCACCGCCGTGCGGCTGGGCTCATAGCCATCATCAAGGCTGAGCAGGCTGATACGGCGGCCGTGAACACCACCTGCGGCGTTAATGCGCTGGAAGTAGGCCTGCACACCGTTGCGCATGCTCTGGCCCAGCGCAGCGGCGGGGCCACTTTGCGCATTGACCATGCCGACGCGCACCTCGTCTGGGCTTAGCCCCGGTTCGGCGGCGGATAATCCAGGCAGCAATAGGCAGCTGATAAAAAGGCTAACCAGCCGCTGTCGAAACGTCATTGTTTGATTCCTGGCCATGGTTACTGGTCGCACTCGTACAGGCTGTTACAGGGTTGCTTAGGGTGGGCGGGCATGTGCTGCATGTAATTCTCTAAAACACTCTAGCCAGTTGTGTGCAAAGCCCAGACAATCACTCGCTTACGGGGGCGGTCGCGGCGGGCGGCTCCAACTGGTACTTGCCTTGTTGAAGGTCATCGAAGTAGCGCTGGTAGCGCCCGTTTTCACGCCATAGCTGCAGGCGTTTATTAAAGCGCTCTAGGAGCCTGTCGGACTTTCTGAACCTTTCGCTTGATGGCGGTATCCGCGACAATCGAGGCCCTGCAACCGAGAGCCCGCCCTGATGAGCCGCTTCGTCCCCGCTGACCGAGACACAGCGTACTTGCTACCGCCCTC
>JAHIWP010000082.1 GCA_018816095.1 Gammaproteobacteria bacterium
GCAACTTCAGCAAGCTGACTGTGGAGGCCGTTAATCAGGCGGTAATGAAGATCAATTTACGACCACGCAAACGCTTGGGCTGGAAGACACCATACGAAGTACAAACAGGGGTGAGCGTTGCACTTATGGGTTGAATTCAGGTTCTTTTACTGGTTTCCCAGACTTTCCAGAAGTAGCATTGCGTCGATTTGACAGAAATTGACGACAAGCATTTGTAATAACAACTGGATTCCGGTGCCATTCTGGGTCGAGTCCATGCGCGAGCAGGAAAAAATCGCGGATGTGCGGCGCCCGCCGGCTCGGAGGATGCTTCTCCGCATAGGTGAGGATGTCCTTGGGGCAACAGCTTCTGATACCATCAATGAAATTTTTTGGTGTCCTGCTCATCTCGCGCCTATCTAAAACCGGTTCAGGTAGGATTGTTAGAGAGGAATCGGGCTTCCGCAAGGGTGAAAGGTATGAATGGTATGGCTTTGCTGCGCTTTGGTTTCGTAGGCACCAGCCTATATGAACCCATGCCCGTACTGCTTCCCCTGCAGGCTCGTCTGATGAGTCAGGCGCTGCGCAAGATCACCGGTAACATCAAGAACGCCAACTGCCTGGTGATTTTCATCAACCAGATCCGCATGAAGATCGGCGTGATGTTCGGCAGCCCGGAAACCACCACTGGTGGTAACGCGCTGAAGTTCTACGCTTCGGTTCGTTTGGACATCCGCCGTACCGGCGCGGTGAAGGAAGGCGATGAAGTAGTTGGCAGCGAAACCCGCGTCAAAGTGGTGAAGAACAAAGTTGCACCGCCTTTCCGTCAGGCTGAGTTCCAGATTCTTTACGGCAAGGGCATCTACCGTAACGGCGAAATCATCGATCTGGGCGTGCTGCACGGTTTCCTGGAAAAATCCGGAGCCTGGTACAGCTATCAGGGCAGCAAAATTGGTCAGGGCAAGGCCAACTCGGCCAAGTACCTGGAAGACAACCCGGAAATTGCACGCACTATTGAAGGCTTGATCCGCGAGAAGTTGCTCGTGGCAAGCCCTTCGGTTAAGGCCAACTCGACGGCCGATGACCTGGCTGACGCTGACGTCTGATTGGTTTTTCCATGTCCATTGTTCTGGATAACCCCGTCGCAGTGCGACGGGCAGCCATGGATCTGCTGGCGCGGCGTGAACATGGCCGCGTTGAGTTGACCCGTAAGCTACGCAGCCGTGGTGCAGCAGACGAATTGATTGAAGCAGCCCTCGACCGTCTTGCGGAAGAGGGTTTGTTGTCTGAGGCGCGCTACCTCGAAGCGTTTGTCAGTTATAAGGCGCGTGCCGGCTATGGGCCGCTGCGTATCCGTGAAGAACTGACGCAGCGCGGCTTGAGCCGCGGCGATGTCGAGCAGGCCTTGCGCGACAGTGGTATCGACTGGCGTGAACACCTGCAGGAAACCTGGCAGCGCAAGTTTGCCGGCGAACTGCCACGTGATGTGCGTGAGCGTGCCAAGCAGGGGCGTTTTCTCAGCTATCGAGGTTATCCGCCCGAGTTGATTGGACGTTTGCTGCGAGGCGCTCTGGACGATTAAGCCGCAGCTAGTTCTGGCTCGGTCAGCCTGCATCAATCCTTCCGCTTCCCCATTGCCTACTTCTACACGCCGATGATGCAGCAGTACTGGAGGCAAATGCTGTCTGGACTGAAACCCGTGAGGCTGATCTTTCCTGTTAGCCGGCTGAGCCGCGATTACCGATAGCCTGCACGCAGGCTATCGGCTGGGCGACAGATCAGGCGTTTTCCGCCCAGCTGTGTGGCTGATTGATCAGGTCGAGCAATTCGAGCAGGCGCCCGTGATTTCGGCCGTTGAAGGCAAAGGCCAAGCGCGTCATGTGGCAAAGCTCGGGTTCGTCCTGCTCCGATTCACAGTACGCCTGCTGCTGGAAATCACCCTCCGTACAAAGGTCGTGAAACGCATTATTCAGCTGCTGCATGGCGGCTTCACTCAGCGCATGGTTAAGGCGGATAACGAAGCGTTCCTCGAGCCAGCGGCTGGAGTGGAAGTTGCTGTAAAACTGAGCGATTTCTTCGGCCGCCTCTTCGGCGCTGTGCACCAGGCGCACGAGGTGCATATCACTGGGCAGGATGTAACCGTTGTCTTGCAGTTGTTCGCGGATAAACGCTAGGGCGCTGGTCCAGAAGGTGCCGCCAGGCTGGTCGAGTAACACCACGGGTACCAGCGGGCTTTTACCTGTCTGGATCAGGGTCAACACTTCCAGCGCTTCGTCGAGGGTGCCGAAGCCGCCGGGGCAAAGCACCAGGCCATCGGCTTCCTTGACGAAGAACAGCTTGCGCAGAAAGAAGAAGTGGAAGGACAGCAGATTGTTGCTGCCCTGCACGGTGGCATTGGCGTTTTGCTCGAAGGGCAGGGTGATATTAAACCCCAGGCTGTTTTCCAGGCCTGCGCCCTCATGGGCGGCTGCCATGATGCCGCCGCCGGCACCGGTGATAACCATCAGGTTGTGCTTGGCGAGCGTCGCGCCGAGGTCCCGGGCCAGGCTGTAAATTGGGTGATCGGTTGGCGTGCGTGCCGAGCCGAATACGGTCACCTTGCGCCGCCGTTTGAACTGCTCCAGCGTGCTGAAGGCCTGCTCCATTTCGCGCAGGGTTTGTTGCATGATTTTGGCGTCCCAGCGGTTGCGATCCGCTTGAGCCATGCGCACCACAGTGCTGAGCATGGCCTGGTAGAGCTTGATGTTGGGGCTGTTGGGGGGCGCGGCCAAGCTCGCCAGTTCTTGCACTTTACTGTTCAGGTCGACGCCACTGATCTGAAAATGCCGGGACAGGTAATCGTCCGATTCATCAGGCATACAACTTCTCCTTTTGGTTGCCGGCTGAAGTTCGCGTTACCCCTTCAGCCATGCCCTGAGTATGCCTGGCAGTTAACGCTTTGTGCGCCGCCACCGCGTGCGCTGCCGGGGCTGGTCGTATCAGAGGGCAATTTGTTCGCCAGGCTCTGGAATATTCGCGATCCAGTTCAGGCGCTCACGCAAGGCAAGCTGCAAAGCCTGGGTCTTCTCCAGCTCACCGTGCACCAGATACAGCTCCGGGTGATGCTCGAAATGACTGACCCAATTAATGAGTTGCGATTGCCCCGCGTGCGCCGAGAAGCCGCCTAGGGTGTGCACCTTGGCTTTTACTGCGATGCGCTGATGGAGCACTTTGACGCTCTGCGCACCATCGACAATGCTGCGCCCGAGAGTGCCCTTGGCCTGGAAGCCGGGGAAAATCAGGTGGCAGTTTTCACGCCAGAGGTTGTGCTTGAAGTGGTGGACGATACGCCCACCGGTGCACATACCGCTGCCCGCGATGATGATCGCGCCGCTTTTAATCCGGTTGATTGCCATTGAGTCTTCCGGGGTTGGCGTGCAATGCAGGATGGGCAGCCAGTCTTCAATGCGCTTAACCTTTTTGGCCGCCAGCGCCGCGCGGTCTTCGGCGGCGAACTGGTCCTGAAAGCGTGAGTAGATGGCATTCGCCCTTATGGCCATGGGGCTGTCGAGAAATACCGCCTGTTGCGGCAGGCGCCCCTCTTGATAAAAGCGCCCCAGGTAATAGATCAGGTCCTGGGTGCGACCGACGGCGAAGGAGGGAATCAGTACGTTGCCACCATCGCGATGGGCTTGCTGGAGAATTTCCGCCAGCTCGTCCAGGGTGTCTTCGCTGCAGCGGTGATCGCGATCGCCGTAGGTCGACTCCAATAGCACCACATCAGCCTGGGTCAGCGTGCTGGGGTCTTGCATCAACGGCGAGCAGGTGTTGCCCAGGTCGCCAGAGAACACCAGGCGGCGAGTCAGGTGATGGTCTTGCACTTCTATTTCGACAATCGCCGAGCCGAGAATATGCCCGGCATCGTGGAAGGTCACGTTGACCCCCTTGGCCACTTCGCTGTTTTCGCCGCAGATCATCGGGCGGCGCTGGCTCAGGACTTGCTCAGCGTCAGCAGTGGTGTACAGCGGGCGGATCGGGGCTTTACCCATGCGCGCCCGCCACTTGTTTTCCCACTCAGCGTCTTTCTCTTGGATAAACGCGGCGTCGAGCAGCATCAATTCCATCAGCTCGCAGGTCGCATCCGTCGCGAAGATCGGTCCGCGGTAACCCTCTGCCGCCAGCTTGGGCAGTAAGCCGGTATGGTCAATGTGTGCGTGGGATATCACCACGGCGTCTAGCGTGTGCGGGTCAAAGGCAAACGGCGCGCGGTTGCCGTCTTCCTCTTCGCGGCGTCCCTGGCGCATGCCGCAATCGAGCAAAACCCGTGCACCGTCACGGCTTTCAATCAGGTAGCAGGAACCGGTGACTTGTTGAATCGCGCCGAGGAAGTTGAGCAGGGCCATGGCTAATCCTTGAAGGAGTTGAATGGGTCGTGCTTAAAGCTGTCCTAACCAGCGGACGAGGGTGTTGATACAGGTCAGCATCTGCCTAAATCCCTTGCGCTAGGGTCTGTTGCCGTTTCATCGCGAAACACGTTGCAGCTCCAGCCCGACCGCGACTGTCACGGAAAAAAGCCTGAACGTTGTCAAACCATCGGAGCCCTCTATGACCCAGCTATTCCCCAACGCCAGCGAGTTGGCCGAGCATGCACGCCTTGAGCCGGACTTTGCCGCCTGGCAGCGCGGTTATGGCCCGTTACAGCATAGTCCGCAGACGTGTGCGGCGGTGTACCGTATGGCCCACCAATTGGTGCAGGCGGGGCTGCAGGTGGACCTGGCGAGTGTCTACCGACACTTTCACGCGCTGGATCGGCTGAGCGCGGCGGGGATGTGGCTGGTGGTGCATATGACCTATGCCCAGCGCGTGCGCCTCGACGGTGTGGCGTTGGCTGCAGAGGATTTTAAGGTGTCACCTGAAGGGCATACCGGAGGCGCGCTGAATATGGTGCCGGCCTATGCCGGCTACCTGGCGCTGAACAACCTCACCGGGGAAACCCGCGGCTGGTTGATGGGGCAGGGCCATTGTGTCGCGGCCATTGAGGCGCTCAACCTGCTGACGGCTAATCAGCATCCAGAACAGGCTGAGCGTTACCCCTGTGATGAGGCCGGCATGAGCCAGCTGGTGGCGGATTTCTACAGCTATGCGCAAAACGCGGCCGGTCAGGTCAGCACGCCGCTGGGCAGCCACGTTAACCCGCACACGGCGGGTGGTATCGCCGAGGGCGGCTATCTGGGCTTTGCCGAGCTGCAATACGCCCACCTGCCGTTGCCGGGCGAGAAGCTGGTGGCGTTTCTCTCCGATGGCGCGGCCGAGGAGCAGCGCGGCAGTGATTGGATGCCACGCTGGTGGCGGGCTGAGGACTGTGGTTTAGCCCTGCCAGTGATGATCGCCAATGGCCGGCGTATTGAACAACGCACTGAGCTGGCGACACCTGTCGGGCTGGATAATTTCTGCGAGCACCTGCGCCATTGCAGTTTTGACCCGGTGAGCTTCGATGGGCGCGACCCGGCGGCTTTTGTGTGCGCGCTGTGGGAAATGGAGCAGCGCACGAGCCGCCGCGTGCAGGAACTGCGCGACGGTGTGCTGAATTACCCGCTGCCGATGCCCTATGGCATTGCTGAAACACTAAAAGGCTTCGGCTTTTATGGGGCCGGCAGCAATGCCGCGCATAACCTGCCGTTACCAGCCAGCCCGCATAGCGATGAGGCCGCGCGTGCGCTATTCAATCAGCATGCCGCGCCGCTGTGGGTCGCCCCGGATGAGCTGCGTGCTGCCTGCGCGCTGTTTGAGGCGCGAGGCACGCGGGCGCTGGAGCGGGACAACCCCTTGGCACAACGCCAGCCGTCGTTGGCACAGCTGCCTGCGCTGCAGTATCAGCAGCGCGCCTGCTCGCCGATGCTGGCTCTGGACCGATTCTTTGTCGATCTGGTGCGTGCTAACCCGCAGCTGCGCCCACGGGTCGGCAACCCGGATGAGCTGGCCAGCAACCGTCTTGGTGGTGTGCTCGAGGCGCTCAAGCATCGTGTTATCGCACCGGAAAGCCCGCTGGAAGCGCTCGATGGCGCGATCATCACTGCGCTCAACGAAGAAGCGGTGGTGTCTGCCTGCCTGGCCAATCAGGGTGGCCTGAACCTAGTGGCGAGCTATGAGGCCTTCTGCGTGAAGATGCTCGGCGCGGTGCGTCAGCGCATCATCTTTGCCCGCCAACAGAAAGAAGCTGGGCGTCCGGCCGGTTGGCTGGGCTGGCCGCTGGTGGCCACCTCACACACCTGGGAGAACGGTAAGAATCAGCAGTCGCACCAGGACACCACCTTCTGCGAGGCCTTGCTCGGTGAAATGAGCGACATGGTCCGGGTGGTGTTTCCGGCTGACCATAACTCGGTATTGGCGTTGTTGCCGGGCATCTATCAGGCACGGGGGCAACTGGCATGCATGGTGATTGCCAAACGTGAGCGGCCTTATGTCTTCAGCCCTGAGCAAGCCGAACAGTTGGCGCAAGACGGCGCTCTACTCGTGGCCGAGAACCCCGGCGCGCAACCTGTGCTCTTGATCGCTACAGGCAGTTATCAGCTGGCGGAAATGCAGCGTGCGGCTGTTCGTCTCAGTGAGGCCGGTTGCGCCTGGCGTTTGGTCTATCTGCAGGAGCCCGGGCGTTTCCGTGAGCCACGTGACCATTGGGAAGCGGCTGGGATGACCGCTGCCGAGCGGGTTGAGCAGTTATTCCCCGCCGCCTGTTCACGGCGCGTGCTCCTCACCCATATGCGCCCGGAAGTGGCGCGCGGGCATCTCTGGCCGCTGCTGGGTAATGGTGGCCAGAGTCGCGTGTTGGGTTACCGCAATCGCGGCGGCACGTTGGATGAGCCGGGCATGTTGTTCGCCAATCACGCCAGCTGGGGGCATGTGCTGGAAGCCGCAGCAGGGTTGCTGGATAAACCTCTGGGCGAGCTGCTCAATGCAGATGAACTCGCGGCGGTGCAGGGGCATGGTGACCCGCGCTGCCTGCGTTAGCCCTGGGGCGTGCGCGACGCTGGCTGATTGAGCCTTGTCGCGCGAAGCCAGCGGTTGCGGCTTAGAGGCCGCAGTCGGCTTTACTGAACCGCTCGGTGGTCACCGGGCGGTTGCTTTTGTACTCACTGAACTCATAACGCAGCACCGCGCCGCGTGCCAGCAGCTGGCGATAACCGTTATTGCGGCACACGCTGTTAGCCAGTTGTGCGCGCACCACATCAGGGTTGCCGCGCATCTTGGCGGCATGTTCGCTGCGCACGCTGAGGTGGTTGACCAGCTCACTGCCGTCAACGGTATAGCCTTGATCGAGAATGTCTTCATTGATTGCCCGTGGTGTACCCACGCTGCTTTCGCGCGCCACTTGTTCCAGGGCTTTACTCAGTTCAAAGTCTTTCAGGGTGGCCGCCTGGGCAAACAGCGGCAGGCTCAAGGCCAGGGTCAGGCTGGTCAAACGCAGCATGGGATTCTCCAAAGTCGTCTCGACACCTCTGACCGGCAGTCGCCGGTAGAGGTTCAGTGGCGCCTATCTTACTCGTCCGCGGGCCCTTGCGCTGTTGCCGGCGCTGGCGGCGCAAGACGTATGGTTGAATACGCCGTGGCGGGCTTTGTTAGACTGCCGCGCTTGTCGACCCAGGATCACCCATGCCGTCCTTCTTCTTTTGTCAGGTGAATGCCTGATGAGCCACGCTGTCGCGCGTTTGCGGGCTGCGCGGATTGCCCGCAGTGCCAAACCTTTTCTCGCCCGTGGCAGTCGCTCGGTGCGCTGTGATAATTGCCGCTTGGCGGTGACCCACTGTCTGTGTGCCTGGCGGCCACGTATCGCGGCCCGCTCTGCGGTGTGCTTGTTGATGCATGATGTTGAGGCGCTCAAACCGAGCAATACCGGTTGGCTGATTGCCGATGTGTTGGCCGATACCTCGGCGTTTGGTTGGTCAAGGGTGGAGGTCGATGCCGACCTGCCAGCATTGCTGCGCGACCCGCAGTGGCAGCCTTATCTGGTGTTTCCGGGTGAATATGTGGCCGCCGAACGGGTGGTCAGCGAGGTGCGCCCTGAGAGCGGCAAGCGGCCGCTGTTTGTGCTGCTGGATGCCACCTGGAGCGAGGCGCGTAAGATGTTTCGCAAAAGCCCTTACCTCGATAGCCTGCCGGTGCTGAGCCTGCAGGCCGAGCAGCTGTCACGCTACAAGCTGCGCCGCTCCAAACGTGACGATCACTTCTGTACCGCGGAAGTCGCGGCCCTGTGCTTGGAACTGGCGGGTGACCAGCGCGCCGCTGATGGTTTGAATGCCTATCTGGATGTTTTCAGCCAGCACTACCTGGCCGCCAAGGCGCCGCGGGCGGTAACGCTGGATGATCCACTGCACGATCGCCTGCGCGAGTTCCTCTAGCCGCCCGGCGTCATCGAACGGCTTTGCCGAGCCCGGGTAACCACAGGCTCGGCAAGACAGGTTTTAAGCGGCCTGATGCGGGGCCAGTTTTCTCGGCCACAGCTGCGCCAGTAGCATGCCGGCGAACATCAATGCACAGCCGAAGTAGCCGCGCAGCTCCAGTGACTCGCCTAGCAACCAGGCCCCGGCGATGGCGGCGAATACCGCCTCCAGCGAGAGAATAATGGCGGCGTGGGAGGCGATGGCGTCTTTCTGCGCCACCACCTGCAGGGTAAAGCCGACGGCCACGCCAATCACTCCGCCATAGAGAAGTGCAGGCCCTGCCGCGATGATCGCGTGCAGCTGAATTTCTTCAAAGATCAGCGCCAGCACCAGGCTGATCACCGCGCAGGTGATGAACTGCACCAAGGCCAGTCGCAGTGGGTCATGACGGCCGGCAAAGAACCCCACCAGCAGCACATGCACGCCCCAAACGAAGGCGCCGGCCAGTTGCAGCCAATCGCCGGAGGCCACATGAAAGCCCTCGCCGACGCTCAGTAAGAACATCCCGACTACCGCGAGGCAAGCTCCCAGCCAGATACCCAGGCCGGTCTTGTGGCCGATAAACAGTCCGAGTAGCGGCACGACAATCACGTACAGCCCGGTGATAAAGCCGGAGTTAGTCACGCTGGTGAATAGCAGGCCAACCTGCTGCAGGTTGATCCCCAGCGCCAGGGCCAGGCCCATCAGCACGCCGCCGCGCAGCAGCTGACGGTTTAACGGTACGACCGCAGCAGTGCTGCTGGTGCGGCTCTCCAGCAGACGCAGCACGGGCAGCAGAATCACCGCGGCCAGCGCAAAGCGCAGACCGGTATAAAGGAACGGTCCGATCGAATCCATGCCCAAGCGCTGGGCGACAAAGGATGAGCCCCAAATCATGGCGGTCACTAGCATCAACAGGTCAGCGCGCAGGGCGTGGCTTCGCATTTCAGGCTCTCGTCGGCAAAGCTGCGAACTGTGCCGCAAAGCATCGTGCTTGACCACCCCGTCAGCGCTCGGCATGCTGGGGCGCTTTTCTGCGATATCAGGTTTGCTTGCGCGGCAACCCTGCGCCCTGCACGTACTGTTCCGAGCCTTGGACATTACCCCTGGCGGGTATCCACATAACAAAAACAGGATTCACCATGGCCGCATTTGAAATCCTTATTGCCGATGATCACCCCTTGTTCCGCAGTGCCTTGCAGCAGGCCCTGACGCTGGGGCTGGGCCCGGATGTAAAGCTGGTTGAAGCGGCCAGCATTGCCGAACTTGAGGCCTGTCTGGCGGAGAAAACCGATTGGGATCTGGTCCTGCTTGATCTCAACATGCCGGGTGCCTACGGGTTTTCGGGTTTGGTGTTGCTGCGTGGGCAATACCCGCATATCCCGGTGGTGATGATTTCTGCCCAGGAAGAACCGACCATCGTTGCGCGTTCGCGGGAGTTCGGGGCCAGCGGCTTTATTCCCAAGTCCAGCCCGCTGGAAACCATTCAGCAAGCTGTGCGCCTGGTGCTCGACGGTGAGGTGTGGTGGCCGCAGCAGAGCCCGGAAGCGATTGCCTTGTCGGCCGAGGCGAAGGCCGCCAGTGCAGGCTTGGCCAGCCTCACGCCACAGCAGTTCCGCGTGTTGACCATGGTGTGCGACGGTTTGCTGAATAAGCAGATCGCTTATGAACTGAGCGTGTCTGAAGCCACGGTGAAAGCCCATGTCACGGCGATTTTCCGCAAGCTGGGTGTGCGCACTCGCACGCAGGCGGCGTTGCTGTTGCAGCAGTTGGAATCGATACCCTCTAACTGAAGTGCTTTTATCCACGGCTTGGCGTAGCCTGCCGGGCTTCTCTGCACATGGTCGTGATGATGTCGCCATTCAAAGGCCAAACGGGCTTTAAACGTATTCTTAATGCCACCGGTTATTCGCTGGCCGGCCTGCGTGCTGCATTCACTGGCGAAGCCGCATTCCGCCAGCTGCTGTTGATCAATCTGGTGCTGGTGCCTGTGGCGTTCTTTCTGGATGTCAGTCGCGTCGAGCGCGCGTTAATGGTTGCTGTGTGCCTGCTGGCGCTGATCGTTGAGTTGCTCAATTCGGCGGTAGAAGCGGCGATTGATCGCATCTCGCTGGAACTGCACCCGCTGTCGAAGAACGCCAAGGATATGGGCAGCGCCGCCCAGTTTATTGCCCTCAGCCTGATTGCCCTGGTGTGGGCAATTATCCTGCTCGGTTAATTTTCAGTTCAGGCGATGGTCGGCAGAACAATCTGATCACTGCGCGTGACTCCGGCAGTCAGGGCACGGCACAGCTCGATAAATTCACGCATGGCGGCAGTCTGGTACTTCTGTTTGTGCCAGATAAAGTAGAACTGCCGGCGCAGGTCCAGCTCAGGTGTTTCCACCGCCACCAGGCTGCCACGGCGAAATGCATCACGCAGCGCCAGGCGGGAAATACAGCCAATCCCCAGGCCTGACTCCACCGCCCGTTTGATCGCTTCAGTGTGCTCCAGCTCCAGGCGGATATTCAGGCCGCTGCGGTGATGACGCATGGCCTGGTCAAAGGTCAGGCGGGTGCCAGAGCCTTGCTCACGCAGTATCCATGCCTCGTGCGTCAGCTCTTCCAAACTCGCCTCGCGGCGTTGCGCCAGCGCATGCTGCGGCGCACAGAACACCACCAGCTCGTCTTCAACCCAAGGCTGCACCTCGATGTCCGGGTGCTGGCAATCCCCTTCGATCATGCCCATATCCAGCTCGTAGTGGGCAATCTGCTGCACCACATAAGCCGTGTTGTGCACCTGCAGCGTGACCCGGCACTCGGGGTGGCGTTGCATGAAGTTACCGATCAGCAGCGTGGCTAGATAGTTACCGACGGTCAGGGTGGCGCCGACATTCAGCGAGCCAAAGCCGCTCTTGCCGCCCAGCAGGCGTTCGATCTCCTTGGCCTGGTCGAGCAGGGCGACGGCCTGGGGCAGTAACTGCAGACTAAGGGCATTAAGGCGCAAACGTTTGCCAGCGCGGTCGAACAGTTGGCAGTCGGATTGACGCTCCAGTTCACTCAGTGAGGTGCTGGTCGCCGATTGCGACAGGGCCAATGAATCCGCCGCTCGCGAGACGCTTTCCTGTTGGGCTACGGCGACGAAAATTTGCAGTTGCCTGATCGTAAATCGCATATCTATATAACCGATAACCTATATCTTGATAATCAAGTTAACAGATATTGAGTCGCTCATTACAATGCCCCGCAATTGCGCCAAAGCGCGCTGGCTACATTACCTTCTGCGGAGCCCCGAGCATGAGCAACCTTAACGCTGAGCGTATTCTGAGTGTTCATCACTGGAACGATACGTTGTTCAGCTTCAAGTGCACCCGCGATCCGGGTCTGCGTTTCGAGAATGGTCAGTTTGTGATGATCGGCCTGCAGCAGGATAACGGTCGCCCGCTGATGCGCGCCTACTCGATCGCCAGCCCGAATTGGGAAGAGCATCTGGAGTTTTTCAGCATCAAGGTGCCGGACGGTCCGCTGACCTCGCAGCTGCAGCATCTGAAGGAAGGCGACGAGATCGTCATCAGCAAGAAACCCACCGGCACCCTGGTGCTGGATGATCTCAAGCCGGGTAAGCACCTGTATCTGCTCAGCACCGGCACGGGTCTGGCGCCTTTTATGAGTGTGATTCAGGACCCGGAAACCTACGAGCGCTTCGAAAAGGTCATCCTGGTTCACGGTGTACGCTATGTGAATGAAGTGGCCTACCGTGAGTTCATCACCGAGCACTTGCCGCAAAACGAGTTCTTTGGTGAGGCGCTGAAAGACAAATTGATCTACTACCCAACGGTGACCCGCGAGCCGTTCGAGAATCAGGGCCGTCTGACTGACCTGATGCGCAGCGGTAAGCTGTTTAAGGACATCGGCCTGCCACCGATTAACCCGCAGGATGACCGCGCGATGATCTGCGGCAGCCCGAGCATGCTCGACGAAACCAGCGAGGTGCTGAACGAGTTCGGCTTGCAGGTTTCTGCGCGCATGCGCGAGCCCGGCGACTATTTGATTGAGCGGGCGTTCGTCGAAAAGTAAGCGCTTAACCACAGTAAAAAGCCCGCTAATCAGCGGGCTTTTTACTGTGTGTTTCACTCACTTGCAGGGCGCTGTGAGCGCGGTTGCCGCCTTTCTGCTTGGCCATATACATGGCGTTGTCGGCATGCTGCAGCAATTGCTGCTCATCCAGGGCGTGCTGCGGATACAGGGCAATGCCGATGCTCGGCAGGATGGTCTGGCTTTGCTCGTGCAGGTCGAAGGGGTGATTGAGGCTCTGGCGAATTTTCTCGGCCACTGCATTGGCATGTTCGGCTGAAGAAAAGTCCTCAAGCAATATGACAAATTCATCGCCGGCAAAGCGGGCTACCGTATCGACCTCACGCAGGCATTGCTGGATGCGCTGCGCCACGCCCTGTAGCAAGAGGTCGCCGGCGGCATGGCCGAGGGTGTCATTGACCTGCTTGAATTTGTCCAGATCAAGAAACAACACCGCCACCTGTGACTGCTCGCGGCGTGCGCGTGCCAGGGCGGTTTGTAACCGGTCGCGCAGCAGTTCGCGATTAGGCAACTGAGTCAGCGGGTCGTACTGCGCCATAAACTGCAAGCGGTTGAGCATTTGCTGGCGCTCTATGGCCGTTGCGACCTGAGTCGAGACGAACTGCAGGAGTTCTTGCTCATCGCCGTTATAACCGTCGCTCAGTGCAGTATTGCGGACGATTAATGCGCCTATCACGCCTTTATGCGATTGCAATGGCACGCCCAGCCAGTATTGCGTCGGTGAGTTGCTTGCAAGCGCTTCGGTGGCCGAGGTGCGCAACAGGGTTTTACTGGTCTGGATGACTTCAGCGCTCAGTGTGGCGACATGCAAGTGAGCGGCGTCGTGGCGCTGTTCATTAGGAATAGCGGGGTAGGGGAAGGTCAGGGCGTCGTGCTGTTCATCGTAGAGTGCAACTGAGAAGTTAATGGCAGGCAGTAACTCGTCGATGATTAAGTGCACCTGCTGAAACAGCGCAAGTAAGTCTTTTGCCGAGTGCGCGACCTCCGCGATGCCGTACAGCGCCGCCTGGATCGCTTCGCTGCGCTTGCGAGCGGTGATGTCATGGGCGACTGCAATGCGCACCTGGTCATTGTCCGACCAGCGTGCAGACCAGAGAATGTGCACCGTTTGCCCATCCTTGCGCAGGTAGCGATTCTCGAAATGCGGTTTGTGCACCCCCTCCATTATCTCCGCTGCGGCCTGTAGCGTTTTTACCCGGTCATCAGGGTGCACCATGTCGATCATGGGCTTGCCGATCATTTCGTCTGCGCGGTAGCCAAAAATACGCTGGCAGGCCGCGCTGACAAAAACAAAGCGCCCGCTTTTGTCCACGACACAGATGGCATCGAGGAGCAGGTCAACAAGGTTTTCGGTGGGGACGTAACGGCTGAGTGGCATACGTTCACAATAAGTCGGTGCGTGGTATAGGCGGGGTAAGCCGGTTACTGGCCTTTTGGCAGTATAGCCAGCATGTCCAACTTACCTGCAAGGCGCATGACAGGGAACGCTTTTTTATCCGGTGAGTGCAATCTCGGTAAACAGTGGCCCGTCTGGCCTCAACTGAGCACGAACGCAGCTAAGGCGCATCGCATAAACAACCCACTCCGCCGTTAATGCGCGTTGCTGAAACGCTGTCCGGAGATTGCCGGATGGTAGATCGGCTGTACCTTATTGCCGGCGGGATCGAGCAGGTGGAAGCTGTGCGCACCATCACCATGGGCGAATGGCCGGTCAAGCAAGGTCACGCCCTGTTCGTTGAAGAAGTGATACCAGGCGTGGAGCTCCTCGATGCTGTCGACGATAAAACCGTAATGATCGACGGCTTGTTCGCCACTGCTGGGGGCAAAGGCACGGCCTAGGGAGAGGTTGTCATTGCCGCAGGTCAGGTAAACCAAGTCTGGATTGGCGCGGTGCAGCACCTGCATGCCGAGGATGTCCACGTAAAAGCGTTCGCAGGCTTCCAGGTTGGGCACGAGCAGGGCGATATGGCGTAAGCCATTGAGGCGGCCGGGGCGTTCAAGCATCAGTGATTCCTTTTTTGTATACATTTAGACTTCAAATATAAGACAAGATTAGCATCTGCTGCGAGTCTTCCGGCTCTTGGCGCAAAGAGGTGCGGTCCGCTCTGTAGCTGTCAGCCGGCCAACACCACATCCAGCACGCGGATGCAGCCTGGCTGCGGGTAATGCCAGTGCACATCAACGTCCCAGAAGCGGACACCGTAGCGGCGCTCGGGGGAAGGCTGCTGATAGGCCGGGCGAGGGTCCTGGGTCAGGCATTGTTCGATCAGCTCGACCAAGGGCTCAGCCAGGCGTTGGCCGTGATCGTGGGCCTGGGTGAGTGCGCTGTCCTGCCAGCTGACGTCGATCAATGCTGGCGCACTGTCGGCGATGCGGTTGTAGGCACCTGCCACGCTATCGGCATAGGGCACGTAGGGTTTGATATCCAATACCGGGGTGCCATCGAGTAGATCAATACCGGAGAGCCAGAGCTTGCCCGGTTCGACCTTATCCAGCTTGACCACGGACTGGCCGATGCCGTTGGGCCGATGGGTGGCGCGGGTGCTGAATACCCCGACCGATTGATTACCGCCCAGTCGTGGCGGGCGCACCTTGAGCCGTGGTTTGTCTTCCAGTGCCTGATGAAACAGAAACAGCAGCCAGACATGGCTGACCTGCTCCAGGCCTTGTACCGCATCGCCATTATCGAAAGGTGCACGCAGTTCCAGCACGCCGCGGGCGGCGGGGGCGAGTTGCGGCTGGCGGGGGATGGCGAACTTCTCCTTGAAGCAGGAGCGCACAAAACCGATGGGCGAAACAGAATAAGACATGGCGGCGTGATCGAGTGAAAACGCCGCCATAGTACCTGACTAGAGGCTAAAACCACCGTCGATGGGGATGATTGCGCCAGTCATATAGGCGCCGGCGGTACTGGCCAGGCTGATCGCCAGGGCGGCCATTTCTTCTTCACGCCCCCAGCGCTGCATCGGAATTAATGCCGTGTCCTCGGCCATGGCCGCCTCATCGCCGGCAATGTGTTGGGTCATCTTGCTGGGGAAGCGTCCAGGCGCGATGACGTTCACGTTGATGTGATCGCTCACCAGTTCGCGCGCCAGCATCCGTGACAACTGGTGGAGTGCGGCTTTGCTCGGGCCGTAGGCGTAAGCGTTTTCGCCATGCGAGGTGATGCCTGCGACCGAGCCGATGTTGATTACCCGCGCCGGGTTGGCGGCGCTGCCGGCCTTGCGCAGCAGTGGCAGTAATTGCTGGATGCAGCTGAACACCGACGTGACGTTGAGTTGCATGACCTTTTCCCAGCCCTTGGCTGGGTAGCTCTCCAGTGGCGCGCCCCAGGTGGTGCCAGCGTTGTTGACCAGAATATCCAGGCTGCCGATCTTCTCTGCCAGTTGCTCGGCCAATACCTGCACACCTGTTTCGCTGGCCAGGTTGGCGGCGATGCCATGGCAGGTGCCAAAGGCTGACAACTCGGTGGCGGTTTGTGCGCAGGCTTCGCCATCACGGGCGCACACGTAAACCGTGGCGCCCGCTTCAACAAAGGCTTTGGCGATCATCTTGCCGATGCCGCGG
This sequence comes from Gammaproteobacteria bacterium, assembly GCA_018816095.1. GTDB lineage: Bacteria > Pseudomonadota > Gammaproteobacteria > Pseudomonadales > Pseudomonadaceae > Aquipseudomonas > Aquipseudomonas spirodelae. Next base: position 16,016 of record JAHIWP010000082.1, read on the forward strand.
GTACCGCCAGTAACCAGAGCGGTGCGACCTTGCAGATCAAAGTAGGGGTGCATGGCAACTCCTCAGGGGGATGAATGCCACCAGCCTAATCGTGCGCCTGCCGTGCGGCAGGCACTATTGCTCTTGGAAATACGCTGCCATGCAGGGCGCATGGCAAAAAACTGAGTTATTCGCCGCGTACGCGCAGGGTCAGGCCCTTGAGGAAGTTACGCAGGAATTGATCACCACAGGCGCGGTAATTGCTATGGCCGACTTTGCGGAACAGTGCGCTCATTTCCGGTTTGGAAACCGGGCAGTCGACGCTGTTCATGACCGCATGCATGTCGTCTTCTTTCAGCTCGAACGCCACGCGCAATTTTTTCAGCACGATGTTGTTGGTGATCGGCAGCTCGAAAGGTTGGCCCGGACGGCTTTCATCTTTGCCACGCTTGAAGTACACCAGGCCATCGAGAAAGTGCGCCATCAACTCATCGTCGCAAACGGTAAAACCCTCTTCATCATCCTTTTTCAGCAGCGGGCTGAGCTCGGCGACGCTGATTTTTTTGCCGCTCAGCTGGAAGATTTCGGCCATCTGCGCATCGCTGATGTTGAGGGTGTAGCGCAGGCTGCGCAGTATGTCGTTATTAAGCATGGGGTGATCCTGAAAAGGGCTGATGCACAAGACGCATCAGCTAAAAAATTAGAAACGTTCTTTGCCGGCCAGGTAGCGCCACTGCCCAGGCGGCACCTTGCCCATCGACACGCCGCCGATGCGGATGCGCTTCATGCTCAGTACCTTGAGGTCGACACTGTTGCACATAAAGACAAGCTGGCCGGGCAGTGGATTCTTCAAGGCGAAGCGTAGGCGCGTTTCGTTCTGCCAGCTGACTTTGCACGGCGGCAAGGCCACGCCGTTAAAAATCAGGCCCTGAGCCAGGCGCTTGAGTTGGCTGGCGCTCAAGGTGCCGATGACCTCGACCACATACTCCTGCTCAAGCTTGCTCAGGTCTTCTTTCAGCTTGCGTTCGATACGCCAGTCCTGAGTCAGCACGTGCAGGCCATCAGCACCGGCTTGCAGCGGTGCGCAGCTATTCAGGCGGGCGAAATGACTTTTCAGTGGGCGGATGCCGCTGGCGTCGTCTGCCCAATGGTTAGCTGCGCCGATGCTCTCGATGGCGCGATCCGGGTAGTGCCCGGCAGGTACGTTAAGCAGCAGGGTAACCGGCTCGCTGGGGGTGAGCACGGCATCAGCGAGTAACTCGACGCGTTGCTCGCCAACTTTGAATTGCGGCTCTTCGACGACCACGCCGTCCACCGTGACCCAGCCGCCCTCGATATACAGCTCGGCCTCGCGGCGCGAACAGCCGATCACTTCAATCAGGCGTTTGGACAGGCGAACAGGCTCGGTCATAAAAAGCAGTCATCAAAAACAAAGGGTCGCTATTGTAACTGTCCGTAGCGGCTATGCACGGAAGATCAGGCGGATGGCGACGATAAATCTGCTGCCCAGTGGAAATGCTCCAGGTCTCGCTTTTTACGCGGCAATAAAAAACCGCCCAAGGGGGCGGTTTTTTATTGCGCGGGTGGTTAGCCGCCTAGGTACGCATCGCGTACTTTAGGGTTGGTTAGCAATTCTTCACCGCTGCCCTGCATAACGATTCGGCCGTTTTCCAGCACGTAGCCACGGTCCGCGAGTTTGAGCGCCTGGTTGGCGTTTTGCTCGACCAGGAACACCGTCACGCCATCTTTGCGCAGCTGTTCGATGATGTCGAAAATCTGCTGGATGATGATCGGTGCCAAGCCCAGCGACGGCTCATCGAGCAGCAGCAGGGTCGGCTTGCTCATCAGCGCACGGCCGATGGCGAGCATTTGCTGTTCACCACCGGACATGGTGCCAGCGCGCTGGGCAAAGCGTTCCTTCAGGCGCGGGAAGAGCAGCAAGACCTTGTCCATCTGCTCCTGGTTATCGGCTTTGCTGCCGAAGAACCCGCCCATTTCCAGGTTTTCCTCCACGGTCAGGCGGGCGAACACGCGGCGACCTTCCGGGACCACGGCAATGCTCTTGCGCATGATCTCGGGTGTGTCCATGCCGATCAGTTCTTCGCCTTGGTAGCGAATACTGCCGCTGCTGGCCTGTGGGTTGCCGCACAGGGTCATCAGCAGGGTCGACTTGCCGGCCCCGTTGGCGCCGATCAGGGTGACGATCTCACCTTGACGCACTTCAACGTTGACGTCGTGCAGTGCCTGGATCTTGCCGTAGAAGGTGGAAACGTTCTCGAAATACAGCATCACGCTTCCCCCAAGTAGGCTTTGATCACGTCCGGGTTCTCGCGGATTTGCTCCGGCGTACCGTCCGCCAGGGGCGTGCCCTGGTTGATCACATAGATGTGGTCGGAAATGCTCATGACCAGTTTCATGTCGTGCTCAATCAGCAGCACGGTCACGTTGTGCTTATCGCGCAGCATGCCAATCAGCGCCTTGAGGTCGTCGGTTTCGCGCGGGTTGAGGCCGGCAGCGGGTTCGTCGAGCATCAGGATGCGCGGGCGGGTCATCATGCAGCGGGCGATTTCCAGGCGGCGTTGCTGACCGTAGGCCAGGGTGCCGGCCGGGCGGTTGGCGAACTCGGTCAGGTTGACCTGGTCCAGCCAATGCGCGGCGTAATCCATGGCCTCGCGCTCGCTTTTGCGAAACGCCGGGGTCTTGAACAGTCCGGAGAGGAAGTTGGTGTTGAGGTGGCGATGTTGCGCCACCAGCAGGTTTTCCACCGCGGTCATGTCTTTGAACAGGCGCACGTTCTGGAAGGTGCGGACTACGCCTTTGCGGGCGATCTTGTGGCCCGGCAGGCCCTCGATGCGCTCGCCATCCAGGCTGATGCTGCCCGCGGTGGGCTGGTAGAAGCCGGTCAGGCAGTTGAACACGGTGGTCTTGCCAGCACCATTGGGGCCGATCATCGACACTACTTGCTTCTCTTTCACGGACAAACCGACGCCGTTGACGGCCAGCAGGCCGCCGAAGCGCATGGACAGGCCGCTTACTTCTAGAATCGGGCGGCTCATCGTTTCAGCTCCAGGTGCGGACGTTGCATGGGCAGCAAGCCCTGCGGACGCCAGATCATCATGAATACCATCAGCGCACCGAACATCAGCATGCGGTACTCGCTGAACTCACGCATCAGCTCGGGCAGCAGGATCATCACCACAGCGGCGAGGATGATGCCGAGTTGCGAGCCCATGCCGCCCAGCACGACGATGGCCAGAATGATCGCCGACTCGATAAAGGTGAACGATTCCGGTGTCACCAGCCCTTGGCGCGCGGCGAAGAAACTGCCAGCGAAACCGGCGAAGGTCGCGCCCAGGGTGAACGCCGAGAGCTTGATGATGGTTGGGTTCATACCCAGCGCGCGGCAGGCGATTTCGTCCTCACGCAGGGCTTCCCAGGCGCGGCCAATCGGCATGCGCAGCAGGCGATTGATCACGAACAGGGTCAGCAACACCAGCAGCAGGGCGATCAGGTAGAGGAAGATCACCTTGTTGATCGAGTTGTAGGCGACGCCAAAATACTCGTGGAAGGTTTGCATCCCTTCAGCGGCGCGGCGCTCGAACGACAGGCCGAACAGCGTCGGTTTGTCGATGTTGCTGATGCCGTTGGGGCCGCCGGTCAGCTCGGTCATGTTGCGCAGCAGGATGCGGATGATCTCGCCGAAACCGAGGGTGACGATGGCCAAATAGTCACCGCGCAGACGCAGCACCGGGAAACCGAGGATAAAGCCGAAGAATGCCGCCATCAGGCCGGCAATCGGCAGGCACACCCAGAAGCCCAGGCCGTAGTAGTGCGACAGCAGCGCATAGCTGTAGGCACCAACTGCATAGAACCCGACGTAACCCAGGTCGAGCAAGCCGGCCAAACCGACCACGATGTTCAAGCCCAGGCCGAGCATTACGTAGATCAGGATCAGGGTGGCGATATCCACCGCGCCGCGCGAACCAAAGAACGGCCAGGCCAGGGCGACCATGATCAGGCCAAGGATGATCCAGCGCTGGGTCGAGGGCAGGGTGAGGAAGTTACTCGCCTTGCTCGGCACGCTCGGCAGGCTGGGTACCTGGTTCCAGGCCGCACTCAGTTGGCTGCGGAACAATTGCCAAAAGAACATGGCGATGGCGCAGCCAGCGATGGTCCAGATAATTGCCGGGCTGGCGCCTTGCACTTCGAGCTTGATGCCCACAGTCGTCAGCTTCAGGCCGAGCACCGGATAGGCCACGGCCAGCACCAGCAGGGCGCTGAAAATCGCGGTCTTGAGGTTTTTGGTGATGGCAGTACTCATACTTTTTCAACCTCCGGGCGACCGAGGATGCCCGTAGGACGGAACAGCAACACCAGCACCAATAGGCTGAAGGCCACCACATCCTTGTATTGGTCGCCGAAAATATCGGCACCAAACGCCTCGGCCAGACCGAGTAACAGGCCACCGAGAACCGCGCCCGGAATGCTGCCGATGCCGCCCAGTACCGCGGCGGTGAAGGCCTTGATCCCGGCGAGGAAGCCCAAGTGGGGGTTGATCACGCCGTATTGCATGCCCAGCAGCACCGCGGCGACACCGGCCAGGGCAGCGCCGATGACGAAGGTCAGGGCAATGATGTTGTTGGTGTTGATACCCAGCAGGTTGGCCATCTTCAGGTCTTCTGCACAGGCGCGGCAGGCGCGGCCCAGGCGGGAGCGTGAGATGAACAGGGTCAGGCCGAGCATCACGAAGAAGGTGACGACGAAAACCAGCACCTGCATGTAGGAAATCACCACGCCATTCATCGCGCTTTCACCAAACACGAAGTTGCCGGGCAGCAGGTTAGGGATGGCTTTGTCTTTCGAATCCTGGGCCAGCAGCACTTCGTTTTGCAGGAAAATCGACATGCCGATGGCGGAAATCAGCGGGATGAGACGGTTACCGCCGCGCAGTGGCCGGTAGGCGACCCGTTCTATGCTATAGCCGTATGCACTGGCAATAATGATGCTGCCGGCAAAGGCGGCGATCATCAGCAGTGGCAGGCTGTCGAGCCCCAGCATGGTCAGGCCGGCAATCGCGATAAACGCGACATACGAGCCAATCATGTACACCTCGCCGTGGGCGAAGTTGATCATGCCGATGATGCCGTAAACCATGGTGTAGCCGATGGCTATCAGGGCGTAGGTGCTGCCAACGGTCAGGCCGTTAACCAGCTGTTGCAGGTAGTGATACAGATCAGGCATTGCCTAACTCCTGGGTGGCACGCAAGGCAGCGCTTAAGGCGCAGCATGCAACCGGAATTCTTCTAATAAGCAAAGCCCACGGCATGTGCAGTGGGCTTTGGGTTCAGGCGGGGAGGCTTACTTGGCTTCGGACTTGGTGCCGTCCTGGTGCCACTCGTACACCACGAAGCTGAAGTCCTTCAGGTCACCCTTCTCATCGAAGCTCAGGCTGCCGGTTGGGGTATCAAAGCTATTGGCGCGCAGGGCGGCGGCCACTTTCGCGGTGTCAGTACCGCCTGCTTTGGTGATGCCCTCAGCGATTACCTGAACAGCAGCATAGGCAGGGAATACGAACGGGCCGCTTGGGTCTTCGTTCTTGGCTTTGAACGCATCAACCAGCGCCTGGTTGCGTGGGTCCTGGTCGAACGACTTCGGCAGGGTGACCAGCATGCCTTCGGAAGCCGGGCCTGCGATGGCCGAGATTTCCTTGTTGCCCACGCCTTCAGGACCCATGAACTTGACGCTCAGGCCTTTCTCGGACGCTTGGCGCAGCAGCAGGCCCAGCTCTGGGTGGTAGCCGCCGTAGTAAACGAAGTCGACACCGGCTTGCTTAAGCTTGGAGATCATCGAGGAGAAGTCCTTATCGCCGGCGTTGATGCCTTCGAACAGAACAACCTTGGTGCCTTTGCTTTCCAGGGTCTGCTTGACCGCGGTGGCAATGCCTTCGCCGTACTGCTGCTTGTCATGGATCACGGCAACAGCTTTGGGCTTAACGTGGTCAGCGATGAAGTTACCCGCGGTTGGGCCCTGCAGGCTGTCCAGGCCGATGGTGCGGAAAATCAGTTCATAACCGCGCGAGGTGATATCCGGGCTGGTGGAGGCCGCGGTAATCATCAGGATGCCTTCGTCTTCGTAAATATCGGACGCAGGCTGAGTGGAGCTGGAGCACAGGTGGCCAACCACGAATTTAACTTCGTCGTTGACGATCTTGTTGGCCACGGCAACCGCTTGTTTCGGGTCGCAGGCATCGTCATAAACCACGCCTTCGAGCATTGCGCCGTTTACGCCGCCGGCTTTATTGATTTGCTCGATGGCCATTTTGGCACCGATGAACTGCATCTCACCGTATTGCGCGACGGCGCCGGTGACGGGGCCTGCCAGGCCAATTTTGATGGTGTCTGCTGCTACCGAGTAGCTGGCAACGCCAGCCATGGCCATGGCGGCAAACAGTTTGGAAATCTGCTTAGTAGCCTTGTTCATAGTGCTCCACTCTTATTGGTTTTGATTGTTGTAGTTCTGGCGGCCAAAGCTGCAGAACCGGGTTGTTTCCCCGGCCATCCCCCCGGCAACTGTACCGGTGCAGTGTAGAGCGCGGCTTCGCGGCTTGGAAAGCAGCTTGCTGGGGGCAAAACCTTGGGGTGTCGCTTTAACACAACAAATGTATAGAAAAACGGCGTGTCTTTCTCGTCGCTGGCGACGTCGCGAATTTGCCAGCAGGCGGGTCGACGCTATCATGGCGGCCGATTTCTAATACAGCCATCACTAACAGGGCACCCCATGTCTGAGCTACCCATGACAGAACAACCTAGCACCCTCTATGCCAAGCTGCTTGGCGAAACGGCGCCGATTACCTGGCAGGAGCTGCAACCGACCTTCGCCCGCGGTGCGTTGTTGCTGGTAGACGCTGCGCAGGACCTGATCGATGTCGCGCAGGCGGTGGCGCAGAACGACCAGGCCAAGGTATCCGCCTGGCTGGCGGCAGGGCAGTTGAGCCGAGTTGATGACAGCCAGGCTGAAGACCTGCAAAAGCGCGATCCAGAGCTGTGGGCGGTGGTCGTCGCGCCCTGGGTGCTGGCGCAAGAACGGCTCGCGCGCGCACCGCTGCACTGAGTTGGCGCGTGCGCCATGCACAAGCGGAGCAACTATGCTGGCAGCACTATTGACTGATAAGGGGAACCATCAGCATGTTTGAGCCCGGTCATTTGCATCGCGCCAACAGCATCGCTACGGCTGAGATGCCGCTCTTCAGCGTCGACCTCTATTACGAGGTGCGCCATGACCCGAGTGAAGGAGCGATGCTACACATGCGCATGCAAGGGCAGGTGGACGGCAAAGCCTTTGAAGAAGTCTTCGAGTTGCACCGCGACACCGCCTACAACTTCGCCAGCGTGGCCAGCCGTCTGGCGCATAAACATGGTTTGCCCACCAACAGCAGTCTGATTATGCGTAGCCATAGCGAGTTCGATCAGATGTTCGAGGACATTCGTGCCAAGCTCGGTGCGCACAGTGGCGAGCCGGTTAATCTCGATCATCTGCAAAAAGACGGCTTGTAAGTCGCTTATGCCGGCCAGTGCAGCAGGTCTGCGCCAACCGGTTTTCAGTCAATTCTGTGTTGGCGTGCAAAACCGTACGCCATTGTGCGGACGTTGACGGGGCAAGGCGGATGCCGGTGCAACCTGGGCTAAGATAGCGGCCTTGATTGATTTGGAGTCTGCTTATGTCTACAGCCCTTCCTGCTTTGGCCTTTGCGGGTATTGGCCTGATGGGCCTGCCCATGACCCAGCGCCTGCTGGCCGCTGGTTTTGCGCTGACGGTCTGGAACCGTTCGAGTGAGAAGTGCACCCCGCTGCAGGCGCTGGGCGCGCACGCGGTAGCGAGCCCGGCGCAGCTCTGCGCCCAGGCCGATATTGTAATGCTTTGCTTGGCCAACACTGAGGTGGTGCGCGAGGTGGTGTTCGGCCCGGGTGGCATTGCTGAAACGGCCAAGCCAGGGCAGCTGTTGGTGGACTTCTCCAGCCTGGAACCGGCAGCCACCCGTGCGATGGCCGCCGAGTTGCACGCTCGTTGTGGCATGCATTGGGTCGATGCGCCGGTGTCCGGCGGTACTCCAGGTGCGGCCAATGGCACCTTGGCGATCATGGCCGGTGGCCGGGTTGAGGATGTTGAGCGTGTGCGGCCGATTCTTGCGCATCTTGGGCAACGCCTGACGCGCATGGGCGATGTAGGCGCAGGCCAGGTCACCAAGGTGTGCAACCAGATGATTGTCGCCTGTAACGCGCTGGTGATCGCCGAAGTGGTGGCCCTGGCCGAGCAAGCAGGTGTCGATGCCAGCCTGATCGCCCCGGCGCTGGCCGGCGGTTTTGCCGACTCCAAACCGCTGCAAATTCTCGCGCCGCAAATGGCCGAGAGTCAGTTCGAGCCCGTCAAATGGCATGTGCGCACCCTGCTGAAGGACCTGGATACGGCGGTCAAACTGTCGCAGCAAATCGGCTCGGCCACGCCGCTCAGTGGTTTAGCCGCGCAACTGATGCGTCAGCACGGTAGCCAGGGCAATCTGGAACGTGATCCTGCAACTCTGGTGCAGCTGTACCGGGCGCCAAAGCATCAAGAGTCTCAGTCATGAAAATCGCCGCTAACCTGTCGCTGCTGTTTACGGAATTACCGCTGATCGAGCGGGTAGTGGCTGCGGCGGCGGCCGGCTTTGATGGCGTGGAAATTCAGTTTCCTTACGAGCTGCCGGCCATTCTTTTGAAGGAGGCGCTGGAGGCCGCAGGTATGCCGTTGCGGCTTATCAACCTGCCGGTGGGTGATCTGATGAGCGGCGGTGCGGGCTTGGCGGCGGTGCCTGCACGTCAGGCCGAGTTTGAGGCGGCGTTGCAGGAGGCGCTGAGCTATGCCGCTATGGTCCGCCCGGCGCTGGTCAACGTGTTGCCCGGGCGCCTGGCCGCGGGGCTTGAGCCTGAGCAGGCGCTGGCCTGCCTGGTCAGCAACCTGCGCAAGACCGCCGAGGCCTTTCAGTTATTGGGCATTGCTGTGGTGGTCGAGGCAATCAACCCACTGGATATGCCAGGGTTTCTGATCAATACCCCGGAGCAGCTCGATGCGCTGCTCAAAGCCGTTGCGCACTCTAATCTGAGCGCGCAGTACGACCTTTATCACATGGCCCGTCAGGGCTTGGATATCGCCGCGGGGCTTGCTCTGCTGGCCGGGCGTATTGGCCATGTGCAGTTTGCCGATTATCCAGGGCGCGGCGCGCCGGGCACGGGTGAGCTGCAATTTGTGCCAGTGCTAGCAGCCTTGCGTGAGCAGGGGTATCGGGGTTGGCTCGCGGCTGAGTATCGGCCGGGTGCAGCGGGTACTGGTGCCGGCTTGGGCTGGCTTGGCGAGTGGCGCGAGCTGTTGCGTGATGAAAGGTTGTCGTAATTGCGCTCAATGGCTCTTCAGGTCGCCGTCGCGCTTCGCGTACCGGGCTAGCTGAAACATGCCGTGCGTGAGCTGTTTGCCGGGGCGCTCATTACCCGGCATACACAGCGCAAATAGTCACAGACAGCCCAGGTGCAAGGCTCTAGATTGGACTTGTAGGTGCTGGACACGGCAGCTGGCTAAACGTGGCTGACGTGCTTCGATAACAATAATTAGAGATGGATCCCATGCAGCAGCAGTCCCTTCAAGCGACGAATGCCTGGCGCATTTTGTGCCTGCTTTTTCTTGCCAACCTGTTCAATTTCTTCGACCGCACCATTCCGGCGATCATCATCGAGCCAATCCGCATGGAGTGGGACCTCAGCGACTTGCAGCTAGGGTTGATCGGTACTGCCTTTACCATCGTCTATGCGATTGCCGGTGTGCCGCTGGGGCGCATGGCTGATACGGGCGCGCGGCGCAAAATCATGGGCTGGGGCTTGGCGGCCTGGAGTGGCCTGACCGCCCTCAATGGGCTGGCCTGGAATTTCTGGAGTTTTCTGCTGATCCGCATGGGGGTTGGGATTGGCGAGGCCAGCTATGCGCCGGCTGCGAACTCGCTGATCGGTGATTTGTTCCCGGCACACAAGCGCGCTCGCGCCATGGGCATCTTTATGCTCGGGTTGCCACTTGGTTTGCTGTTGGCGTTTTTCACCATCGGGGCGATGGTGGCGGCCTTCGACAGCTGGCGTGCGCCGTTCTTTATTGCGGCAGTACCGGGGCTGATCCTGGCGCTGTTTATGTTCTTCATTAAAGAGCCTACGCGCGGCGCGGCTGAACAGGTGAAGTCGCTGACAACACCGGTGGATAAGCCGGTACGCAAGGTGCTGGCGATTCGCACCTTCTGGTGGCTGGTGGTCGCGGGGCTGACGTTCAACTTCGCCACCTATGCGTGCAACTCATTTATGGTGCCGATGCTGCAGCGCTACTTCCTGCTGCCGTTGGAGCAAGCGGCGATGGCTACCGGCGTTATTGTCGGTTTGACGGGCTTGTTGGGGCTGACCTTGGGCGGCTGGCTGGCCGATAAGATTCACCAGCGCTGGCAAACCGGGCGTCTGCTGTTTGCTGCGCTGAGCATGTTGATCGCCGCTGTGGCGACGGGTTGCGCTCTGTTTGCTGGGCGGGTTGAGATCGCCGTCTTTGTGGCGTTGTTTAGCGTCGGCTGGTTGTTTTCCTACAACTTTTACACCTGTGTCTACACCGCGATTCAGGATGTGATCGAACCGCGCCTGCGTGCGACGGCCATGGCGCTGTTCTTTGCCGGCCTGTATCTGCTCGGTGGTGGCTTGGGTCCCGTGGCAGTTGGGGTGCTCTCGGATCATTATTCGCAAGCGGCGATGCTCGCAGCGGGGGCGAGTGAGATGAATGAGTCCTTTAAAGCTGTGGGTCTGCACAACGCCATGTTCCTGATTCCGGTGGCCTTGTTTATGACCATGCTGGCGCTGGTGCAGGCCTCGCGGTGCTTTGTCAGCGATGCTGCGCAGATGCAGCGAGGCATGGCTGAAGTCGTACCAGCCTGACGCTTGATCCGGACAGCAAAAGGCCCGCAATCGCGGGCCTTTTGCTGTCCGGGGTAACCCTTGGGCTTATCCGGCGACCAGCACGCGGATGGCTTCCAGGCGTAGGGCGGCTTTGTCGAGCATGGCCAGGCCTTGCTCACGCAGCTGGCGCAGGGCGTCGAGTTCACTGTCACGCACGCTGGGGTTGACCGCTTGCAGGGCGATCAGGCGAGCCAGTTCCTCGTCAGTCTCGGCAGCCAGGCGCCGTTTGGCTTCTTCCACGCGTTCGTTATGGCGCGGCGCGACCTTGCTTTCGCCCGCATTAATCAGCGGGTTGAGGCTGTCGCGTTGGGCTTGGACGAACTTGTTGGCGCTGGCGCGGGGCACGCTCTCCAACTGATCGTTGAGGGTTTCAAAGGCCACCTTGTGCGCCAGGTCGTTGCCGTTGGCATCGAGCAGGCAGCGCAGGGCAATTGGCGGCAGATAACGGCCCAGTTGCAGCGCGCGCGGCGCCACCACCTCACTGACGTAGAGCATTTCCAGCAGCACGGTGCCGGGTTTCAGCGCCTTGTTTTTGATCAGCGCAACGCCGGTGTTGCCCATCGAGCCTGAGCGCACCAGGTCCATGCCGCCCTGCACCATGGGGTGCTCCCAGGTGAGGAACTGCATGTCTTCACGCACCAGCGCCATGTCGCGGTCGTAGGTGATGGTCACGCCTTCGTCGTCGCCGAGCGGGAAGCTGGCGTCCAGCATTTTTTCGCTAGGGCGCAGGATCAGCGCGTTATCGGAGTGGTCTTCGCTGTCGATGCCAAAGGCGTCGAACAGCTGCTCCATATAGATCGGCAGGGCGAATTGGTCGTCCTGTTCGAGAATGGCTTCGACCAGTGCCTCGCCCTCACCGGCACCGCCGGAATTGAGTTCCAGCAGGCGGTCACGGCCGGCATGCAGTTCGTCTTCCAGGCGCAGGCGCTCGGCTGTGGCTTCATCAACCAGCGCTTGCCATTCACCGTCGTCGCCGCTTTCCAGCAGCGGCAGCAGGCGGCTACCAAACTGGTGCTGCAGGGCATTACCGGTCGGGCAGGTGGCGAGGAAGGCATTCAGCGCCTGGTGATACCACTGGAACAGGCGCTCTTGCGGGCTGTTTTCCAGGTACGGCACGTGCAACTGGATGCGGTGCTTCTGGCCGATCCGGTCGAGGCGGCCGATACGCTGTTCGAGCAGGTCCGGGTGTGCCGGCAGATCGAACAACACCAGGTGGTGAGCGAACTGGAAGTTGCGACCTTCCGAGCCGATTTCCGAGCAGATCAGCACCTGGGCGCCAAATTCTTCATCGGCGAAGTAGGCAGCGGCGCGGTCGCGCTCAAGGATGCTCATGCCTTCGTGGAACACGGTGGCGGGAATGCCTTTGCGCACGCGCAGGGCGTCTTCCAGGTCCATGGCGGTTTCGGCGTGGGCGCAGATCACCAGGACTTTGAACTTCTTGAGCATCTTCAGCGTGTCGATCAGCCACTCAACGCGCGGGTCAAACTTCCACCAGCGCTGGTCTTCATCGACATCGGTCTGCGCCTGGTAGCTGACTTCTGGATAGAGGTCCGCATGCTCGCCAATCGGCAGCTCCATGTACTCGTCAGGGCTGGCCAGCGGGTAGGGGTGCAGTTCGCGGTCCGGGAAGCCCTGCACGGCGGCGCGGGTGTTGCGGAACAGCAGGCGGCCGGTGCCGTGGCGATCGAGCAGCTCACGTACCAGGCGCGCCGACGCTTCGCTGTCGCCGGCATTCACCGCGTTGAGCAGTTCTTCACCGCTGTCGCCGAGGAAGTCATGGATGGTTTTGTGCGCGGCGTCGGACAAGTGCCCTTTATCCAGCAGCTCCTGTACGGCTTCGGCAATCGGCTTGTAGTGCTCACTCTCAGCGCGGAAGGCTTCGAGGTCATGGAAGCGATTCGGGTCGAGCAGGCGCAGGCGCGCGAAGTGGCTGTCCTGACCCAGTTGCTCGGGGGTAGCGGTGAGCAGCAGCACGCCGGGGATTATCTCGGCGAGTTGTTCGACCAGCGCGTACTCGGCGCTGGCGTGCTCTGGGTGCCAGACCAGGTGGTGGGCTTCGTCGACCACCAGCAGGTCCCAGCCGGCAGCAAACAGCGCGTCCTGGGCCTTTTCGTCTTCACACAGCCATTCCAGTGCGACCAGCGCCAGTTGGCAGTCTTCGAACGGATTGCTGGCATCGCTCTCGATAAAGCGTTCTTCATCGAACAGCGCGACATCCAGGTTGAAGCGCCGGCGCATTTCGACCAGCCACTGGTGTTGAAGGTTTTCTGGCACCAGGATCAGCACGCGGTTGGCGCGCCCGGAGAGCAGCTGGCGATGGATTACCAGGCCGGCTTCGATGGTTTTACCCAGGCCCACTTCGTCGGCCAGCAATACGCGCGGGGCGATACGGTCGGCGACTTCGCGGGCGATGTGCAGCTGGTGCGCAATCGGTTGCGCCCGCACGCCGCCCAAGCCCCAGAGGCTGGACTGCAACTGGCGGCTGGTGTAATCCAGGGTGTGGTAGCGCAGGGCGAACCACGGCAGCGGGTCGATTTGCCCGGCAAACAGGCGGTCACTGGCCAAGCGGAACTGGATAAAGTTCGACAGCTGGGTTTCCGGCAGGGTGACGCTTTCGTGCTGCGCATTGAGGCCGTGATAGACCAGCAGGCCATCGATGTCGTCGACTTCCTGTACGGTCAGCTTCCAGCCTTCGAAGTGGGTGATTTCATCGCCCGGCGAGAAGCGTACGCGGGTCAACGGCGCACTGCGCATGGCGTACTGGCGGGTTTCGCCGGTGGCCGGGTAGAGCACGGTGAGCATGCGGCCGTCCTGCATCAGAACGGTTCCCAAACCCAGCTCCGCTTCGCTGTCACTAATCCAGCGTTGCCCCGGTTCATACTGCGCCATGCTTGTCTCCCGCGTAAAAAAGCCGACTATGTTAACGCAGCGTCGGGCCTGACCAAAGGCGCAATACTGCACGTCGGGCACTTTGTGTGGTTTGGTTGCTCAAAAGTGTAGCGAGGCCGCGCTCAAGTCGCGGCCTCGCTGGCCGACAGTCTGACCAAAGGAGGGCTGAAAAATGCTGCCACCGATCCCCCATAGCCTGGCCCCCGTGACCGTGCAGAACGATGTGGTCAAGCCGCGCCCGGAAATCCCGCCGGTTACGGCTGCCGCCGAAAGCGCCAAGGAAAGTGCTGTGAGCCTGGACAAACGGCATCCTCAGGAGGCCGAGATGCTGCTGCGCGAAGAACAGCGCCGGCGCCAGCGTCGACATGGCTATACGCCCGAGGAACTGGCCGAAGGCGAGGTGGACGCCGAGGATGAAGCTGCCATTGAGGAGCTGCCGCGTCAGGGGCTATGGGTGGATGTGGAGGTCTGAGGTGTGCACACTGGGTTGTCACGTCCAGCGAGTGTGGTCCCGTGGATCTATTTGACGACAACCCCTTAACGCTACCCAATGCTGAGCTGGAATTGCACGCGCAGTGGTTGGACCGCTCAACCGCTGACCATTGGCTGGCCGAGCTGAGTGCACAAACCCCCTGGCAGCAACCGCAGGTGCAGATTTACGGACGGCAACTGCCGGTGCCAAGGCTGGTGGCTTGGTATGGTGATGCCGAGGCCGCTTATCGCTACTCTGGCTTGAGCCATCAACCGTTGCCCTGGACACCCTTGCTGGAGCAGATTCGCGCCCAGGTAGTCGCCGCGGTAGGGCAGCCACTTAATGGTGTGCTGCTCAACTATTACCGCGATGGCCAGGACTCCATGGGCTGGCACAGTGATAATGAAGCCGAGCTAGGCGTTAATCCGCTGATCGCCTCGCTTAACCTGGGCGGCACCCGGCGTTTTGATCTGCGCCGCAAGGGGCAGAGGCGTATTGAACACTCGTTGCCGTTGTCGCATGGATCACTGCTGGTCATGCGCGGGCCAACCCAGCATCATTGGCAGCACCAAGTGGCGAAAACGCGCAGTGCCTGTGCGCCACGCCTGAACCTGACCTTTCGTTTGATCAAGCCGAGCCCATGAGCCAAGACGACAAGCTGATTGATTTCGCGGCCGAACGCGATAAGCGCATCCACGACCTGCGGGATAAAAAGCTCAATGAAATGCGCGACGCATTCGAGCAGGCCCTGCCATTGCCCAAGAGCAAGAAGAAGCCGGGCGGCAAACCGAAAAAGCGTTGATTTGACTAGGCGGCAGGCTGATTCGTTGATCTGGGTCAGTTAATGACGAGGCCATGCGGACAGCGCCGGCCCATTGTTGATCTGGATCAATTGCAGCCAACGTCCCCCTGTTACCTTGAAGCCATTCCCACACAGGCTTCAAGCAGGAGGCAACCATGTTTATCGATGTCGTAGTTCTCGCGGGTATCGGCACCGTCGGTCTGATGGTCGCCTTCTTCGTCGGTGTTGGTTATTTCATCTGGCAGGATTCGCACAAGCGCAAGCAGGGCTGAATCCGTTAGAGCAAAGGGCACGCAAGGCAATTTGGGCGACTTCGGTCGCCCTTTTTTATGGTGCGCCAGGCATGGCGCGTTGCGCGTAAGCGCAACCAGCTGGCTGTGGTGGCCACGCTGGTGACTTGGAGGTGAAAGTCCTCTACACGCCCGGCAAGGGGAAGTGTTAGCTGA
>JAHIWP010000083.1 GCA_018816095.1 Gammaproteobacteria bacterium
AGCTATGGGACAGACTTGGACTGGTCTCGATACTGGATACGATCAATCGGCTTAACCGCATGGCCTGAACCGCCGTGTACGGAACCGTACGCACGGTGGTGTGGGAGGACGGCGGCCGTGAGGCCGCCTCCTACCCGATCAGCAAACAAACGATTGGACTTACTTACCAGCCCAGCGCTTGAGTACCAGTGTCGCGTTGGTGCCACCGAAACCGAAGCTGTTGCTCATCACGGTATCGAGCTTGGCGTTCTCAACGGTGCTGCGCTGAATCGGCAGGTCGGCGATTTCCGGGTCGACTTCGTCAATGTTGACCGAGCCGGCGATGAAGTTGCCTTCCATCATCAGCATGCAGTAGATCGCTTCCTGCACGCCGGCAGCGCCCAAGGAGTGACCGGACAGGCTCTTAGTCGAGCTGATGGCTGGCGCCTTGGCACCGAACACTTCGCGCACTGCACGGCTTTCCGCGACGTCACCGACAGGCGTCGAGGTGCCGTGGGTGTTCAGGTAGTCGATTGGCGTGTCGACAGTGGCTAGGGCTTGCTGCATGCAGCGCACTGCACCTTCGCCGCTCGGGGCAACCATGTCGTAGCCATCGGAAGTTGCGCCGTAACCGACGATTTCCGCATAGATCTTGGCACCACGCTTGAGGGCGTGTTCCAGTTCTTCGACCACCACCATGCCGCCACCGCCGGCGATGACGAAGCCGTCACGCTTGGCGTCGTAGGCGCGCGAGGCTTTTTCCGGGGTTTCGTTGTACTGGGTGGAGAGGGCGCCCATGGCGTCGAACAGGAAGCTCTGGCTCCAATGCTCTTCTTCACCACCGCCGGCAAATACGATGTCTTGCTTGCCCAGTTGGATCTGCTCCATGGCATTGCCGATGCAATGCGCGCTGGTAGCGCAGGCCGAGGAGATCGAGTAGTTGACACCCTTGATCTTGAACGGCGTGGCCAGGCAGGCGGACACAGTGCTGCCCATGGTGCGCGGTACGCGATACGGGCCAACACGCTTAACGCCTTTCTCGCGCAGGATGTCCATGGCCTCCATCTGGTTGAAGGTCGACGCACCGCCGGAACCTGCAATCAAGCCCACGCGTGGGTTGGAGATGTCTTCGGCGCTGAGCCCTGCATCCTCGATCGCCTGTTGCATGGACAAATAGGCAAAAGCGGCAGCATCACCCATAAAGCGATAGACCTTGCGATCGATCAGCTCTTCTAGGTTGAGGTCAACCGAGCCGGAGACTTGGCTGCGCAAGCCCATTTCAGCATAAGCAGGGTTGAAACGGATGCCGGACTTGCCTGTGCGCAGGCTGGCAGAGACGGTGGCTTTGTCATTGCCTAGGCAGGAAACGATGCCTAGGCCGGTAATTACGACGCGACGCATGCAGAGAGTCCTTTAAAAATTGTCGGTGGAGGTGAACAGGCCGACCCGCAGGCCTTCGGCGCTGTAAATTTCGCGGCCATCGACGCTGACGGTGCCATCGGCAATAGCCAGAACCAGGGAGCGGGCAATGGTGCGTTTGATATGAATGTTGTAAGTGACTTTCTTGGCGGTCGGCAGGACCTGGCCGAAGAATTTCACTTCACCCGAACCGAGGGCGCGGCCACGGCCGGGGTTGCCCTGCCAGCCGAGGTGGAAACCGACCAGTTGCCACATGGCATCAAGGCCCAGGCAGCCTGGCATTACTGGATCGCCTTCGAAATGGCAGGCGAAGAACCACAGGTCTGGAGTGATATCGAGCTCGGCGACTATTTCGCCCTTGCCGTACTTGCCGCCGGTGTCGCTGATATGGGTGATGCGATCGATCATCAGCATGTTCGGCGCGGGCAGTTGCGCATTACCTGGGCCGAACAGTTCGCCGCGACTGCAGCGCAACAGGTCTTCCCGGGTGAAGGCGTTTTGTTTGGTCATGCGAGCTCCTCAATATGTCCCATGCGCCAAGGCTGGGCGAATCGTCCTGGCTGGCGGCGTAGTCTGTCTGCTGCGCCTACCGGTAGCCTAGTCATAGACTGTTGCGTTGTGGTGAAAGTCACAGCTTTGTGAGTACAGTTGTACTCCGCTCTGAAGGCCTGTCATAGGGCACATGCGCGTTAGCCTGCAGCAGTTCGATCTTCTTGACTACCCGTCGAAGGTCGAGGGGGCAGCCAGCGTTGCAGTATTCGCTGTAAGTCTGCCCGCTTGAAAGGCTTGGCCAGGTAGTCGTTCATGCCGCAGTTCAGGCAAGTCTCGCGGTCGCCCTGAAGCGCATTGGCGGTCAGGGCGATAATCGGTAGCTGCGCGCCGTCAGGCAGTTGGCGGATTTTTCGCGTGGCTTCATAGCCGTCCATGATGGGCAGTCGGCAGTCCATCAAAATGGCTGCGTAACGCTGTTGGCTAACTTTATCTACGGCCTGAGCACCATCCGTCACCAAGCTAACGTGGTAACCCAAGCTGCGCAGCATGGATTCGATCACCGTTTGGTTGACCGGGTTATCTTCAACTAATAACACCGACTGACCGCTGCTCTGATCCGATAACTGTGGGTTGCCGCTGGCCACTGGGGCGACGTGCTGAGAAAACTGCAGGGGCACCTCCAGGGTAAAAACCGAGCCCTGACCTTCTACGCTGGTAGCCCGCAGTGTGCCGCCCATGCGCTCTACCAGCGTGCGCGCGATAGGCAAGCCCAGGCCTGTGCCGCCGTAACGTCTTGAAATAGAAGTGTCGGCCTGCTGGAAGGCATTAAACATGTGCTCCAGGCGCTCGGGAGGGATGCCAATACCACTGTCATGCACCGCGCAACTGAACCACAGCACTTGGTTGTCCAGCGCTTGCCAGCTGCAGTGCACGCGAATGCTGCCATTCTCGGTGAATTTCAGGGCATTACCGATCAAGTTGACCAAAACTTGCCGCATACGCGTTGGGTCACCCCAAACCTGCAATTGCTCAAGGCCGCTCTGAGCCTCCAGAAGCAGGAGCAGGCCGCGCTGCTGTGCGCTGTGTTGGAACACTTGAATTGAGCTTTGTAGCAGGGTCTGCAAGCTGAAAGGAATGTGCTCGAGTTCCAATGAACCGCGTTCAATGCGTGAGAAATCGAGAATGTCGTTGATGACCTTGAGGAGGTGTTCGGTGGATTCGGTGGCCAGGGCAGCATATTCCGCCTGCTCCTGGGTCATCTCGGTGGTTTCCAGTAACTGCAACATCCCCAGCACGCCGTTCATGGGGGTGCGCAGCTCGTGGCTCATCATGGCCAAGAAGTCGGATTTTGCGCGGTTGGCCAGCTCCGATTGCTCGCGCGCTTGAATCAGCAAGGTCATAGCCCGTTGCTGTTCTTCACTGGCGTTGGCGAGGCCATGGGCGAGGTTGTTGATATGCCGTGCCAAGGCCTGCAGTTCACCTTCGCCAACCTCCGGCAGGATGGTCTGGTAATTACCGGCTTGAATCGCGCTAACAGCATCACCCATGGCGCTGAGGGGTTGCGACAGGTGGCGGGCCAGGCGGCGGGCAAGAATAAAGGTCAGCGCCAGGGCAAACAGCGCGAGTAGAGCGGCCTTGAAAAGGATTTCCTGCTGGCGTGTGTTAAACGCGTCGCTGCCGATACCCACAACCACGCGGCCCAGATAGTCATTCGCGAGAGGCGCAGTATTGGCGTTTTCACTGTGCATAAAGTCTGCGTTGAGGGTGACCTTCTGCAACAAAATCGGCGCCTCGAAGACGCTAACTGCTGCATGAGAGGTGGTATCAGCGCTGGGCTGCTCGACATAAATAAGGATGCGGTCGTTGTGGTCGCGCACTTCGAGAAAGCGCACGTGCGGGGTTTGCAGGGTGACCCCAAGCAGCGATTTGAGCACCGTCAGATTACCGGAGATAACCCCGTACTCGGTGGCTGGAGCCAGTTGGCTGGCGATCAGCTGGCCCGTCTGCTTGAGCTCCAGTTGCAGTTCCTGAAGGCGAGTGAAGGTAAAGAAACCGGTCAACAGAAGGGTCAAGAGCAGTGCCGGCCCGACGCTGATGAGCTGGGTGCGGGTATGGATATTCCAATGGCGGGGCAGCTTCATGGCTGTTCTCCTTCTACGAGCTTCTGCGCCAGTGATTCGTTGCTGGGCAATTCAATTGCCAGGGAGCGTGCGACCTGGGGGTTGCTGGTGACTTTGAAATGACTGGGGTAGCTGTACTTTGGCCATCTATCTGGCGACTGATTGAGGATGTCCTCAAGGCTGTCCAGCCAGTCGCTTTGGTCGCTGTACGTACTTGCCAAACTGCCGGCCTGGACGAAGCTGGCGCTAGGGCCAATCACCGGTCGCTGATGGGTGTAGCTGGTGAGCAGTAGATTTTTCACGGTGAGCGAATTGAACAGGCTGGTGTCGTTGATCCCCAGTAATAAGTCGCTGTGCGACAGCAGGTAGAGCAGCGGCCGACTGTCGCGCGTATCAGGCCAGCGCCGGGTCACGAGCCGCATGTCTTGCTCCGTCGCAGCCTGCCGGTACTCTTCGAGAAGAAAGGCACTATCAGCATCAAATAACAGTCCGGCGCGCTTCGCTGCGGGTAGCAGCAAGCGCGCCAGACGCATTTGCCGCTGCGGTGAAGGGTCACTCCAGAGCAGGCTTAGTTGAGCGGGTAGGGTTGCCGGCAGGTCTCGGGCTTGTATGCGGCTGATGCGCATGCCCAGAGTGGGCGGCCCTGCTGGATCGGTTAGGCGCCAGTCCAGTGCAGGTCTGTCGAGCAATATCAGGCGGTTTGTGTCGGGCAGTTGCGAGGGGGCAGGGAGCTTATTCAGGGCGACAAAGCTGACCTGGTCATGTGGCCTGCGCTGCTGCAGCTCGTTGACGAATCCCTGAATGGCGGGATTGCCTGCAGTGCTGCTGAATATGATTTCAGCCGCCCAGGCGGGCAGCGCTATCAGCAGGCAGCAGTAGAGCAATATCAGGCGGCTCATCCATTGGCCTCGCCAGCAATCCTTGGCAGTTTGCTCATTTAAAAGTCCAGCTGAGCGCTGACAGACATTAGGCGGCGCTCGTCATAGATATTCTCGCGCCAGGTCAGGGCTTCATCATCCAGGCGCTGTTGCACCATCAGCGCCAGTTCCAGATCACTTTTACCCAGGTTAAAACGCTTGGCTATGCGCAAGTCGGCGCGCTCGAAACGGCGCTCGTTGAGTAGGTCCGCGCCGTAGTAAAACAGGCTGCTTGACCAGCCGTGGCCCCATTCGTGTAACCAGCCTGCCGAGCCGCTGTAGCGAGCGGTTAAGCGTCGGTAGGATTTTTCAGACGTCTCGAAATCCACATAGGCATAGGTCAGGCGCAAGCGATCTGAGGAGGTGAATGTCCAGTCGATTTCGGTTTCCGCGCCGCGCAGCCACATGTAGTTTTCATTGTTCTGGCTGAACTCCTTGATATCCAGGGGCTCGGCAATCATCTGATGGATTTCGTCGTTGAACAGCTTGATGTCGATCTGTAAGCCGAAGTCGAATTGGCCGTTATAGCCGATCTCCCGCGAGCGCATGATCTCCTGCTGCAGGTCGCCGGGCCCTTGTGCCGTGGCAAAGTAGTAAGCCGAGGTATTGCCATTAAGGCTTGGAGACAGGTTCTCCATTCGGTAGGCCCAGTTGACGTTGTTTTCCTGCATGTCCGGCGAGCGGATTGCTTCGGAGTAGACAAAGCGCAGGCCATGACGCGGAGTGATCAAGTAGTTGAGGGCGATGCGCGAGGTCAGCGAGCTACCGCTCAGGCTGTCGTCCTCATGCATGGCGCCACCCTGCAGGACGAAATGTTCGCTCAAGTGCCATTCCAGATGGCCAAACAGGCGCCAGATTTCATTATCCAGGCTGCCTTGAAAATAGCTTTGTGAGTTGCTGCTGTCCTTGCGGTAGCTGAGGCCGCTGAGCAGGCGCAAATCATCGTTCAGGCTCAGGGTGTCCTGCAGCTCAAAGTCGTAGCGGGTTTCGTTGATGTTGTTATTGATGTCGCCGCATACCGGCGCCTGCAGGGCGCCTCCATCTTTATAAAAGTTAGTGCCAATAGTTGTGGCCAGCAGCCCTGCAGATGCGGGTATCTGTTTGCCATCTCTGAGTAGCCGGGCAACTGTATCGAGCAGATCCGGATCAAGCTTTTGCAGCGCTGCCACTTCAGGCGTGAAGGCCAGCGCCAAATCGCAGGTGCGCCATTCCTGGGTGCGTTCCCAGCGCTGCGCATAGGCCTGTAGTTGCAGGTTATGTGTGCTGCTGGTGTCCATGCTCCAGCGCATCGACGCGGAATAGTCGCGCGCCTCGATGTCCTTGTCTGTATCGCCAGCTGGGACAATGCCTCTGACGAGTGCTTCTTCATCGGAATAGAAGTTTTTTTGGTTGCTGCCTTCTTTGGCGGCCAGTTGCCAGTCGAGGGTTTGGCTGTCGTCCAGTGTATGCGTGGCGCTGAGCTGCATGCGCGTGCTGCGGCGGCTGTCGCGGTAGGGCTGATCTTCATCGGTGCGGTCAAAGCCACTGTCTTGCTGGCCGGAGAGCGACAGGCGGAAATCACCGTTACCGCTGCTGAACCCCTGGCTGCCATACCAATCATCAATGCCGCGCTGACCGTGGATGTATTTCAGTCGCGTGCCATGGCTATTGGCGGGGTTGCGTGTGGTGATGCTGATCACCCCCGTCAGGGCATTGGCGCCGTAGCTAACGGTGTTAGGGCCGCGAAAAACCTCGATGCGCTCAATATCCTCTATGGCCAGTGGCAGGTCGGTCCAATCAACGGTGGCCAGGCCCGGCCGGTAGACGGAGCGGCCATCGATCAACACCTGCATGCGCCGGGCTGAATCAACCTGACCACCGTGGTAGTTGACCGTTATTTCGTTGCCTTTGACATAGCCGACCATCATGCCGGGCACTAAACGCATCAGCTCAGGAATGTCGCGGGCCCCACTGGCATCGATGAGTGCGCGGTCAATCACTGAAACACTGCCGGGCACCGCTGCAGGCGATTGCTTCAAACGGGTTGCACTGAGAATTTCAGGCAGCGCTTGGCCTTGGCCGAAGAGGTCTTCGGCGACCACCAGTGTGGGAGGCAGCAAGCTCAGTAAGCCGATCAGTGTCGCCAGGGGGTAAGTGTTAGCCACGCAAACGCTCGGATGGTATGCAAAGGCCAGCATGGTAACCGAGGCCTTAGGCTTTTGCAGTGGCCGCAGCCAATGGCATAAATTGGTCGTGCGGGCTGCGCACCGTATAATGCGCTCGCTTTGCCACTTTCAATGGTTCACCACGGATACGTTATGACAAATCAGCAACCCATCGCAGTGCTTGGCGGCGGTAGCTTCGGCACTGCAATTGCTAATTTGCTGGCGGAAAATGGCCAGCACGTCCTGCACTGGATGCGCGACCCCGAGCAGGTTCAAGCGATTCGACTGACCCGTGAAAATCCACGTTACCTCAAAGGCATCAAAATTCACCTCGGCGTGGAGCCAGTGACTGATCTCGGCGCAGCATTGAGCGCCTGCCAGCTGGTTTTTGTGGCGTTGCCTTCCAGCGCCCTGCGTCAAGTTTTGCAGCCGGTGGCGGCGCACCTGGCCGGTAAGCTGCTGGTGAGCACCACTAAGGGTATCGAGGCGCAGAGCTTTTTGTTGATGAGCCAGATTCTCGAAGACATCGCCCCGCAGGCCCGCATCGGCGTGTTGTCGGGGCCGAACCTGGCCCGTGAAGT
Organism: Gammaproteobacteria bacterium; assembly: GCA_018816095.1. GTDB lineage: Bacteria > Pseudomonadota > Gammaproteobacteria > Pseudomonadales > Pseudomonadaceae > Aquipseudomonas > Aquipseudomonas spirodelae. The sequence goes on from JAHIWP010000083.1 coordinate 7,653, forward strand.
GGCCGAACATGCCCTGACGGCTTCAGTCGTGGCCAGTGAAGATGAAGATCTTTGTCAGCAGGTTCAGGCTGCGCTGCATGGTCGAACCTTCCGTGTGTATGCCAGTGCCGACCGTTTTGGCGTCGAGCTGGGTGGTGCGCTGAAGAATGTCTACGCGATCATCGCCGGCATGGCCGCCGCTATGGGCATGGGCGAAAACACCAAGAGCATGCTGATTACCCGCGCATTGGCAGAAATGACCCGCTTTGCCGTCAAATTGGGCGCTAACCCCATGACCTTCCTCGGCCTCGCTGGCGTGGGTGACCTGATAGTGACCTGCTCATCGGCTAAAAGTCGTAATTACCAGGTCGGCTTTGCCCTCGGCGAAGGCTTGAGCCTGGAGGATGCAGTTGAGCGTTTGGGCGAAGTGGCGGAAGGCGTCAACACCATTAAGGTGCTGAAGGCCAAAGCCGAGGAGCTGGAGGTCTACATGCCGCTGGTAGCGGGCCTGCATGCGATTGTGTTTGAGGGCCGAACGTTGGATCAGGTCATTGGTGCGCTGATGAATGCAGAGCCCAAGACCGATGTCGACTTTATCCCAACCACGGGTTTCTGAGTTTTATCGTTAAAACCTGCAAGGAGATGAGCATGAGTGATGGCAATCAGGAACTGCAGCGCGAGTCGATTCTGCTGCGCATTCTCTGGATGGTGATTTTCACCATCGTCTGGCAATTGGCGGAAATACTCTTGGGCGCCGTGGTGCTGCTGCAACTAGGTTATCGCCTGTTCTACGGTGCGCCAAACGCCGGTCTGCTGGGTTTCGGCGACAGCTTGAGCCAGTACCTGGCGCAGATTGGCCGCTTTGGCACCTTCAACAGTGATGAAAAACCCTGGCCGTTCGCCGACTGGCCAACTCCGCAGGCACCGCAGGGCGAAACGCCGCACAGCATCCCACCGGCCGCGCACCCGGTGCGTGATGAAGAGCTCAAGTTGTGAAAAGTCGTTTAGTGAGGGCCGGGCAATGAAGTTGTGGCTGCTGCGCCACGGTGAAGCCGAACCGACGGCGCGTACTGATGCCGAGCGCAATCTGACGGCCCATGGCCGGCGACAGGTGCACGATGCGGCTGGGCTTTTGCAAGGCCGCCCATTGCAAGCGGTACTGGTCAGCCCTTATCTCCGCGCTCAGCAAACGGCCGATGTGCTGTGTGAGATGCTGGGGTTTAGCGGCAGTCGAGTAACCGTGCCCTGGCTGACGCCAGACAGCGATCTGCGGCAAACCCTGCGTGAGCTTGATGGTTATGCGCTGCAGGAATTGCTGCTGGTGACCCATCAACCGCTGGTAGGCGCCTTGGCGGGGCTGTTGCTGCACGGCCACCGTCAGCAGCCCCTGGCAATGAATACCGCCAGCTTGGCGCTGCTTGAGGGCGATGCGCTGCTCGCTGGGTTGATGACGTTGTCTGTACACAAGCACGCCGCGGCGTTCTGACGCGACACTACACACCGAAACATTTCTCCTCTTGCGGCTCGCCTTTGTGCGTGGAATAGTCCAACCAAGCAATTGCTTGGTTGGCTCCACAAAAATAACAAAGGAGGAAGCCCTGTGGCTGAAGAAATCCGATTGCCGCTTGAAGTGTTCTATGAGCGTGAGGCTCGGCACCCGAATAAACCTTATATGGTGCAGCCGCTGCCGGGCGGTCAGCTGCTGGAGCTGAGCTGGGCTGATGTCGGCGAGCAGGCTCGGCGTGCGGCCAACTGGCTGCGTAGCCGCGAACTGCCGCAGGGCAGTCGCATTGCGATCATTTCCAAAAACTGTGCGCATTGGATCATTGCTGACCTGGCGATCTGGATGGCAGGCCACGTCTCGGTGCCGCTCTATCCCAACCTCACTGCGGAATCAGTCGGCCAGGTGCTGCGTCACTCCGAAGCGGCGCTGGTGTTCGTCGGTAAGCTGGATGACTGGCCGAGCATGGCACCGGGCGTGCCGGAGGATATTCCGACCATCGGCCTGCCACTGCGTCCGCAGGGTGAGTTCAGCTTTACTTGGGATGACCTACAGGCCTGCGCGCCGATTCAGGACAACCCCAAGGCGGCGGCCGACCAGCTGGCTACCATCATCTATACATCCGGTACCACCGGCACGCCGAAAGGCGTGATGCATCACTTCAGCAATTTCGGTTTTGCCGCCAGCCGTGCCACCGAGTTGTTTGGCGTCGGTGAGGATGATCGAGTGCTGTCCTACCTGCCGCTGTGCCACGTGGCCGAACGGATGTTTGTCGAGCTGGCGTCGATCTACGCCGGGCAGACGATCTTCTTCGCCGAAAGCCTGGACACCTTTCTCGAAGACCTCAAGCGCGCGCGGCCAACAGTGATGTTCGGTGTGCCGCGCATCTGGACCAAATTCCAGATGGGTGTTTACAGCAAGATGCCGGCTGAGAAGCTGGATTTCCTGCTCAAGCTGCCGATCATCGGCCGTATCGTAGGCAAGAAAGTACTGGTCGGTCTGGGCCTGGATGCGGTGCGCTACGCCTTGTCTGGTGCAGCGCCGGTGCCTGAGGCGCTGCTCAACTGGTACAAACGTTTGGGCCTGGATGTGCTGGAGGTCTACGGCATGACCGAGAACTGTGGTTATTCACATGTCTGTCGGCCGGGCAAGTTCCAACAGGGCTGGATCGGGCAGAACAGCCCAGGTGTTGAGGTGCGGATCGCTGAAGATGGCGAGGTGCTGGTGCGCAGTGGTGCGACCATGCAGGGCTATTACAAAGACCCGGAAAAAACCGCAGAAACCATGACCGCCGATGGCTACCTGCGCACCGGCGACAAAGGTGAACAGGATGCCCAGGGCAACCTGCGCCTGACCGGGCGGATCAAGGAAATCTTCAAAACCAGCAAAGGCAAGTACGTCGCGCCGGCACCGATCGAGAACCGCCTGGGTGAACATTCGCGCATTGAGCAGGTGTGTGTGGTGGGCGATGGCATGACTCAGCCCATGGCTTTATGCGTGCTCTCCGATGTGGGGCGCAATGAAGCCGTTAATGGTGGTCGCGGCGAGCTGCAAAGCAGCCTGGAAGCGCTGCTGGTGCAGGTCAACCAGAACCTCGACAAGCATGAGCGGCTGCAGCGTTTGGTCCTGGTTAAGGACGTCTGGGCGGTGGACAACGGCTTCCTTACGCCAACCCTGAAAATCAAACGTGCGGTTGTGGAAGGCGCCTACGCTGAACGCTTTGGCGAGTGGACCGAACGCAGCGAAGCCGTGCTTTGGCACGAGTGATCACGCGCGTGGCCGGCGTGTCTGCCGGCCACGTTCTCAAGGTACCTACCGTTAAGGACTGTTTATGGCCCTCTGGCAGCAATCCCCCAACCTCGAACAGCTCAATGCGATTCTGAAAAACACCATCGGCGAGCAATTGGATATCCGCTTCGAGTCGTTTGATGACGAGTCGATTACCGCGAGCATGGTGGTCGACGCACGCACTCATCAGCCCTACGGCCTACTGCATGGCGGCGCCTCCGTGGTACTCGCGGAAACCCTCGGTTCCACCGCCAGCCACCTGTGCATCGACAGCAGCAAGTTCTACTGCGTCGGTCTGGAGGTCAATGCCAACCACCTGCGCGGCCTGCGCAGTGGTCGGGTCACTGCGGTGGCGCGGCCGGTGCATCTGGGGCGCACCACCCACGTCTGGGACATTCGCTTGAGTGGTGAAGATGGCAAAGCCAGCTGTATTTCTCGGCTGACCATGGCCATCATGCCGCTGGGTGAAAACGCTCCTGCTCAACGCTAAGCAGGCACGCCGTCAGTGCGACTGCGGCTGACGGGCCTCCCATCAGCGTTGACGACAGTGCCGTCATTCACTGGCCGTTTTGTCATTGCTGCCTGGCGAACACTGCCGGACAATCAGTCCAATTTCCCTGATAAGCCCCTGCCATGACTCAGTCTGTGTTCTTCGCCCATGCCAACGGCTTCCCCTCGGCCACCTACGGCAAGTTGTTTAGCGCGCTGGCACCTGATTACCCAGTGCAGCACCTTGACCAGCATGGCCATGACCCGCGCTTTCCGGTGAATGACAACTGGAGCAATTTGGTCGATGAGCTGATTCATCATCTTGAAGCCAATCAGCAACCGGTATGGGGCGTCGGGCATTCATTGGGCGGCGTGCTGCATTACCACGCCGCCTTGCTGCGACCTGAGTTGTACCGTGGGGTGGTGATGCTCGATTCCCCAGTGCTGACCCTGGCCGACAAGCTCGTAATCCGTGCGGCCAAACGCTTTGGTTTTATTGACCGCATTACTCCCGCCGGACGCACCCTGGGCCGGCGTGAGGAGTTTGTCGATCTGGCCGAAGCGCGCGGCTATTTCGCCACCAAGAGTCTGTTCCGCCGCTTTGATCCCGAATGTCTGGATGCTTATGTCCAGCATGGCCTGCAGGCGAGCACGAATAGCCTGCGCCTGCGCTTTGATCCCGCCACGGAAATCAGCATTTATCGCAGCGTGCCGCACACCAGCCCTGGGCGCCCGCAGCAGCTGCAAGTACCGCTGGCCATGGTGCGTGGACGGCACAGCCGAGTGGTCATGCCGCACCACACGCACCTGGTGCGGCGTGTGCCGAAAGGTGAGTACCTGACGCTGCCGGGCGGCCATATGTTTCCACTTGAGCGCCCGCAGGACACCGCAGAGCTGCTGAAAAAACTCTTCCAGCGCTGGTCCGGCCAGCCCACAAATGAGCAAAGCGCATGAGCCTGAATTTCGAAGAGGTGCGCCTGCGCCTACCGCACATTGAATTAGCCGCCCATCTGTATGGCCCTGAAGATGGCCAGCCAGTGATCGCCTTGCACGGCTGGCTGGATAACGCCGCAAGCTTTGCCCGGCTGGCCCCTTTGTTGCCTGGGATGCGCATTGTGGCCCTGGACTTTGCCGGGCACGGCCATTCCGATCACCGGCCGCCCGGCGGCAGTTATGCCATCTGGGATTATGCCTACGACGTGCTGCAGGTCGCCGAGCAGTTCGGCTGGCAACGCTTTGCTCTGCTGGGGCACTCGATGGGCGCGATTGTCTCGGTGCTGCTGGCGGCGGCCATGCCGGAGCGTATCGAGCGCCTGGCGCTGATCGATGGGCTGATTCCTTACACTGGTGAAGCAGACAGCGCGCCGCACAAGCTCGGTGAAGCGCTTAAGGCGCAGCTGGCGCTGGCCGGTAAGCGTAAACCGGTATACGGCGAATTTTCCCGCGCGGTTGAAGCACGCATGCGTGGCGTTGGCGCGGTTAGCCGTGAGGCGGCCGAGCTGCTCGCCCAGCGTGGCCTGATGCCGGTGCCCGGCGGGTACACCTGGCGTACCGACAGCCGTTTGACCCTGCCATCGCCGCTGCGCCTGACCCATGCCCACGCCCTGGCATTTGCGCGCAGCCTGCAGTGCCCGACTAAGTTGGTGATGGCGCAGCAAGGGATGTTGCTGGCGCAACCGGATATCAATGCGTTGCTTGCGGGGCTGGCTGTCGAGGTGGCGCAATTGCCTGGCGGCCATCATCTGCACCTGGATGACGACGTAGGCGCGGGCTTGGTAGCAGACTGTTTCAAAGCTTTCCTGGGCGCGGCTTGACTTGCTGAAGGCAACTGGGGAAAGGTGTGGCGATAGCCACGGAGATTCGCATGATCGACCTGTATACCGCCGCCACCCCCAACGGCCATAAAGCGTCCATCGCACTGGAAGAGCTGCAGCTGCCGTATAACGTGCAGGCATTGAGTTTCGACAAGCAGGAGCAGAAGGCTGCGGCCTTCCTCAAGATTAATCCCAATGGTCGCATTCCGGCGATTGTTGACCGCGACAACGATGATTTCGCGGTGTTCGAGTCCGGCGCCATTCTGTTGTACCTGGCCGAAAAAACCGGTCAATTGCTGCCCAGCGATGCCAAAGGTCGCTCGCGGGTGATTCAGTGGTTGATGTTCCAGATGGGGGGCGTCGGCCCGATGCAGGGGCAGGCCAATGTGTTCTTCCGCTATTTTCCGGAAAAGCTGCAAGGCCCCATCGACCGCTACCAGCGTGAGACACGACGTCTGTATGAGGTGCTCGATACGCGCTTGAGTGAAGCGCAGTACCTCGCGGATGACTACAGCATCGCTGATATCGCCACCTATCCCTGGGTGCGGATCCACGACTGGGCCGGGGTCTCGGTCGACGGGCTGCCGCATTTGCAGCGCTGGATGGCTGAACTGGCCGAACGCCCAGCGGTGCAGCGCGGTTTGTTGGTGCCGCCGCGCGAAGAAGATGGCGAGAAAATCGTCAAAGCCGCCCAGTCGATGTTGATCAAATGAGCCGGCTTAATACTTACTGCCTCGGCCTAAGCCTGCTGCTGGCCAGTGCCGCTGCGAGCGCAGATGTACCGGGCAGTCATGACCTTGAGGTGCTGCCGCGTTTTGCCGGGAGCACGATTGTCAGCTTCAAGGATGTGGCTGAGCAGGAGCGCATCTACCCGCAAGGCTCGATACGGCGCATCAGTGGCACCTTGCGCTACGAGCGCGAAGTCGCCGCTCAAGGCCATCTAACCGCTGTGACCTATGAGTTGCCGCGCACCCATTCGGCTAATGAGGTGTTCGCCAATGCCCGCGAAGCCCTGCAAGCGCAAGATGCTGAGCTGCTGTACTGGTGCGTGGGCCGTGAGTGCGGCTCAAGCAGCCTGTGGGCGAACGCGGTATTCGACAACACCAAGCTGACGGGTGCGGATGACGAGCAAACCTATGCCTTGATGCGCCTGGCTGAACCCCGCCAAGACAGCCTGTTGGCGTTGTACAGCATCACCCGCGGCAACAAACGCGCCTATCTGCATGCCGAATTACTCACGGCCAATGCGGCACTGGGTGAGGTCTTGCCATCCCCAGCGACGCTGCAGCGCCAGCTGAAAAGCACCGGTGAACTGCGCCTGGCCAAACAGGTCGAACCCAGCGCGGCGTGGGCTGAATTACTGGCGCGTAGCCTGCGGCTCGACAGTACTTTGCGTGTAAGCATCAGCGGTGCCCAGGCTGAAGCCTGGCGTGAAGCGCTCGTTGCACAACGTGTACGTGCCAGCCGTCTGGAGTTGGGTGAGCCTGATGTCAGCGGTGTACAACTTAACGTGCTGCGTTAGAACCTGAGTGGCGTAGGCTTGTCGCACTAAAACCTTCCGGCTCTGCCCTTATGGCAGAGCCTTTTTTGTTGTGCAGGGAGCAGGGCGAATGGCCAATAACGATCGGCTGCTGGTGCAGATACTGCTGCTTTTCTTATTAGGCGCGAGCCTATGGGTGTTGGCGCCGTTCTGGTCGGCGCTGTTTTGGGCCGCGGTGCTGTCGTTTGCCAGCTGGCCGGTGATGCGCGTGCTGACGCGTTTGCTCGGCGGGCGTCAGGCGTTGGCGGCGGGGCTGCTGACGCTGGTTTGGACCGTGATGGTTGCCGTACCGCTGGTCATGCTTGGGTTCAACCTGGCGGATCACATCAAGGATGTCACCGCCTTGCTCAAGGGCTTTCAGGTCGAAGGATTACCGCCGGCGCCTGTTTGGCTGGCCGGCGTACCGCTGGTGGGGGACCGCCTGGTGAGTTTCTGGCTGACCATCGACCAACAGGGCGCCGCGTTTTTCGCCACGCTACGGCCTTATCTCGGGCAGGTGGGTAACTGGCTACTGGCACGCAGTGCGCAGATTGGCGGTGGCATGTTGGAGCTGGCGCTGAGTTTGATTCTGGTGTTCTTTTTCTACCGTGATGGGCCGCGCCTTGCCGCATTTGCTCAAAGCCTGTTGCAGCGTTTGATTGGTGATCGCGCCGACCACTACTTGGAACTCGTGGCCGGCACGGTGCAGCGGGTGGTTAACGGGGTGATCGGTACGGCCACCGCGCAGGCCATTCTGGCTTGGGTTGGCTTTACCATTGCGGGAGTGCCCGGTGCGTTGGTGTTGGGGATGATGACCTTCGGCTTCAGCCTGATCATGGTGCCACCACTGATCTGGGGCCCCGCTGTGGCCTGGTTGTTCTGGCAGGGCGAAGTCGGCATGGGCATCTTCCTGCTGATTTGGGGCGTCTTTGTGATCAGCGGCGTCGACAACATCCTCAAACCTTACCTGATCAGCCGCGGCGGCAACTTGCCGTTGATTGTGGTGCTGCTTGGGGTGTTTGGCGGCATCCTGGCGTTTGGCTTTATGGGCCTGTTCCTTGGCCCAACGTTGCTGGCAGTGGCCTACAGCCTGCTGAGTGACTGGGTAGGAACTCCCGTTTCGAGCACCAGCAGTGCTGAGCCTGCCGAGCCGCCGCGCAGTTAGCTGCTCAGTGGCTAGCGCTCACCGCGCTCGTATTTATCCAGCGTGTCGCTGGCTATCTGCCGGCCGAGCATGATCAGCTCCGGGGCCTTGTAGAACTCAAAGAAACGGCAGACCCGCTTGGGCACGTTGATCAGGATGTCCGGCGGGTAGCCGGCAATCTTGTACTGTGCCAATGAAGTCTGCATGACCTCAAAACTTTGGTTGATCAACTCAAGCAGCGAGGCAGGGCCGCTGAGATCGGCAACTCGCGAGCCGCTGGCGGATTTTGGTGCGGCGGGCTTGTTCAAGCTGCTTCGGGCATTCTGCTGCCAAGGATTCATGGCTTCCGGTTGCACGCTGCTGTCGCGCTCTTCGAGCAAGAGCATTTCGTCATCTTCGCCGTGTTTGCGTTTGAACGAAGGCAGGTGCGAGCCCAATGAACTCATCAGCAGGTCGAAACGCCCTTTGAGTGCGGGTGTGCGCTCGATTATCGGCAGCTCGTACTGGCGCTGATTATTCGAGTTGAGGTTGACCGCGACAATCAAATCGCAGTGGCTCGACACCACCGGCACGATGGGCAGTGGGTTAAGCAGGCTGCCATCGACCAGCATCCGATTGCCCTGAATAACCGGGGTGAACAAGCTGGGAATTGCCGCCGAAGCCCGCATGGCCTGGTGCAGGCAGCCTTCCTGAAACCAGATTTCCTGCTGATTGGTGAGGTCGGTGGCCACTGCAGTAAAGGGGATCGACAGGTTTTCGATGTCGATCTCGCCGACCATTTCGCGAATCTTGCCGAAGACTTTTTCGCCGCGAATCGCACCCAGGCTAAAGCTCACATCGAGCAGGCGTAATACGTCCAGATAATCCAGGCTTTGCGTCCATTCACGGTATTCATTGAGCTTGCCGGCGGCGTAAATCCCGCCGACCACCGCCCCCATGGAGCAGCCGGCAATGCAGGCAATTTCATAGCCACGGGCTTCCAACTCTTCGATGACACCGATATGCGCATAACCACGCGCACCTCCGGAACCCAATACCAGCGCAATACGCTTACTCATCAGCCTGTCCTCCGTAACTCGTTATGCAGTGAACATACGCGCGGTAGAGCGCGCCGCCAAGGCGCGATTTGCTAGTATCCACGGCATTCACGCGTGAGTGCCGGTTGCATGAGGTGTGGGCACTTTTATCTGTTTTGTGCGTCTGAAAGGCTGTGTGAATGCGTGGCGATCAGGTGTGGCTACGCGTCCTGATACGCAAGCAAAGTATGTCTCTCTTCCTGGAGTTAGCTGATGAAACTGTGGATTGTGTTGCCTATGGTGTTGCTGGTGCTCAGCGGCTGCGCCGGAAAAACCGCTTATCGCGACAGCTGTGCCAACCAGTTAGATGCCGCCTGGCGTGAACTGGACCTGGCCAAGGCCGAGGGTTTTGCCGGCACCGTGAGTTATTCCAAAGCCTTGTCGCTGCTGACCGCGGCGAAAACCCAGCAACAATTTGAAGCCTACGAAGGCTGCACCGCGAAGTCTGAGCGTGCGCGTTTCTACATCCGTGAATCGCGAGCGGGGCGCTAATGCAGCTTAATTTCAGCACCCTTGAACCGCTTGACCGTTACCGCTGGTTAGCCTCGACCATCACGCCGCGCCCTATTGCCTGGGTCTCCAGCCTGTCGGCAGACGGGATCAGTAACCTGGCGCCGTTCAGCTTTTTTACCGTGATCAGTGATGACCCCGCGACCCTGCTGATCAACGTCAATCACCGGGGCGATGGCAGCCTGAAAGATACCTTGCTGAATGTGCAGGCCAGTGGCGAGCTGGTGATTCAACTGGTGTCTTTCGAGCAGGCCGAGGCGATGAACGCCAGCGCGGCGCTATTGCCTCACGCCATCAGCGAATTTGAACACTGTGGCATCGCCAGCCTGTCGTCGGTGCAGGTTAAGCCACCGCGCGTGGCCGGGGCGGCCGTGGCTTTCGAGTGCCGTTTGGTTGAGGCCATGCCTTACCCAAAGGCGGCACCTAACTGCCACCTGTTGTTTGCCGAAGTGCTGTTGGCGCATATCGATGAGCGCGTGCTCAACGAGCAGGGTCGCATTGATGCCGGCAAGCTCGACTTGATTGGTCGCCTCGGCGGTGCGGCCTACTCACGCACCACCGAGCGCTTTGATCTAAAACGGCCGTCCTGAGCTGTTCGTGTCACAAGTTCGTCAGTAAAGGTTTCCAGTGGCTATGCCCTGGCCGCATCGCGCAGTAGCATCGTCCGCTAGCCTTTAGGAGTGGTTCATGCGCGCCAAACTGGAAACTGTGCTGCAGACGGTCAATCACGTGCTCTTGGGCAAGGAGCCGCAGGTACGCCTGGCGCTGACTTGCCTGTTAGCCCAAGGCCATTTGTTGATTGAGGACTTGCCCGGTATGGGCAAAACCACCCTCAGCCATGCCCTGGCCAAAGTACTGGGGCTGAGTTTTCAGCGTATCCAGTTCACCTCTGACCTGCTGCCGGGGGACATCCTTGGCACCTCGGTGTTCGACAAGGACACTGGGCAGTTCATCTTCCATCCGGGGCCGATCTTTGCCGAGCTGGTGCTGGCCGATGAGATCAACCGCGCCACGCCGAAAAGCCAGAGCGCATTGCTTGAGGCTATGGAAGAGGGCCAGGTGACCATCGAGGGCGCGACCCGACCGTTGCCTGAACCGTTTTTTGTCATTGCCACGCAAAACCCGGTGAGCCAGGGCGGCACCTTTGCCTTGCCTGAGTCGCAGCTGGACCGCTTTCTCATGCGCTTGTCGCTCGGCTACCCCGGCAAAGCAGCGGAAAAAGCCCTGTTGCTCGGTGATTCGCGACGTTCCTTGTTACCCAGTTTGCCGGCGCTGCTGGATCATGCTGAATTGGCGCTGATTCAGGCTGAGGTGCCGAAGGTGCGCGCCAGCGATGCGTTGGTCGATTATGTGCTGCGTCTGGTCGATGCCACCCGCACCCAGCCGCAATTTGCCTGGGGCCTGTCCCCGCGGGCCAGCCTGGCACTGCTCGCCGCGGCGCGGGCTTGGGCGTTTCTCGCCGGGCGTGATTATGTAATTCCGGAAGATGTGCAGGCGGTGTTGCCTTCGGTGGTCGGCCATCGCCTGCGTGAACGTGCCGACCCGGCCGGGCATGGGGCGGGCAGTTTGGTGCAGTGGCTGCTGCGTGAGGTGCCGGCGCTTTGATTGCTCAGCTCAGGCCACGCTGGAATCGCTGGCTGACTCGGCGCATTCCGCCCGCCGCCAGTGTGCGGCTCAACCAACGGCGGATTTTTATCATCCCCAGCCGGGTCGGCGCGGCCTTTATCTCGGCGTTGCTGCTGATGTTGCTGGCCGCAATCAATTACCAGAACAGCCTGGCTTACGCCCTGACGTTTTTGTTGGGCTCGGTGTTTGTTGTCGCCATTCTGCACACCTACCGCAACCTGGCAGGGCTGATCATCAAGGCCGGCAGCACCCCGGCGGTGTTTGTCGGCGAGCCCGCCGGTTTTCGTGTACGCCTGGAAAGCAGTCAGCGGCCGCATCAGGCCGTCAGCCTGGGTTGGCCACCGGCCGAGTTGCAGACCCTAGACGTGCCGGCTCAAGGCGTGAGCGAGTGTCAGTTGAACCTGCCTGCGTTGCAGCGCGGCTGGCTGCGGCCAGGCCGTTTGCGGGTCGAAAGCCGCTTTCCGTTGGGGATTTTGGTGGCTTGGAGTTGGCTCGACCTGGACCAGCGCGTATTGGTCTATCCGCGGCCCTTGCCGGGTGAGTTGCCGCTGTCCGCCGGGGCCAGTGACGATCAGGACGAGGAGGGCAGTCGTGCACATGGCCAGGGTGTCGATGATTACCAAGGGCTGAAAAACTATCAGCCGGGTGATTCCAAGCGGCGTCTGCACTGGAAGGCCTATTCCAGAGGCCAGGGCCTGTTGGTCAAGGATTTTGCTTCGATCAGCGGGCGCGATCTGCATCTGGATTTCGACGCCATGCCCGGTGATGTTGAAACGCGCCTGTCATTACTCTGCCACTGGGTGCTGCAACTGGCCGAGCGCCAGCAGCCATTTGCCCTGAGCTTGCCGGGCCAGCTGTTGAGCGCCGACAGCGGCGAGCTGCATCGTGATGCCTGCTTGCGCGCGCTGGCGCTGTTTGGCCGTGCGTCATGAGCCGAGTCATGACAATTCCCCGGGTCAGCCTGACGTGGCTGCTGGTGGCGCAGCTGCTGGTAATTATTCCGCACCTAAGTCATTTGCCGTTTTGGATCATCGGCCTGTGGCTGGGCAGTGCGGCTTGGCGGATTCAGATATTCCGCATGCGCGCGCGCTACCCGAATGCCTGGGCCAAGGGCGCGTTGATGCTGGCGGCAGCCGTGGGGGTGCTTGTGTCCCGCGGCAGCCTGGTCGGACTGGATGCCGGGGTGGTGCTGCTGATCGCCGCGTTTGTGCTCAAGCTGCTGGAAATGCGCACGCGGCGTGATGCGCTGGTGCTGATCTTCCTCGGCTTCTTTGTGGTGGTCACCGCCTACCTGTTCGATGACAGCATGCTGATGGCCTTTTACAGCCTGTTGCCGGTGACCGCCTTGCTTGCCGCGCTGATTGGCCTGCAGCAGAGCAGCCTGGCCGCCCAACCGTGGCCAACCGCGCGCCTGGCTGGCAGCCTGATGCTGCAAGCGCTGCCGGTGATGCTGCTGCTGTTTATATTCTTCCCGCGCATGGGGCCGCTCTGGTCGTTGCCGGTGCCCAACGACAAGGCCACTACCGGCCTGTCAGACAGCATGGCGCCGGCGGATATTGCCGACCTCAGTCGCTCCGCCGCGTTGGCGTTTCGCGCCAGTTTCGACGGTGCAACGCCGCCACGCAGTGAGCTGTATTGGCGTGCCTTGACCCTGGATCGCTTCGATGGGCGGCGCTGGTCACAATCCGATTACGCCGAGTTTGCTCCCGGTGCGCAGTGGCAGAAGCGCGGTGAGGCGTTGAACTACAGCATCGTTATGCAACCGAGCGGGCAGCGCTGGCTGTTCGCCCTGGATGTGGCGCAAACCAATCTAGAACAGACGCGGCTGATGAGTGATTTTCGCCTGCAGCGTCGACAGCCGGTGGATCGCTCGTTGATCTATCAGGTCAGCTCCTGGCCGCAGGCGTTGCGGGAACCGCAATTGGCCGCTGGGTTCATGCACCGGGCCTTGCAGCTGCCGGCGCAAGGCGAACCGCGCAGTCGCGCCTGGGCTGAGCAACTCAAGCGCGACTATCCGCAGCCTGAGCAACTGGTGCAGGCGCTACTCAGCCACTTCAACCGTGAGCCCTATGCCTACACCCTGCGTCCGCCCGCGCTGGGGGTGAACAATATCGATGACTTTTTGTTCGAGACGCGCAGCGGCTTCTGTGCCCACTATGCCGGCGCGATGACCTTTGTGCTGCGCGCGGCTGGGATTCCGGCGCGGGTGGTGGCGGGCTATCAAGGCGGCGAGTTCAACCCGGCGGGCAACTACGTGCAGGTGCGGCAATTCGATGCCCATGCCTGGGTCGAGTATTGGCAGGCAGGACGTGGCTGGGTCAGTGTTGATCCGACCTTTCAGGTGGCGCCCGAGCGGATCGACCAAGGCCTGGAGGAAGCCCTGGCCGGTGAGCAGAGTTTTCTTGAGGACTCGCCCTTTTCGCCACTGCGCTATCGCAATCTCAGTTGGCTGAATGAGCTGCGCCTGGCTTGGGACAATGTGAATTACGGCTGGCAGCGTTGGGTACTGGGCTACCAGAGCCAGCAGCAGTTGGAGTTTCTGCAGCGCTGGTTGGGCCGGGTCGATGCCCAGTCACTGGTCATCGGCTTGGTCGGTGGTGGTGGCGTGCTGCTGGGTATGCTCGCGCTCTGGCTGTTCAAACCTTGGCAGCGTGAGCGTGACGTACAGCAGCGATTGTTCCGCCGTTTCGAGGCACTGCTGGCGCGTCATGGTGTACCGCGACATCCCGGCGAAGGCCCGCGAGACTATGCCGCTAGGGCAGGCTTACTGTTACCTGAGCAGGCGCAGGCGATTGCAGGGTTTGCGGCGGCATTCGAGGCGCAGCGCTATGCCGGTCAAATGCTCAGCGCCGTGCAACTGCGTCAGCGTCTAAAGGCACTGCGCCGGGCATTACCTTGGCGATTTACCCGTGTGCAGCCCTAGCGGTTGAGCACTTGTGGCAAATCAATAAGCGCATAAGCTGGGGGCACGATTTCACAGGAGTGAGGCGATGCAAGGCTTGATGGGTGAGATACAGCAGCACGTTGTGCGCACACAGGTTCGCCTGTTTGCCTGCCGTGAGCGGCTGCAGGCGGACACAGACAGTGAGGCGCTGCATGATCTGCGCATTGCCTTGCGTCAACTGCGCAGCCTGTTGCGGCCGCTAACGGCACTGACGGCCTGCGCGGACCTGCAACAGCGCGCAGCCGAGCTAGGCCGCGTGACGGGGCCGCTGCGTGACCTTGAGGTGCTGCACGGTTATTTGCATGAGCAAGGGCTCAGTATGGCCGCGCAGGCGCGCCAGCCATTGTTGCGTCAGGGCTATAGCGCGCTACTGAGCAGTGCAGCGCTGGCACAGCTATTGAGCGCCCTGGATGAGTGGCCGCAGCAGTGGCGAGAAGCGGCTGCCAGCGCAGAGCTGCGTGGCCTGCATAGGTTGATTGGTAAACGCTTGCGCAAGGATCGCCAACGTTTGCTGCAGGCGCTGCATGATCCGGCTCATGACCGTCACCGCCTGCGCTTGCTGGTCAAACGCCTGCGCTATGCGGCTGAGGCTTATCCGCAATTGAGCGATTTATCCGGGCGCACGCGTATGCGCTTAAAACAGGCCCAGTCCGCATTGGGTGATTGGCACGACCATTGGCAGTGGTTGCTACGCGCCGAGAGCGAGGCCGATTTACAGCCGTGCGTGGCCACTTGGCGCGCAGCCATGCAGCAAGCTGAGCAAGAGGCTGATCTGGCTTTAGTGCAATTGGCTAAGACCTTTGCCCGCGTGAAGGGCTGATCAGCCGATATACCTTCGGCTTATTTGGCTGAAATGGCGTGCCAATCCCCCCTGCCTTTGTCCTAAGATCACCGACATCTTTAGTGATTGAGGTGGTTATGGTTTTTTCCGAGTTACTTCAAGCCGTGCGCGACAACCCGCAGGCCGTGCATATTCCCGCGCAATGGGGGCAGGGCCGCGCCAGCTTTGGCGGGCTGGTGGCGGCGTTGGTGTACGAAGCCATGCGTGCTCAGGTGCCCGATGGGCGGCCGCCACGCTCCCTAGCGATCACTTTTGTCGGCCCTGCTGCGCCGGATGTACCCATCAGCTTTAGCGTGGAAGTACTGCGTGAAGGCAAGGCTGTCAGTCAGGTGCTGGGCCGGGCCGTACAAGATGGCCAGGTGGTGACCATCGTGCAGGGGAGTTTCGGCGCCGGGCGTGATTCACGCATTGCGGTCCAAGCCGAGCCGGCCCCGCAGGCCAAGCCGGTCGATGAGTGCCAAGAGCTGCCCTATATCCCCAACGTAACCCCAGAATTTACCCGTCACCTGGCCATGCGCTGGGCCTTTGGTGGCATGCCGTTTAGCGGTAACTCATCGCGGGAGATGGGCGGCTGGGTGCGTTTGCGCGATCAAACCCGCATCGAGGCGGCCGATGAGGCCCACCTGCTGGCCTTGGTTGATGCCTGGCCGCCTGCGGTGCTGCCGCATCTGACGGCACCAGCCCCTGGCAGCTCGCTGACGTGGACCATTGAGTTCGTGCAGCCCATGAGCACGTTGAGTATTGCGGACTGGTGCCTGTATCGCGCGCAGATCGAGCACGCTCGCGATGGTTATGGGCATGTGGCTGCAGCGTTATGGTCGCCAACAGGGGAGCTGTTGGCGATCAGTCGCCAGACCGTGGCGGTGTTTGCCTAGGCCGCGTTAAGCACGCTCTAGAGCTTGAGCTGGCGAATGGCGGTATTTAGCTCGCCGGCCAGGTTGGCCAGGTCGGCACTGGTGACAGCCGACTGGCCGGTACGGCTGACGGTCTGTTCGGTTACATCGCGAATGCGGATTACCGCGCGGTTCATCTCTTCGGCCACCTGGCTCTGTTGTTCAGCCGCGACGGCGATTTGCGTATTGCTTTCACGCATGTGCGCCACGGACTCGGTGATAGCGGCCAGCGCCTGACCGGCTTCATCGGCTTGTTTGACGCACTCATCGGCCTTGATCGAGCTGTCCTGCATAAAGTCCACGGCATCACGGGTGCCACTTTGCAGGGTGTTGATCATCTGGGTGATGAGGTCGGTGGAGTCCTGTACGCGCTTGGCCAGGTTGCGCACTTCATCGGCAACCACGGCAAAGCCTCGACCCATTTCGCCTGCGCGGGCCGCTTCGATTGCGGCGTTAAGGGCGAGCAGGTTGGTTTGTTCGGCGATGCCATGAATTTCACTGACCACGCCGCCGATCTTCTGGCTGTCGGCCGCCAGTTGTTCGATCATCTGTGCGGTTTGCTGCACGCCGCTGGACAGCCCGGAAATGGAAAGTGCCACGCGGTTGACCACCTGCTGACCGCTGCGGGTCAGTTGCTCGGCGGTTTTCGATTGATCGCGGGTGTCGGCGGTGTGTTCGGCAATATGGTGAACCGTGGCGGACATTTCGTTGATGGCCGTGGCGGCTTGTTCCGTTTCGCTTTGTTGCTCAAGCATGCCGTGGCGCACTTCACGCATATTCCCGGCCAGGCGTTCGGCGCCTTCATCCAACTGCGCCGCCGACTGCGCCACAATGCCCACCACGCGTTGATAACCGGCTTGCATGGCATTGAAGGCGCTGGCCATTTGGCCCACTTCGTCGCGGCAGTCGAGTGGTACGCGAGCGCTCAGGTCGCCGCTTTTCTCCACCTGCAGCATCACGTCCTTGAGGGTGTTGAGATGGCTAAGGAGGAAGCGAATCAATAATTGCGAAGCGGCCAGCAACAGCAGCATCAATAGCGCGACGACCCCGGCATAGCTGAGGGCACGGTTGAAAAATACATCGCTGAAGCTCGGCGCCACTGCGCTGACGGCCAGGCGCTGACCGTCATCCCGGACAATAACCTCAGCCCCGATCAGGCCCTCACTGCCGTTTAACTCGACCCAGCCGCGCGCGTTGAGCAGGGCGCTGCCCTGGTTGTCCGGCAGGCGCGGGGCCTGATCCGCGCTAAAGCTCAGCAGGTTGTTGGCGCTTGGCAAGGCCTGGTCTTGAGGCCATTGGCTTAACAGGCGGGCCTGTTGCTGCGCTGCCTGCTTGGCTGCGTCGTAATGCGATTGTTGTTCCAGATGTAGGGCGTAGAGCACCAGCAACAAGGTGGTGAAGAAAGCCACCGCGTTTACAGCCCAGAATTTGTATTTCAGGGAAAGATCGCTAATCCAGTGACTCATGCACATCTCTTCCTTGTGAAGGTTGGTTGCTGGTATTCAGATTTGCTGGGTAATCGAAGGCAGTTGTTCGACAAACCTTATATCGGCGAGGCGCCCATCGGGTTTAGGCCACTAGGTAAAAATCATTTTTGGCAAAGTGCCAGCAGTATCGGCTAAAGCCAATCATGGCCTATTGATCCTTATCAATAGGCCCACTCAACTGGCCGATTGAGCGCCATTCAGGCTTGGTAAATTGAAAAAGGCCTGTGCGCTGGCACTGCTGTGGGCGGCCACATCGTGCTCGGCTTCACCACGGTGCAGGGCCACTTCACGGAGCACCTCTACAAGGAAGGCTGGTTCGTTGCGGCCGCTCTTGGGTTTTGGCCGCAGGCTGCGTGGCAGCAGGAAGGGCGCATCACTTTCCAGCATCAGACGGCCGCGGGGGATCTCCCTGACCAGTGGATGCAAGTGGCTGCCGCGGCGTTCGTCACAGATCCAGCCCGTGATGCCGATATGCAGGTCCATATCCAGGTAGTTGAACAGCGCGCGTTTTTCCCCTGTGAAGCAGTGCACCACGGCTGCCGGTAGCTGGTCGCGGTAGTGGCGCAGGATTGCCAGCAGGCGCTCGTCGGCATCGCGTTCATGCAGGAACACGGGCAGCTGTAGCTCCACCGCCAGAGCCAGCTGCTGCTCGAGCACCAGTTCCTGCTGCGGGCGTGGCGAGAAATCACGGTTGAAGTCCAGGCCGCATTCGCCCACTGCACGCACCCTGGGGTCGGCCAGAAGGGCCTTGAGTTCGGCGTAGCTGTCGCTGTTCCAGCTGTTCGCATCGTGTGGGTGCACACCGGCGGTGCTGAACAAATGCTCGGCGCTATCATCCAACTGTCGGCAGAGTTCCAGGGCGTGCTGGCTTTCGCCTAGGCTGGTACCGGTGAGCAGCATTTGCTGGATGCCCGCCGCATAAGCGCGAGTGAGGAGTGCTTCGCGCTGTTCGGCAAAGCTTGGATGAGTCAAATTGACGCCGATATCGATGAGTTGCATGGTGCTACCTGCTGAATTGACAGGCCAGCATAGCAGAGCTTTTTGAATAGATTAAAAGTTAATAAATACAATGACTTAAAACGTTTATGTGATGTTGTGTGTGAGTGCTTGCTGGTATCCGCGGGCAGGCTGTGCCAACCTCCGCGCCCCGCGCGAGGGGCCGTTGCCCTGTACGTAGGTTGTTTCAATGGGCTGCTGCACTGAGCGATCGGCCGACTTTTCCCTGGAGCCTTGATGGTGCGAGTGCTGCTCACCTGCTGCCTGTTGCTGCTGTCATGCACGGCAATCGCGCGCGTGGCTGGGCCATTAGAGGTTGAACGGGCCAAGGCCGCCCGTGACCTGGCGAGCATCCGTAGCAGTGGTGAGTTGCGCGTGCTGGTTAACCAGAGCCGCAACAGTTCCGGTGAGGTCAAGGGGCAGAGTATTGGCGTTGAGTACCAGCGCATGCGCGCCTTCGAGCAGTACCTCAACCGTAACGCGCGTGATGGCCGTACGCTCAAGCTCAAAGTCATCCCTCGTGCCAAGGATCAGCTACTCGCGGCCTTGCAGCGTGGCGAAGGTGACTTGGTCGCCCCGGGTGAGCTGCTGAATATACCGCCGGGCAGCAAACTCAGTGCCAGCGTGGCGATCCGCAGCAATGTGCCGCTGATCATCGTTGCTAAGCAGGGTAACCGGCGTTATCAGAACCTTGAACAGTTGTCCGGACGCAGCCTGGCGTTGCCTGCGGGCAGCGTAGCGGGTGAGGCCATCCGGGCGCTTAACCAGCGGCTTATCGCCAGCAAGCGCTCCCCTATCATTGTCGAATGGGTCGACCCCAGTCTGGCCGTCGAGGATGTATTGGAAATGGTCCAGGCGGGCATCTTCAGCGTCACGGCGGTCGAGCAGCCGATTGCCGAGCGCTGGGCCAAGGTCATGCCCAAGCTGCGCCTGGATCGTCATTTGCCGCTGTCCAAGGACGGCGACATGCGTTGGTATGTGCGCCGCGATACGCCAATGCTTGGCGCGAGCATCGACCGTTTTCTCAAGGGCTACCGCGACCCAGCGGACCAGGACGCGGCGTTTCAGCGTGTTTACCGGCGCTTGTACAAGGTGCATTACCCGCTCGGTCGCACTGAGCGTCAGCGCCTGGAACGGGTGCGCTCGGTGCTGCAGCGCTATGCCAGCCAAAACAACTTCGACTGGCTGGCCTTGGCTGCCGTGGCCTTTAAGGAATCTACCCTTAACCCGGCTGCACGGGGGGCGGGTGGTGCCACGGGGCTGATGCAGATTACCCCGGCGGCGGCCCGCAGCGTGGGTGTCAGCAATATCAATGTGCTGGATAACAATGTGCAGGCCAGCGCCAAGTACCTGGCGATGATCCGCCGCAACTATTTCAATAGCCCACGGCTTAACGAGCGTGAACGCATGGCTTTTATCCTGGCCGGCTACAACATGGGCCCGCAACGGGTGCAAAGCCTGCGTGCGGAAGCGCGCAGGCGCGGCCTGAACCCTAACCAGTGGTTCTTTCAGGTGGAACGTGTGGCCATGGAGCAGATCGGCATGGGCGTCGTCAGCTATGTGAATAGCGTCAATAAGTACTACCTTGCTTATGATCGCGAGCGCTATTTACTGGAACCGTAGCGCCGGGTAGAAGTGTAAATATATTGATTTTTTAGATCGGTTGTAGCGATTTTATCCGCTTTAAGTATTGGTAAATTTGTTTAATCTGCACGCCATCAACTCCTCACTACAAGGACCGCTGCATATGAACACGCTGATTAAATCTGTTGTTGCTACTCAAGCGGGCTACGGCCTGACCGTGCTGCGCATTATCGCTGGCCTGACGTTTGCCGCTCACGGCTCACAGAAGCTGTTTGGCTGGTTTGGCGGTTATGGCCTGGAAGGTGTAGGCCAGTGGATGGAAAGTATCGGCTTGGCCCCAGGCTACCTGCTGGCGCTGATGGCGGGCAGTGCAGAGTTCTTCGGCGGCCTGGCTTTAGTCATCGGTCTATTAGCGCGCCCTGCGGCTGCTGTGTTGGCAGTGACCATGCTGGTGGCGATTGCTACCGTGCACCTGGCCAATGGCTTTTTTATGAGCAACAACGGCTATGAGTTCGCTCTGGCGCTGCTGGCCATTAGTGTGGCGATTCTGCTTGAAGGTGCTGGCAAGCTGTCGCTGGACAAGCGCATCGCCGGTTAAGCGTTAAACAATTCGGCAGCAGCCTGCTAAAAGCCCACTTCGGTGGGCTTTTAGCGTTTTAGCGTTTTAGCGTTTTAGGGTTGTGAGGTGTTCTGAGTCGCCAGCTGTTCGGCGGCTTCCAAACGCAGTTGTTCACGCTCGTTGAAGTTTTCTATGACCAGTTGGGCAATGGCACTGCGTTTGTCACTGTCGCTTAGGCCGGTATTGTTCTCGATAGTGGCTTTGTCGCGGCGGTACTGAGCGATGCGTTTTTTCCAGGTTTTGCGCTGTTGGTCGAGTGCTTCCAGGCGCTGAGTGGCTTCGGCCCCCACCAGCTGCTGACGCAGTTGGCGAATCTGTTCGGGTTTGGCACCGGCAGCCTTTAATTGAGCCGTCTGCTGGCGCAGCTCATTTTGCAGTTGTGGCAATACCGTGTCCTGCATCTCGGCAGGCAGGCTGTTGCGCAGTTGGTCGACAGCGGCGGCTTTACCGGCATCGTTCAACTTCTGGTTATGCAGGATGGCCAGGCGCTGCAGGGTGAACTGGTTGTAGGCCGTTTCCCGGGCAAAGAACGCTTGCTGGGTCTGAGCATCAAAGATACGTGCGCGTAGGGCCTGCACCGCGGCCTCGCGCTGGCGCAGGGCTTCCAGGTTGGCCGACTGTGGCAGGTCGCGCTCGAGCAGCACCAGTTCGCGTTTGTAGTCGAGGTATTGGTTGAGTAGGGCCAGCGCCTGCCCTCGGGCATTGGTCGGCAGCTGCGCGGCAATGTAGGCGCGCAATCGCTCGACACTGGTACGCAGCGGCTCTTCGCCTGCGGCGGCGAGGAAATAGTCGAATATCCGTCGAATGTCCTCGCTGATGAGCAGGTTGCCATCGGCATCCAAACGAAAGGTGCCATCCACCGTTGTGCCTCCGAACGAGGCAGGCAGGTTTTTCAAAGGGCCAGCTGTGTTATTCGGCTGTTTCTGCGTCGGCGTTGAGGGTTGTGTTACTGCTGGCTCTAAGGCGGATGATGTATTGCGGCTGAGCTGGCCAGGTGTTTCCAGCGGTTGCAGGTAAAGCGCCAACGCCAGGCATAGGGCGAACAGCAGCGGGGATAACAGCAGGATTTTTTTCACAGGCACTCTTTAGACGGTGGTTGTAGAAACGCCAAGGGCGGTTTGTAGCCCCTGGCACATCCATTACAGGCCGTCGTTTTTCAGGCGGTTGGCATGTTGCCGATAGACCGTGACCGGGTCGGTCTCGAACAGGCTGGTTAGCCCCAACGTCTGGTTGACCTCATCGAGGTGGTTCATCCGGTAGTTGTCGCGAATCACCTTACCCATGTGCGAGCTGCAGCGGCCGACCAGACCATCGTTGGCTTCGCCGTTGAAGGTCAGTGCGGTGGCACCCAGCAGCAGGTCACTCGGGTCGATGATGTTGGTCACCGGGCTGGTCCCGCTCCAGGAGTAGTAGCGCACGCCGCCTACGCTGTAGGCGCCTTCACCGCAGGCGGTGGTAGGAATACCTTGCGGGAACTTGGCATTGAAACGCGCGGCACCTTGGCTGTTGAGTGATTCCAATGAGCCCAAGGCGTTTTGCGGGCTGGTGCTAGAGCTGCCAGAAAGGAAGTTGATCAACGTGCCGAGGCCATTGACGATGCCCGCGAGCAAGGTTTCACCTGCCGAGCCGGGCTGCACCTGACGGATAAAGTCGGCAGTTGCTGAGCCCTTATGCGGTGCGCCGACACTGGTGGCTGAGGCAATCAGGTTAGGACTGACGGCGGCGACATAGCGAATGGTTGGCCCACCATGGCTGTGGCCGATCAGGTTGACCTTGGGCTTGCCGCTGATGGCGATAATCTCCTCCACCTGTGCCAGCAGTTCTTCGCCACGCGCTTCGGAGGTGTTTAGTTGGCTGACCTCGGTGATGTACACGCTGGCCCCGTCGCGACGCAGCGCGCCCGGAATGCCATACCAGTAGTCGATACCGAGCAGGCTGTCGAAGCCGAGCATGCCATGGGCCAGGACGACCGGGTATTTGGTTTGCGTGTAACCGGAGGAGCCAAACCAGAAGGCCTGAGTGTTGCCAGAGGCCAGTAAACCGGCGCCGAGGCAGAGGGCGAGCAGAGTCTTATTGTTGTTCATGAGTGCTCTCGCTAGGGTTGATCGGGCTGTTCAAGGCAATCCATGCAGGCAAAACGCCGATCCTGCGGCGTGTACATCAGCTGAGGGTTATTGGCAGAAAGCGTGCCAGTAGTAGGCGAAGTGACTTTTAGCGCTCTATTTCAGGTGTTTTATCTGATTTTTGCCGCTTTTAACCGCGTGTTAGTGGAGCGGTCTGTTACGCCGCGTAACGTTGCGAGGACGTCGTGAGGCCTCAATAACGTGCTGTGGGGCTGCGCGTTGCACGCCACTTCAAAGCCGCGCGAGGTGATTTTCCCACTAACTAAGCAGCTAGCTGGCGGCGCGTGCTTGATGCCGTGTATTGACAGCTTTACGCGGCCTTCTCTAGGATGCCAATCCATGCGCCGATTTAAACAGCTACTTGCGGGGCGCCGGGTTGCTTGCTCACAGCACAACCTTAAGAAGTACTCCACGGAGGCTTCGAAATACCGCTAAAGCGCTGGTTCGGTGTCGCCTCTCACCGCTGCCCAGCGGACCCAATGAGGCGGAGACACACCGATGACCTGTCCCCAACCGCTTATTCGCCTGGCCCCAATCACCTCAGGGCTGGTGCAACGCAATCCGAAAATCCTGCTTGGCGGCAGCCACCAGCCAACGCTGCTGCGATACCTCGACGGTTGGCCAAAGCGCTGGGCGGGGCCGCGTACTTTTCTGATTAATTTTGTTCACGATGGTGAATCCTTGACGCGCTTTGCCAGCAATCACTTCGATATGGCGGTGATCCAGGCGCCGACGGCGGCGCAGCTGGTAGAGACTGTGCGCCAGCTGACGCGCGTGGCCAAGCAAGGGCTGATTACTCGGCGTTAGCCGCAAGGCGGCACGGGCTTGGCCAGCCAAGGCACGGCTTATCCGCTAGGCTCAAGCGATATTGTCAGGGAGTGAAGCATGTTCGAATCTGCCGAAATTGGCCGCTGCATCGATAAAGACACCTTCGACGCTGAGGCGCCAGCCCTGCGCGAGGCTCTGCTGGAGGCGCAGTACGAGCTGCAACAGCAAGGACGCTTTGCCGTCCTCATCCTGATCAACGGGATTGAAGGGGCGGGCAAGGGTGAGACGGTCAAGCTGCTCAACGAGTGGATGGACCCTCGACTGATTCAGGTCAGCACCTTCGACCAGCAGACCGATGAGGAACTGGCGCGTCCGTCGGCCTGGCGCTACTGGCGACAACTGCCGCCCAAGGGGCGCATCGGCGTGTTTTTTGGCAATTGGTACAGCCAGATGCTGCAAGGGCGCGTGCATAAGCGCATTAAGAATGCGGTACTCGACCAAGCCATCGACACCACGCTGGGCATGGAGCGCATGCTCTGTGATGAAGGCACGCTGATCTTCAAGTTCTGGTTTCACCTGTCCAAGCAGCATATGAAGGCGCGCCTTAAAGCGCTGCAGGACGATCCGTTGCACAGCTGGCGGATCAGCCCGCTGGACTGG
The DNA here is from genome assembly GCA_018816095.1 of Gammaproteobacteria bacterium. Classification (GTDB taxonomy): domain Bacteria; phylum Pseudomonadota; class Gammaproteobacteria; order Pseudomonadales; family Pseudomonadaceae; genus Aquipseudomonas; species Aquipseudomonas spirodelae. Next base: position 32,014 of record JAHIWP010000083.1, read on the forward strand.
CAGCAATCGAAAACTTACGACAAATTTGTGCGCGTTGGTGAGCGCATCTTGCGCCGGACCAGCCGCGATTACGCTCCCTGGTATGTGGTGGAGGGCGTGGATGAGTATTACCGCAGCCTGACTGTCGGGCGTATTCTGCTCGATGGCCTGCAAGCCGCGCTGAAGGCCAAGAGCCGGCCGCTGCCTCATCCTCATTCGGCACCGCTGACCTCCAGTCTGGGGGAGCACGGGCTGCTGGATAGCCTGGACATGACCCAGGCCTTGGACAAGGACGCGTACTCCGAGCAACTGATCAGTGAGCAGGCGCGGCTCTCTAGTTTGATGCGTGACAAGCGCATGCGTCGGCATTCGCTGATCGCGGTGTTTGAAGGCAACGATGCTGCCGGCAAGGGCGGGGCGATTCGCCGGGTGATTGGCGCGCTCGATCCACGCCAGTACCGTATCGTGCCGGTGGCCGCACCAACCGAGGAGGAGCGTGCACAGCCGTATCTCTGGCGTTTCTGGCGGCATATTCCTGCGCGCGGCAAATTCACCCTGTTCGATCGCTCCTGGTACGGCCGAGTGCTGGTGGAGCGGGTCGAAGGCTTCTGCGAACCAGGCGACTGGTTACGTGCCTATGGCGAGATCAATGACTTTGAAGAGCAGCTCAGCGAAGCCGGCGTGGTGTTGGTGAAGTTCTGGTTATCAATTGATCAGCAAACCCAGTTAGAGCGCTTCAAAGCCCGCGAGCAGATCCCCTTCAAACGCTTCAAGATCACCGAAGATGATTGGCGCAACCGCGAGAAGTGGCCGCTGTACCGCGATGCGGTGGGCGATATGGTCGACCGCACCAGCACGGAAATTGCCCCGTGGACGCTGGTGGAAGCCAATGACAAGCGCTTTGCCCGGATCAAAGTGCTGCGCACCATTAACGAGGCACTTGAGGCTGCGTTCGACAAGCACTGAGTGGCTGAGGGCCAGGGCTAGAGGATGGTTGCGCATACGCCTGATGAATGATCGTCGCTGCGCGAGATTGTTCGGTCTTATTCTCATTGGCAACTTAACCCGATGACAATGAGGTGCAGCATGCGTGAAGTGGTGATCGTTGACAGCGTACGGACTGGTTTGGCTAAGTCTTTTCGCGGCAAGTTCAATCTGACCCGTCCAGACGACATGGCGGCCCATTGCGTCAATGCACTGTTGGCGCGCACTGGCATCGATCCAGCTTTGGTGGACGACAGCATCGTCGGTGCCGGCTCCAACGAAGGCGCGCAGGGCATGAACATCGGCCGTAACGTCGCCGTGCTATCGGGGCTGGGCATCAATGTTGCCGGCATGACCCTTAACCGTTATTGCTCCTCGGGTCTGCAGGCCATTGCGATTGCGGCCAACCAGGTGGCGTCCGGTTGCAGCGATGTGATCGTGGCCGGTGGTGTCGAGTCGATCACCATGACCCTGAAAAGCATGAACACGCAGAACCTGTTCAATCCGGTGCTGCAGAAAGACGTGCCGGGGATCTACTACCCCATGGGGCAAACAGCGGAAATCGTCGCGCGCCGTTACAACGTCAGCCGTGAGGCGCAGGACGCTTACGCCTTGCAAAGCCAGCAGCGCACCGCGCGAGCTCAGGCCGAAGGTTTGTTTGACGATGAAATCGTGCCGATGCACGTCAAGTATCAGGTCGAGGACAAAGCCAGCGGTGAGAAGAGCATTGTTGATGGCATCGTCGCCCATGATGACTGCAACCGCGCCGACACCACCCTGGAAAGCCTGGCCGCGCTCAAGCCGGTGTTCGCTGATGACGGTTCAGTAACGGCGGGCAATGCCTCGCAGCTGTCCGACGGGGCGTCGATGACCCTGGTCATGAGCCTGGAAAGAGCCCTTGAGCTGGGCCTCAAACCACTGGCGTTTTTCCGCGGCTTTGTTGCTGCGGGTTGTGAGCCGGACGAGATGGGCATTGGCCCGGTGTTCTCGGTGCCCAAGCTGCTCAAGGCCAAGGGTCTGAGTATTGCCGATATTGACCTGTGGGAACTCAATGAGGCGTTCGCCTCGCAGTGTCTGTACGCGCGCGACCGCCTGGGGATCGACAACGCCAAGTACAACGTTAATGGCGGCTCCATCTCCATCGGTCATCCGTTTGGTATGACTGGCTCGCGCCAAGTCGGCCATCTGGTGCGTGAGTTGCAGCGGCGCAACCTGCGTTACGGCATTGTCACCATGTGCGTGGGTGGCGGCATGGGGGCAACAGGGCTGTTTGAAGCGGTGCGCTGATCAGCATCTGCGTTGAACCCACAAAAAACCGCGAGTGATCGCGGTTTTTTGTTTACAGGGTGCGATGGCTCAGAACGCACGGCTCTCGATGATCTCGTTCGCCTGGATCATCCGGCGAATATAGAAAGCAATCTCACGCTCCGCATCCGTTCGCGTGAAATAGGGCCCTTCCAATGACCCCTCGCGGGTGGAGAAGAAGTATTGGCCGTTGACCGCGCTGACACGCTCGCTGCGATAGTGAGTGCCAGGGCTGTGATCGATAGCGCGTTGACCGAACATAGATGAACTCCCGCAAGAATAAGTTGCTAAAGGGAGTCTAAACCTCACCGGATCATCTATCTGAGTTAACGATGGATGGTCGTTTTTGCGGGTTATTTGCAAGGTTTTACCTGCTTTTGGTGAGTTTTGACGCCAATTCGCTGGCCTGATGTTGTTCGGCTATCAGTACAGTTGCGCTTTTTGCTGGCACTTCGCTGTAGCTGTGCCGGTTAGAGTCGGCGCCTTAAACTGTGCGTTCGCCGCTGTAACCTGCACTGGGCAAAGGTTGAGGCGTTGATTGCGGAACCGGTATGCATATTTCTTCTGGTCGTTGGCTCTACGGTCTGTTTCTCGCGTTGCTGACCGCCGTGTTGTGGGGCGTTCTGCCGATCAAACTCAAGCAAGTGCTACAGGTCATGGACCCGGTTACGGTGACCTGGTTTCGCCTGCTGGTGTCCGGCTCGATTCTGCTGGCTTATTTGGCCGCCAGTAGGCGCTTACCGGCGTTTCGCCCGCTGGGCAAAAAGGGCGCGTGGTTACTGTTGCTGGCGATCGCCAGCTTGACGGCCAACTATGTGCTGTACCTTGTGGGCCTTAATTTGCTCAGCCCTGGCACCACCCAGCTGGTGATTCAGGTGGCGCCGATTCTATTGCTGATCAGCAGTTTGTTCGTCTTTCGCGAGCGCTTCAGCCTGGGCCAGGGGCTTGGCTTGCTGGTCCTGCTGGTTGGTTTTGCCTTGTTCTTTAATCAGCGTCTGGATGAGCTGTTGAACTCGCTCACGGCTTACACCACCGGCGTATTGACCGTGTTACTGGCCGCCTTTGTCTGGGCGTTTTATGGCCTGGCGCAAAAACAGTTGCTGACGGTGTGGAACTCGCTACAGGTGATGATGGTGATCTATCTGGCGTGCGCCTTGCTGTTAACGCCCTGGGCGCATCCACTGCAGGCGCTGGAGTTGAGCCCGCTGCAGGGTTGGCTGCTGTTGGCCTGCTGCCTGAATACCCTGGTGGCCTATGGCGCATTTGCCGAGGCGCTGGCCCATTGGGAGGCCTCGCGGGTTAGCGCGGCGCTGGCCATTACGCCGTTGGTGACGTTTATCTCGGTGGCGCTGGCAGTCAGTTGGTGGCCTGAATATGTGCAGCCGGAGCAGATCAACTGGTTGGCTTACGCTGGCGCGGTGCTGGTGGTAATGGGTTCGGCGCTGACTGCGCTCGGGCCTTCGCTGCTGACGGGTTGGCGCGCCCGGAAGGCGCGCTTGGCCGCGCTGGCTTGATCGGTTTAAGCGCGCACGCCCAGTGCTTCCGCACGGCGTAACCAACTCTGGCGTTGTTCTTCGCTGGAGGGGCGTACCGGAGCGAATTCGGCCAGGCGGCGGGTTTTGATGCCGCTGAACCCGAGAATGGTGCGGGTCATTTGTCGATGCCCGGGTGCGCCATAGATCCAGCGGAAGTACCAAGGCGGGGTGTCCATTGTCACCAGCAGGTCCGCAGTGCGGCCGCTCAGCAGTTTGTCCCAACGTTGCGAGCGGTTGCGGTACTTAAAGGCAAAGCCGGGCAGAAAAGTGCGGTCAAAAAAACCTTTGAGCAGCGCCGGAATCCCGCCCCACCAAACCGGGTAGACGAATACCAAGTGTTCGGCCCAATGAATCTGCCGCTGCGCTTCCAGCAGGTCGGGTTCCAGTTGCTGGCTTTGCTCGTAGCCATCGTGCAGCACCGGGTCATAGTTCATTTCCCCCAGTTTCAACTGGCGCACCACGTGGCCTTTGCTGCGAGCGCCCTGGGCATAGGCTTCACCTAATGCATGGCACAGGCTGCTGTTTTTCGGCGTGCCGAGAATCATCAGGATGCGCTTGCCGTCACCTTCCAGGGGCGTTGCACCGCTCTTTGCTGCGTCACTCATGTTGACCGGCCTCCAGCATGTTTTCCGGGCGCACCCAGGCGTCGAATTGCTCATTGCTCAGGTAGCCCAGTTGCAACGCCGCTTCACGCAGGGTGGTGCCGTTCTGGTAGGCCTGTTTGGCGATTTGCGCTGCTTTGTCGTAACCGATATGCGGGTTGAGCGCGGTGACCAGCATCAGGCCGCGTTCCAGGTGCTCGGCCATGCGCGTGGCATCCGGCTGCAGACCGGCGATGCAATGCTGCTGAAAGTTATGGCAGCCGTCGGCCAGCAAGCGTACCGATTGCAGCAGGTTGTGAATGATCACCGGTTTAAACACGTTTAGCTGCAGATGCCCCTGGCTCGCGGCAAAGGCAATGGTGGTGTCGTTACCCAGCACCTGGCAGGCCAGCATCGACAGTGCCTCACACTGGGTTGGGTTGACCTTGCCCGGCATGATCGAGCTGCCAGGCTCATTGGCCGGCAGGCGGACTTCGGCAATCCCTGCACGCGGCCCGGAGCCCAATAAACGTAAGTCGTTGGCCAGTTTCATCAGCACCACGGCGAGGGTTTTCAACGCGCCCGACAACGTTACCAGCGGCTCATGGCCCGCCAGGGCGGCAAATTTATTGGGTGCGCTGACCAGTGGCAGGCCGCTCAGTGGGCCCAGTTCGGCGGCCATGGCTTCGGCAAAGCCTTGCGGCGAATTCAGTCCGGTGCCCACGGCCGTGCCGCCTTGGGCCAGCTCGCAGACGGCGGGCAGGGCGACCTGAATGGCCCGTTCGGCGTAACCCAGTTGGGCGACAAAGGCCGACAGCTCCTGGCCGAAGGTCATCGGCGTGGCGTCCATCATGTGCGTGCGCCCCGTCTTGAGCAGATGGGCATGGCGCTCGGCCTGTTCCTGCAGGCCTTCACGCAACTCACGGATGGCCGGCAACAGTTGCTGCTGCACGGCCTGCGCAGCGGCGATATGCATGGCGGTAGGGAAGCTATCGTTGGAGCTTTGTGCACGATTGACATGGTCGTTGGGGTGCACGGGTGACTTGCCGCCACGGCCATTACCGGCCAGTTCATTGGCTCGCCCAGCGATGACTTCATTGACGTTCATATTGCTCTGCGTGCCGCTGCCGGTCTGCCAGACCATCAGCGGGAATTGCCCATCGTGTTGGCCGGCCAGCACCTCATCGGCGGCTTGCTCGATCAGCCTGGCCAGGTCGGCGGGTAACTCGCCAATACGTTGGTTGACGCGTGCGGCAGCCTTTTTGATCAGCGCCAGGGCATGCACCACCGGCAAGGGCATGCGCTCCTGGCTGATTGCAAAGTTGATCAATGAACGCTGGGTCTGTGCGCCCCAGTAAGCCTCATCCGGTACTTCAATCGGGCCCAGGCTGTCGGTTTCAGTGCGGCTCATGGCGGCTCTCCTGATTGTGGCGCATGCGGCATTAAGGATGGCCGGGCCATTGCCTGGCACGGCCTTATCTCAGCTTAGGTCGCTCACTAGGCGCAGAGGTTCAACATTGAGGCTCTTCTACCAGCGTGCGCGAGTGTCGCCAAGCCAGCCAAGGGCGTTTTGGACGGGCACGCGCTCGCCTTGCGGGCCATGCAAGACCCCGTCGAAATGCCCGAACCACTGCCGTGTATCGGCATAAAACGGCCCTAGCCGGCGGTAGGCCTTATGGCGTTGGCGTGGGGTAAAGGTCAAATTAACGCTGTTATCCGGGCTACGCAGCTGCCAGGGCGCCAGCGAGCTATGCGGTGACTGGGTTATTGTGATGGGTATATCCAGATGCTGCAGTTCGCCGCCAAACCACAGGGTGTTTTCCGACAGGCCGCTGTAGTCCGTCCAGCCCGAGCCAAAGTTGCCGGCAATGCCGCCTGGCGCAGCGAAGGCGGCGCGGGTCCAGTGGCTGTTGAGCGGCCAGACGCCACGACCGAAGTCCAGCGAGGCAAAACTTTGCCCGGTGGGGCAGCTGTACTGCTGTTTACCCAAGCGCACGCTGCCGCTGCAGGGCAGGCCAAGATGACGGCTGGTGGCATGGAAGCACTTCGGGCCCAGCGGGGCGACCAGGTTGACTGAGTCGAGGTGAGCCGGACGTTGGACATCCAGATCAACCTGCAACGGCTGACCGCCAATGCTCGAGGCATTGATGGTAATGCAGCTGCGACCCGCTTGTTCAGCAACACGTAATTGCAGGTGAGGGTGGTTGAACGCGTGACTTTTCTGCGGTTGGTCTGGCAGATCATGGCCGCGACCGAGCAGGTGGAATTGGCTGAAAGCTGCGGCCTGACCGGTTTCCAGGTCAAGAAAATAGGCGGCGGCATAACCCAGGTAGTCGAGGTCGGCCTGGGTAAAAGACAGCATCCAGTGCGGTGTGGTGATGCACCAGTGGTTCCAGCGTTTGCGCCGACCAAAATGGCCGGGGATGGCGCAATCAACCATGGGCCGGGGTGACCAACCAATCGCTTGAGGGTTGAGCTGGCCGCGGCTGTCGCATAGCGCGAGGGCGGCGAAAGGCTCAGGCAGGGTGAGGCTGTTCATTGGGCACGTCCATGTGTGTGCGAATGCTTGGCCTTTACGGGCGCGGGCATGTTGAATCTTGCGGGACAATCCACCGAGCATGCGCCGGTGTGCGTCAGCCCGACAATTACTGGCATTTTGGCCTTTAAGCAGGCTGTGCGCCAGTGCACAGTTGTAGCGTGAATTGCTTGGGCCGCCGTCCATGCTTGAGTAGGACAAGCGCTTGGGCACAAAATGCCGTCAATTGAGTCAAACAGGGCTCTTCATGTTCAGGAGTAGTACATGTCACGTTTACCTGCCTTTTGTGCTGCCTTATTACTGACGTGCGCTAGCGCTCAGGTTTTCGCCGATGCCAAGAGCCATGCCGAGGATGCCGAGCGCTTCCTGTTATTGGCGCGTGCCGACAAACTGGCGGTACCTGTGTACGCCCAGGTGCAGCAGATGTTTGCCCAGCGTTTTGCCGAGAGCAATGCGCCGCAAAGTGAAAAGGCCGTACTGGAAACCTATCAGGCCCAGGCCAATACGGCCCTTGAACAGGCCGTGGGCTGGGACAAACTCAAGCCGGACATGGTCAAGCTCTACACCCGCACGTTCAACGAGCAGGAAATGCAGGACCTGATCCGCTTCTACGAATCGCCGCTGGGCAAGAAAGTGCTGGAGCAGATGCCTACGTTGACGGCGCAATCGGCGCAATTGACCCAGAGCAAGCTGGAAGCAGCAGTGCCCAAGGTCAATCAATTGCTGGCAGAAATGACCACAAAACTAACCCCTAAGAAGCCCTGAGTGAGCCCCGTGATGCCGAAGATCGATCTGTTGCAGGAAGCTTTACAGACTCTGCAGCCCCAACACCTTGAAGTGCTGGATGAAAGCCACATGCACAGCCGTGGCCTGGAAACCCACTACAAAGCCGTGGTCGTCAGCGAGCAGTTTGCGGGGCTGAATGCAGTCAAACGTCACCAGAAGACGTATGCCTGCCTGGGTGAGTTGATGGGGCAGATTCATGCCCTGGCGCTGCACACCTACACCCCGGATGAATGGTCGCAGCAGGGCGTGGCACCTGCCTCACCCACCTGTAAAGGCGGCCACTGAGGCAATTCGCCTCTACACGGCGTTCCTCAAGGACAGTAAACTGTCGCCCCCGCCGGCCTAGCGCCGGCGTATTTGTTTGTGCATCGCTGCACCTGGCGGTCACGTTGTAACTCGCCGCGAAGCAAGGTGAACAATTGCTTGCGGTAATTTTATTTATCCCAGTCCGCCCTTTACGTGGGCGACTACTGAAGGACATACCCATGACTGACAAGATCGTTGTCGCCGCGCTGTATAAATTTGTTTCCCTGCCAGATTTTCATGAGCTGCGTGAGCCGCTGCTGCAAGCCATGCTGGATAACGGCATCAAGGGCACGTTGCTGATTGCCGAAGAGGGCATAAACGGCACCGTATCTGGCAGCCGCGCTGGTATTGATGGCCTGCTGGCCTGGTTTGGCCAGGATGCGCGCCTGGCCGATATCGATCACAAAGAGTCCTATTGCGATGAACAGCCGTTCTACCGCACCAAGGTCAAGCTGAAGAAGGAAATCGTCACCCTCGGTGTGCCTGGCGTCGACCCGAATCAGAAGGTTGGCACCTATGTTGAGCCCAAAGATTGGAACGCGCTGATCAGCGACCCGGAAGTACTGCTAATCGATACGCGCAACGACTACGAAGTGTCGATTGGCACCTTTGAGGGCGCGGTAGACCCAAAAACCAAGTCGTTCCGCGAGTTCCCCGAGTACATCAAGGCGCACTTCGACCCGGCCAAGCATAAGAAAGTCGCGATGTTCTGCACCGGCGGCATCCGCTGCGAGAAGGCCTCCAGCTACATGCTTGGTGAAGGCTTTGAGGAGGTCTTTCACCTCAAGGGCGGCATCCTCAAGTACCTGGAAGAAGTGCCGCAGGAACAAACCAAGTGGCAGGGTGACTGCTTTGTGTTCGATAACCGCGTGACCGTGCGTCATGACCTAACGGAAGGCGATTACGACCAGTGTCACGCCTGCCGTACGCCGGTTTCCGTGGCGGATCGTCAGTCCGAACTGTACACCCCAGGTGTCAGCTGCCCGCACTGCTGGGATTCGCTGCCAGAGAAAACCCGCGCCGGCGCCCGTGAGCGCCAGCGTCAGATCGAACTGGCCAAGGCGCGCAATCAACCGCACCCCTTGGGCTACAACCATCGCCAAGCGCGCGAGGCCTGAGTATGCACGCACGCCTGCTGTATGTGATGGACCCGATGTGTTCGTGGTGCTGGGGGTTTGCCCCGGTGCTGGAGTCCCTCGCCGAGCAGGCCGCTGCGTCCGGGGTTGGCCTGCAACTGGTACTCGGTGGTTTGCGCCGCGACAGCGTAGCCATTGATGCTGCCGCGCGGGTGCGTTACCTGGGTTACTGGCAGGCGGTGAATGCCAGCACCGGCCAGCTGTTCAACTTTAATGAAGGTTTGCCCGAAGGCTTGGTGTACGACACCGAGCCGGCTTGCCGCGCCCTGGTTACAGCCCGCCATCTTGACCCGCAACTGACTTGGCCGTTGGCTCAGTTGATTCAGCGCGCGTTCTATAAAGAGGGCGTAGATGTCACCCGCGCCAGCGTATTGGTGGAATTGGCTGAGCGTGCTGGGCTTGCACGTAGCGAGTTCGCCGAGGCATTCGACAGCGCCGCGCAGCGTGCAGCCACCGCCGCCGACTTTAGCTGGAGCCAGGATTTGGGCATTGCCGGTTTCCCCACCCTGTTGGCTGAGCGCAACGGCCAACTGGCGCTGCTGACGAACGGCTACCAACCGCTTGATGTGTTGCAGCCCTTGCTGGCGCGCTGGCTGGAGCGTGTTGAACATGCTTGATCGCCTGAGCTGGGCAGAAATACGCCGGCTGGCCCTGCAGCATAAAAAAGCCTTGGTCTGGGCCAATTGTGTCGCGGTCTTGGCCACGCTGTGCAGCGTGCCGATCCCGCTGCTGCTGCCTTTACTGGTCGACGAAGTGCTGCTCAACGACGGCGATGCCGCGCTCAAGGTGATGGATAACTTCCTGCCGAGCGACTGGGAAACAGCAGCCGGCTATATCGGCCTGATGCTGGTGCTGACCTTGTTCCTGCGCGGCGGTGCATTGGTGTTTAACGTGCTGCAGGCGCGGTTGTTCGCGCGCCTCTCCAAAGACATCGTTTACCGCATCCGTATTCGCCTGATCGAGCGCCTCAAGCGGATTTCCCTGGCTGAATATGAAAGCCTCGGTGGCGGTACCGTAACCACGCACCTGGTTACGGACCTGGACACCCTCGACAAGTTCGTTGGCGAAACCCTCAGCCGTTTCCTGGTGGCCATGCTGACCCTGGCCGGCACCTCGGCGATTCTGATTTGGATGCACTGGCAGCTGGCGTTGCTGATTCTGCTGTTCAATCCGCTGGTGATCTATGCCACGGTGCAGTTGGGCAAGCGGGTCAAACACCTTAAAAAACTGGAAAACGACAGCACCTCGCGCTTTACCCAGGCGCTGACGGAAACATTGGAAGCCATTCAGGAAATCCGCGCCGGCAACCGTCAGGGCTTTTTCCTCGGCCGCCTCGGTGGCCGGGCCAAGGAAGTACGCGACTTTGCGGTGAACTCGCAATGGAAGACCGATGCTTCCAACCGCGCCAGTGGCTTGCTGTTTCAGTTTGGTATCGACGTGTTCCGCGCGGCGGCCATGCTCACTGTGCTGTTTTCCGACCTGTCGATCGGCCAGATGCTCGCAGTGTTCAGTTACCTGTGGTTTATGATCGGCCCGGTCGAGCAGTTGCTCAGCCTGCAATACGCCTATTATGCCGCCGGCGGCGCCTTAAGCCGGATCAATGAACTGCTGGCGCGCCAGGATGAGCCGCAGTATCCCGGCCAGGTTGACCCGTTCAAGGGGCGCGATACGGTGGGCATTGAGGTTAGCGGCCTGACCTTTGCCTACAACGATGAGCCAGTGCTGAATAACCTCAACTTGAGCATCGCGCCAGGGGAGAAGGTCGCAATTGTCGGCGCCAGCGGCGGTGGCAAAAGCACCTTGGTGCAACTCCTGCTCGGGCTCTATACGCCGCAGGCTGGGACCATTCGCTTTGGTGGCAGCAGCCAGCAAGAGATCGGTCTGGAAACGGTGCGTGAGCATGTTGCCGTGGTGTTGCAACATCCTGCACTGTTCAACGACACGGTACGCGCCAACCTGTGCATGGGCCGTGAACGCAGTGATGAGTTCTGCTGGCGTGCACTGGAAATTGCCCAGCTGGCCGGCACCATTCGCGCCTTGCCGCAAGGCTTGGACAGCATTGTCGGGCGTTCCGGCGTACGCCTCTCTGGCGGTCAGCGTCAGCGCTTGGCCATTGCGCGGATGGTGCTGGCCGAGCCGAAAGTGGTGATTCTCGATGAAGCTACCTCGGCGCTGGATGCCGCGACTGAATATGCCCTGCACCAAGCCCTCAACCAGTTCCTACGCGGCCGCACCACGCTGATCATCGCTCACCGCCTGAGCGCGGTGAAACAGGCCGATCGGGTGCTGGTATTCGACGGCGGCAGCATCGCCGAAGACGGCGGCCACCAAGAATTGATTGCCGAGGGTGGGCTCTACGCCAAGCTCTACGGCCATCTGCAGCACTGATAGCTGCGCTGGGCAAAACCCTACGGCTCCTAGCGAAAACAACACTTTCCCGCGGGCATTGCCCGCTCCTACGGACACACCCTAATCGTAGGTACGGGCCGTGCCCGCGATTTGTTGTGGGTTTCAAATAGGTTAGAAGCGCTGCTGTCCTGCACTTGGCAGTTAAATCGACCGCTTTGTAAATTTATCGTTACGCGGGGCGGGTGCTTTCGGTCAGCATTCCCGCTGTTTTTCTGGCTGTATTAAAAACTTGCCGAAAGCTATGAGTAAGCCTGGAGCAGTGTGCTCTGGGCCGGCTTGTGAGCAGGGCTGCGCTCGGTTGTTATGAGGTCAATCCGCACCGTGCGACGCGACGTCGCAGCGGTTGATCAAAACAACAACGAGGAGGCGCAATGAACGCCGTGAACAAGATCGAACAGCACAACCCGATTGGCACCGACGGCTTTGAGTTCGTCGAGTACACCGCACCGACCCCGGAAGGCATTCAACAGCTGCGTGAGCTGTTCACCGCCATGGGCTTTACCGAAACCGCCAAGCACCGCTCGAAAGAGGTCTGGCTGTTCCAGCAGAACGACATCAACTTCGTCCTCAACGGCAGCCCGACTGGGCATGTGCGCGAGTTCGGTCTGAAGCATGGCCCAAGCGCCTGCGCCATGGCCTTCCGCGTGCAGAACGCCGCCCAGGCGGCGGCCTATGTGGAGTCCCAGGGCGCCAAACTGGTCGGCAGCCATGCCAACTTCGGCGAGCTGAATATCCCCTGCGTTGAGGGTATCGGCGGCTCCTTGCTGTACCTGGTCGATCGTTACGGCGACAAGAGCATTTACGACGTCGACTTTGAATACATCGAAGGCCGCACGCCAAACGACAACTCGGTCGGCCTGAAAGAGCTGGACCACCTGACCCACAACGTTAAACGCGGGCAGATGGATGTGTGGTCGGGCTTCTACGAGCGCATCGCCAACTTCCGCGAGATTCGCTACTTCGATATTGAAGGCAAACTCACCGGTCTGCTGTCGCGGGCGATGACCGCGCCGTGCGGCAAGATCCGTATCCCGATCAATGAGTCAGCCGACGACAAGTCGCAGATCGAGGAATTTATCCGCGAGTACCAGGGTGAAGGCATCCAGCACATCGCCCTGAGTACCGAGGATATCTACGCCACCGTGCGCCAGCTGCGCGCCAATGGTGTGGATTTCATGGTCACCCCAGGCACCTATTACGACAAGGTCGACACTCGCGTGGCCGGGCATGGCGAGCCGACCGATGTGCTGCGTGAATTGAGCATTTTGATCGATGGCGCGCCAGGTGATGACGGCATCCTTCTGCAGATTTTCACCAACACGGTGATTGGGCCGATCTTCTTCGAAATCATCCAGCGCAAGGGTAATCAGGGCTTTGGCGAGGGTAATTTCAAGGCGTTGTTCGAGTCGATTGAAGAAGACCAGATCAAGCGCGGCGTGATCAAAGCCGATTGATCGGTAAACCGTAGGGTGGGTTACGGCGCACCGGCATCCTGGTTGATTTTGAACATCGTGCCTGCGCCTAACCCACCCTACGAAACGCCGTATTTAGGAGATACCGGCCATGAGCCGTAACTGGATCAGTTTTCCCCTGCGTGAAGGCGAGTACTCGCGTCAGGCGCACTGTGACTTTCCCGAAGGCACCTATGAACGCGAGATGGGCCGCGAGGGCTTCTTCGGCCCCACGGCGCATCTGCACCATAAACACCCGCCGACTGGTTGGATCGACTGGGAAGGGCCGCTGCGCCCGCATGCGTTCAACTTCAATGATATTTCCAGCGAGCGTGATTGCCCGCTGGCTGCGCCGCTGACTCTGCATAACAGCGATGTGAAGCTGCGCGTGTGGAAAACCCACGGCGCCATGCGCCATTTGGTACGCAACGCCGACGGCGATGACCTGCTGTTTATTCATGAGGGCGCAGGGCACTTCTACTGCGATTTCGGCCATCTGACCTATCGCGACGGTGATTACTTGCTGATTCCTCGCGGTACAGCTTGGCGCATCGAGGCCGATGAGCCGACCTTTATGCTGCTGATCGAAAGCACCGACGGCGCCTATCAGCTGCCGGACAAAGGCCTGGTTGGCCCGCAAGCGATCTTCGACCCGGCGGTGCTCGATCATCCGCGTATCGATGACGCCTTCAAGGCCCAGCAGGACGAGAACACCTGGCAGATCCGCATCAAGCGCCGTGGTCAGATCAGCACAGTGACCTATCCCTACAACCCGCTGGATGTGGTCGGCTGGCATGGTGACAACACCGTGGTACGGCTCAATTGGCGCGATATTCGCCCCTTGATGAGCCACCGCTACCACCTGCCGCCTTCGGCGCACACCACTTTTGTCGCCAATGGCTTTGTGATCTGCACCTTTACTCCGCGACCGGTGGAAAGCGACCCCGGCGCGCTGAAGGTGCCGTTCTATCACAACAACGACGACTACGACGAAGTGCTGTTCTATCACCGTGGCAACTTCTTCAGCCGCGACAACATCGAGCAGGGCATGGTCACCTTGCACCCGTGTGGCTTCCCTCATGGCCCGCACCCCAAGGCGCTGAAAAAGGCGCAGACCGATCCGGCGACCTTTATCGATGAAGTGGCGGTGATGATCGATACCCGCCGTGCCTTGGATGTCGGCGAAGCCGCCGCTGGTGTGGATGTCCCCGAATATGTGAACTCCTGGCGTGCGCCGGGCAAGGAATCCTGATGAAACTCGCATCACTGAAGCAAGGCCGCGACGGCGTGCTCGTTGTGGTATCGCGCGATCTAAGCCGCGCCACCGAAGTCCCGGCGATTGCCGCCACCCTGCAGGCCGCGCTGGATAACTGGGCGGTGGCCAAGCCCAAGCTGGAGGCGGTCTACCAGCATTTGAATGATGGTCTGGAAGAAGGTGCATTTGCCTTCGATCAGGCGGCCTGCCACAGTCCGTTGCCGCGCGCCTATCACTGGGCCGACGGCAGCGCCTACGTCAATCATGTGGAGCTGGTACGTAAGGCGCGTGGTGCCGAAATTCCGGAAAGCTTCTGGCATGACCCGCTGATGTACCAGGGCGGCGCCGACTGCTTTATCCCGCCGCACAGCCCGATTCAGATGGCCGACGAAGCTTGGGGCATCGACCTGGAGGCCGAAATCGCGGTGATCACCGACGACGTGCCGATGGGCGCAACCACTGCCGAGGCCGCCGGGCATATCCAGTTGCTGATGCTGGTTAACGATGTGTCGCTGCGTAACCTGATTCCCGGTGAGTTGGCCAAGGGCTTCGGTTTTTACCAGAGCAAGCCGTCGTCGAGCTTCTCGCCGGTGGCGATTACCCCGGATGAGCTGGGCGACACCTGGCGCGATGGCAAGGTGCATCGGCCGCTGGTCTCGCATATCAATGGCGCGTTGTTCGGCCAGCCGAATGCCGGCGTTGACATGACTTTCAACTTCCCGACCCTGGTGGCTCACGCGGCCAAGACCCGCCCGCTGGGCAGTGGCACCATCATCGGTTCCGGCACCGTATCGAACTACGACCGCAGCGCCGGCTCCAGCTGCCTGGCAGAAAAACGCATGCTGGAAATCATCGAAAGTGGCGAGGCGAAAACCCCGTTCCTCAAGTTCGGTGATCGGGTACGCATCGAGATGTTCGACGCTGCCGGGCACAGCCTGTTCGGCGCAATCGATCAGGCGGTGGAAAAGTATGAGCTTTGAATCCGTAGGATGGGTTGAGCGCAGCGATACCCATCAATCCGGGACGATGGGTATCGCAGGCTCAACCCATCCTACGCTTTGGCTCGGAGGCTATTTGCCATGTTGACGCTCTATGGCTATTGGCGCTCCAGCGCCGCCTACCGGGTGCGCATTGCGCTCAACCTCAAAGGTTTGGCCTATGAGCAAGTGCCGGTGCATCTGGTTAAGGATGGCGGTCAGCAGCACAGCACTGACTATCAAGCGCTGAACCCGCAGGAACTGTTACCGCTGCTGGTCGATCACGGCAACGGCGGGGTGCGCATTGCCCAGTCGCTGGCCATCCTTGAATACCTCGATGAGATGTTCCCCGATACGCCGCTACTCCCCCGCGCCCCGGCGCAACGCGCTCAGGTGCGCGCTCTGGCGCTGCATATCGCCTGCGACCTGCACCCGCTAAACAACCTGCGGGTGTTGCAATACCTGACTGGCGAACTGGCCGTGGGGGAGCAAGCCAAGGATGCCTGGTACCGCCATTGGCTGCACAAAGGCCTGGCCGCGGTCGAAGCCGGCCTGGTGGTCTTCAATGATCGCCTGTCACTCGGCGAACAACCCGGATATCTGGAAGCGTGTCTGATCCCGCAGTTGTATAATGCGCGCCGTTTTAACTGTGACCTTGATGCGTACCCACGCATCCTCGCCATGGCGGCGCGTTGTGAGTCTCTGGATGCCTTTAAGCAGGCTGCGCCGGAGGTGCAATCCGACGCCCAGTGATCCCAGCCGGCTTCGCCGCCACTGGGGTCTGGCGAATCCGGTTTTGCAGAGCGTGTTCGGTGGCCAGATCGGCTGCCTTACACCCTCTGGATGCCTTGCCACTCCGCCGCGCCACAAGCGCAGCGGGTTCTATTTCGTCACAGATAAAAACAAACAGGTGACGCATGACTCGTGAAAAACCCAAGAACCTCTGGCTCTCGCGCTGGGGCTTTATCCTTGCTGCTACTGGCTCCGCTGTGGGGCTGGGCAATATCTGGAAGTTTCCTTACATCACCGGCGAATACGGCGGTGGTGCGTTTGTGCTGATGTACCTGGCCTGCATTCTGGCCATTGGTATTCCGGTGATGATGACCGAGATCGCCATTGGCCGGCGCGGCCGTGGCAGCCCGATTGATGCGATCGGCCGGGTGGTTAAAGAGAATGGCGGCAACCCATTGTGGAAGGCCGTGGGCGGCATGGCCATGCTCGCCGGCTTTATGATCCTGTGTTTCTACGTGGTGGTGGCGGGTTGGGCGTTTGCCTATACGGTGAAAATGCTCGACGGTTCCTTGGCGGCGACCAGTGTTGATGCGCTGGCCGGGGTGTTTGAGGCGCACAACGCCAACCCCTGGCAGCTCGGCGGCTGGAGCGTGCTGGTGGCGCTGCTGACCCTGTGGATCGTGGCCAAAGGCGTACAAAAGGGCATCGAAAATGCCGTGCGCTGGATGATGCCGGGGCTGGCCGTCATGCTCGTGGTGTTGGTGGGCTACGCCTTCACCAGTGGCGGCTTCAGTGCGGGCTTCGACTTCCTGTTCAGCTTCGATGCCTCGAAAATCACCGGTGAAGCGCTGCTGGCTGCCTTGGGTCATGCCTTCTTCACCCTGAGCCTGGCCTCTGGGGCGATTCTCACCTACGGCTCCTACTTGCCGGATGGCCAGTCGGTGGCGCGCACCACCTTTGTTGTGGCCATCTGTGACACCTGTGTGGCGCTGTTGGCTGGCTTGGCGATCTTCCCGATTATCTTTGCCAACGGCATGAGCCCAAGCGCGGGCCCGGGGCTGATCTTTATGAGCCTGCCGCTGGCCTTCCAGCAGATGCCGTTTGGTACCGCCTTTGGTGCGCTGTTCTTCGCCATGGTGTCGATTGCAGCGTTGACTTCAGCCATCTCGATGATCGAAGCGACCGTGGCTTACCTGAATGAGAAGTACGGCGTAAGCCGCTTCAAGGCCGCGGCGGCTGCCGGTGCGGTGCTACTGGTTATTAGCCTGCTGGCCATGCTGTCGTTCAACCTGATGGCGGGCTGGACCCCCATGGGCAAGAACTTCTTCGATTGGCTGGATTACCTGACCTCACGCTGGATGATGCCGCTGGGCGGGATCTTTATCGTCTTGCTGGCCGGTTATGCACTGCGCAGCGAGATCATGCGTGACGAGCTGGGCCTGCCGCCGCTGGGCTACGCCTTGTGGCTGTTTATGGTGCGCTACGTCAGCCCGGTGCTGATCATGGTGGTGTTCCTGCATGCCCTGGGCTGGTTGATGTTTGACCCGGTTGCTCATTGGTACTGGATCGCCGGTGCCATTGGTGTGCTGGCAATATTGGGCGAAGTGCTGCGCCCTCGGGTCGTGCCGGCGCTCGCGGGGCGATAAGCCAGACGCACTGAGCAGCAAAAGCAGCAGAGGGCGCATGGGCGAAAGCCGTGCGCCCTTTTTCTTGCCGGTGGATTAGGGGGTTTCGCCATCACATTGGCGAATATTTTTTGGCGGCTACTCGCCACTGTTGCCGGGCGATCAGCGGAAACTTGCCGATGCGTCCGGCGAAAGGCGGTTTCTAGCCAGCTGCTCAACGCCGCTGCGTGACCAAAAAAACCGTGGGCTCTGGCGTTGGCGAGGCCTTTGATGTTTTGCCGAGGCACAGCAGCGAGCTGGCGCAAGGGTTGCAGTAAAGCCGGGCTAAGCTGCTAGCTGGTGTGCGTGCGCTGACCATACCGTCATTGCCATGTCGGGCTGCACTCGATAATAAAAACGGAGCTGTCGTTATGTCTTCTTCTGTCCCCCGCCTGTTGGCCGACTTGTCTGTCAGTAAAAAGCTTATGTGCGGCTTCGGCCTGGTGCTGTTGCTCACCGTTGCCGTGACCGGCAGTGGCTTTCTCGCGGTTCAAGCCGTGCTGGAAGGCAATGCCAGGACCCGTGGCCTGTCAGCAATCGATGCCGAGGTGTTGCAAGCGCGCCGTGCTGAGCGTGATTACGCCCTGCGCCAGAGCAGCGAGGCGGCGGCTCAAATGCATGCGCAGTTGGACCGTGCCAGCTCGGCATTGGCTCAACAACTGGCAGCCGCTGCCCGTGCTGACCAAGCAGGCTTGAACGGCATGCAGCAGGCACTCGACGCCTATCGCCAGCAGTTCGACAGTTTTGTTGAGCAGCAAAACAATGCCCGCGCGGCACGTACGCAGATGCGTGAGGCGGCGGGTGAAGCGCGTGATCAGTTCGATGTGATTGAGCTGGATATGTATGACGCCGTGCGTGAATTACGCCTAGAGGGCGACAAGCTGCGCGGCAGCGACCCGCTGACCCTGGCGGAAACTGCCTCGGGTCTGAGCAAACGCATGCTTGACCTGCGCGGCTATGAAAGCCAGTACATCATCGAGGGTTCAAGCGACGCCTTAGATGAGTGGACCTACATCAACGATGACCTGCAAAGCGTGGCGCGTAGCCTGATGGTCTGGCTGGATGATGAGCAAAAGCGCTCAATCGAGACCGCCTTGCAAGCCCTGACGCTGTATCAACAGGCATTTACCAATTACCGCCAGGTGCGCGAACAGAGTCAGCAGAGCGAAGCGCAGATGCTTGAGCAGGCCCGCGCGTTGCTCGCCTTGGTGGAACAACGCAAAACGCAGCAAGAGCAAGCCATGGCTGCAGACAGCCGTCAGGCCTTAATGATGCTCGGTGCCATGGGCATTGCTGCTGTGATCTTGGGCATGCTGGCGGCGCTGGTCATTTCCCGTTTGATTGTCGCGCCGTTGCAGCAAACCGTGCTGTTTGCCCAGCGTATTGCCGCCGGCGACCTGAGCCATGATCTGCCCGAAGATCGACGTGATGAGCCTGGTCAGTTAATGGCCGCCATGCAGGTGATGAGTGTCAGCCTGCGTAGCCTGGTTGGGCGTATTGGTGGTGGGGTGAGCCAGATTGCCGCGGCCGCCGAGCAGCTTTCGGCGATTACGGCACAAACCAGTGCCGGCGTGCTGAGCCAAAAAATGGAAACCGAACAAACCGCCACCGCTATGCACCAAATGGCCGCCACCGTGCAGGAAGTGGCGCAGAACGCCGAGCAAGCATCGCTGGCCGCCCGCGTGGCCGACAACGAAGCGCAGCAGGGTAATCAGGTGGTGCAGCAAACGGTCAGTCAGATCGGCCAACTGGCCACCGAGGTGGAAGAGTCCGCCGAAGCCATTGCGGCGTTGAACCAAGAGAGCGCGCGCATCGGCGGCGTATTGGAAGTCATCCGCAATGTGGCTGAGCAGACCAACCTGCTCGCACTGAATGCGGCCATCGAGGCTGCACGGGCTGGCGAACAGGGCCGTGGCTTTGCCGTGGTTGCCGATGAGGTGCGCGCTTTGGCCAAGCGTGCGCAGGACTCCACCGAGGAAATCGAAGGGTTGATCGCCAGTCTGCAGCGCCTGGCCAAGGGCGCCGTGGAGAAAATGGACAGCAGCCGCACCTTGACTCAGCGCACGGTGACTCTCGCGGGTGAAGCGGGGGACGCGCTGGGGCGGATCACCCAGGCGGTGAGCACTATTGAACAGATGAACCAGCAAATTGCGGCCGCCGCCGAAGAGCAGAGTGCGGTGGCCGAGACCATCAGTGAAAGCGTGACGCGGGTGCGCGATATCGGCGAGCAAAGCGCCAGCGCCAGTCAGCAGACTGCTGCTTCCAGCGCCGAGCTGGCGCGCCTGGGCGTTGAACTACAGGGCCTGGTGGCGCAGTTCCGCAGCTGAGTTGGCGGTTCTTAGGCTGGGCTCACTCAATGCCGGCGCACCAGACGCTATTGGCCATCGCGGCGGGCCAGCGGCGTTCTGCGTAGCTCATCGGCCCAGGCCAGCAGTGGCACTTGCACCTCAGGTTGCCAGGTGCGTGCCCACAGCAGTTTTAGCCGCGATAAATCACCGCGTTCAGTCGGCAGGCGCTGAATCTCGTCAGCGACGCGCCATTGGCCGTTTTCCCGGTTAGCGAAGGCGAAGCGGAACGGGTGAAAGCCGGTCATGCCCAGGCGAATATCGGTGACCACCAGCTGTTCGCCCAACTGGTCGTAACGCAGTACGCCATTAGTAAACCAGGCGAGACGCGCATGCGCCGGCGAGTCGGCCAGCGCGGCTGCCAGGTGCGTGCCACGCGGGATGCGCTGCAGCTGCGGTGGGGCCGCGTCGAACCAGCTGACCAGCGCCTCGTGGTAATCCTCACCGTCCAGCACAATCACCCGCCACAACAGGCTGTTGAACGGCGTCGGCGTGCTGAACAGTTGCTGCGCCTGTATGCCTTGGCGCGCCAGTTCGGCTTCTACGCGCTGTTCGGCCATGTATTTGCCGCCCAAGGTCGAGGCCAGGTACAGCGATGAAACCAGCAACGCCAGTGCCGGGGCTTTGACCGCTTTATCGCGCAAGCCAAACAGCAGCCCCAGTGCCACGGCAATCAGCAGCGGCACGGTGTAGAGCGGGTCGATGATAAAGATGCTCGACCAGGCCGTAGGAATCGGCGTTAGCGGCCAGAACAATTGCGTGCCATAGCTGGTGAAACTGTCGAGCAGCGGGTGGGTAATCAACACCAGCCATGTTGTTAGAAACAGCCGTTGTGAGGAGTAACCGGGGTTATGTCGAAAGCGCCGGGTTAGCCAGGTCAACAGCAGGGCCACGCCGGTGAGGACAAACAGCGAGTGGCTGAAACCTCGGTGGTAAGTCATGTCGGCCACGGCGTCGCCGTAATCAATCACCACATCCAGATCCGGCAGGGTGCCGAGCATAGCGCCATACAGCAGCGCCTTGCGGCCTTGCCAGCGGCCGAGCAGTGCGCCCTGAATGCTGGCGCCAAGTACCGCCTGGGTTATCGAGTCCATGCCTGATGCCTGAATTGAACAGAGGAGTAAATTAGCCGACTGACCTGATTTTGGCTGCGGCTAATGTTCAAGCAAAGGTTTCAGCTGCGCCGCAGCCAGGTGTTAGGGGCACCGCCAGTGCGCCTGGCCTGGCGGCCCAGATAGAGCGGGTGCTACAGCTTGAAGAAGCTGACCTTGTCGGTCAGACGGTTCGCCAGGGTGGTCAGTTCACGGCTGGACGCCGCCACTTGCTCGGAGCCGGCTGAGGTTTCCAGGGTGGCGTTGTGGATGCGGTTGATGTTCTGGTTGACCTCTTCGGCCACCGCGCTTTGCTCTTCCGAGGCGCTAGCAATCTGCGCGTTCATGTCGTTGATGGCCGTGACTTCACTGCGGATTTTGTTCAGCGCGGTTTCTGCCTGACCGGTTTGCTCGACGGTTTGCTGCGCCAGTTGGCGGCTGTTGCGCATCACTTCAGCGGCCTTGCCGGCACCTTCCTGCAGCTTGCCGATCATGCCGCGGATTTCCCGCGTGGAGTCCTGAGTGCGGGTCGCCAGGGAGCGCACTTCATCGGCCACCACGGCAAAGCCGCGGCCATGTTCGCCGGCCCGAGCGGCCTCAATGGCGGCATTCAGGGCGAGCAGGTTGGTTTGCTCGGCGATGGCAGTGATCACCTCGATGATTTTTTCGATGTTTTCGCTGTCGCTGGACACCTGCTGCACACTTTCGGCGGCGCTCTCCAGGGTGCGTGCGAGGTTCTGAATGGCACTGGCAGTGGCGCTAACCACCTGATTGCCGGTGGCCACCTCACTGTCAGCGTTGCGTGTCGCCGATGCCGCGCTGGCCGCATAGTTGGCCACTTCATTAACGGTCGCGGCCATTTGATTGATGGCGGTGGCCATCTGTTCGGCCTCGCTGGACTGCAGGCGGATTTGCTGATTGTTGCTGTCAGAGGTGGTGAGCAGTTGGTCTGAGGCCAGGGTCAGTTCACGGGCAGCGCTGCGCACCTGGGTGATGGTTTCGGCCAGGTGTTTGACCGTGTCCTGCAGGGCGCCCATGACGCTCTGCGGGTAACGGGTCTGGATACGCTGGTTAAGGTCGCCATTGGCCAGGCGCTGAATTGCCTGGGCGACTTCATAGGGTTCGGCCCCAAGGGTGGATTTCAGCTTGTTGATGATGATCAGTGATACGCCAACGCTCAGCAGCACAGCTGCGGCGGTGACCAGCAAAATCAGTAGGCGAAAACCGCCGGCGGCCTCGCGCACCGCGCCAATATCCTGCCCTACACCTTGTTCCTCAAGGTCGATAAAAGCATTGATACGCTTGAGCCATTCGCTGTAAGCCGGTGAGGCTTGTTCAAGCAGCAGGCTTTTCGCCGCGTCCTTATCACCCTGGCGGCGCAGATTGATCAGCTGTTCCGTCAAGACCAGGGTGCTGCGCTCGATATTCTGAATATCGCCCAGCAGGCGCTGTTCGGTGGCCGTTGGCGCTTCTTCGCGCAGCAGGCTGTCCATGGCCTGGGCCGACTCTTGATAGAAGTCTTTAAGCCGCTGAATTTCGCCTAGTTGACGGTTCAACGCGGCATCGTCATCCACCAGCACCGCATCGCGTATCGCAATGGCGCGGTCATGCACGCTGCCACGGAAGTTAATGGCATAGCGCTGCTTAAGCGAAGCCCCTTCACTCACCGACGTCAGGGTCTCGTCGATAAAGCCAACCCGCTGCACACCGATCAGGGTCACCAGGATCATTAGCGACAGAATCAAGCCAAACCCGAGGCTCAGGCGTTGCGCAATGCTCAGTTGTGATTGCATGAAATCAATTCCTCTTGCCCTGTAGGGCGGCGACGGTGTGTTGCGATTTGAAAAGAAGGGCTATACCAGCTGAACCTTTGAGTTGTGCAAATCTTATACATGAATCTTGATTTGTAGAATTATGTTTTGCGGGGTGATGAGGGTGAATGCCGTAATTATCCTGAGCATCCACCCACGCAGAACAACGTAAACCCTTAATAATTAGGTTTGCGTTGCTGTGTAGGCGATGTGGTGGCGGCTTTGGTAGCGGGACGATACGCGGCGTAACCTGTACCTGGGTTGTACAAGTTACAGCGCTAGGCAGAAACGTCTGGACGTTGCCAAATGCATGGGCTAGTGGCGTTTCAATGGGCCTGCTGGCCGGGGATTAGAAGGAGTTGATGATGCGCCCGAGCACGATCATGGCGTCTTCGCTCTGCGCATTCCACGGATGGCCGTAGTTGAGGCGGGCGCAGTTGCCGAAGCGTCGGGTGGCCGAGAAGATCGGCCCCGGGGCGAGGCTGATGCCCTGGGCCAGGGCTAATTGAAACAGGCGCAGTGCGTCGACCTGCTCGGGGAACTCGAACCAGAGAAAGTAGCCACCGCTGGGCCGGGTGACTTTACTGCTGGCCGGGAAGTGCCGCGCTGCCGAGGCCAGCATCGAGGCTTGTTGCGCTTCCAGGGCATGGCGCAGTTTGCGCAGGTGGCGATCATAGCCGCCGTGTTGCAGGTAATCCGCCAGCGCGGCCTGCGCCGGAACAGAGGGTGAGATGGTGGTCATCAGTTTGAGCCAGCTGATTTGCTCGGCATAACGCCCGCCAGCCACCCAGCCGACCCGGTAACCGGGCGCCAGGCACTTGGAAAACGAGCCGCAATGCATCACCAGGCCATCGCGGTCGAAGCTCTTGACCGGTTTGGGCGGCTGGCTGCCGAAGTACAGCTCGGCGTACACGTCGTCTTCAATCAATGGCACTTGATGACGGTGCAGCAGCTCATACAAGCCGCGCTTTTTGTCGTCACTCATGCTCGCGCCCAGCGGGTTCTGCAGGCTGCTCATAAACCAGCATGCTTTGATCGGCAGGCTGCTCAAGCGCTCGGCCAATACGTCCAGGTCGATACCTTCACGCGGGTGAACCGGGATCTCCACGGCCTTGAGCTTTAAGCGTTCCAGCACCTGCAACGTGGCGTAAAACGCCGGCGCCTCAATCGCCACCAGATCGCCGGGTTGGGTCACCGTTTGCAAGCACAGGTTCAGCGCCTCCATGGCGCCGCTGGTGATCACCAGTTCTTCCAGCGGCAGCATCACGCCGCTGACCATATAACGCAGGGCGATCTGCCGGCGCAGGTTGGGGTTGCCCTCGGTCATGTCGGCGATCACCGCGTGCGGTGACAGGTCGCGAACGGCATGGGCCATGGAGCGGGCCAGGCGTGGCAGAGGGAACAGGTCGGGGCTGGGGAAGGCCGAGCCGAACGGCACGGTGCCGGGGTCTTTCAGCGAAGCCAGCACCGAAAACACCAGCTCGCTGACATCCACCTCGGTGGTTTGCGTCGGCTGTTGGCTGGTTTCGGGTTCGGCCAGCGAATGCCGCGCCAGTTCTCTAACGAAATAGCCGGAGCGCGCCCGGGCCTGAATCAGGCCACGGTCTTCCAGCAGGTAATAGGCCTGGAACACCGTGGACGGGCTGACCCCGTAAGTGCGGCTGGCGTGGCGCACCGAGGGTACTTTCTCGCCAGGGGCGAGCACGCCAGTGCGGATCAGTTCGGCAATCTGGTCGGCAAATTTCTCGTAGCGTTTCATCGTGTCCGTCGGTGCGCTCAGCAGATCAGCGCACTCTACGGGGAGTTGCCTTGCCATGCGACTGTCAGCGCCCGCGTGGCGAGAGAAAAATGCTCTGCGTTTGCGCCTGCTCGCTGGCATCGGCCAGGTTATGGATCACAAACTTCACCGGCATCGTGCTGGCGCTGGCCGTTTCGCTCTCCAGCACCAGGGTGACCGGTACATCGAGAATTTCCCCAGGGTTCAACTGCAACTGTTGCGGAGCATCCAGGCGTAGGCCGGGGCTGTCGCGCAACGCCAGGGCATACAGCTGCGGTTGCTGAGTCTTGTTGATGACCTTGAGCAGGTAGGTGTTCTCGATCTGCCCCAACTGGTTCTCGCGGAACATGCTGCGGTCTTTGGCCGAGTCGATGGACAACATCGAGCGCGCGCTCAGCGCCCAGACAAACGCCGCGAGCATCAACACCAGGGCGATGCTGTAGCCGATCAGCCTTGGCCGCAGCCAGTGCGTCTTGCCGCCTTGCAGTTCACGCTCGGAGTGGTAGCCGACCAGCCCTTTGGCGTAGCCCATTTTGTCCATGACCGAGTCGCAGGCATCAATGCAGGCGCCGCAGCTGATGCAGTCGATCTGCAGGCCGTCGCGGATATCGATCCCGGTCGGGCAAACCTGCACGCACATAGTGCAGTCGATGCAGTCACCCAGGCCTTCGGCCTTGTGGTCGCTGTCCTTCTTACGCGGGCCACGGCCTTCGCCGCGCTTGGCGTCGTAGGCCACCAGCAGGGTGTCATCGTCAAACATCGCACTCTGGAAGCGCGAATACGGGCACATGTGCACGCAGACTTTCTCTCGCAGCCAGCCCGCGTTGAGATAGGTGGCAGCCATAAAGAACAGCACCCAGACCAGCGTGCCGCCGTCCAGTTGCAGGCGCAGCAGGTCGCTGGTGAGCTCGCGGATCGGCGTGAAGTAACCAATAAAGGTCAGCGCTGTGAGCAGGCTGACAGACAGCCAAATGGCATGCTTGGCACTGCGCCGCAGCAGCTTGTCCAGCGACCAGGGCGCGGCATCCAGCTTGATGCGCTGATTACGCTCGCCTTCGGTGATTTTCTCGGCCCACATAAACACCCAGGTCCACACGCTTTGCGGGCAGGTGTAACCACACCACACGCGCCCAGCCACCACGGTGATGGTGAACAGGCCAAAGGCTGCGATGATCAGCAGCGCCGACAGCAGGGTGAAATCCTGCGGCCAGAAGGTCGCGCCGAAGATGTAGTAACGGTGCTCGGCGAGGTTCCACAGCACGGCTTGGCGGCCGTCCCAGTCGAGCCAGGCGGTGCCGAAGAAGATCAGAAACAACAAGCCTGCACCGTACAGGCGCAGGTTGCGATACAGGCCAGTGAAGCTGCGTGTGTGGATCGGGCCACCGGCCTGCGAAGGCGTCAGGCGGATAGGCTTGCTCGGATCGATAGTTTCGATGATCTGCGCGGGAATACGTTCGCTCATTGCGGGCCTCGTGGGCTTTATCAGGCTGCGCGAATGATGCGGCTGGAACTGATCCTGTAACAGACTCAGGTTTTCAAATAAAAAGCGGATCAGATGGCCAGGCAGGCCATGTGGCGGCGAGTGCTAGCCGGCTTAAAACGCGTGGGTGACCAACAGTCGTGTTTATGTACCGTGTTCCGGGTACTCAGGGCTGACTCTGCTAAAACGCCTCACTGGCCGGTCGGCTCGGCAGCACTAAGTTCACCCGCAGGCCGTTGGCGCTGCTGACAAACTCAAGCGCGCCACCGCAGCGCTGAACGATGGCGTTGACGATGGACAGGCCGAGGCCGCTGCCGTCACCAGCTGAGTTGCGCCAGAAGCGCTCGGTTAGCTGGGGCAGTTTTTCAGGTGCCACGCCAGGCCCGGCGTCTTGCACGCTAAAGCACACGTGCTCCCCACGCGATTGCACACTCAAACTCACGGCGGTATCGGCTGAGTTATGCCGCTGGGCGTTGTCCAGCAGGTTGCGCAGCGCGGCAATGGCCAGGGTCGGTGGCATTGCCAGGAGGCGTTGGGCGCTGGCATCGAGCAGGTGCAGTTCGATAGGCCGGCCGCCCGGTTGCTGAGCATCACTGATGGCCATGTGGGCCACTTGCGCGGCGCTGTATTGCAGGGGCTCGTCAAACGGCAGGCGGCCTTCCACGCGGGCCAGTAGCAGCAGTTGTTCCAGGGTTTGGTGCAGGCGGTCAGTGCCGGCTTCGGCATGGGCCAAGGCCTGACGGGCAGTCGCGCCTTCAGTCATGCTGGCCACTTGCAGGTGGGTTTTGATCGCCGTGAGCGGGCTGCGCAACTCATGGGCGGCGTCATCAGTTAGCCGGCGTTCGCGCTCAATCGCCTGGCCAATGCGTTGAAACAGCTGATTCTGGGTAGCCACCAAGGGTTGCAGCTCTTGCGGCAGGCCGTCGACATGTAAGGGTTCGATGCTGTCGGCGCTGCGCTCGGCCAACGCCTGGCGAATGCGCCGTAAGGGCGACAGCTCGCGGCTTAGGCCAACCCATAGCACCAGTAAACTGCCGAGCAACGCGAGCACTACAGGCGCAGCAGCTGCCAGCAAAATCGAGTGGTTGAGGGTGTCGCGCTCGTCTAGACGGTCTGCTGTGGTCACGCGCATGTCGCCTTCAATCAAGGTGAAGGTGCGCCAGGTGACGCCGTCAATGTTGCGCTCATGGAAGCCTTTTTCATCCACGCCCAGGGCGCTCCCAGGTGCGGCGCGGCTGCTGGCGAGAATCTCGCCGCGCACCGAACTGATCTGGCAGGCAATGCCTTCCGGCATACCCAGTTGTTCGGTACTGAGCGGCGCGCTGCCCTCGGTTTGCTGCAATTGCGGCAGTTGCAGGAGCAAGCCCGAGACCATCCGCGCCGACGACGCCAGGCGTTGGTCGAGGGTCAACATCAGCTGGTTACGCAGGTCGAACAGCATCCACACGGCGGCCAGCGACCAGAGCAGGACAAAGGCAGAGCCGAGAATCAGGCTGAGGCGCAAGCGAAGGCTCATGGCGTGTGTTCCTCGTTGTGGCCGGCGGGGCCGAGGCGGTAACCCAGGCCGCGTACCGTCTCAACGATGGCGCTGCCTAATTTGCGCCGCAAATGGTGAATATGCACGTTGAGGGCATTGCTCTCGACCTCGCCGTCTAGGCCGTAGACCGCATCCTTGAGCTGTTCGCCGCTGAGCACCCGGCGAGGATTGTGCAGCAGCGCTTGCAGCAGGACCTGCTCGCGGCGCGACAGATCGATGTGCTGCCCATGCAGAAATGCCTGGCAGGCCACCGGGTCGTAGCGCAGCGGGCCGTGTTCGATCAGTGAACTGGCGCGCCCAGCGGCGCGGCGTAGCAGGGCATGCAAGCGGGCGGCAAGCTCACGTAAGTCGAACGGTTTGACCAAATAATCGTCCGCCCCCTCCTGCAGGCCAGACACCCGGTCGGCCACTGAATCGCGGGCTGTCAGCAGGAGCACCGGTATGGCCACGCCGCGTTGGCGCAGGCGCCGCAGCAGGCTCAAACCGTCTTCATCCGGCAGGCCCAGATCTAGCACCCACGCATCAAATTGCAGCGTGCGCAGCAGGGCTTCAGCTTCAGCGGCGCTGGCCGCATGCGTAACGCGAAAGCCCTGGGCGGTGAGCCCGGCCACAACGCCGCTGGCAATCAGGGCATTGTCTTCAGTCAGCAATATGTTCATGACGCCGATCCGTGGAGGGGAGGTGAAGTATCCATCAGCAGGATTAAGTCAGGGTTATAGCGGGGTCACGAATGATAACGGGCTGTGGGTATTTACGCGGATTAACCCGGGTTTAATCCTGACTTAACCGCCAACTGCGATGCTCGCCGCCTGGCTATTTATCGGTGTGGTTTTGCATGCGTTGGTTTCTGCTGTTTTCGTTGTTCTGGGCTTGGCTGCTGCCCGTCCAGGCCGCCAGTTTTTCCGCCAGCCCGTTGCAGGCGGGCAACACCCAGCAGGCTGAGTTTCTCCCCGTTGAGCAGGCATTCAACCTCAGTGTTGAGCCGCAGGCCAGCGGTGAAACCCGGCTGCGCTGGGACATTGCCCCCGGCTACTACCTCTATCAGCAACGCTTGCAGTTCAGTGGCTTGTCGGCAGATGCCGTCCCTGAGCTGCCGGCGGGCTTGCCTTATAGCGATGAGTTCTTCGGTGATTCGCAGATTTATCGCGAGCACTTAACGCTGACGCTCCCCGCTGGGGTTGCCGGCAGCATTCTGGTTGGCTGGCAAGGCTGCGCCGATGCCGGGCTGTGCTACCCGCCACAGACCCAACAGGTTGATGTGTCGAGCGCCGGTGCGCCAAGCGAGCCGGGCACCAACCTGGCTGAGGACCAAGCCCTGGCTGGTGGTTTGCAAAACCAACACCTGATGTTGAACGTATTGCTGTTCTTTGGGCTGGGTCTGTTGCTGGCCTTTGCCCCGTGTTCCTTGCCGATGCTGCCGATTCTGGCGGGTATTGTGGTGGGCAGTGGGGCCTCGCCACGACGCGGCTGGGCGCTGGCGGCCAGCTATGTGGTGAGCATGGCCCTGGTGTATGCCGCGCTGGGCGTGGTCGCTGCGTTGCTGGGCGCAAACCTGCAGGGGCTGCTACAACAGCCCTGGTTGCTGGCCAGCTTCGCCGCGTTGTTTGTGCTGCTGGCCTTGCCGATGTTCGGGTTGTTTGAGCTGCAGTTGCCCGCGGCCCTGCGTGACCGCTTAGCGCATGCGGGGCGCAAGCAGCAAGGCGGCAGCCTAGTCGGTGCGGGCATGCTCGGTGTGTTCTCCGGCCTGCTGGTGGGGCCGTGCATGACCGCACCGCTGGCCGCCGCGTTGCTGTATATCGGGCAAAGTGGCGACGCCCTGCACGGCGGTCTGGTGTTGTTTGCCTTGGGCCTGGGCATTGGTACGCCGCTGGTGTTGTTGGTGACGCTCGGCAATCGCTTCCTGCCGAAACCCGGCGCGTGGATGAATCGGGTCAAGGTGCTGTTCGGCTTTCTGTTTCTACTCGCCGCGCTTTTGGTGATCCGCCCGCTGCTCGCGGAGCCGACCTGGCTGGGATTGTGGGGCGCGCTATTAATTGTGCTGGCCAGTGCGCTGCTGCACCTGTCGCGGCAAGTGCTGCAACACGCCAGCGTGGCCAAGGCGATTGGCGCGTTGCTGGGTATTTGGGGCATGGCGATGGTGCTGGGGGCTGCAGGGGGTGCCAGCGATCCGCTGCAGCCACTCAAGGTGTATGCCGGCACGGGCATTGCGGCCGCGCCGAATGCACAGCACGTTATCGGCATGAGCGAGCCGGCCACGCTTGAGCGTGAGCTGGCGGTGGCCAAAGCTGAGGGCCAATGGGTGCTGATTGATTACTACGCCGACTGGTGCGTGTCGTGCAAAGTCATGGAGAAAACCGTGTTCGCTAACCCCGACGTGCAGGCTAGCCTGCAAGGCGTTCGCGTCTTACGCCCCGACGTGACTCAAAGCAACGCGGCAAGCCGTGCGTTGTTGGAACGCTTTAAAGTGCTGGGCCCGCCCACGTTGTTATGGATCGGCCCGGACGGTGAGGAGCGCCGTTCGCAGCGCATAACGGGCGCGGTGAATGCCGAGCAGTTCTTAGATATTTGGACGACTACCCAGGAGCGCGGTTGATGCTGACGGTGAATATTGGTCCCCTGGCCCTTAGCACCGCCCACGTGCTGTTGATGATCAGCCTGCTTCTGGCGACTGTTACCGGCTGGTACGTCGGGCGGCGCAGTGCGGTCAACCCGGAAAAACAGCTGTTTCGTTTGTTGTTGCTGGCCTTGCTGGTCGCACGGCTGGCGTTTGTTGCCGTGTACCTCGAGCACTACCGCGCGCAACCCTGGCAGGCGCTGGATATCCGTGACGGTGGCTTTATCGCCTGGCCTGGCGTGCTGGCCGCGCTACTGTTGGGGGCCTGGCAGGCCTGGCGTACCCCAGCCATCAGAACATCCTTAGCCAGCGCATTGGCCGTCGGCGTGTTCAGCTGGGGTTTGGGTAGCCTGACGTTGTATGGGCTTGAGCAGGGCACCCGGCTGCCGGCGTTGTCCTTCAGAGACAGCAACGGCGCCTCAGTGGCGCTGCACGACTATGTCGGCAAACCGCTGGTGGTTAACCTCTGGGCCACGTGGTGCCCACCGTGCCGTCGGGAAATGCCGGTGTTAGCCGACGCGCAGCGCAACCATCCCGAGCTGACCATCCTGTTCGTCAATCAAGGCGAAGGCCAGGGCGAGGTTAACCAATACCTGGCCGCCGAAGCCCTCGGTTTGGACAACGTATTGCTCGACAGCGGCGGCCGCCTGGGCCAGCACGTTGGCTCCATGGCGTTGCCCAGCACGCTGTTTTACGACGCCGAGGGTCGCCAGGTTGGCAGCCACTTGGGTGAATTGTCGCGCGCCAGCCTGGCTCGCGCGCTTGAAGTACTGAAGAAGGATCAATAACCATGCTGCGACTTACCCACCTGTCGGCACTGCTCTCGACGCTCTTGGTCATGCCTCTGGCGCAGGCCGAGGAATGGCCGGCCCCGATCAAGGCGATCGAGGCGCGTGGTGCCGAAATTATCCAGCGGTTTGACGCGCCCAGCGGTTTGCAGGGCTATGCCGCGCGCTTCAACGGCCAGGGCGTTGCCCTGTACCTGACGGCCGATGGTCAGCACGT
Organism: Gammaproteobacteria bacterium; assembly: GCA_018816095.1. Taxonomy (GTDB): domain Bacteria; phylum Pseudomonadota; class Gammaproteobacteria; order Pseudomonadales; family Pseudomonadaceae; genus Aquipseudomonas; species Aquipseudomonas spirodelae. The sequence goes on from JAHIWP010000083.1 coordinate 63,310, forward strand.
GTTGGTCGGCAGCCTGCTTGATGCCCAAGGCGAAGACCTTAGCCGTGAGCCGCTGGATAAACTGGTGTACGGGCCGCAGGGCAAGGCAATGCTGAGCAAGCTGGAAAAAAGCAGCTGGATCACCGATGGCAAGGCCAGCGCACCGCGCATCGTCTATGTGTTTTCCGATCCCAACTGCCCGTACTGCAACCTGTTCTGGAAACAAGTGCGGCCTTGGGTCGAGGGCGGTGCTGTGCAGGTTCGTCATGTCATGGTCGGCATGCTGCGCCAAGACAGCGCCGCCAAAGCCGCCGCATTACTCAGCGCCAGTGATCCCCAGGCGGCCCTGCATGAACATGAGGCAGCCGGCAAAGTCAGCACCTTGCAAGGGCTGAAAAAGATCCCCGACGCCATCCAGCAGCAGCTCGACCACAACCTTGGCCTGATGGCTGAAATGGGCGCCTCGGCTACGCCGGCGATTTTCTATCAGGATGAAGCGGGCCAGTTGCAGCAACAGCTCGGCGCACCGAGCCCCGAGCTGCTGACACAAATCCTGGGGCCGCGCCCCTGAATCCAGGGCGAAGAGCGGGGCAGGGCATAAGGACGCGCATGGCCGACGGCTTAAACGCAGGCCGCGCACTGCGCGAAGTTGTAACCCGGAAAACAGCCTGACCGTCCAGCCGCTCGCCTGGCTTCTCGCGGCGCTTTTCTTTATTCTGGCGGCCCGCAAAAAAGCTTGAGTAATCAATATGTTGGAAAATAATCTGAGTCAGTTGGAACAACTTGTCAGCGAGTTGGTGCAAGAGAACAAAGCGCTGCAAGAGGCGAACCAGCAGATTCGCAACGAATTGGCTCAACTCAAGGAAGAAAATGACGCGCTGCAAATGAGCGCACTGGAGCAAGAAGAGCTGAACAGCACCACCGCCGCACGTATTCAGGCACTGGTTCAGCTGGCTAGCGGCACTGCCAACGCGGCGCCGAGTCCTGCCCAGGCATGAGCCTCGAAGGGGATACGGTTACGGTCATTTCCATCCTCGGCAATGACTACAGCATCAAGGCGCCTGCCGGAAAACAGCAGGCCCTGAGCGACTCGGTGCGGCTGCTCAAAGAGCGCCTGGCTGAAAGCAAGGCGACCTCACCAACCCTGCTTGGCGACCGCCTGCTGGTGCTCACGGCGTTAAAACTGTGCGCCGAACAGGCCGAGCAAGAGCAGCGCCACCGTCAAGATATGCAACGCCTTGAAGAACACGTGAGTCAGCGCCTCACCAGCATCGCCAGCCTGATCCCGCGCTAACCCTCTTGCTCCGCTCTCGCCGGCTATAGCCATAAGGCTGGGCCGGCTGGCGGCGGTGTGGGTGATGCTCGCCTTGGTTGTCAGCAGGGCGAGGGTGCTGGAGAGGGTTGTATAGGCTGCCGCTGCCTTGGTTTAGGGGCGGGGTTTAGTACGTCCCAGTGAGCTAGGCCAAGGATTCAAGTCACTTGTTAGGTTTGGCCTACACAAACCATGTGACCGCACCGACAACGCAAATGATCGGGACGGACGCAATAACCAAAAATAGACCAAGGCAACCTGACTTTGATGAAGCATAAGCGCTTCGGCTTTCTTGTTGGTCTTTAGGTTGTTCGCGCAGCCATGCCTGGTGACAAGCTTTGCAATACAACCTATTAAATCCTCTATTCCAGGCAAGCACAGTTCTCTCGTCGTGACTGGAGACTGCACGGCATTTTGAACATGAAAATAATTTGTTTTCAGGCTGTTTCTTTCTATTTAATGAGAAAAATAAAACTACTAAAAATATTGTGCCAGGCACTAAGGAAGACTCTGGCGCACCTGTTCTTATGAATAGGCCTAGTGAGACGACAAGAAGTGCAACCAAAATAAAGTAGGCAAAATAATCTAGCGCATCCTTCGTAACGGGTTTCGTAACTATTCTTTTAGAAGTGCTTGGGTTTGCAAGTGATACACCTTCAAGTAGCACATGGGTTGCTTTGAGGCGACCTTGGGAGTCTTTGGCTGCTTCAAAAATAACCACATCACCAACTTCAGGTTTGCGCGCTGCCTTTTTGACACTCCTGAATTCATAGAATAAGCGCAACGCTTGAAACGAGAGGCAGAGAGCCAGCCACCGGTAGAATCCAGGCTCTCACACCGAAGGATTCAAGCGCAGATGACTACGCATTACCGGCAGCTGACTCAGGGACAACGTTAC
>JAHIWP010000084.1 GCA_018816095.1 Gammaproteobacteria bacterium
AATATGCGCCCCCGTAAACGCTTTGATTTCAAGTGCCCGATCGAAGTCATGGGCGAGGTGATGCAGGAAGCCTTGGTTATGCGGCATGATGCTCCAGCTTTAATTCAATAACCGTGTTGCACTCAGCTCCTGCAACCGCCCGGATTAAAGCAGGTGTGAATTTGCTAGAGGCCAGGAATAGCAAGGCTTTGCGGGATAAAGCAGACAGAAACAGAGGGTTTGATTCCCATCGCCCGCTCCAAATCGCAGAACCTAAAGCCCCGACCCAAATGGTTTCGGGGCTTTTTACTTTCTGGTTCAAGCCTTGGCTGAAGGAAACTGCAAGCGAAAGCGTGTGCCCGCCTCATTACTGACAACGCTGACCTGCCCGCCATGGGCCTGCATGATCGAGCGCACAATGGCCAGGCCCAGGCCGCCGGAGTCGTCCGGTTGGTTGCGTGACGGGTCGCAGCGGTAGAAACGCTCGAACAGGCGCGGCAGGTGTTCGGCGGCAATCGCGGGGCCGCTGTTATGCACGCTGATTTCACAGGCGCCATCGCGCAGCTGGCTGCTGATGGTGACCGCGCTGTCAGGCAGGCCGTAGCGCAGCGCATTAGCCAACAGGTTAGCCAGGGCGCGGCGCAGCAATTGCGGGTCGGCTATGAGTGTGCCGCTGGCCTGGTTGATCAGCTCCATGGCGCACTCCTGCGCGGTGCCTTCGAAGTACTCGCAGAGCTGTTCGACCAACTCGTGCAGGTCGACCGTTTGCAGGTTGATCGAGGCATTGGCCTGCTCGGTACGCGCGAGAAACAGCATGCTGTCGATCATTCGCGCTAGCCGCTCGTATTCCTCAAGGTTGGAGACCAGCAGGTTTTGGTACTCGTCCAGCGGGCGGTTGCGTGCCAGGGTTTGCTGCGCGTGGCCCATCAGGTTGCTCAGCGGGGTGCGCATCTCGTGGGCCAGGTCTTCGGAAAAGCGCGAGAGCTGGGCAAAGCCGTCTTCCAGGCGCGCGAGCATCTGGTTAAGCGCCTGGCTGAGCGCCTGCAACTCGCTGACGTCTTTAAACTCATCGAGGCGCAGGTGCAGGTGCTGCACGTCAATCGCGGCGGCGCGGGTTGCCAGCTGACGCACCGGGCGCAGGCCACGCTGGCTAACCAACCAACCGAGTGCAAAAGCCAGTAACGCGCCAACTGACAAGGCCAGCCAGAGCTTCAGGCGATACGCCGCGAGCATCTGCTCACGCTCGCTGAGCAACTTGCCGGCAATCAAGGTCAGGCGCCGATCGCCCCGGCTGACATCCAGCCAAGCCAGGCGTAACGGTTCGCTGCCTTGGCTATCGCCGAGGGTGGCCTGCGCGGCGGCAGGCAATACGGGCAATGGCAGCAAAGCCGGGTTGATCTCGATCAGACGCTGCCCGGCGTCATCGACGATCCACAGCAGGCTGTCGCGGTTGCCCAGCATGTTTTCGTAAAGCTGCGGCCTGCTGCGCAGGGTGTCGATGCTCTCGCTGTCGTCGAGCAAGGCTTGCATGCGTTCCAGCCGACCGAGCAGCGCCTGGTCGTCACGCCAGGCGATTTCACGCTGCAGCGATTGGTACAAATAAAAGCCAATCGAGCCCAGTAGCAGCGCGCTGACCAAGGCGAACATCACGGCTAGGCGCACACTCAACGCACGCGGCCACAGCCTCACGACTGCGCCTCAAGCATGTAACCCATGCCGCGCACGGTATGGATCAGCTTGAGCGGGTACGGGTCATCAACCTTGGCGCGCAGGCGGCGAATGGCGACGTCGACCACGTTGGTATCGCTGTCGAAATTCATCTGCCACACGTGCGAGGCAATCAGGGTGCGCGACAACACCTCGCCCTCACGGCTGAGCAGCAGGTGCAGCAGGGCAAATTCCTTATTGGTCAGGGTAAGGCGTTCACCATTACGGGTGACCTTGCGCCGCAACAGGTCCAGATGCAGGTCGGCGACCTGAAACTGCTCAACCTCACGCGGCGGACCACGGCGCAGCAAGGTGCGTACGCGGGCCAGTAGCTCGGCGTAAGAAAAGGGTTTGACCAAATAATCATCGGCGCCCAGTTCCAGCCCTTTGACCCGGTCTTCAACCGCATCGCGCGCGGTCAGAAACAGCACGGGCGTTTGCAGCTTGCGGCGAATGATCTGCAGCAGCTGCCAGCCGTCGAGGCCGGGCAACATGACGTCAAGAATGATCAGGTCGAACTCGTGCTCTTGCACCAGATGCTGGCCATCCAGGCCATTCAAGGCCACTTCCACGCGATACCCCGACTCAGTCAAGCCTTTGCACAGGTAGTCCGCGGTTTTTACTTCGTCTTCAACAACCAGAATGCGCATCTTTTCCTCCAGCACAGGCGCATAGCGTAGGCCGATCTGCACCGCGCTCCCATTACAAATTGGTAATCCAAGCGCAATCGGTTTGACGGTGGCACAGGGGCAATATGGCTACCAATCGCTCAGCCGAGCCCAACCCTGGAGAACGACATGCTACTTCGCAGCGCCACCTTGTCACTACTCGCACTGGCCATGGGCTCTTCCGCCGCATGGGCTGCTAACGAAAACATCGCTCAGCGTCAGGACGTCACCCTGGCCCTGGCCAACGACCTGCTCAACGCCACGCTGGCAGCTTGCCATGCTGACGGCCGCACCGGTGTTGCAGCGGTAGTCGACCGCGGCGGCAACCTGGTTGCTGTGCAGCGTGATGACAACGTGGGCCCGCACAACACTGTGGCGGCGCAGCGTAAGGCCTTTACCGCACTGTCGACCAAAACCGCAACACGCCTGCTGTCTGAACGTGCCCGTAACAACCCGGAAGCCGAGAACCTCAACACCCTCGATGAGCTGCTGCTGCTCGGCGGCGGCGTGCCATTGAAGGTCGGTGATCAGGTCATCGGTGCCATCGGTGTCGCTGGTGCCGGCGGCGCTGAAATTGATGAAGGTTGCGCCCTGAAAGCCATTGCTCAAGTTTTGCCTACCACTCACTAATTAGGAGCCACACCATGAATATGCTGAAAACCCTGTTCGCCGGCGCTGTACTGACCAGCCTCTCCTCCCTGGCCCTGGCCGCTGGCAACCCGCTGAGCGTGCACGTGCTGAACTTGCAAGACGGCCTGCCTTCCCCAGAAGTCAGCGTGACCCTGGAAAAGCAGGACGGCAAAAACTGGAACATGCTCAACAGCGGTGAAACCAACGAACAAGGCCGTATCACTGCTCTGTACCCAGCAGACAAAGCGTTGGAAAAAGGCACCTACCGCGTCACCTTCAAGACCGGCGAGTGGTTCAAAAAGCACGCCACGGCGAGCTTCTTCCCAGAAGTACCGGTGATCTTCGAAGTAGACGGCACCGTACCGCACTACCACATCCCGCTGCTGCTCAGCCCTTACGGCTTCTCCACCTACCGCGGCAACTAAGCCGTTAGAGGTCGGCTAATGCGCACACCCGCTCGCGCATTAGCCAAGAGCCCATAAAAAATGCCCGCATTACGCGGGCATTTTTGTGTGCGGCAGAACCTGCCTAAGTTGACGCGGGTTAGACCACACCCTGCGCCAGCATGGCATCGGCCACTTTAACGAAGCCGGCGATGTTGGCGCCTTTAACGTAGTTGATCCGCCCGTTCTCCTCGCCATAACGCACGCAGGCGCTGTGGATGCTTTGCATGATGCTGTGCAGACGCTCGTCCACCTCACCGGCGGTCCAGCTCAGACGCATAGCGTTCTGGCTCATTTCCAGACCACTGGTGGCAACACCACCGGCGTTCGAGGCTTTGCCTGGGGCGAAGCAGATGCCGGCGTCGATAAACAAATCCACCGCTTCCAGGGTCGACGGCATGTTGGCCCCTTCGGCCACGCAGTAGCAGCCATTGCTCAGCAGCGTGCGGGCGTCGTCGGCATCCAGTTCGTTTTGCGTGGCGCATGGCAGGGCGATGTCGCATGGCAGGTGCCATGGGCGCTGGCCAACCAGGAAGTTAAGGTTGAACTGCGCGGCCATTTCGCTGAGGCGGCCACGGCGCACGTTCTTCAGGTCCATCAGGTACTGCCACTGTTCTTCGGTCAGGCCGTCCGGGGTGTGCAGGGTGCCTTCGGAGTCCGACAGGGAAACCACCATGCCGCCCAACTCCATGACCTTCTGCGCGGCAAACTGGGCAACGTTGCCAGAGCCGGAGATCGCCACGCGCTGGCCGTCAACGCCACGATGAATGCGCTTGAGCATTTCCTGGGCGAAGTACACGCAGCCATAACCGGTGGCTTCCGGACGAACCAGGCTGCCGCCGTAACTGATGCCCTTGCCGGTCAGCACCGAGGTGAACTGGTTAGCCAGGCGCTTGTATTGGCCGAACATGTAGCCAATCTCGCGGCCACCGACGCCGATGTCGCCCGCTGGCACATCCAAGTCGGCACCAATATGACGATACAGCTCGCTCATAAAGGCCTGACAGAAGCGCATCACTTCGTTGTCGCTTTTGCCCTTCGGATCGAAGTCCGAACCACCCTTGCCGCCGCCCATGGGCAGCGAGGTCAGCGAGTTCTTGAACACCTGTTCGAAGGCGAGGAACTTGAGTACGCCCAAATTGACCGACGGGTGGAAGCGCAGGCCGCCCTTGTAGGGGCCAATGGCGCTGTTCATCTGCACGCGGTAACCGCGGTTGACCTGCACGCGCCCGGCATCATCGACCCAGGACACCCGAAACATAATCACCCGTTCCGGCTCGACCATGCGCTCCACGATGCCCGCCTGCAGGTAACGCGGGTTGGCTTCCAGAAACGGCCAAAGTGTACGCAGTACCTCTTCCACGGCCTGATGAAACTCAGGCTGATCAGGGTCACGCTGCTTTAGGCGGGAGAGGAAAAGCTCGACGGATTCGCTCATGTGGATATCCCAAAAATGCCCATTTAACCGGGCAGATCAACTGAAAAGTGCGCGGCACTTTAACAGCCAACAATGCACTTCGACAGCGCAAAATGTCGCCTTAATGAATCTTTTTAGTGCATTGATATAAAACAACAGTTCTAAAACGGGCATTTCCGCCGACAGCATATCGCCCATATTAAGAGCGCTTGCGCACAGCCTTAAGGCACGCGGTCTTTCCCACGGGATCAATACAGGCGCTGGAACCGTTGCCAGGCGATTGCACACGCAAGCGCTGATGCCCGCGCCATGGGGGCAAGGAGAATCAAGGCAGGCGATTAGAAGCGTGCAGGGGTAAAGATGGCGTTCCCAACTGGATTCGAACCAGTATCTAGCCCTTAGGAGGGGCTTATTCTATCCATTGAACTATGGGAACCAAGGCTGGATAGGCGGGCTACCAGCGGGCGGCATCTTAGCGAGCCTGAGCGCGTTTGTCATGCCGCTGCCATTTTCGCCGCGCCATACTTCCCACTGACGGCCAACCGGCCGTCATCAGGAGAGGAGATCGACATGCGCCCTGCTGCTTCGCAGTATTTGCCCGACTCGCCCTTTGCCGACTATCACCTGCGCGCCGCCAGCGTCACCGATGCCACCGCCCTCGCCGCCTTGCTACAACAATTGGCGCCCGATGAACCGCGTGCCGATGCCAAGCTGCTGGCCTTGCGCTTGAGTGAGCTGCCAATAAGCCGGGTGGTGCTGGTGGCCGAGCGCGACGGCAAGTTGCTGGGCACCTGCACGCTCAACCTGATTGAACACCTGGCGCACAACTTCGCCCGCTCGGCGATTATCGAAGACGTGGTAGTGGACGCAGACGCACGTGGCCTGGGGATTGGCCAGGCGCTGATGGGCAAAGCCATCGAACGCGCCCGCGCCTGGGGCTGTTACAAGCTCGCGCTATCCAGCAGCCAGAGCCGCGAGGCGGCCCATGCTTTTTATGCGGGCCTCGGATTCAAACCGCATGGCATTAGCCTGGCACTGATGCTGGACTGAGAGGCCATTTCTAAAGCTATATCTGCTGTCGACAGGCCACTGCTTTTGTAGGAGCGGGCTTGCCCGCGAACCGAGGTCAGCGGAAAAGCATCGCGGCCAATAACTAGGCGTTCCCGCCCCTCCTACGGGTTTTGCGCAACGTGCTTGTAGTGCGGGCAACCCTTAGGCGTTTTTAACGGCCAAAACGTTCTTCGGCCAACTGATCGGCAATCTCTACCGTGGTTTTGCTCGCCGCATCGGCGCGCTGGAAGATCTGTTCCAGCGTCGCGCCAATGCCTTCAATGTGCGCATTGAGTTGCGCGGCGCTGCCGCCACTGCGGCCGTAATACACGTCGATAATGCCGCCGGCATTGATCGCGTAATCCGGCGCGTACAGGCACTCGTTACGGCGCAGGGTTTCTGCCAGGCTGGGGTCGGCCAGCTGATTGTTGGCGGCCCCGGCGATAATCGGTGCGCGCAGGGCTTCCAGGGTGTGTTGGTTGATGATGGCGCCCATGGCGCACGGCGCGAGCACATCAACATCCAGGGCGAAAATCGCCTGCTGGGTAACAGCGGTGGCGCCCAACTGTTCGACCGCGCGACGCACATTGGCTTCGACGATATCGGTGACCCACAGCTCGGCCCCGGCGGCTTTCAACTGGCGCGCCAGGTCGAAGCCCACCTGCCCTACCCCTTGGATCGCCACCTTCAGGCCACGTAGGTCATCACGGCCCAAACGGTGTTTGACCGCCGCCTGCATACCAATAAACACGCCATAGGCGGTGGACGGTGACGGGTCGCCATTGCGTTTACCGCCAGCTAAAGCCTCGCGCAGTTCAGCGCCGGATACATGGCGGGTGCGCTCGGCCATGATCTGCATTTCCGCCACGCCGGTGCCGGAGTCGGCGGCGGTGATATAGCGCCCGCCGAGGCTCTCGACAAAATCGCCCATGGCCTGAAACAGCGCCGTGCTCTTGCCGGTATGCGGGTCGCCGATAATTACGGCTTTACCGCCACCCAGCGGCAAGTTAGCCAGGGCCGATTTGTAAGTCATGCCGCGCGACAGGCGCAGCACATCGCGCAGCGCTTCATCGTCATTGGCGTAGGGCCACATGCGGCAACCGCCGAGGGCCGGGCCGAGGTTGCTGTTGTGAATGGCGATAATCGCCTTGAGGCCGCTGGCCTTGTCGTGGCCATAGACCACCTGTTCGTGGTGGTCGAAATCGATATGGGAAAACACGGACATAAGTGCCTCGTTTTTTTTGTTGTAAATGGTCGCCCTCTCCCGCTTAAGGAAGAGGGTCAGTGTGAGGAACGTCTGTTGGCGTTAAGCCGCTGGCTCGAACAACTGCACCGCCGCAATCTCGCTGACGACCATGCGCGCTTTGAGCTGGCTGCACTGCTCACGCACTTTGGCCAGGCTGCGTTCCTTGACGTGGCCATAGCCGCGAATCTGCTCCGGCAGTTCGGCCAGGGCCAGCGCGGTGCGGTAGTTGTCGGCGTTGAGTTCCTTGAGCAGGTAGTCCAGGTTCTGCTCGTAGTCGTCGATCAGCTGCAGCTCCAGCTTGCGCTCCGCGCTGTAGCCGAATACATCCAGCGCTGTACCACGCAAAAACTTGAATTTGGCCAGTACGCCGAACGCCTTGAGCATCCAGGGGCCGAACTGACGCTTGCGCGGTTCGCCAGTGCTGGCATCCGGCTTACTTAGCCAGGACGGTGCCAAGTGGAATTCCAGGCGGTAATCGCCGCTGAACTGCGCTTCCAGCTGACGGATAAAACTGCCGTCGCTGTACAACCGCGCCACTTCGTACTCGTCCTTGTAGGCCAGCAGTTTGAAGTAGTAACGCGCCACGGCCTTGCTCAGGGCTTGATCAGCGCTCTTATCAGCTTGCTGCACCCGCGCCACCTGCTCGCGGTAGCGCTCGGCGTAGGCCGCATTCTGGTAGGCAGTCAGGCGCGCCATGCGGTCGTTGACGATTTCTTCCAGGGTTTGGCAATGCGGCGCTTCGTTCACGTCTGGCTTGGCTAAGCGCTCGACGGCAACCGCATCATGAGCCGCACGACGACCCCAGAGGAACGCCTGCTGATTGAGCTGCACGGCCACGCCGTTAAGCTCTATTGCCTGATTGATGGCTTCGGCGGACACCGGCACCAAGCCCTTCTGGTAAGCGAAACCGAGCATAAACAGGTTGGTGGCGATGCTGTCGCCGAGCAGGCGTGTGGCCAGGCGGCTGGCATCAACAAAGTGGGTTTTGCTCGCTCCAACAGCCTCGATCAGCGCCTCACGCATGGCCGCGCCGGGCACCTGAGCATCCGGGTTGCGGGTGAACTCAGCAGTGGCGGCTTCATGGCTGTTGACCACCGCATGGGCGATCTTGTCATTCAGCTTGGCCAGCGATTCTTCACTGGCGGCCACCACCAGATCACAGCCGAGCAGCAGGTCCGCTTCACCGGCAGCGATACGCACGGCGAAAATATCGTCCTGCTTGGCGGCGACGCGGATATGGGTGATCACCGGGCCGAATTTTTGCGCCAGCCCGGCCTGATCTAGCACCGTGCATCCCTTACCTTCGCTGTGCGCTGCCATACCGAGCAAGGCGCCAACGGTGGTCACGCCGCTGCCGCCCACGCCAGGTAGAAGGATATTCCACGGCCGCTGCAAGCCCGGCTGCTGCGGTTCAGGTAGCGCGACAAACAACGCGCCATGCCCGACGGCACTGGGTTTGCGCAACGCCCCGCCATGCACGGTGACAAAGCTTGGGCAGAAGCCATCAACGCAGCTGAAATCCTTGTTGCAGGTGTTCTGGTCAATCTCGCGCTTGCGCCCCAATTCGGTTTCCAGCGGCAGCACGGACAGGCAGTTAGACTTCACGCCGCAATCGCCGCAGCCCTCGCACACCGCCGTATTGATAAAGGCACGCTTTTGCGGGTCGACCAGCTTGCCGCGCTTACGCCGGCGGCGCTTTTCGGTGGCGCAGGTTTGGTCATAGATGATCACCGAGCAGCCTTTGAACTCACGCAGCTCGCGCTGTACGGCATCCAGCTCGCGGCGATGGTGGAAGGTGACGATGGGCGCGAAGGTGGCGCGGGTCGGGTACTTCTCCGGCTCGTCAGTCACCAGGGCGATGCGTTTCACCCCTTCGGCATACACCTGCTGGCTGAGTTGATCGACGCGCAGTTCGCCGTCAATGGGCTGGCCACCGGTCATGGCCACGGCGTCGTTGTAGAGAATCTTGTAGGTGATATTCACCCCAGCAGCCACGGCCGCACGCAAGGCCAGTTGGCCGGAGTGGAAGTAGGTGCCGTCACCGAGGTTCTGGAAGATATGCGGGGTGTCGGTAAACGGTGCTTGGCCGATCCAGGTCGCGCCCTCGCCGCCCATCTGGGTAAAGGTGTCGGTGCTGCGGTCCATCCACTGGGTCATGTAATGGCAACCGATGCCGCCTTGGGCGCGGCTGCCTTCTGGGACTTTGGTCGAGGTGTTGTGCGGGCAGCCGGAGCAGAAGTGTGGCGTACGCGCCGTGTGATGTTTGGGCGCCGCCAGGGAGGCTTCCTTGGCGGCGAGAAAGGCCAGGCGTTCTTCAATTTGTGCGCTGCTGTAGATCGGTGCGAGGCGCTTGGCAATGGCGCGGGCGATCATCGCCGGGGTCAACTCGGAGAGGTTCGGCAGAAGCGATTGGCCGGCTTCGTCGAACTCGCCGACCACCACTGGGCGCTTACCCACCGGCCAGTTGTAGAGCTGACCGGTGAGTTGGTCTTCAATAATGCTGCGTTTTTCCTCGACCACCAGAATCTCGTCCAGGCCCTCGGCAAACTCATGCACCGAAACCGGCTCCAGCGGCCAGCTCATGCCCACCTTGAGCACGCGCAGGCCCACCTGAGCGCACAGCGCTTCGTCCAGACCGAGGTCATCCAAGGCCTGACGCACATCCAGGTAAGACTTGCCGGCGGTGATGATGCCCAGGCGCGGGTTGGGTGAGTCGAGCATCACCTTGTTCAGCTTGTTGACACGGGCAAAGGCCCGCGCGGCATAAATTTTATAGGTGTTGAGGCGCGCCTCCTGCGCCAGGGGCGGATCTGGCCAGCGAATATGCACGCCGCCTTCCGGCAGTTGGAAGTCGTCAGGGATCGTCAGCTGCATACGCAGCGGGTCGACCTCCACCACGGCGGAGGAATCAACGTTTTCGGCGATGGTTTTCAACGCTACCCAGCAGCCGCTGTAACGCGACAGTTCCCAGCCGATGATGCCGTAGTCGAGGATTTCCTGGACGTTGGCCGGGTTGAGCACCGGGATCGACGCCGCGATAAACGCATGCTCGCTCTGATTGGCCAGCGTCGAAGACTTGCAGCCATGGTCATCACCGGCCAGCAGCAACACGCCGCCATGCTCGGAGACCCCGGCTGAGTTGCCGTGTTTGAACACATCACCGCAGCGGTCCACGCCCGGCCCCTTGCCGTACCACATGGCAAACACGCCATCGTAGCGAGCCCCAGGAAACAGATTGGTCTGCTGGCTGCCCCACACGGCGGTGCCGGCCAACTCTTCGTTGACCCCGGGCTGAAAGTGGATGTGGTTATCTTTGAGGTACTGCTTGGCGTCCCACAGGCTCTTGTCGAGGCCGCCCAGTGGCGAGCCACGGTAGCCGGAAATAAAGCACGCGGTATTCAAACCATGGGCTGCATCGCGTTGCTTCTGCAGCATGGGCAGGCGGGTCAGCGCCTGGGTGCCGGTCAGGTAAAGGTGACCGGTCGCAAGGCGGTACTTGTCATCCAGGCGGATCTCGGCCAGGGACATATCTGCGCTCCTTTTATTATTTTGGTGAGCTGCGGGGCAACGGTTAGTGCCGCCGCTTTAAGCCTGGCACGGGATCACCGCAGCAGACGTATGGCTAAGAATATGACCGAGCGGTACTGAGATTTTCTTTCTATTTGCTGGACGCTTTGCCGATACTGCGCATGATTAATCCAACAAGAACAAAAAATTGGAAACAGTCATGCAAGAAAAACTCAGCCCCATCGACCGCAAGATTCTCCGCCTGCTGCAACACAATGCCGACCTCTCCGCCGCCGAAATTGCCGAGAAGGTCGAGTTGTCACAATCGCCCTGCTGGCGGCGGATTCACCGCATGCAGGAAGAGGGCATCATCGAGCGCAAGGTCGCCCTGCTCAGCCACAAGCAGCTGGGCTTCAGCATCACGGTATTCGTCGACATCAAACTCTCGGCCCACGGGCGCAGCAACTTGGAAGAATTTGAGCAGGCGGTGGTCGGTTACCCCGAAGTGCTGGAGTGCTTCACCATGGCCGGCGGCTCGGATTACCTGCTCAAGGTAGTGGCCAAGGACATCGCCAGCTATGAGCGCTTCCTGCGCGACCACCTGCTGCAACGCCCGCACGTGCACGAAGCGCACTCGCACATCGCCATGAGCGAGGTCAAACGCACCACCGAGTTGCCGCTGGATTGAAGACCACCGGAACACCGTGGGAGGGGCGATGCCTCGTAGGGTGGGTTAGCGACGCCGAACACTGCACGATCATCCAACCTCGCTAGCAGCGCGGCGCGTAACCCACTAAACAATCGTACGCGGGGCGCCGGTGGCGGGTTACGCCGCGCCCTACATCGCATGACGCCTAACAAATGCGGTAGGCGGCTAACCCACCCTACGAACGGCATATCGCGGCTAAAGCTCCTGCCACAGCACCAGTAACGCAAGTCATAACACTTGCCCATCCACGGCCAAACTCACGCCGTGCGGCAAGGCATTTGGGTTATCCAGCAGCCAGGCATCAAAGCTGTGGCCAATATGGGTGAGCACGGTCTGCTGCGGTTGCAGCTGCTCGACCACCTCCAACGCGCGGGTCAGGTCATTGTGGTTGCGCGGCGCGATGGGTTGTGGCGCGGTAGTGCAATCCAGCACCAGCAGATCCAGCGGCTGCTGGCGCAGCACCTCGGCGCTGGCCTCCGGGATGCCGAGGGTGTCGGTGAGGTAGGCAATGCTCCGGCACTCACCATTAACCGTAGGGCCTTGCAGCAGGTAGCCAAAGGTCAGCTTGGAGTGATTCAGCGGCAACGCCGTGACACTCAACTCGCCTAACGGGCGCCGCTCGAACGCCGCAAAAGGTTGGCTAAAATCAAGAATGCCGGGGTGTTTGTACAGGTCGGCCAGCCCATCAGGATCATCCGGCCCATGCACCGGAACAATCAACCCTTGGCCCCAGCGCAGGTGCAGCAAACCCTGGGCGTGGTCGGCGTGATAATGGCTTTGCAGAATGCCACTCAGGCTATGGGGCGGGAAACGCTCGCACAGATCGGTCAGGCCCGAGTCGATCAGCCAGCGCTGCGTGCCGCATTCGATCAACGCGCTGCAAGGCCCGCGACGGCGCGACGGATAGACCCGCGCACTGTCGCAGGCAGGGCAGCTGCAGTTGTACACCGGTACCTGCCGCGCATCGCCGGTACCGAGCAAGGTCAAGCGCATGTGCGGCTGGCCCCGATCAGCGCCAGTAGGTTGTCCCGCGCCCGCTCAATCGCTCCCGAGTTATCCAGCAGATGCAGGCCATCACGCTCAGCGCTCGCGGCGTCGAACTGGGTATTACGCGCCAGCCGCTGCTCGATCTGCTCAAGGCTTTCCCGCCCGCGCCTGAGCAAACGCTCACGCAATACCGCAGGCTCGACTGTGAGAAACACGCCGATCAAGTCGGGATAACGCTGCCGCGCCTGCGGCAAATAAGCGCGCGAGCCGTTGACCAGCACATCCTGCCCCGCCGCCAGCCAGTCATCTATCTGTTTGGGGATGCCATAGGCCAAGCCATTGGCGCGCCAGCTCAGGGCAAAGCCGCCGGCCGCCTCCTGCTGATCAAACTCGGCAGGTGTAACGCCAATGGCGTCCTCGCCCACAGCCTCCGCCGAACGGGTGATCTCCCGCCGCGCGATCACACAATTGCGCTCAGCCAAACGCTCACGCGCGGCCTCCAACAGGCTGTCCTTGCCCGAGCCCGAAGGCCCCATCAAATAGATCAACCGGCCGCTCATCAGAACACCCTATTGGCTTGTCGCCACACTTGCTGGATCACCGCTTGGCCCTCATGCAGCCGTGCCTGGAGCAGATCAGCACGCAGGCCTACACGAATTTCACCCCGATCATGCAAACCCGCCGCATGGGCTGGCAGGCGGCTGACGGTGGCAATTGCCCGGGGCAGATCATAGCCGTTGTCTTGCGCCGCCAGGAGAAAAGCCGCCTGCAACAGGCTAGCCGGATAGTAGTCGCTGGAGAGGATATCCAGCACGCCATGCTGGGCCAGCTCAGCGGCGGCGATATTGCCCGAGTGCGAGCCGCCACGGACGATATTCGGTGCACCCATCAACACCATCAGCCCCAGCTCGTGGCTGGCCTTGGCGGCCTCCAGGGTGGTGGGGAACTCGGCGATGGACATGCCATAACCGGCCGATTCCTGCACATGGGCCAGGGTGGCGTCATCGTGGCTGGCCACCGACAGGCCGCGGGCGTGGCAATCCTCGACAATTGCCCGGCGATGACGGTCACTGAACTCGATGGAATTGGCCACCTGCTCCTTGATGAAGGCATCCATCTCGGCAGTGCTCAGGTGGTACTTGCCCATGTAGTACTCGCGGTATTTGTCCTCTTTAGCGAACTGACGCTGACCCGGCGAGTGATCCATCACCGACACCAGCGCTACCTGCGGGTGCTCCACCAGATCACGGAATACCGCCAGGGTATCGGGGTGGCACAACTCGCAGCGCAGGTGCAGGCGATGATCGACGCGGGTAAGCCCGGCACGACTCGCCTCGGCGATGGCTTCGAGCATGGCCGGCAGCTGCTGCATACGTTTGCCGCGCGGGTTGATATCGCCAATCGACAGCGCATCAAACACCGTGGTGATGCCTGCCGAGGCGATCTGCGCATCGTGGGTCAGCACCGCCGAGGCCGAGGGCCAATCCACCCCCGGCCGTGGGCTCATATATTTTTCCAGGTTGTCGGTGTGCAGCTCGACCAGGCCGGGCAGCAGGTAATCGCCGCCGAGGTTCTGCGCCTGGGGCAAGCCGCTGACGCCCTCTTCCACCTGGGCAATCAGGCCGTCACGCAGCACCAGGGTACCGACGAACTCCTGCTCGGCGGTGACGATCCGCGCGTTGGTCAGAATCTGTTCAACCGGCATATACATACTCCTGCTGCGCGGCAGCGCTCATATCAAGAAAGCGATCGGCCACGGCTTCACGGGCGGCGCGGTCGTGGAAGATGCCGATCAGCGCACTACCGGCGGCCTTGGCTTCATCAATCAGCTCCAGCACCACCTGACGGTTGGCGTCGTCCAGCGAGGCGGTCGGCTCATCCAGCAGCATCAGCGGCCAGGTGACCATAAAACCGCGGGCGATATTCACCCGCTGCTGCTCACCGCCGGAGAAGGTGCCCGGCGCCAACTGCCACAGGGCTTGCGGAATATTCAGGCGGCTCAGCAGGCTCTTGGCCCGCGCTTCGGCATCCACCTTGCTCCAACCACGGGCCAGCGCCGGTTCCATCACCACATCCAGGGTCGCAACGCGGGGAATTACCCGCAGAAACTGGCTGACATAGCCCAGGGTCTGCCGACGCACGGCCAGCACCTGGCGTGGTTCAGCACCGACCAGATCAACCCAGGCGCCGTTATGCAGTATGCGAATACTGCCGCCAGCGGCCAGGTAGTTGCCGTAAAGGGTGCGCAGCAGGGTCGACTTGCCCGCCCCGGACTGCCCATGCAGCACCAGGCATTCGCCAGCCCGCACGTTGAAATTCAGCCCGCTCAGTACATTCAGCACCACGCCGTGCTGCTGATGCAGGGTGAAGGTCTTGCTGAGGTTGGAGACCTCGATAAGCGTATTCATGACTTACCTCTTTTATCCCTGTAGGAGCGGCCTTGGCCGCGAAAAGCTGATCGCGGCCAAGGCCGCTCCTACACAAGGTCTCGTTAAGGCTGCAGCACCGAAGACACCAGCAGCTGCGAATAGGGATGCTGCGGGTCATCGAGAATCTGGTCGGTGAGACCGGCCTCTACCACATGGGAGCGGCGCATCACCATCAGCCGGTCGGCCAGCAAGCGCGCCACGGCCAGGTCGTGGGTGACGATCACTACCGCCAAATCCAACTCGCGTACCAGGCCGCGCAACAGGTCGAGCAGACGCGCCTGCACCGACACATCAAGGCCGCCAGTCGGCTCGTCCATAAAGATCAGGCGTGGGCTGGAGACCAGGTTGCGGGCGATTTGCAGGCGCTGCTGCATACCACCGGAGAAGGTGCGCGGCAGGTCGTCGATGCGCAGGGGGTCGATTTCCACCTGGCTCAGCCAGTCGATGCCGGCCGCGCGTAATTCGCCGTAATGGCGCACGCCCTGGGCCATCAGCCGCTCGCCGATATTGGCCCCGGCCGACACACCCATGCGCAGGCCGTCACGCGGGTTCTGCTCGACAAAGCCCCACTCGGTACGCAACAGCGTGCGTCGCTGCGCTTCACTGGCGCTGTATAGATCGACCCAATTGCCGGCCGTATCGCGATAAGTGACCGCGCCACGATCCGGCGGGCAGCGCCCGGAGAGCAGGCTGAGTAGGGTCGACTTGCCCGAGCCGGACTCGCCGACGATACCCAGCACCTCGCCCGGATACAGATCGAACGACACGCCCTGGCAGCCCTTTTCCGGGCCGTACAGGCGAGTCAGGTCACGCACGCTGAACAGCGGCTGCGCCGTGTCGGTGTGCAGGTGCAACTTCTCGGCAGCACTCATTGCGCGCCCTCCTCTTCAAGATCGCGGCGTTGCATGCAGTAATCGGTGTCGGAGCAGACAAAGCGTTTGCTGCCGGCGTCGTCGACAATCAGCTCGTCCAGATAGGAATCCTCGCTGCCGCAGAAGGCGCAGCATTCGTCCCAGCGCTGGATCTCGAACGGGTGGTCTTCGAAGTCCAGGCTCACCACCCGGGTGTACGGTGGTACGGCATACAGGCGCTTCTCACGGCCCGCACCGAACAGCATCAGCGCCGGGCTCATGTGCAGCTTGGTGTTGTCGAATTTGGGGATCGGCGATGGGTCCATCACGTAGCGCTCATCCACCGTCACCGGGTAGGCGTAGCTGGTGGCGATATGGCCGAAGGTGGCGATGTCCTCGTACAGCTTCACGTGCATCACGCCGTAATCCTCCAGCGCGTGCATGGTGCGGGTCTCGGTTTCCGATGGTTCGATAAAGCGCAGCGGCTCGGGAATCGGCACCTGATAGACCATGATCTGGTCATTATTCAACGGCGTTTCCGGGATGCGGTGGCGAGTCTGGATTACCGTCGCCTCGGGTGTGCGGGTGGTGGTTTTCACCCCGGCCGTACGGGCAAAAAAGCGCCGGATCGATACCGCATTGGTGGTGTCATCCGCGCCCTGGTCGATCACCTTGAGCACATCCTCGGCACCGAGAATCGCCGCAGTCAGCTGCATACCACCGGTGCCCCAGCCATAGGGCAACGGCATCTCGCGACCACCGAAGGGCACCTGATAACCGGGAATCGCCACGGCTTTGAGCAGGCCACGGCGGATCATGCGTTTGGTTTGCTCATCGAGGTAGGCGAAGTTGTAGCCAACCTCAGTCGCGTTTTGTGTGTGGGCCTGGGCATTCATGCGCGTTGCTCCTCGGCGGCGGGCTGCTCACGCTCCTGCTTGCGCAGCTTGCGGATCAGCTCCAGCTCGGATTGGAAGTCGACGTAGTGCGGCAATTTCAGGTGCGAGACGAAGCCCGCGGCCTCGACGTTGTCGCAGTGCATCAGCACGAACTCCTCTTGCTGTGCCGGGCCTTCCACCTCTTCGGCGTACTCAGCAGCGCGCAACGAACGATCGACCAACGCCATGCCCATCGCCTTGCGCTCGGCATAGCCGAAGGCCAGGCCGTAGCCACGGGTGAACTGCGCATCGATAGCCTTACCGCCGACGAACTGGTTGACCATCTCGCACTCGGTCACCTCGATGTCTCCCAGCGGCACGGCGAAGCCCAGTTCTTCCGGCTCCAGCCAGACCTCAACCGCACCGATGCGAATCTCCCCGGCAAACGGGTGATTGCGCCCGTAACCGCGCTGGGTGGAATAACCCAGCGCCAGCAGAAAGCCTTCATCGCCACGGGCCAAAGCCTGCAGGCGCTGAGCACGGCTGGCGGGAAAGTCCAGCGGCTCGCGGGTGATATCCGCCACCGCTAAACCGTCATCGACTTCGCGGGCCATCAGGCCTTCTTCGGCGAGAAAATCCAGCACCCGTGGACACGGCGACAGTTCAGCCTGTGGATCGACCTGTGGGCCTGGCTGTTCGCCGTCGGCCAGGAGAGCGAAATCCAGCAGGCGGTGGCTGTAATCGAAGGTCGGCCCAAGCAGCTGACCGCCGGGCAGATCCTTGAAGGTCGCGGAGATGCGCCGGCTCAGCTGCATCTGCGTGGTCTCCAGCGCGACGCTGGCACCGAAGCGCGGCAGCGTGGTGCGGTAAGCGCGCAGCAGGAAGATCGCCTCCATCAAATCGCCGGCCGCCTGCTTGATCGCCAGCGCAGCCAATTGCGGGTCATACAGCGAGCCCTCACTCATCACCCGCGCCACGGCCAGTGGCATCTGCTCGCGCACCTGGTCGACGCTAAGTTCTGGAACTGCAGTATCGCCACGCCGCTGTTTGGCTAGCAGCAGGTGGGCATTGTCGATGGCGCGCTCGCCACCTTTGACGGCAACGTACATCAGGCAGCCTCCTCGGCATTGAGCAGTACGCGAGTGCTGCGCGGCAGGCCGATCACCTGCTCGCCCGCCGCGAAGAAAGCATCCAGGCCGCGAGGGAAGGCACTGCGCGCTTGGCGTTGCTGCCAGAACACAGGAGCCAGCGGCAGTTCAACGCTGCGCACATCCTTGATCCCCGGCCCGCGCCAGCGCAGGGGCTCGCCGCCGCTCAGTGCATCGAGCTGAACCAGCAAGGTGCAGGACTGGTCGGGGTAACGCTCGCTGCCGTTATCGAAGGCGGAGAGGTCAGCGGCGCCCGCCTCATCGAGCAAGGCAAACAACGCCAGTTCACGCTCGGCGACGATCGGACAACCGCAGTGGAACGACAGGTTGGCGCGAATCGCCGGGGTGTCGAAGCACGGCGCCAACCATAGCGGCGTGTCGCCATCGAGAAAGGCCAGGCACAGGGCGTAGGTCGCCGGCTGCAGATTGCCCAACGCCAACGCACGATCCATGGGCTGTAGCAAACCCGGCTCCGACAGGGCTTTAAGCGCAGTGCGGAAGCTGGCCTGGGCATCCAGTACAGGATTGTTGAAGGCCGGTTGCAGCCATTGCGAGCTGTTCGCCGCGTTCATCAGTCTTCTCCTCTGACCAGGGTGAAAAATTCCACCTGGGTGGTTGCGGTTTCGGCGGCTTTGGCAGCCTGTTGGTGCTGTTGCGCGGCGGCCAGTGGTTCAATCAAACGGCTCAGCCAATGCGGCTGCTCGACGCCCTGCAAGTGCGCGTCGGCCAGGGCGGCCAGCTCGGCGTGCTGTTTGTCGCGACCGGCCACATAGCTGTATCCGGTACGGCCATCGGTCAGGCGCACCACGCAGCGGGTCACGCTCATTTCACCGAGGTTGAACGGGCTGCCGGTCCCCCCCATGCGCCCACGGACCAGGGTCATGCCGATTTCGGGCGCGCGGATCAGGCTGTACTCGGTTTCTTTCAAGGCCGATTCATAGGCGGCCAAGCCGTTACCGGCGCGGGCAAGTACGCCCATCCAGCGTTGACGTGCAGCAATGTGCGGGTCGCTGTGCAGCAGGTTGCGGTTCATCACAGGCCTCCATCAAAGAGCGAGCTGGTACTGGAAACGGTCGGCGCGGCTGGTCGATAACGACAGCTCCACCGGCTGGCCAGCCAGATCGCGGGAAAGGGTTTGCACACTCAGCAACGGAGCGTGTTTGGGCATTAATAAGCGCGCCGCTTCTTCACGGCTGGGCAGACGCGCGCCGATCAAGCTAAAGGTGCGGGTCAAGGGCAGGCCGCGCTGGCTGAGGTACTGGCGCAGCGAACCACCCTGGTAAGCCGCCAACAGCTCGGCGTATTGAGTACTGAACACGTGACGAATCAGGCTGACGGGCTGCCCCTCGATCAAACGCAGGGTGCTCAGTACCAGCACATGCGCCCCCGGTGGCAGCTGTAGATAATTGCGCTCCTCGTGACTGGCCGGACGCACGTGCCGCTGCAGTAACTGCGCTTCAACCTGATGGCCGAGCGCCGATAACGAGGCGCTGTAAGCACTCCCCGCCTGCATGGGGTAAATCAGCGGCTTGGCCAATACCCGTGTGCCCTTGCCCTGCTGGCGCAGCAGCCGGCCTTCGAGCACCAGCTCATCCACGGCGCGGCGTAAGGTGTGCCGATTGACCGCAAAACGCGCGGCCAGCTGTACCTCGGCTGGCAGGTAATCACCGGGGCTCATGCGCTGCAGTTCATCGCGCAGCACGCCAGCCAGTTCGCGGTAGAGCGGCTCGGGTTGTCTAGACAAGTGCATGGCTAAAAAAGGCATCCGTAGACGCCTATCTCCGTCAGATAAATTGCTTACGCAGACGCTGAGAAATGATGTCGAGCAGGCTCACCACCAGGATGATCACCAGCAGCAAGGCGCAGGTCTGGGCGAACTGGAAGCCGCGAATCGCTTCCCAGAGAATCACCCCGATCCCACCCGCCCCGACCATGCCGACCACGGTGGCCGAGCGCACGTTGGACTCGAAGCGGTACAGCGAGTAGGAGATCCACAGCGGCAGGACTTGCGGGATCACCCCGTAGATCACTTCCTGCAGGGCGCTGGCACCGGTGGCACGCACGCCCTCTACCGGGCCTGGATCAATCGCCTCCACCGCCTCGGCAAACAGCTTGGCCAGCACTCCAGTCGTGCCGATGAATAGCGCCAGCACCCCGGCGAATGGCCCCAGACCGACCGCCACCACGAAGAGCATGGCGAAGACCATTTCGTTGATCGAACGGCAGGCATCCATCACCCGGCGAACCGGCTGATAAACCCACCAGGGCACAATGTTCTCGGAACTGAGAATGCCTAGCGGGATGGCGCAGACAATCGCCAGCACCGTGCCCCAGAGGGCGATCTGCACAGTGACGATCATCTCCTTGAGGTACAGCTCCCAGTTGCTGAAATCTGGCGGGAAGAAGTCCGCGGCGAAGGTTGCCATGTTGCCGGAGTCACGGATCAGGCCGAGCGGGTTCATCTCCGCGCCCTGCCAGGACCAGGCCAGCACAGCGATAAACAGCCCCCAGCCAATCAGCTGCGTCCAGGAACGCTTGGCTGAAAAATCAGGCGTAGGTGCGGTAGTTAGGGTGGTCATAACGGCGTCTCGAATGGAGCAACAAAGAACATCGGCCCGCCCTTAGGTCATGCAGGGCAAGGCGAGCCGACTCAGGCCATCAACCCGCGCTGGCAGGGCTGTGCTTGGCAATTTCTGCCAGACGCTTTTCCAGCTTGGCCAGCTCGCTATCCAGCGCCTTGAGTTGGGCTTGCTTGTCGCTGTCGGAAAGCGTGTCGCTGTTCGCCACTTCGGTGCGTTTCTTGAACAGCTCCAGCTGGCGAATCGGCAACAGCTGATCGTCATCCGAGGCTTTGAATTTGGCCCACTGCAGCCCAGCGAGTACTTTCAACTCAGCCGGCTTGTCGCCGTAAGCCATAAAGAAATCGCGCAACTTATTCTTGGTGGCGTCATCGAGGTTCTTGCGCCATACCAGCGGGTCGGACGGAATCAGCGGCGAGGTCCAGATCACTTTCAGCTGGGCGGCTTTGTCGGGCGCGGTCACTTCAAGGCGTTCCATGCCTTCGCTATTGAAGGTGCCGATATCAATCTGCTTGTTGGCCACCGACAGCGCGTTGACTTCATGGCTGCCATTGAGTGAACGCTTGAAGATCTTGTTGGCGTCCGCGTTGTTCTGCGCAAACACGTAGTAGCCGGGCACCAGATAACCCGAGGTGGAATTCGGATCACCGTTGGCGAAGGTCAGGCTCGAGGCGTTTTTCAGCATGTCCTCGATCGAATTGATCGGGCTGTCCTTGTGCGCCACCATCAGGCTGTAATAGCCCTGAGAACCGTTGGCGGCAACGGTTTGCGCAAACACCTGACCACCCGCGCGGTCCACGGCTTCCATCGCCGACTTGTTGCCGTACCAGGCCATATCGACCTTGTCGAAACGCATGCCCTGGATGATCCCGGCATAGTCAGGGGCGAAGAAGGCGTTGATCTTCAGCCCGGTCTGCTGGCTCATGTCGGCCAGGAAGGGATCCCACAGGGTCTTGAGGTTCTGCGAGGACTCAGTGGAGATGATGCCGAAGTTGATTTCCTGCTCAGCGGCTTGAGCAGCGCCCATAACCGAGCCTGCCAGCAGCGTGGAGGCGACAAGAACGCGACTGATACGTTTGAACATGCAAAGCACTCCTAGTGCGGATGGACAGATAAGGATTGGCCTAACAGGCAGCACTCAGGCCTTGGCCAGAGCCAGCGGTACTTTCGGTGTGCGGGCGCGGCGGGCTTTCTCGATGGGCAGCGGCGCTACTTCAAGCTCGGCGCCATAGAGATCGTTAAGGAAGTTGGGGTGCAGCTCGGCGGCGGCGCCATCGAAATGAATCCGCCCCGTTTTCAACGCCACGACGCGCTGGCAATAACGCATGGCGTAGTCGACCTGATGCAGGGTGACCACCACGGTGGTGCCGTCTTCGCGATTGATGTCGGCAAGGATCTGCATGACCTTGCGCGCAGACTCGGGGTCGAGTGAGGCAATCGGCTCATCGGCCAGAATCACCTTGGCGCGCTGGCACAAGGTGCGGGCAATCGCCACACGCTGCTGCTGCCCACCGGACAGGGTCGAGGCGCGCTGCTGCGCCAAATCGGCCAGCCCCACCCGATCCAACGCCTGCAGCGCGCGCTGTTTTTCTTCAGCGCTGAACAGACCCAAGGTGCCGCGCCAGCGCGGCATACGGCCCAGGCAGCCGAGCAGGACGTTCTGCAGCACGCTGATACGCCCCACCAGGTTGAACTGCTGGAAGATATAGCCAATATCCGCGCGCAGCCGGCGCACATCGGCATTCAAGCGACCTTCAGCCTGCACGTCGCGGCCCAGTACCTGAATGCTGCCGCCGCCTGTGCGATCACAGCAGGCGAGACCTGCGACATGGCGCAGCAGGGTTGATTTGCCAGAGCCCGACGCCCCAATCAACGCCACCATTTCACCGGGTTCAACGGACAGCGCCAGATCAAACAGCGCCTGTTTACGGCCGAACGTTTTGTTCAGGCGCTCAACCCGGATCACTGCACTCATGGAATGCCTCCTTTATTAACGGTTACACCGCGGCTTGGGGCCGCCTTCTGGTGTAGACCAAGGTAGGCAAATCCTGTGTCAGGGCTATTAATGAGCCGTGACACTTACATGACGGTTACTGGAAATTATCTCGATACCGGGATTTGTTGCTTTTTGCACAGTAAGGCGCATTTCTTTCAGCCGTAGCCGACGAAGCGGCTACACCCACCGCCAAATAAAACATATAATTGACGCCAATTTATTGCCTGCTCGACAAGCGAGTCACAAGTAGATACCTAATCTACTTTCTGGCGGAACGGTTAGCGCTGGCGCTGGTCAAAACGCTGACTATGCTATAGCCCATTGCCAGTATCGCTTTCCTGAACTAACCGGTTTAATGTACGCGCCCTATGAAACAAGCACTCTATTCCAGCCGTACCGCTGACAAGTTCGTAGTTCGCCTGCCCGACGGTATGCGCGAACGTATTGCGGATGTCGCACGTAACCATCACCGCAGCATGAACTCGGAGATCATTGCTCGCCTTGAGCAAAGCATGCTCCAGGAAAGCGCCTTGGGTGATGATCTCAACATGCGTCTCGACAGCCCAGAGCTGTCGTTGCATGAACGTGAGTTGCTGCAGCGTTTCCGCCAGCTGTCACGTCGTCAGCAAAATGCCCTGGTGGCATTAATTGCTCACGATGCCGAGATGGCTAACGAAGAAAACTGATTACAGCTTCGACTAAAAACCGGCCATGGCCGGTTTTTTTGTTGCTCATAAGTCACTCAAAAACGCCAAATCACGCCCATAAAAAAACCGCCTACTCTGGCGGTTTTTTTATTTCAGTGCGAACTCAGCCGACAAAGTTGAGCAACACACCCGCTGCAACTGCCGAACCGATCACACCCGCCACATTCGGGCCCATGGCGTGCATCAGCAGGAAGTTCTGCGGGTTGGCTTCCAGGCCGACCTTGTTTGATACCCGCGCCGCCATTGGCACCGCAGACACCCCAGCCGAACCGATCAACGGGTTGATCTTGTTGCTGCTGAACAAGTTCATCAATTTGGCCATCAACACCCCAGCTGCCGTACCGGCGCAGAATGCGATCATGCCCAGGCTGAGAATACCCAGCGTCTTCAATTGCAGGAACGATTCCGCCGAGAGCTTCGAGCCAACCGTCAGACCAAGGAAGATGGTGACGATATTGATCAGCGCATTGCGCGAGGTATCCGCCAGACGCTCGACCACACCTGCTTCACGCAACAGGTTACCAAGGGCAAACATCCCGATCAGCGGCGCAGCGTCAGGCAGCAACAAACCAATCAACAGACACAGCACGATCGGGAAGATGATCTTCTCGCCCTGCCCAACCGGACGCAGTTGCTGCATGACAATGGAGCGCTCTTCCTTGGTGGTCAGCGCACGCATGATCGGCGGCTGAATCAACGGCACCAGCGCCATATAGGCATAAGCCGCCACTGCAATGGGGCCGAGCAAGTGCGGGGCCAGCTTGGAGGTCACGAAAATCGAGGTTGGGCCATCGGCACCGCCAATAATCGCAATCGATGCCGCTTCCTTTAGAGTGAACTCCAACCCCGGAATGCCCAGCGCCGTCAGCGCCAGCGCACCCATCAGCGTACCGAAAATCCCGAATTGCGCCGCCGCACCGAGTAGCAGGGTCTTTGGGTTGGCCAGCATCGGCCCGAAGTCGGTCATGGCGCCGACCCCGAGAAAGATCAGCAACGGGAAGATACTGGTGGGCAGGCCCACCTCGTAAATCATGTGCAGAAAGCCGCTGCCTTCGGCCATATTGGCTACCGGAATGTTGGCCAACAGGCCGCCAAAGCCAATGGGCAGCAGCAGCAAAGGCTCAAAGCCCTTCTTGATCGCCAGGTAAATCAGCAGGATGCACACCGCGATCATAAACAGCTGACCGGCTTCGATGTGGTACAGGCCCGTGCTGTGCCAGAGCTTGAGGAGCTTATCCATTACTGCGCTCCCTTAACCGATGGCCAGCAGGCTGTCGCCCACCGCTACCGCGTCACCCACTTTTACGTTGACCGCAGCGACAGTGCCGGCCTTGAACGCGCGAATTTCGGTTTCCATCTTCATGGCTTCGAGGATGATCACCAACTGCCCTTCTTCTACAGCCTGACCAGGCTGCACCAATACCTTGAAGATATTGCCGGCCAGCGGAGCATTCTGCGGCTCACCAGCACCAACCGGCGCCGCTACCGCTGCAGTCGCAGAAGTCGCGCCGCCAACAGCTTTGAGCCCTTCGATATCACCACCTTCGCCCACCTGCACCACATAGGACTTACCGTTCACTTCAACGGTGTAAACCTCGGGCTTGCCAGCCTCGCGGACCAGTTGTTCCTTACCCGTCGGCACCGGCTCAAAGGCTGCTGGATTGCCGCGGTTCTCCAAGAATTTCAGGCCAATCTGCGGGAACAGAGCATAGGTCAGCACGTCGTCGACTTCATCGGCGGCCAGCTTGATGCCCTTCTCTTTAGCAATGCCTCGGAGCTCGGCAGTCAGCTTGTCCATTTCATCATCAAGCAGATCGGCCGGGCGACAGGTGATGGCCTCAGCACCATCGAGCACCCGCGCCTGCAAGGCTTTATTGAACGGCGCCGGCGCTGCGCCGTATTCGCCTTTCAACACTCCAGCCGTTTCCTTGGTGATCGACTTGTAGCGCTCACCGGTGAGCACGTTGATCACCGCCTGAGTCCCTACGATCTGCGAGGTCGGTGTTACCAGCGGGATAAAACCGAGGTCTTCGCGTACCCGCGGGATCTCGGCCAGCACTTCGTCGAACTTGTCCTGCGCGCCCTGCTCTTTCAGCTGGCTTTCCATGTTAGTCAGCATGCCACCCGGCACCTGAGCGACCAGAATGCGCGAGTCGACACCCTTGAGGTTGCCTTCAAATTTGGCGTATTTCTTCCGCACATCACGGAAGTAAGCCGCGATCTCTTCGAGCAACTCTAGGTTCAGGCCGGTATCGCGCTCGGAACCCTGGAAAATAGCCACCACAGACTCGGTTGGCGAGTGGCCGTAAGTCATCGACAGCGAGGAAATCGCCGTATCGACGTTGTCGATGCCCGCTTCAACCGCCTTGACGATGGCGGCGGTCGACAAACCTGCAGTGGCATGACAATGCAGATGAATCGGGATCGACAGGGTCGCCTTCAGCCGCGTGACCAAATCAAACGCGACATAAGGATTAAGAATGCCGGCCATGTCCTTAATCGCGATCGAGTCGGCGCCCATGCCCTCGATCTGTTTAGCCAGATCGAGCCACATATCCGGGGTATGCACCGGACTGGTGGTGTAAGAGATGGTGCCCTGAGCATGCTTACCCTGCTGTTTTACGGCTTTCAGCGCGGTCTGCAGGTTACGCGGGTCGTTCATCGCATCGAATACGCGGAATACATCGACGCCATTGAACGCGGCGCGCTCGACGAACTTTTCCACTACGTCATCAGCGTAATGGCGATAACCGAGCAGATTCTGCCCACGCAGCAGCATCTGCTGAGGCGTATTGGGCATGGCCTTTTTCAGTGCACGAATACGCTCCCACGGGTCTTCACCCAGGTAGCGGATGCAGGAGTCAAAGGTAGCGCCGCCCCAGGTCTCTACAGACCAGAAACCGACTTGGTCGAGCTTGCCAGCGATCGGCAGCATGTCCTCCAGGCGCACACGAGTGGCCAGGATCGACTGGTGCGCGTCACGCAGCACCACATCAGTAATTCCGAGGGCTTTCTTTACGGCAGTCATGCAGATGCTCCCTGTCGAACCTGGCTCACCCACGGCGGGCGCGGTGCTGGTGAATAGCGGATTGAATGGCGGCGAGCACATCGGCACTCGGCTCGTCCAAGGACGGCTTGACGGCCAATGGTGCAGCGAGGGGTATCGGTGTCTTCGCGGCAAACTGCCCAATAACCCACGACATCACGCGGATTACCAACACCAACAACACTAGAAAGAGAAATACGAAGCCCAGGCCGAATAGCATGAGCTCGACACCCTCGAGCAGGAGTTCACTAGGGGTCATCTTGGCTCCAATACCCGCTCGTGCGAGCTGCGTTAATTATTAGATAGGAGCGCCCGGGACCCTGTCCCAGGCAAAGCTGGCGAACCTTAGCGTGAAACGAACGTTTGAAGCAAACTCCATACGGACTACTTGCGCGATTTGCCAGCCACAGGCGCAGCGGGCAAAAACCAGCTCACTAGAGCAGGAACAGACTGGCCAAACCCAGGAAGATAAAGAAGCCGCCGCTGTCCGTGACCGCAGTAATCATCACGCTAGCCCCCAGGGCCGGATCGCGCCCCACGCGCACCAACGTCATAGGAATCAGCACCCCCATCAGCGCCGCCAACAGCAGGTTGAGCAACATCGCAGCGGTCATCACTACGCCCAGCGACCAGCTGCCATAGAGTAAATAGGCGACCACGCCAATAACCCCGCCCCAGACAATACCGTTGATCAAGGCGACCCCCAGCTCTTTGCGAATCAAGCGCGAGGTATTGCCAGTGCTCACCTGGTCCAGCGCCATGGCCCGCACGATCATGGTGATGGTCTGGTTACCCGAGTTCCCACCAATCCCCGCAACGATCGGCATCAGTGCAGCCAGGGCGACCAATTTCTCGATGGAATCTTCGAACAGGCCAATCACGCGCGAGGCCATAAACGCGGTCACGAGGTTGATCGCCAACCAAGCCCAGCGGTTACGCAGGGACTTCCACACCGAGGCGAAGATGTCTTCTTCCTCGCGCAAGCCGGCCATGTTGAGGACTTCGCTTTCGCTTTCCTCACGAATCAAATCGACCATTTCATCGATGGTCAGACGGCCAATCAGCTTGCCGTTCTTGTCCACCACCGGCGTGGAGATCAGGTCATAACGCTCGAACGCTTGAGCGGCGTCGTAGGCATTTTCATCCGGATGGAAGCTCACCGGATCGGTGGCCATAACCTCACTGACCAACTTCTCTGGATCGTTAACCAGCAGCCGCTTAACCGGCAACACACCCTTGAGCACACCGTCGTAATCCACCACAAACAGCTTGTCGGTGTGCCCCGGCAACTCCTTGAGGCGACGCAGGTAACGCAACACCACTTCCAGGCTGACATCTTCGCGGATGGTGACCATCTCGAAGTCCATCAACGCGCCGACCTGGTCATCCTCGTAGGACAACGCCGAACGCACGCGCTCGCGCTGCTGCGCATCGAGGGTTTCCATCAGCTCATGCACGACATCACGCGGCAGCTCGGAAGCCAGGTCGGCCAATTCGTCGGCGTCCATTTCCTTGGCTGCCGCGAGAATCTCATGGTCGTCCATGTCGGCGAGCAGGGTTTCACGCACTGCATCGGACACTTCGAGGAGGATGTCGCCGTCGCGCTCAGCCTTGACCAGCTGCCAGACAGTCTGGCGGTCATCCAGCGGCAACGCCTCGAGGATGTGGGCAACGTCAGCGGAGTGCAGGTCATCGAGCTTGCGTTGCAACTCGGCCAGGTTCTGCCGGTGCACCAGGTTTTCCACCCGGTCGTGGTGCTGGCCTTCCTGACGATGAGTCAGGTCTTCAACCAGCTTATGCCGATGCAATAGCTCGACCACCTGAGCCAGGCGGTCCTGCAGGCTTTCTTGCGGCTTTTTTGCTTCTACTTCAGTCATGGCGCACTCCACCCCCAGCGGCAGCGCACGCCAAAGAGGGTCAATCAGTCAACACGTGATTGCACAATCGAGATTCAACGTAACTACTGGGTAAGTCCATGGTGGTAATCCACAAGCCCCGGCGGGGCTGACGCGGCGAATGATACCACCGCACCGGCGCTTTGCATGCGGCAAACAAATAATCCAGGAACAAGCGCTTACAACACATATTTAAACGCGCCTGCATCGCTCATTGCGACGTGCCGGGCACTGGCAAAGGCACGCCTGGCACTGACATCGCTATCGACTACGCTTGCACATGCACCGTTAAGGAGGACGCACCATGCAAGGATTGCCCTGCGCAGCTATCTGCGCCATTTTGCTTTGCCCACTGCCGGCACTCGGTTCAAGCGTATTTCGCTGCGAAGACGCCAACGGCCACATCACCTTCACCCGCCAAGGCTGCCCCGACGACCACAGCAAGAGCCTGCAGCAGGCCTACAACCCTACGCCCGGCAGCGGCAAACCAGTACCGCTGGCAAAACCGCGCAAAGCGGCCCGCGAGAGCCAGAAGCAAGCTGAACAGGATTTGACGGTCATCGGAATCAAACAGGATGGCTGCGGCAACCACCTAAACAGTAGCGAACGTCGCGCAGCCATCATCAAGCAACAGATACGTGTAGGCATGAACCGCAGCGACGTTGAGAGCAGCCTGGGCAAGCCAGACAAGGTCAGCGAGCAGAATGGCCAGACTCGTTACGTTTATCAGGGCAAGAAAGGCAGCAAGCGCAACGTCAGCTTTGATGAAGCCGGCTGCGTCAAAGGCAAGGCCAAGCGCTAACCGGCGCGAACAATCACTAACCGCCGCCACCAGCGCCGGAAGGCGCTGGCCTGCAGGATGGCCGCCGTGATTGCGGCCATAAAAAAGGGCCTGCATCGCTGCAGGCCCTTCTTGTTTGGTGCACTCAGGAGGATTCGAACCTCCGACCGCTCGGTTCGTAGCCGAGTACTCTATCCAGCTGAGCTATGAGTGCATGTAACGTTCGCACTGTAGATATCCAAACCGCATCTACAACACTCAATAATGGCGGAGAAGGGGGGATTCGAACCCCCGACACCCTTTTGAGATGTACTCCCTTAGCAGGGGAGCGCCTTCGGCCACTCGGCCACCTCTCCGCAACACGGGGCGCATGATAACCATGTTTTCCCCGTTTGCAAAGCCAAAATTTCGATAAAAATTAGAGGCTTGGTTCTTCACCCTTCTCTTTCTGGATGCGCTGGTAGATTTCCTCACGGTGCACAGCAACTTCTTTTGGCGCGTTAACGCCAATACGCACCTGATTACCCTTCACACCCAGCACGGTGACAGTGACTTCGTCACCCACCATCAGGGTCTCTCCAACCCGACGAGTCAGAATCAGCATTCCTTTCTCCTTACGGATATCATTTCAAGACAACAGCAGTCTGCAAAAAAATGGTGGCAGCCCCGAACATCTCAAGCAGAGCCTTCACCCAAGTATTGACCAGTGTGAGCAGAAAGAAAGTTCCGGCCCACACCAGCCAAAAAAGACGAAAGGCGCGGGATAGCCCGCGCCTTTCGGATGATGCCTTAGTCGCCCTGTCGGGCCGGGGCATCCAGTTCAAAAGCAGTGTGCAGGGCGCGCACCGCCAACTCCAGGTATTTCTCCTCGATTACCACCGAGACTTTGATTTCCGAGGTGGAGATCATCTGGATGTTGATGTTTTCTTGAGCCAGAGACTCAAACATACGACTGGCAACCCCTGCGTGGGAGCGCATACCAACGCCCACGATGGAAACCTTGGCGATGTCGGTATTGCCAACCACTTCACGCGCACCCAATTCCTGAGCCGTTTTCTCCAGCACGAGCATGGCATTGCTGTAGTCATTGCGATGCACGGTGAAGGTGAAGTCGGTGGTGTTATCGTGCGCAACGTTTTGCACGATCATGTCCACCTCTACATTGGCGGCACTGATCGGCCCGAGGATCTTGAACGCTACGCCCGGAATATCCGGTACGCCACGGATAGTCAGCTTGGCCTCATCGCGATTAAAAGCGATGCCAGAGATAATCGGCTGTTCCATGGATTCCTCTTCATCAATAGTAATGAGGGTGCCCGGACCCTCTTGAAAGCTGTGCAACACGCGCAGCGGGACGTTGTATTTGCCGGCGAACTCCACCGCACGAATTTGCAGCACCTTGGAACCCAGGCTGGCCATCTCCAGCATTTCTTCGAAGGTGATTTTGCTTAAGCGCTGAGCCTTTGGCACAACCCGTGGATCGGTGGTGTAAACGCCATCGACATCGGTATAAATCTGGCACTCATCGGCTTTTAACGCAGCCGCCAGGGCCACACCGGTAGTGTCGGAGCCACCACGCCCAAGGGTGGTGATATTGCCGTGCTCATCAACACCCTGGAAACCGGCAACCACCACCACACGCCCAGCCTTAAGGTCGGTACGCAGTTTCTGATCATCGATCTGCAGGATGCGCGCCTTGTTGTGCGCACTGTCCGTGAGGATGCGCACCTGGTTACCGGTATAGGACACCGCAGGCACGCCAATCTTGATCAGCGCCATGGCTAACAAGGCAATGGTGACCTGCTCGCCGGTCGAGACCATTACGTCGAATTCACGCGGTACCGGCTGACCATCACTAACCTGTTTGGCTAGCTCGACCAGGCGATTGGTTTCACCGCTCATGGCGGAAACCACAACCACAATGTCATCTCCGTTTTCACGGAATTTCTTCACCTTCGCGGCCACCTGCTGAATACGCTCAACAGTGCCGACGGAAGTGCCGCCAAATTTCTGTACGATCAAAGCCATTTCAAAGCCGCCTCAGCCCGTGAAGGGCGCCCATTAAACACATAACTCAATACCTACCAAGGCCCGCCGGGCGTAGATCGGGCCTCGGGCTGCACACCCAGAATCAGGCGCTTACAGACCTTGTTCGGCGAACGCAGCAGCCAAGCCCAGAGCAGCATCCAGCGCAGCAGCGTCAACGCCGCCACCTTGCGCCATATCCGGACGTCCACCCCCTTTGCCGCCTACGGCCGCAGCCGCTTGCTTCATCAGCTCGCCCGCCTTCAGCTTGGCTGTCAGATCTTTGGTCACACCGGCAACGAGCACGACCTTTTCATCCTGCACGCCACCCAACAGAATCACCGCACTGCCAAGCTTGTTTTTCAACTGATCGACCAAGGCCAGCAATGCCTTGCCATCCAACCCATCGAGACGCGCACTGAGCACCTTGATGCCTTTCACGTCGATGGCAGAACCCGCCAGGTCATTACCCGCCGCACTGGCGGCCTTGGCCTTGAGCTGCTCCAGCTCTTTTTCCAGCTGACGATTACGCTCCAGTACACCGGCAAGCTTATCCAAGAGATTTTCGCGACTGCCTTTGACCAGTACAGCGGCCTCTTTCAACTGTTCTTCCGCCGCGTTGAGATAGGCAAACGCGACAGCACCGGTGACCGCTTCAATACGCCGTACACCGGCAGCTACACCGCTCTCACTGATGATTTTGAACAGGCCGATATCGCCCGTACGCTTGGCGTGAATACCGCCACACAGCTCAACCGAGAAGTCGCCGCCCATGCTCAATACGCGCACCTGATCACCGTACTTTTCACCGAACAGCGCCATGGCACCTTTGGCCTTGGCGGTTTCGATGTCGGTTTCCAGGGTTTCAACGTCGCTATTACCGCGCACTTCACGGTTGACGATGGCTTCCAGTTCTTTCAACTGCGCCGGCGTGATCGCCTCGAAGTGACTGAAGTCGAAGCGCAGACGCTGACTATCGACCAACGAGCCCTTCTGGGTAACGTGCTCACCCAATACCTGACGCAAAGCCGCGTGCAGCAAGTGGGTGGCCGAATGATTAAGCGCAGTGGCCTGGCGCACACTGGCATCCACTTCGGCCTTGACCGAGGTGCCGACGCTCAGGCCACCTTTAACAGCAACCCCGTGGTGCAGGATCGCGCCACCCGCTTTGGTGGTATCACGCACATCGAAACGCACACCTGCGCCTTCAAGGAAGCCGCAGTCACCCACCTGACCACCGGATTCGGCGTAGAATGGTGTTTGATCGAGGACCACCACGCCCTCCTCGCCCTCACCGAGGCTCTCCACCGCTTGGCCAGCCTTGAACAGTGCGATGATCTTGCCGTTGCCACTGGTGCCCTGGTAACCGAGGAACGCGGTGTCGCTGTCGACTTTGACCAGCGCGTTGTAATCCATGCCGAACGAACTGGCGGAACGAGCGCGCTCGCGCTGCGCCTGCATTTCACGCTCGAAGCCTTCCTCATCCAGGGTCAGCTCGCGCTCACGGGCGATGTCACCGGTGAGGTCCATCGGGAAGCCGAAGGTGTCGTAAAGCTTGAAGATCACATCCCCCGGGATCACCGTGCCCTGCAATTCAGCCAGATCCTGCTCAAGAATCTTCAGCCCTTGCTCCAAGGTCTTGGCGAACTGCTCTTCCTCGGTTTTCAGCACGCGCTCGATATGCGCTTGCTGCTGCTTCAGCTCGGGGAAAGCATCGCCCATCTCGGCCACCAGCGCCGCCACGATCTGGTAGAAGAAGCTGCCCTTGGCGCCCAGCTTGTTACCGTGACGGCAGGCGCGACGGATGATGCGGCGCAGCACATAGCCACGACCTTCATTGGATGGCGTCACGCCGTCAGCGATCAGGAAGCCGCACGAACGAATATGGTCGGCCACCACTTTCAGCGACGCCTGGGCTTCGTTGGCACAACCGATGGCCTTGGCCGCGGCATTCAGCAGGCTCTGGAATAGGTCGATCTCGTAGTTCGAGTTGACGTGTTGCAGCACCGCGCTAATGCGCTCCAGGCCCATGCCCGTATCCACACTCGGCGCTGGCAGCGGATGCATCACGCCGTCAGCCGTGCGGTTGAACTGCATAAAGACGTTGTTCCAGATTTCGATGTAGCGATCACCGTCTTCTTCTGGCGAGCCGGGCGGGCCGCCCCAGATGTGCTCGCCGTGGTCAAAGAAAATCTCGGTGCACGGGCCACACGGACCGGTATCACCCATGGCCCAGAAGTTGTCCGAGGCATACGGCGCGCCCTTGTTATCGCCGATGCGGATCATCCGCTCAGCCGGCACGCCGATTTCTTTGTTCCAAATGTCATAGGCTTCGTCGTCGCTGGCATAGACGGTGACCCAAAGTTTTTCTTTCGGCAGTTTGAGCCAGGCGTCGCCGGTCAAAAACTCCCAGGCGAAATGAATGGCATCACGCTTGAAATAGTCGCCAAAGCTGAAATTACCCAGCATTTCGAAGAAGGTGTGGTGACGCGCGGTATAACCGACGTTCTCCAAATCGTTGTGCTTGCCGCCGGCGCGTACGCACTTCTGGCTGCTGGTGGCGCGGGTATAGGCGCGCTTTTCCAGGCCGAGGAAGCAATCCTTGAACTGGTTCATCCCCGCGTTGGTGAACAACAGGGTCGGGTCATTGCCCGGAATCAGGGAGCTGGAGGCGACACGGGTGTGTCCCTTCTGTTCGAAGAAGCTGAGGAAGGCTTCACGGATTTCTGCGCTTTTCATAGGAATCTTCCAAAAACCAGCGGCCACAACAAAGCCGGCAAAGGGCCGCATTATATCGGCCCTGCGCCATGGGGCTAGTGACTTTATTGATAGATAACGGCTATTAAAAGCCCAGAGCTATTCAGCTCACGCAAAAAGCGGCAAAGGCCGCAATCACCTGCTCGATATCCGCAGCGGCGATATCCAGGTGCGTCACCATGCGCAAACGCGGCGCCGCCGAGAGCTTGATGCCGCGCGCGGCGCAGAACGCCTGCAATGCGCCAGCCTGCTCAGCCACCGCGACGTAGACCATATTGGTTTGCACCGGCTCGACCGTGTAACCCAACTCACGCAAGCCGGCGGCCAAACGCTCGGCATTGGCATGGTCGTCAGCCAGCCGCTGTACCTGATGCTCTAGCGCATACAACCCTGCTGCCGCGAGCATGCCGGCCTGACGTATGCCGCCGCCGACCATCTTGCGCAAACGCCGCGCCCGACCAATCAGCTCGGCTGAGCCGCACAACACCGAGCCCACGGGCGCACCAAGCCCCTTGGACAGGCACACTGATACCGAATCGAAGTACTGGGTTATCTGCCGCGCCGGCACGCCCAGCTTGACTGCCGCGTTATATAGGCGTGCGCCGTCCAGGTGCAGAGCCAGACCGCGGCGCGTGGTCAGCTCGCGCGCTGCCTGCAGATACGCCTGCGGCAGCACCTTGCCCTGCATGGTGTTTTCCAGCGCCAACAGGCGGGTGCGGGCGAAGTGGAAGTCATCCTGCTTGATGGCCGCTTCAACCTTGGCTAGGTCGAGCGAACCATCGGCTTCACCCTCAATCGGCTGCGGCTGAATCGAACCGAGCACCGCCACCTTCATATTTATAGGTGTGCGCCTGCTGACCGACGATGTACTCATCGCCACGCGCGCAATGGGCCATTAGGCCAAGCAGGTTACTCATGGTGCCGGTGGGCACAAACAACGCAGCCTCGAAACCCAGCTCGGCCGCCAGGTACTGCTCCAGGCGGTTGACCGTAGGGTCTTCGCCGTACACGTCATCCCCCAGCTCAGCGGCTTGCATGGCCTCGCGCATACCTGGAGTCGGCTGGGTGACGGTGTCGCTGCGCAGGTCGATGATGGGCATGGTGGGCAATCCTTAGATGAGGCTAAAGGCCGATGCTAAAGCGCCCAACTGAGGCAAACAAGATACAGATAAGGCGAGATCGCGCAGGACAGCTGTGCAGAGTGGATGACGCCTTTTTCATCCGCCTGGCGTGCATCGATTGGTGGATGAATAAAGCGCCATCCACCCTAATGGCTTAAGCCAGCTGCACGTCTTCGGCGGGAACAATCAAGATGCCGGCCCGCAGGCCGTTTTTGACTTTAGGGTTGGGGAAGATAATCCGCGTACCCGGCTCATCAATCACCCAGCGGGTATCACTAAGGTCTTCCGCCAGCAGGTAGCCAACGGGCAATTCGCTGAAATTCTCGATATCAGCCGGCAGGTGCAGCTGAAACGCATCGCTGTGTTTGATCACTTCGCGGGCCACGGCAAACAGCTTTAGCTCGCCCAGATCATCCGAAGCGCCTTCCAGCTCACGCCCTTCAATCAGTGCCTGCAGGTGCAGCTCAAGCAGATCCAAGTTGACCAGCGCGTTCTGCCCAAACGGCCGCGCCTTGCCCAGCTCCAGCGTGAACGCTTCCGCCCCGAGCTGGGTGTAGGTGTAGGCACTGAAAGTAACCGAGCTTTTGTTGTGCAGCAGCACGGCCTCAATCCCAGCGACACTTAAACGCGCCAGCTCACGCCGACTGCGCGGACGACCTTCCTGGAAGGGATAAAGAGCAAACTGTTCAACCTTCGACGCGCGAATAGCGGTGTGCAGGTCGTAATGCAGGCGGGTGCGCTCGGGCTTACTGAAAAAAGCCGCAGCCAGATGCTCCAGCTCACAGGCGCGCAGCGCCTCGGGCCCGCTGTGTTGGTCGTGGCGCCCGTTGAATAGGCGGTTAATGTCTTGCTCGACATACCGCTCACCGCGACGCATCGCGGCCGGGTTACCCAGCAGAAAGAGAATGCGTGCGCACGGCTGCAGCTGATTACGCGCAATGGCCTGCAGCAGGCGGTCGAGTAATTCGATTGGGGCGGTTTCATTGCCATGGATACCCGCCGACAGCAGCAGGTCCTGGCCGTTGTCGCGGGCCGCAGGCGGGGTGATTTCCACCGCGCCTTCGGCCAGCCAACGCACACGCGTACCCTCGGGAGTCAGCTGAATTTTTGCTGCCGGCTCATGGCCGGCCAGGGTCAGTTCAAGCAATTTCCCAAGGGCAAGCATAGTGGTTCCTCAGTCGTGAGTGCAGTCTGGGCCGTGCACGTGCTCGTCGTCATCGCCCGGCTCAGCGGCTTCCATTTCCAGCTCCAGGCTGACCAGGTTGGTAGCCAATGGACGCAGCAGCAGGTTGGCGTATTCGGCAGCGCCCTCCTCGACGTCGACACCGATCATCAACTGGTTGTTGCCTACCTGTTGGAACCAGATTTCCTGGCCCTGCCAGATCACGGCAAAGCGTGTACAGGAGGTTTCCAGCTGGGTACCGTCAGTGTCTTCGAGGATCAGTTGCAGGGCATCGCTCATAAAATCTCCACAGTTTTGGATGTAGGGTGGATGTGATTTTTTACATCCACCGGTGGATCGATAAAGCGCGACCCAGCCTAGTTAGCTAATTGAAAAGGATAAACCGCGCCCAGTTTAAGGATCTGCGTCAGTTCATCCAAGGCCGTACGGCATTCACTCAACAATTGTGGATCAGCCAAATCGTTTTCGCTCAGGCGATCGCGGTAGTGCTTGTCGACCCAAACATTGAGGGTGTCGTACAGCGTCGGGGTCATGATCACGCCCTGGTTGACCGCCGCCAACTCGTCTTCCTTGAGCGCGACTCGCAGGCGCAGGCAGGCTGGCCCACCGCCGTTCTGCATGCTTTGCTTGAGGTCAAACACCTGTACTTCACGGATCGGCCCGTTGCCGCTGGTCAGCTGCTGCAGGTAGTTCCAGACATTGCCGTTGTTGCGGCACTCTTCCGGCACGATCAGCAGCATGCCGCCGTCGGCGCGGCTGAGCAGCTGGCTGTTGAACAGGTAGGATTTGACCGCGTCTTCGACCGCCACCGCATCACGCGGCACGCACACCGCCTGCAGGTTGCCGCCACGACGGGCGAGCTTGTCGCCCAGTTCGGCCAGCACCTTATCCGTGTCGAGGAAGGCGTCTTGGTGATAGAACAGCACCTCACCGTTACCCACGGCGATCACGTCATTGTGGAACACCCCTTGATCGATCACCGCCGGGGTTTGCTGAGCGTAAACCACACCGTCATCACTGAGGCCGTGCAGGCGCGCCACGGCTTGCGAAGCCTCCAGGGTTTGCCGCGCCGGGTAGCGCTGCGGCGCCGGGAAGCGGCTGTCAAAAGCACTGCGGCCGAATACAAAGAACTCCACACCCGCATCGCCATAGCCTTTGCAGAACCGCGTGTGATTTGCCGCACCTTCATCGCCGAACTGAGCAACGGCGGGCAGCGCGGCGTGGTGGGCGAAGTGCTGCTGATTGGCGAACATGGCGCCCAGCACACGGCTGGTGGTTGGGTGTTCGATGGAGCGGTGGAATTTGCAGTTGAGGTTGGCGGCGGTGAAATGCACGCGACCATCCGCAGTATCAGCACTCGGGCTGACGGTGCAGGCATTGGCCGTCCACATACTGGAAGCCGAGCAGCTGGCGACCAGCAGCGGCATGGCCTCTTTCGCAGCCTTTTGGATCACCTGCGCGTCAGTGCCGGCAAACCCCAAGCTGCGCAGCACCGCGACATTCGGCCGTTC
This sequence comes from Gammaproteobacteria bacterium, assembly GCA_018816095.1. Taxonomy (GTDB): domain Bacteria; phylum Pseudomonadota; class Gammaproteobacteria; order Pseudomonadales; family Pseudomonadaceae; genus Aquipseudomonas; species Aquipseudomonas spirodelae. The sequence continues at coordinate 37,248 of JAHIWP010000084.1, forward strand.
CTGCGGGGCCAGTACGCCCTGCTTGAAGCCCATCTCCATCAAGGCCTTCATCTTGGCCAGGCCTTGCTTGGCGGCCTCTTTCGGGTTCGACCCTACCTGGCTGTTGCTCTGCGAGGCCACGTTGCCGTAGGACAGGCCGCCATAGTTATGGGTCGGCCCGACCAAACCGTCAAAATTGACTTCATAGGCGTTAGTGCTGGCGACTGGGCTCATAGACTAACTCCCGGAGTCAGGGTGGCCGGCAGGCTGAGGTTGTCGGCTTCCAGCGACGCCACCGGGTAAGCGCAATAATCAGCCGCGTAATAGGCGCTGGCGCGGTGGTTACCGGACGCCCCCACGCCGCCAAACGGCGCGGTGCTGGCAGCACCAGTCAGCTGCTTGTTCCAGTTAACGATACCCGCGCGGCTATGCAGCCAGAACTGCTCATAACGCGCCTTGGAGTCAGACAGCAGCCCAGCAGCCAACCCGTATTGGGTGTTGTTGGCCTCAACAATCGCGGCAGCAAAATCGGTGTAGCGAATCACCTGCAGCAGCGGGCCGAAGAACTCCTCATCCGCCCGCTCGGCCAGGTCCGTTACGTCAATAATGCCGGGCGTGAGCAAAGCCGCGCCCTGCAACGGCTGAGACATTTTCAGCAGCGGCTTGGCGCCCTGGGCCAGCAGGTGTTGCTGGGCCTTGAGCAAGTGCTGAGCCGCATCGAGAGAAATCACCGAACCCATAAACGGCGCTGGCTGAGCGTCGAAACTACCGACTTTGATACTCGCCGCTACTTCCACCAGGCGTTCCAGCAAGCTGTCACCCCACGCGCCTTGCGGCACCAGCAGGCGCCGCGCGCAGGTGCAGCGCTGGCCAGCGGAAATAAACGCCGACTGGATGATGGTGTACACGGCGGCATTGATATCGCTGACCTGCTCGACCACCAGCGGGTTGTTGCCGCCCATTTCCAGTGCGAGAATTTTGTCCGGACGACCGGAGAACTGCTTGTGCAGCAGGTTGCCCGTGCGGCTGGAACCGGTGAAGAACAACCCGTCGATACCCGCATGGACCGCCAGCGCCACACCTGTCTCGCGCGCACCTTGCACCAGATTAAGCACGCCCGCCGGCAGGCCGGCCTCAATCCAGCACTTAACCGTTAACTCGGCGACTTTCGGCGTCAATTCGCTGGGTTTGAACACCACACAGTTGCCTGCCAGCAGCGCCGGCACAATGTGGCCGTTGGGCAGGTGACCGGGGAAGTTGTACGGGCCAAACACGGCAACCACACCATGCGGCTTGTGCCGCAATACTGCTGTGGCATCGCCCAACGGGCCGCTCTTCTCACCGGTACGCTCGCGGTAACTTTGCACCGAGATGGCGACCTTATTGGCCATGCTGGTGACTTCGGTGGCGGTTTCCCACAGCGGCTTGCCGGTTTCCTCACCAATGCAGTAGCCCAGCGCGTCAGCCTGCTGCTTGAGGGTGGCGGCAAACTGCTCAAGCACAGCAATGCGCTCATCCAGCGAGCGCGAGGCCCAAGCGGGGAATGCCGCACGGGCGGCCTGCACGGCCGCATCAACCTGCGCAGCGCTGGCGGCCTGGCCGTGCCAGATGGCTTCCTGGCTGACCGGATTGAGCGATTCCAGGGCTTCACCCTGACCTGCGTGCCAGGCACCGGCAATGTAATGAGTGCTCATCTTGTTTTATCACTCCCAGCAAGGTGTAGACCCGGCTAGCCGCCGGATTAGCAATTTAGACACAGCCTTAGCACACGCAGTGGCGCATAGCCTTTAACCGCGAGCGGAGACCGCTACCGCGCGCACTTGATCGCCTGCCGACAGCTGCAGGCGCTTGGCCGTTTGCGCATCGACCACCAGCGTGCCGGCAGCCAGACGCGCCGGGGCGACGGTAATCCGACAGTCTTCGCGCTTGCGGTTATGAATCAGGTAGTGGGTAACGTCATCGCCTGGCGTACCGATGGCCAGCACCAGCACTTCGCTGTCCTGTACCGCGCGGATCTTCGCGGTTTGCGCCTCGATGGCCGGGCCTGCGTCGAAGATGTCGACATAGCCCTGATAACTGAAACCTTCGGCCTTGAGCATGGCCAGCGCCGGCTCGGTGTCCGGGTGGACACGGCCGATAGTGTTGCGCGCATCCTCGGAAAGGAAGCAGGTGTAGAGCGGAAACTTGGGCATCAGCTCGGCGATAAAGGCCTTGTTGCCGACACCGGTGAGGTAATCCGCCTGGCTGAATTCCATTCTGAAAAAGTGCCGACCCAGGCATTCCCAAAACGGCGAACGGCCCTGCTCATCGGACATGCCGCGCATCTCGGCGATCACCTTGTCGCCGAATAGCTCACGGAATTCGGCGATAAACAGAAAGCGCGCCTTCGACAACAACCGACCGTTAAGCCCGCTGCGCTGGTCGCTGCGCAAGAACAGCGAGCACAGCTCGGAATTGCCGGTCAGGTCATTGGCCAAGAACAGGGTGGGAATCTGCCGATGGATGTTCAGCTCCTGCGAGGCGCTGACGGTCAAACCAACCCGGTAGTTGTACCAGGGCTCGCGCAGGCCGACGGCACCGGCGACAGCGGAAATACCGACCACCTCGCCATTTTCGTCTTCGAGCACAAACAGGTAGTCGGCATCGCCGCGGGCGGCCTCACCGCGGAAGGCTTTTTCAGCCCAACCAACGCGGTGCGCCAAGCGCTCTTCATTGGCCGGCAAGGTAGTCAAACCAGCGCCAGTACTGCGTGCCAGTTGAAACAGAGCCGGCAGATCGGTGTTGCGAACGGGACGAACGATCATGCGCTAACTCCTTAAACCGCAACCAGGCGAACACTGACGCCCTCGCCGACGCCCAGGGCTTCGGCGGCCGCAACACTCAGGGTGACCGGCTTACCCGGGACCCAATCCAGCTCCGCGACAATCGCGCGAAAATCCTGCAACTGACCATTACTGACCAAGTACGGCCGCCCGCCTTTGCTCGGCTCGGCTTTCTCAGCCGCCAGGCGCACCGGCACCACGCGGCTCTGGGCAATCGAACGAATCCCCGAGGTGCGCGCATGCACGGTCGGGCCGCCATCGAAAATATCGATGTAGTGGTCGGTCTCGAAGCCTTCGCGCATAAGGATGTCAAAGCTGACCTGCGCCCGCGGATGCACCTGGCCCATGGCTTCTTGAGCTTCGTCCGGCAGCAGCGGCACGTAGATGGGGTAATGCGGCATTAATTCAGCCAGGAAGGTGCGGCTTTTCAGGCCACACAGGCGCTCGGCTTCGGTGTAGTTCATGTCGAAGAAGTTACGCCCCACCGCATCCCAAAACGGCGAGTCGCCGGCCTCATCGCTGTAACCGACGATCTCCACCACTACGGCATCGGCAAAGCGCTCCGGATGGTTGGCCAGGAACAACAAGCGCGCCCGCGAGTTGAGGTCGGACCAGACGGTGTTCACCAGCGGTTGCTCGACGTAGAAGCTGGTCAGCAGGCTGTTGCCAGTCAGGTCGTGGCACAACGAGAGCACGTGGATCTTGTTATGGATCTTCAGCTCGCGGGAGTTATGCACGAAGGTTTCGTTACGGAAGCTGTAAAACGGCTCGGAGTAGCCGGCCGAGGCGACGATGCCGGAGCAGCCCACCAGGCGTCCGCTGTCGCTGTCTTCCAGGACGAAGAAGTAGCTCTCTTCACCGTTGAAGCTGACTTCGGCAGCAAACGAGGCTTCCGAGGCGGCAATCTTTTCACGCAGACGGTCACTGTCGTCGGGCAGTGAAGTCACACCAACCGGGCTGTCCGCGGCGAGACGCTGCACTTCAGTGAGGTCGGCCATTTGCGCGGGGCGCATCACCAGCATGGTGTCACTCCTTTGGATAAAAGCTCCAAGCGGCTCTCACGAGCGACTCAGAGAAAACCGCAAGCCAAGGCCGCGGCACACACAGAGACGGGCTTCCTTGCTGTTTAGCTCAACCCGTCCTGGGTTGAGCGGGCACAGCCTGAGCCACCGTTATTACGGCGGCTCAGACCGGCAATCAGGCCTGGGTCAACTTGGCCACAGCACGTTCTAAGCGCGCCAGGCCTTCATCGATATCGGCGTCTTCAACCACCAGGCTCGGGGCAAAGCGCACCACGTCCGGGCTGGCCTGCAGCACCATCACACCTTCTACCGCTGCGGCGTCGAGAATCGCCTTGGCCTTGCCTTTCCAGGCATCGGAGAGCACCGCGCCGATCAACAAGCCCAAGCCGCGCGCTTCACTAAATACACCGTATTGCTGGCCGATCTGCTCCAGCTTGGCTTTAAAGCGCTGATGCTTGGCCTTTACCCCAGCCAGCACTTCAGGGGTATTGATGGTGTCGATGACCGCCTCGCCCACCGCACAGGCCAGCGGGTTACCGCCGTAGGTGGTGCCGTGGGTGCCGACGGCCAGGTGCTTGGCCAGCTCAGTGGTGGTGAGCATCGCGCCGATCGGGAAGCCGCCGCCCAGGCTCTTGGCGCTGGAGAGAATGTCCGGGGTCACGCCGTAGTGCATATAGGCGAACAGCTCGCCGCTGCGGCCCATGCCGCTCTGCACTTCGTCGAACACCAGCAGTGCGTTGTGCTTGTCGCACAGCTCGCGGGCCGCTTGAAGGTAAGCCAGGTCAGCCGGCAGCACGCCGCCTTCACCTTGAATAGGCTCCAGCACCACGGCGCAGGTCTTGTCCGATACCGCGGCCTTGAGTGCCTCGACATCGTTATAAGGAATGTGGCTGATACCCTGGATCTTCGGGCCGAAACCATCGGAATACTTCGGCTGACCGCCGACGCTGACGGTAAACAGAGTGCGACCGTGGAAGCTGTTGGTCGCGGCAATGATCTCGTGCTTGTCCTCGCCGAACTTATCGAAGGCCACGCGACGGGCCAGCTTGAACGCGGCCTCGTTGGCTTCGGCGCCGGAGTTACAGAAGAACACGCGGTCGGCAAAGGTGGCGTCAATCAGTTTCTTGGCCAGGCGCAGCGCCGGCTCATTGGTGAACACGTTGGACACATGCCAAAGCTTGCCGGCCTGCTCGGTCAACGCGTTAACCAGCACCGGATGGGCGTGGCCGAGTACGTTGACGGCGATGCCGCCGGCAAAGTCGATCAGCTCACGACCGCTTTGATCCCATACACGCGAACCGGCGCCGCGGACTGGAATAAAAGCTGCGGGTGCGTAGTTGGGCACCATCACCTGGTCGAAATCGGCGCGCTGCACCGGGTCGTGCTGAACAGACATCTAAGCTCTCCTAACGAGGAACACCTGCATTGACTAGCAGGCGACGTGACGGATTGTAGGGACTGATCCAGAGCCGGCATTGCCGCCATGCGACAACTTCTTATAGCGCCGACCCGAGGAAAACCACTGCTTTCGCAAATGCGACAGAAAGCATCGTGAAGGCGCAGTTTAAATGCAGCCCGCCACCCTTGGCGCGGTTTTATCCGCGCGACGCTAAAGGATTTTGATGACCGGCCATCCACGGCGGCCATTCAAGACGCCGCCCTACTTAGGCAGGCTCGGCGACCCCGGCCGGCACGGGCGGAGTGTCGAGGCTGAGAAATTCGATCAGGCGGGCTTTCTGGGCCATGGCGTCCTGATAGCCCAGCTCGATCAGTTCATTGCAGTAACCCGGCTCAAATAGCAGGTAACTCAACACTCCCGCACCACTGGCTTTAGTCGCCCCTGGCCCACGTAGAAACAGGCGCAGCGCCTTGGGCAGCTCATGCCGATGACGGGCGGCGATCAGGTCCAGCGGCTGGCTGGGGGAAATCACCAACACGTCCACCGGCTTAAGCCCCAAGCCACGCGGGTGGAGCTCGGCTGGAATCAAACGACCCATCTGGTTGAGCCGTTCAAGCATCTCGATGTCGCTTTCCAGGTTATCGATAAAGGTGCTGTTGAGCATATGCCCACTGATTTGCGCCAAGCTGGGCTGGCGGCTTTCCTTGGGGCGGAGCACCGGCACCTGAGCCTGCAGCCCTACTGGGTTATCGCTGACCCCCACCACCAATACCCGGCTGGCGCCCAAGTGCAAGGCGGGGCTGATCGGTGCGGACTGGCGCACCGCACCGTCGCCAAAGTATTCGCGGTTGATCTTTACCGGCGGGAAAATCAACGGAATCGCCGCACTCGCCAGCAGATGCTCAAGCGCAAGACGGGTTGGCGCACCGACCCGACGATGGCGAAACCACGGATCGATGGTGGCGCGCCCCTGATAAAAGGTCACGGCCTGACCGCTCTCATAACCAAACGCGGTGACGGCCACCGCGCGCAACTGACGGTGGCGTACGGCGGCGGAAATACCACTGAAATCCAGCTCACGCGCCAGCAGTTTGGCCAGCGGCGAACTGTCGAGCAACGCCACCGGTACCTGGCCACCCAACCCCAGCAGGCTGTGGCCGACAAAGCGGCTGGCCTGGCGCAACACACCCGGCCAATCGCTGCGATACACCTGATGGGTGTGAAAGCCCTGCCAAACACTCGTCAGCCGGCGCACCGCTTCAGTGAAATGCAACGCACCACAGGCCAGCCCCACCGCATTAATCGCCCCCGCAGAGGTGCCGACTATTACCGGGAAAGGGTTGTGCGCAGCATTGGGCAAGAGGTCAGCGATGGCAGCCAGCACACCGATTTGATAGGCCGCCCGTGCACCACCGCCGGAGAGAATCAGCCCGGTGACCGGCTGATCGGTTGAAGCCGTGTGCGGCATTGGCGAGTTCCCATTGTTTTTTCGCCAGTATAGGAGCCCGCCACGCGCGCACGGAACCCGCAAACGCCAAGAAAGCCGACTTAAGCGCTGTGCCCGCCAGAGGCGGTATCGGCTTAGCGCTTCTTTTTATACAGCTTCGGCTCGCCCTCAGGGCGGGTCTTGAAACGCCGATGCGCCCACAGGTACTGCTCAGGGCAAGCACTGATGGCCTGCTCGATCCACTGATTAACCCGCAGGCAGTCGGCTTCTTCGCTGTCACTGGGAAATTCCGCCAGCGGCGGATGAATCACTAAGCGGTAACCCTGACCATCAGGCAAGCGCTGCTGGGTAAAGGGGATAACCTTGGCCCGCCCCATGCGCGCAAATTTGCTGGTGGCCGTGACGGTAGCCGCCGGCACCCCAAACAACGGCACAAACACGCTGCGCTGCGCGCCGTAATCCTGATCGGGCGCATACCACACCACCCCGCCGGCGCGCAGCAGCTTGAGCATGCCGCGCACATCGTCACGGCCAATCACCCCGAGCAAACGCTGCTCGCGGCCACGGCGCTGGACATAGTCGAACAGTGGATTTTTGTGCGGGCGGTACATGCCATACATGTCCTGGGCCAGGCCGAGCAGGCCACCGCCCATTTCCAGGGTGGTGAAATGCAGCGCCATGAGAATCACCCCTTGCCCATCAGCCTCGGCCTGACGCAGGTGCTGCAACCCCTCAATCGTACCCAGGCGGCGCAAACGCTCAACCGGCCACCACCAGGCAATGGCCATCTCAAAAAAGGTAATCCCGGTGGAGGCGAAGTTTTCCTTTAATAACGCCTTGCGCTCGACAGCGGACATCTGCGGGAAACACAGTTCCAGGTTGCGCGCAGCGATCTTGCGCCGCGCGCTGGCCAGGCGGTACATCAACGCGCCAAGGCAGCGCCCCAACCACAGCAGCACCTTATAAGGCAGCTGCGCGACCAACCACAGCAAGCCCAGCCCCAGCCATAACAGCCAGAAACGCGGATGCAGGAAATAAGCACGGAAAACGGGGCGATCCATAAAGCAGGTCCGAGGCACGCAATAAAGCGCGGCATTCTATCAGGACTTTCCCTGAGCCTTGGTTTCGCCGCACGCAACTTGCGAGCGCGCGGCGTTCTCGTTATAAGACCGGCTTACTTTCCCCCAGTTTCTAAACAAGGGCCGTATCAGGCAGACCATGAGCCAAGCTGATCTTCTCGAGCAAGACCCCGTATTCCAGCTAAAAGGCAGCATGCTGGCCATCACCGTCATGGAACTGGCACACAACGACCTCACTCGCCTCGACCTGCAACTCAGCGAAAAAGTCGCTCAGGCACCGGCTTTTTTCAGCAACACCCCGCTGATCCTGGCCCTCGACAAGCTGCCGGAAAGCGAAGGCGCCCTCGACCTGACTGAGCTGATGGCCGTTTGCCGCAAGCACGGCCTGCGCACCCTGGCGGTGCGCGCCAACCGCGAAGCCGACATCAACGCCGCGCAAGCGCTGGACCTGCCCGTACTGCCGCCGTCCGGTGCGCGCGAGCGACCGATTGAACTAGCCCCTGCAAAACCGGAAATACCGGCTGAGCCGGAGTTCAAACCGAGCAAAATCATCACCAGCCCAGTGCGCGGCGGCCAACAAATTTATGCCCAGGGCGGCGATCTGATCGTTTTAGCCCCCGTCAGCGCCGGCGCGGAACTTCTCGCCGATGGCAACATCCATGTTTACGCCCCCATGCGCGGCCGTGCATTAGCCGGCATCAAGGGCAACCTCAAGGCGCGGATTTTCTGCCAGCAAATGGGCGCAGAACTGCTCTCCATCGCGGGCCACTATAAAGTTGCCGAAGACTTGCGCCGCGACCCGCTCTGGGGCCAGGCCGTGCATGTCTGCCTGTCGGGTGACGTGTTGAACATCACACGCCTTTAACGGATACTGCGGCCACTTTCAAACAGGGCAGCCGGAAGCCTGAAATAGGCCATGGAACCTGCGTTATCTCTACATTTTAGGGTGAATCACCTTGGCCAAGATCCTCGTTGTTACGTCCGGCAAAGGTGGCGTTGGTAAAACCACCACCAGCGCTGCCATCGGTACCGGCCTCGCCCTGCGCGGGCACAAGACTGTCATCGTCGACTTCGACGTCGGCCTGCGTAACCTTGACCTGATCATGGGTTGCGAGCGCCGCGTGGTGTATGACTTCGTCAACGTGGTCAATGGCGAAGCCACCCTGTCGCAGGCGCTGATCAAAGACAAGCGCCTGGAAAACCTCTACGTGCTGGCCGCCAGCCAGACCCGCGACAAAGACGCGCTGACCGAAGAAGGCGTTGAAAAAGTCCTCGAAGAACTGCGCCAGAACTTCGAATACGTAGTCTGCGACTCGCCAGCCGGTATCGAAAAAGGCGCGCACCTGGCCATGTACTTCGCCGATGAGGCGATTGTCGTGACCAACCCAGAAGTGTCCTCGGTACGTGACTCCGACCGCATGCTGGGCCTGCTGGCGAGCAAATCGCGCCGCGCCGAGAAGGGCGAAGAGCCGATCAAGGAACACCTGCTGCTGACCCGCTACAACCCTGAGCGCGTGATCAAAGGCGAAATGCTCGGTGTTGAAGACGTTGAAGAAATCCTCGCCATCCGCCTGCTCGGCGTGATCCCTGAGTCGCAAGCCGTACTCAAGGCCTCGAACCAGGGCGTACCGGTGATTCTCGACGACCAGAGTGATGCAGGCCAAGCCTACAGCGACGCGGTTGACCGCCTGCTGGGCAAGGAAGTGGCGCATCGGTTCCTCGATGTGCAGAAGAAGGGATTCATGCAACGCCTGTTTGGAGGTCGTGAATGAACATTTTTGACTTCTTTCGTGAACGCAAAAAAGAAACCACAGCGTCCATCGCGAAAGAGCGCCTACAAATCATCGTCGCCCACGAGCGCGGCCAGCGCAGCCAGCCGGACTACCTGCCGGCCCTGCAGCAAGAGTTGGTCGAGGTGATCCGCAAGTACGTCAACATCGACTCGGATCAAGTCCAGGTCGCACTGGAAAACCAAGGCAGCTGTTCCATTCTGGAACTCAACATCACCCTGCCCGATCGTTGATTGTCTAACACCCCGAAACGGCGGCCCTGGCCGCCGTTTCTATTTGTGGAATGCCCATGCCGCTGTCAAATGTCGTAATTCTCCACCAGGACGCCGCCCTGCTGGTGATCAACAAGCCCACCCTGCTGCTCTCGGTGCCCGGCCGCGCGGAAGATAACCGCGATTGCCTGGTTACCCGTCTGCAGGAGAACGGTTACCCGGAAGCGCGCATCGTCCATCGCCTGGACTGGGAAACCTCAGGAATCATCGTCCTGGCACGTGACGCCGACAGCCACCGCGAACTGTCGCGCCAGTTCCACGACCGCGAAACCGAAAAAGCCTACACCGCACTGTGCTGGGGCCAACCCGAGCTGGACAGCGGCAGCATTGACCTGCCGCTGCGCTACGATCCACCGACCAAGCCACGCCACGTTGTCGATCATGAGCTGGGCAAACATGCGCTGACCTACTGGAAAGTGCTGGAGCGCCACGCCGAGTATTGCCGCGTCGAGCTGACGCCGATCACCGGCCGCTCGCATCAACTGCGCGTACACATGCTCTCCATCGGCCACCCGCTACTCGGTGACGGCTTGTACGCGCACGAACAAGCCCTGGCCGCCTATCCGCGCCTGTGCCTGCACGCCAGCATGCTCAGCCTGACACACCCGCAAACGGGCGAGCGGATGCGTTTCGAGTGCCCAGCACCGTTCTGATCAGCTGCTTATTCGCGGCGTAGCCGGGATGAAACCCGGGACATTGGTGACAGATTGAAGGGCGCTCCCGGCTTGCATCCGGGCTACGATCACGCCTGCTTACGCGGCCAGATCAGGGTAAAGCACGCACCACCCAGCCCTGTACTGCGACTGATCTGTGCACGGCCTTCGTGCCAGTAGATGATCCGCCGCACGATCGACAAGCCCAAGCCATGCCCACCCGAGGCGCGGGTGCGGCTGTCGTCCAGACGCAGGAAAGGGGTAAAAATGTGCTCCCAAGCCTCTTCCGGCACACCGGGGCCGTCATCCTCGACATCCACCCGGCAACGCTGCGAACCGATCTGGTAACTCACCCGCACGCGCGACTCAGCATGGCGCATGGCGTTGCTCACCAGGTTCTGCAAGGCACGGTGCAGGTAGCGCAGCTCGGCCTCAACACAGGCACCGCCACCATCCAAGGCGTCGCGTGAGGGGCCGCGCTCAACCCGTACACTGGCGCGCAGCGGGGCCAGTTCGGTGATCACCTGATCGATCAGCTCATTCAGGTCGACCTGCTGGAAGTTCAGCGCCGGCGCGCCCTGCTCCAGGCGCGCGTAGGTGAGCATCTCGTCAACCAGCTTGTCGAGGTCTTGGATATCGTTGTCCATGCCCTCCATGTATTTGCGCCGCGCCGCGTCGGTTTCCGCATCGCCGATCATTTCCAGGCCGAAGCGCAACCGCGCCACCGGCGTGCGCAGCTCATGCGATACCGCGCGGACCAGCTCCCGCTGAATACCCAAAGAACGCTGCAAGTGCTCGGCCATGGCGTTAAAGGCCGCCGCCAAGCGCCCGACCGAGTCGGTACCGCTGGTCGGCACACGGGCATCCAGACGACCACTGGCAATCAAGGTCGCGGCGGCCTCCACATCCCGTAAGCGCTGCTCCAGCGGCCGTACCAACAGGTAAACCATCAGGCCGATCAGGCTCAGGCTCAGCGCACCAATCAGTACCAGCCACTGCGCCGGATAAGGGTCCATCTGGTACAGCGGGCCGATTTCCAGCACCCAGGGTGTGTCGACGATGCCGGAGAACACATAAATGCTGTCACCGCCCCGGCCCAAGGCCATCACCGTATCGCCCTCGTCCACGCGGCGGCGCTGGTCGGGGTCGAGGTCGGCCTGATCGAGGCGCACCAGGCGCAAGTCGAAGCCAAAGCGTTTATCACGTTTGAGCGCGGCCAGCCGGCTTGGCTGCTCATCCCAGGGGTAGCGCACCAGCTCATCAATCAGCAAAAAGCTGGTGGCGCGCGCCAACTGCTCGCTGACCTGCTGCACATCGGCAACCAGCAGCAACGGCAGCTCACCCAACTGGCTGTAAATACGCGCTTCGTGCGGGCCGGTTTGCTGCACCAGCACCAAGCCACGGCGCAGGTTGTTGCGCGCACTGCTATCTAGGCCAGCCTCAGCCAGCGCGGTGACTTGCATGGGCACACCGAGCAAACGCCCCCACACCGCGACAGCACGGCGCCGCTCCACCTCCACCATAGGCGTGAGGTTATCGGCCATCAGGCGGAAAGTGCCCTGGGCCAGACGTTCGCGGTATTGATCCACGCGCACGTCGTTGAGCAGCTGCAGCGCGCCGACGCCCAGCAATGCCACCAGCACCAGCACGGCCAGCATGCCGCCATAAATGCGCAGGAAGATCGAGTTCACGGGCGGATCACCGCGCCGCTCATCCCATGGCCTCGGCCGCTTCAGCGACAAACAGGTAGCCCTTGCTGCGCACCGTCTTGATCAGGCGCGGATGCATCGGATCATCACCGATCTTCGGGCGGATACGGGAGATGCGCACATCGATGGAACGGTCCTGGCCGTCGTACTCGATGCCGCGCAGGGCATTGAAGATTTCCTCGCGCGAGAGAATCCGCCCGGCGTTAGAGGTCAGCAGCCACAACAAATCGAATTCCGCACTGGTCAGCTCAATCCCCTGCTCGCCCAGCCAGGCTTCACGCATGGCGCTGTCGATCACCAGCGGACCAAACTGCAAGCGCCGGCGCTCACTCGGCACCTGCACCTCACTGCTTTCATGGCGGCGCAGCAGCGCCCGGATACGCGCCAGCAGCACACGCGGGCGCACCGGCTTATATACATAGTCGTCCGCGCCCATCTCCAGGCCGAGCACCTGGTCCATATCGTCGGTACGCGCGGTGAGCATCAGGATCGGCCCCTCGTATTGCCCGCGCACCTTGCGGCAGATCGACAAGCCGTCTTCGCCCGGCAGCATCAGGTCGAGAATCACCAGGTCCGGCTGCTCCTGCAAAATGCGCGCGGCCGCCTTGGCGCCGTCCATTTCGATGGCCACATTAAGGCCATTGCCCTCCAGATACTCACGGGTCAACTCGGCCAGGCGCTGGTCGTCTTCAACAATAAGGATGTGCCACGACTGCTGCTCCACAACTAACTCCCTAGCACTGCTCACCTGGCCAAAACGGCGCCGGCATTGTAGCAACGCGGCCTACACCGCGCTGCCCTTACAAGCGCCTTAACGAGCGGCAACGTGGCGCTAGAAAAACCGCCAACCCAGCCCCCGGCAACAGGCCAGCCATGCCGGCAAAAAGACTACATATTGTGTTTATCTGATTGACTAAAAAACTGCCTTAAGGGTGGCTAAAAAAGCACAAGCCATGACGACGAACGGTCTATAGGGGGCAACCCCAGCAACTACGCGGCCTTGCGAAAGTTACCCCAAAGTAACCCACAGCTTTATCCACAGGCGGCGCAAATTTATCAACTTGCCTTCACCCCTACACCGCACTATCTTGTATCCCCAGCGCGACAAACACCTACATATTGGGTTTTAGCACACAGAATCACACAAGCACATTTGCCCCGAAGCAGTCCATACAACGGACTGAAAAAGTGCAAAAAATAGCTTAGATGGGCGTTTGAGCATCACCGATCCAGATCAGGCCACTGACCCGCCAGAAGAGCGTGGACGCCTTGATCAGAACAGGCCGTATACCCGACGTGCCACAACATCTAGTGGTACAGGTCGAATGCCTGTACAAGACTTGAAGAGCCAGGAAGGCGCTTAGTCGTACCTTACCTGCCCAGATTGCAAGCCCCGAACGAACGGCCTAGTGCTGTTCGTGCGGCGTTGTTGAAATGGAATGAACGATGGTACGGCGCACTGATCAACTGTTCGGCGCCCCTCTAAAACCAGAAGAACGGAGACTTTCATGCACACCGACACCTCCCGCGAGAACTCGCAGGCCGACGCGCCGCAGGCCACCGCTGACAACCAGAACCTGAGCGCCACCGCGCCAGGCCAACTGCGCGTGATCAAGCGTAACGGCACCGTAGTGCCTTACACCGATGACAAAATCACCGTTGCCATCACCAAGGCCTTTCTCGCTGTTGAAGGCGGCACTGCTGCCGCCTCGTCGCGTATCCATGAAACGGTTGAGCGCCTGACCGAGCAAGTCACCGCCACCTTCAAGCGCCGCATGCCTTCCGGCGGCACTATCCATATTGAAGAAATCCAGGACCAGGTCGAACTGGCCCTGATGCGTTCCGGTGAGCAGAAAGTCGCCCGCGACTACGTGATCTACCGCGAACTGCGCAGCCAAGAGCGTAAGCGCGAGAGCGTTGAGACCCCGGCTCAGCCGCATCCAAGCATCCGCGTCAACCACCTCGACGGCAGCGTTGCGCCGCTGGACATGGGCCGCCTGGACACCATCATCCGCGAAGCCTGCGAAGGCCTGGCTGAAGTCGATGGCGCACTGATCCAGAAAGAAACCCTGAAGAACCTCTACGACGGCGTTGCGCAGAGCGATGTCAGCACCGCCCTGGTGATGACCGCCCGCACCCTGGTTGAGCGTGAGCCGAACTACAGCTACGTCACCGCCCGCCTGCTGATGGACAACATCCGTGCCGAAGCGCTGAACTACCTCGGCGTCGCGGCCAGCGCCACCCATCACGAAATGGCTACTTTCTACGCCCAAGCGCTGCCAGCCTACATCACCAAAGGCATTGAGCTGGAATTGCTCAACCCAGTGCTAGGCACTTTTGACCTGGAAAAACTCGGCCAGGCGATCAACCACGAGCGCGATCAGCAGTTCACCTACCTGGGCCTGCAGACCCTCTACGACCGCTACTTCATCCACAAAGATGGCGTACGCATCGAGCTGCCACAGGTGTTCTTCATGCGCGTGGCCATGGGCCTGGCAATTGAAGAGAAGCAGAAAGAAGAACGCGCCATCGAGTTCTACAACCTGCTGTCCTCGTTCGACTACATGTCGTCCACGCCGACCCTGTTCAACGCCGGCACCCTGCGTCCGCAGCTGAGCTCGTGCTACCTGACCACCGTACCGGATGACCTGTCGGGCATTTATCACGCCATCCACGACAACGCCATGCTCTCCAAGTTTGCCGGCGGTCTGGGTAACGACTGGACCCCAGTGCGTTCGCTGGGCGCCTACATCAAGGGCACCAATGGCAAATCCCAGGGCGTTGTGCCCTTCCTTAAAGTGGTCAACGACACCGCTGTTGCAGTAAACCAGGGCGGCAAGCGCAAAGGCGCGGTCTGCGCCTACCTGGAAACCTGGCACATGGACATCGAAGAGTTCATCGAGCTGCGTAAGAACACCGGTGACGACCGTCGCCGCACCCACGACATGAACACCGCCAACTGGATCCCGGACCTGTTCATGAAGCGCGTCTTCGACGACGGCCCATGGACCCTGTTCAGCCCGTCCGAAGTGCCAGACCTGCACGACCTCACCGGCAAAGCCTTCGAAGAGCGCTACGAGTACTACGAAGCCCTGACCCAGTACGGCGGCAAGATCAAGCTGTTCAAGACCATCCAAGCCAAAGACCTGTGGCGCAAGATGCTCTCCATGCTGTTTGAAACTGGCCACCCATGGCTGACCTTCAAAGACCCATGCAACCTGCGCAGCCCGCAGCAGCACGTCGGCGTGGTGCACAGCTCGAACCTGTGCACCGAGATCACCTTGAACACCAACAAGGATGAGATCGCCGTGTGCAACCTCGGCTCGATCAACCTGCCGAACCATATCGTCGACGGCAAGCTGGATACCGCCAAGCTGGAAAAAACCGTCAACACCGCTGTACGCATGCTCGATAACGTGATCGACATCAACTACTACAGCGTGCCGCAGGCGCGTAACTCCAACTTCAAGCACCGTCCGGTCGGTCTGGGCATCATGGGCTTCCAGGACGCCTTGTACCTGCAGCACATCCCATACGGTTCCGACGCGGCTGTTGAGTTCGCTGACAAGTCGATGGAAGCGGTCAGCTACTACGCCATCCAGGCCTCCTGTGACCTGGCTGACGAGCGCGGCAGCTACGAAACCTTCCAGGGTTCGCTGTGGAGCAAAGGCATTCTGCCGCTCGACTCGCAGCAGATCCTCATCGAGCAGCGCGGCCAGAAGTATATCGACGTCGACCTCAACGAAACCCTGGACTGGGCGCCAGTACGTGCCCGTGTGCAGAAAGGTATACGTAACTCCAACATCATGGCCATCGCACCGACCGCGACCATCGCCAACATCACCGGCGTATCGCAGTCGATCGAACCGACCTACCAGAACCTTTATGTGAAATCGAACCTCTCGGGCGAATTCACCGTGATCAACCCGTACCTGGTTCGCGACCTCAAGGCCCGCGGCCTGTGGGACTCGGTCATGATCAACGACCTCAAGTACTACGACGGTTCCGTGCAGCAGATCGAGCGCATCCCACAGGAACTCAAAGACCTGTACGCCACCGCGTTTGAAGTCGACACCAAGTGGATCGTTGACGCCGCTAGCCGTCGCCAGAAGTGGATCGACCAGGCGCAATCGCTGAACCTGTACATCGCCGGCGCCTCGGGCAAGAAGCTCGACGTGACCTACCGCATGGCTTGGTACCGTGGCCTGAAAACCACCTACTACCTCCGCGCCCTGGCCGCGACCAGCACCGAGAAGTCCACCATCAACACCGGCAAGCTGAATGCCGTGTCCAATGGTGGCAACGATGGCCTGAGCGCCGCACCAGCCAAGGCCCCGGAAGTGGAAATGAGTGCAGGTCCAGCGCCAGTGCCAAAGGCCTGCGCCATCGATGAACCAGACTGCGAAGCGTGCCAGTAAGGTGTTCGGCAACGCGCGGATCTGAGCGGCATTCGCGGCGTTACCTGCCGGAGCGGCCCCCATCACGTACATGCGTACGCTCAGGGGCTCCACTCCAGCAGGTGCCTTGCGACTACTCGCTCAGCTTCACGCTCGAACGTCGAGCAAAAAGCTGAAGCACAGATCAAAAGCAACACCTCGGGAGAGGGCTAAGCAACACTGCCCTCCCCACTCATTACTAGCCACCGCCCTCACCGGCGTGGGCCTCGGGGCAACGGCCAGTCATTAGAGCCACCCCGACCAGCGGCACCCGTTTTACCCTTGCGCGCTGTACGCAACGGAACACAATTAATCTGTATATCCACACAGGTCGGTTATTTCACCGGCCCGCAAGCAGGAGCCAAGCCATGCTGAGCTGGGATGAATTTGACAAGGACGACGACGCCGAAGTCGCCGTAGCCAACAAAGCCTCTGTCCAAACGGCAGACATGAGCATCGACAAACTCGACCAGGTCGGCGGTGCTGCTGCTGTTGAAGCCCGCGCTGTGGCCAGCGATGACAGCGCCGCTGTCGCCCGCGCCAAAGCCTCGCTTGACCAACTCGACATCGCTGAAGGCCTGGCCGAGCTGGAAGGAACTGCCGCGCGCGTTGCCGTTGACGAAAAACGCATGATCAACTGCCGCGCCGACCTCAACCAGCTCGTACCCTTCAAGTACGACTGGGCCTGGCAGAAGTATCTGGATGGTTGCGCCAACCACTGGATGCCGCAAGAAGTGAACATGAACGCGGACATCGCGTTGTGGAAAACTCCGGACGGCCTGACCGACGACGAGCGCCGCATCGTCATGCGCAACCTCGGCTTCTTCTCCACCGCCGACAGCCTGGTAGCTAACAACCTCGCCCTGGCCGTGTACCGCCTGATCACCAACCCGGAGTGCCGCCAGTACATCCTGCGCCAAACCTTCGAAGAGGCGATCCACACCCACGCCTACCAGTACTGCATCGAATCGCTGGGCATGGATGAAGGCGCGATCTTCAACATGTACCACGAGATTCCATCGGTCGCGAAGAAAGCCAGCTGGGGCCTCAAGTACACCCGTTCGATCTCCGATCCGACCTTTAACACCGGCACCGTTGAGACCGACAAAGAACTGCTGCGCAACCTAATCGCCTACTACTGCGTTCTGGAAGGCATCTTCTTCTATTGCGGCTTCACCCAGATCCTCTCCATGGGTCGCCGCAACAAAATGACCGGCGTCGCCGAGCAGTTCCAGTACATCCTGCGTGACGAGTCCATGCACCTGAACTTCGGCATCGACGTGATCAACCAGATCAAGATCGAAAACCCGCACCTGTGGGATGCCCAGCTCAAAGACGAAGCCACTCAGATGATTCTGCAAGGCACTCAGCTGGAAATCGAATACGCACGCGACACCATGCCGCGCGGCGTACTGGGCATGAACGCGGCGATGATGGAGGACTACCTCAAATTTATCGCCAACCGTCGTCTGACCCAGATCGGTTTGAAGGAAGAGTACCCAGGTACCACTAACCCGTTCCCATGGATGTCGGAAATCATGGACCTGAAGAAGGAGAAGAACTTCTTCGAGACGCGGGTTATTGAGTATCAGACTGGTGGGGCGTTGAGCTGGGATTGATTCTGGCTTACTCACTGAAGAGTTAAGAGCGCTTTACCTGAAATGGATGTTTGGGGTGGCGATTAGAAAGACTAAGAGCCCCGCCATTGTGCGGGGCTTTTTATTGGGGCAGTAAAAGTTGAAGCAGACACTCTACAAATACTGTTCAACCTCAACAGAAACACAGCTCTCCAGAACCTTAGACACGCTAAGCGGAAGAGTATACTTCCCTACTCCATCAAAATTTAATGATCCCTTCGAACTTTCCGCAAAAGTAAACATATCCACATCGCCACTTCTTGACCAACTAAGTACGCGAGAGAAAGAAGAAGTACAGCGAATATTTCGACTCCGAACTCCTGAAGCGGTATCCGAAGAATGGAGAGGGAAAATTGGCATCCTTTGCTTAACAGAGGATCCATTAAATATACTTATGTGGTCACACTATGCACACAACCATACCGGCATATGCATCGGATTCGATACAGAGTCCTCGCCCTTCAACAGCGCAAAACAAGTCACTTACAATGGAGAAAGACCACAGGCTGAATTTAATTCTGACCCGGAAAGCCTAATTAATAGAGGGCGGCGGCAAAAACTGAGTGCAACACCTGACCTTTCCGGTACGGTGCTGCCCCTATGTCTTATACCGAACTCAGCGTTGAAGAGCGCGCCACCATTCAAATCGGTCGTATTAACCCGGCAATCAAATACACCAAATCATGCTGCGTAGGCGATACGTGGATGCCGGAAATAAGAACGGATTCTTTGAGGGCGTAATTGCAATCGTCTCATGACCGAGCGAACACGCCTTTCAAGTTCGTCCTGATTAC
>JAHIWP010000085.1 GCA_018816095.1 Gammaproteobacteria bacterium
CGGCGAATTTTGCCCATCATTTCCATACTGATCACCCTGTGTTCTCCTGCTCAAAAATTGAGCAGAAGCAGTTGAACACCTGGGTCAGTTTTCAGTCGGCAGAACAGCCTCTACTGGGTCAGTTTTCGGTCAGCGGCAACACTCGCGGGTTATGTGGCTGCCACGGCGAATCCGGTTAAACAAAAACGTATCGTCACCTTGGCCTGCAGGCAGCTGTGAGCGCCTGAATGCGAGCCAGGTATTGAGTTTTTCGAATGCCCAGCTTGGCGCGTACTTGACCAGTTCCTTGTTACCTTTGCCCAGTACGCGCAGGCTGCGCTCAGCGAAATCGACCTGGTTGAGGTCAAGGTTCACCGATTCGGACTTACGCATGCCGGAGCCATACAAGATTGCAATAATGGCCGCATCCCGAAGCCCCTGAGGTCTAGGATCGGCGGCGCAGACTTCCATCAATTCGCGAATCAAGCTGCGCTTGAGGTTGCGCCCCTGGATAATCCGAGTGCCACTGCTGGGCTTCACCGAGCGGATTTTCAGCAGATGATCCTGGTCGATCAAGCTCAGTCGCCAGGCCTCATTCATCACCCCGCGCAGTGCATTGACGTACAAGGATGAGGTGTTCGGCGCGTAACCATCTTCGCGCAGTGCCGCAACCAGTGCAGTTATATGCCCGGGTTGGAGCAGGTGCCAGGGGATCTCATGCAGATCGAGCTCATCGAAGCCCAAGCGGTATACGGCATCCTGTAGCACATATTTCATGGTCAATTGGCTAGAAGGCGCTAACCGAGCGAGATACTGAAGCAGTGGATTACGCAGTTCGGGTAATGCGCCCCCTGCCCCGTTATTAGGGCCTGAAGCGGGTGAAGAGGCGAAGTGCGGTGTCGCGGATGTAGCGTTATCGCGGTAATCAGCCAATCGTAAATAGTCCAAAATGAATTTAACTCAACTAAATAGTCATTTAGTTGAGTTAAATTAACTTGCGCCTTAATGAATAGAATACGGCGAGTGAGCGCACTGCGGCTGAGACGCTCTACCCCGCCAAAATCCTGAGCCATACCGGCCTGCTGGAGTCAGGCTTTGGTGTATGGCGGCCTGACTCCGCTCTGACCAGGGTGCCTCTGCTCTGGTCAGAGCAGAGGCATCAATCGCGATCCAGCAAATGGAAACTGGGCAAGGCAATGTGCCAACGAATGGCGGCCAAGCGCGTCAGCAACACTGTGAGCATGGCCACACCGGTGTCGAGCCAGTGTGGTGTATCCAGGCTCCGCATACCGATAAAGACCAGGGCGCCTGCTATGCAGGCGGTGGCGTAGATTTCTTTCTGGAATATCAGCGGAATCTCATTGCAGATCACATCACGCATCACCCCGCCCGCCACGCCGGTCATCACCCCCATGATGATTGCCGTGCTATTGGGAACGTCATGCTGCATGGCGACTTCGGTGCCAATTACGGTAAAAACAGCCAGGCCAAAGGCATCTGCCAAGAGCAGGCCTTTTTCGTGAATCGGCTGCGTCAGTCGCACCCAGACAACGGTACCAACAGCCGCCAGTGACGCGACGACGATATACAGGTCGTTACGAATCCAGCTGACCGGATGGTTATCCAGAATCAAGTCACGCAGGGTACCGCCACCCAGGGCGGTGATGATGGCGATCACCAGCACACCAAACAGGTCCATGGACTTTCGCCCAGCCATTAGCGCGCCGGTGATGGCGATTACGGCGACACCGAACAAATCGGCGAGATAGAACAATTGCGCCATGCTGACCTCAGGACGATACGGGCGTACGCATGGTGACGAACTCTTCGGCCGCAGTTGGGTGCACGCCGATGGTTTCATCAAAAATCTGCTTGGTGGCCCCAGCCTTAAGTGCGATCGCCAGGCCCTGGACAATTTCGCCGGCCTCCGGTCCCACCATATGGCAGCCCAGTACACGGTCTGTGTCAGCATCTACCACCAGCTTCATCAGCGTGCGCTCCTGGCTTTCGGTCAGGGTCAGCTTCATCGGCCGGAAACGGCTCTCGAACACTTGGACGCGGTAGCCCTCCTCCCTCGCCTGCTCTTCGCTCAGCCCAACTGTGCCGATATTAGGCAGGCTGAATACCGCGGTCGGGATCGTCTGATAATCAACAGTGCGGTATTCCTCCGGCTTGAACAAACGCCTGGCTACCGCCATGCCTTCGGCCAGCGCAACCGGTGTCAGCTGAACGCGGCCAATCACATCGCCGATGGCGAGGATTGATGGCGTGCTGCTCTGGTATTGCGCATCGACCTTGATATAGCCGCGCTCATCAAGTTCTACGTGAGTGTTTTCCAGGCCCAGGTTGTCCAGCATTGGACGACGCCCGGTGGCGTAGAAAATGCAGTCCGCCTCAAGCTTCCGACCATCTTTAAGCGTGGCCAGCAGGCTGCCATCGGCCTGTTTGTCGATGCGCGCGATATCGCTGTTGAATTGCAGATCGACCCCGTGTTTGGTCAGTTCTTCCTGCAGATGGTTACGCACGGCATTGTCGAAGCCGCGCAAGAACAAATCACCGCGGTAGAGCAGTGACGTGTGCGAACCGAGGCCGTTGAAGATCGAGGCAAACTCCACAGCAATATAACCGCCGCCTATTACCAGCACACGCTTAGGTAGCTGCTGCAGAAAGAACACTTCATTCGAACCGATCGCATGTTCATGCCCCGGTATCTCCGGGATATGCGGCCAGCCGCCAGTGGCGATCAGGATGTGCTTGGCGCTGTAGCGCTTACCGTCCAGCTCAACGCTGTGGTCATCAACAATCCGCGCATGGCCCTCAAGCAAGGTCACTCCGCTGTTGACCAGCAGGTTACGGTAGATGCCATTGAGGCGTTCAATCTCGCGATTTTTGTTGGTAATCAGGGTGGACCAGTCAAATTTGGCCTCACCGACCGACCAACCAAAACCCTGTGCTTGCTTAAAGTCATCGGCAAAGTGAGCACCATAAACCAGCAGCTTCTTCGGTACGCATCCGACGTTGACGCAGGTTCCGCCAAGGTAGCGGCTTTCAGCCACCGCCACGCGCGCGCCATACCCCGCAGCAAACCGCGCAGCACGCACACCGCCTGAACCGGCGCCAATCACAAACAGGTCGAAGTCGTAGGTCATGTAAGCCTCCATAGCAAGGCGGCAAGCATACCCCAAGCGGCGCTAGCGCCTAAGCTTGAAGCATATGAAACAGCAGGAGAACGCTGATGCACCCTACCCTTACTCATGTAGCGTTACATGTGCCTGACGTAGACGCATGCGTGGCCTTTTATGAGCAATTCTGCGCGATGCGGGTGATTCATCGGCGGGCGGGCAAAGGCGCAACGATTGTCTGGATGGCCGAGCCAGGCAAGGAACACAGCTTTATTTTCGTACTTATGCCAGGTGGTCAGAGCCGTCAATTGGCGGCCGATGATTACAGCCATTTCGGCTTTGCCCTGGGCAGCCGAGCCCAGGTCGATAGCATTGCTGAACAGGCGCGACTGGCCGGATGCTTGGTCTGGGAGCCACGGGATGAGGCCTACCCTGTGGGTTATTACTGCGGCGTGAGTGATCCAGCGGGGCATTACGTTGAATTCAGCTACGGCCAGCCGTTAGGGCCTGGCGCCGAGCACATGGCGTTGCTCTGAATGCACACAGCCACCCGAAGGTGGCTGTGGTTACCGCGCGGAAAGCTGAATCAGAATGCCTTGCCGGTTTTGTAGAGGTTTTCGAAGCAGAAGTTGGTGGCGTCGATATAGCCTTCGGCGCCGCCGCAATCGAAGCGCTTGCCCTTGAATTTATAGGCCATGACGCAGCCATTCTGCGCCTGCTTCATCAGCGCGTCGGTGATTTGAATCTCCCCTCCTTTGCCAGGCTCGGTCTGCTCGATCAGATCGAAGATGTCCGGGGTGAGGATATAGCGACCAATGATCGCCAGATTCGATGGCGCATCTTCCGGCTTGGGCTTCTCGACCATGCTGTTAACCCGGTAGATGTCATCGCGAATCATCTCGCCGGAAATCACACCGTATTTGTGGGTCTCTTCAGGCGGTACTTCCTGGATGGCCACAATGGAGCAGCGGAACTGCTTATAAAGCTTAACCATCTGCGTCAACACCGCATCGCCATCCAGGTTCAGGCACAGGTCATCGGCCAGAACCACCGCGAAGGGCTCATCGCCAATCAGCGGGCGACCGCAGAGGATTGCGTGGCCCAGACCTTTCATCTCAACCTGTCGGGTGTAGGAGAAGCTGCATTCGTCGATCAGGCGGCGGATACCGACCAAGTACTTTTCTTTGTCGGTGTCGCGGATCTGGTGTTCGAGTTCGTAGCTGATGTCAAAGTGATCTTCCAGCGCGCGCTTGCCGCGGCCGGTAATCATGGCAATTTCCGTCAAGCCGGCTTCCAGCGCCTCTTCGACGCCATACTGGATCAACGGTTTGTTCACGATCGGCAGCATTTCTTTGGGCATAGCCTTAGTGGCTGGCAGAAAGCGGGTGCCGTAACCGGCTGCTGGGAACAAACATTTCTTGATCATGGGGAACCTTGAGCAATGATGTGAAAAAGTGCGCCCGCAGTCTATCAGGCTGCACCGGCCTTACAATGCCCCCTCCCGCACAAGGCCAACGCCTGCATTTGAATGCCAGGATCGGGTAGGAGGCGGCCTCACGGCCGCCGTCCTCCCACACCACCGTGCGTACGGTTCCGTACACGGCGGTTCAGGCCATGCGGTTAAGCCGATTGATCGTATCCAGTATCGAGACCAGTCCAAGTCTGTCCCA
>JAHIWP010000086.1 GCA_018816095.1 Gammaproteobacteria bacterium
GGCGACATGGGCGTCTTGGTGATCGGCATGATCTTGCCGTTGACCTTCATCGACGGCGGCACGCCAGCGGTAATAAACAGGTCAGAGCCGCCCTTTTCGACCATCAGGCGCAGCAGTTTTTCGAATTCCATCGTTGTTCGCCCATGTGCATCACGCGGTTATGCAAGCGCCAGCGGCAGACGCGTGTGTTGCCGCTGGGCTGAACCCGACAGGCGAAAACCTGCCAAGCGCTGTCGATTTAGAAGTTTTCCGGAGTTTTGGCCTTCTCGCGCGCCGCTTCACGGCTAACGATGCCCTTGGAGACCAAAGTCTTCAGGCAGGAATCTAGGGTCTGCATGCCCAGCGAGCCGCCGGTCTGGATCGCCGAGTACATCTGCGCGACCTTGTCCTCACGGATCAGGTTACGGATGGCCGGGGTGCCAATCATGATTTCGTGGGCGGCCACGCGACCGCCACCGATTTTCTTCAGCAGGGTCTGCGAGATCACTGACTGCAGGGATTCAGAGAGCATGGAGCGGACCATGGACTTCTCTTCGGCCGGGAATACGTCAACCACACGGTCGATGGTCTTGGCCGCCGAGGTCGTGTGCAGGGTGCCAAACACCAAGTGACCGGTTTCCGCGGCGGTCAGGGCCAGGCGGATGGTTTCCAGGTCACGCATCTCGCCGACCAGAATAATGTCCGGATCTTCGCGCAGCGCCGAGCGCAGAGCTTCGGAGAAGCCGAGGGTATCGCGGTGCACCTCACGCTGGTTGATCAGGCACTTTTTCGATTCGTGCACAAATTCGATCGGGTCTTCGACCGTCAGAATGTGGTGATACTTGTTGCTATTTATATAGTCGAGCATCGCCGCCAGGGTGGTCGACTTACCGGAGCCCGTGGGCCCGGTGACCAGCACCAGACCACGCGGCACATCGGAGATCTTGCGGAAGATCTCGCCCATGCCGAGGTCTTCCATGCTCAGCACTTTCGACGGAATGGTCCGAAATACCGCACCGGAGCCACGGTTCTGGTTGAAGGCGTTAACCCGGAAACGCGCCACACCCGGCACTTCGAAGGAAAAGTCGGTCTCGAGGAACTCCTCGAAATCCTTACGCTGCTTGTCGTTCATGATGTCATAGATCAGCGCATGCACTTGTTTATGGTCCAGCGCAGGCAAGTTGATCCGGCGGACATCACCGTCAACCCGAATCATCGGAGGCAGGCCAGCGGAGAGGTGCAGGTCCGATGCACCTTGCTTGGCGCTGAAGGCCAGCAATTCAGTGATATCCATGGGACTCCCTAATGACAGACAAGCAGGTAGAATGCCGCAAAACCCAGGCGGCGGGCGCGAGTAATGTCCACGATAGCAGAGAATATTGCAAAGGTCGGAGTGCGCATACGTGAGGCGGCGCAAGCCTCACAGCGAGATTGTGGGTCTATCGGCCTGCTCGCGGTGAGCAAAACCAAACCGGCTGCGGCGGTGCGTGAAGCATTTGCCGCCGGCGCCCAGGACTTCGGCGAGAACTACCTGCAGGAAGCGCTGGATAAACAGGCCGAGCTGTATGACCTGCCACTGACCTGGCACTTCATTGGCCCGATCCAGTCGAACAAAACCAAGGCCATTGCCGAGCACTTCAGCTGGGTGCATTCGGTGGACCGCCTGAAAATCGCCGAACGGCTGTCGGCGCAGCGACCGGCACACTTGCCGGCGCTGAATATCTGCCTGCAGGTCAATGTCAGCGGCGAAGCCAGCAAGTCCGGCTGTCACCCCGATGAACTCCCGGCCCTGGCACAAGCGGTTACACAACTGCCCAACCTGCGCCTGCGCGGATTGATGACCATTCCCGAGCCCACTGACGACCCCATTGAGCAACGCGCCGCCTTCGCCCGTTTACGCGAACTGCAGCAAGGCCTGAACCTGGGCCTCGACACTTTATCCATGGGCATGAGCCATGACCTGGAAGCGGCCATCGCCGAAGGTGCAACCTGGGTGCGCATTGGCACTGCACTGTTCGGCGCACGTGATTACAGCAAGACCTGATTGAACTTGTCTTGAGCCTTTATTGAGGAAACCCGTTATGACCACTCCCCGCATTGCCTTTATCGGCGCAGGCAATATGGCCGCCAGTTTGATCGGCGGTCTGCGCGCGCAAGGCATCGACGCCAGCGCCATTCGCGCCAGTGACCGTGGAGCCGAACAGCGCAGCAAAATCAGCACCGAGCATGGCATCGAAACCTTCGCCGCCAATGCCGACGCAATCAAAGATGCCGACATCATCGTGCTCTCGGTAAAGCCGCAAGTCATGAAAGACGTCTGCCTGGACCTCGCCGCGCATGTCGGCGAGCAGCAGCTGGTGGTTTCCATTGCCGCCGGCATCAGCTGCGCCAGCCTGGAAAACTGGCTCGGCCCACGTGCCATCGTGCGCTGCATGCCCAACACCCCAGCCTTACTGCGCCAAGGCGTCAGCGGCCTGTATGGCAACGCCCAGGTTTCACCAAACCAGCGCCAGCAGGCCGAACAGCTGCTCAGCGCCGTAGGCCTGGCCCTGTGGCTGGATAAAGAAGAGCAGATCGACGCCGTTACGGCCGTATCGGGTAGCGGCCCGGCCTACTTCTTCCTGCTGATCGAGGCCATGACCGCTGCCGGCGAAAAGCTCGGCCTGCCGCGTGATACCGCCGCCCAACTGACCCTGCACACCGCCCTTGGGGCGGCGCGCATGGCCGTGGCCAGCGATGTCGATGCCAGCGAGCTGCGCCGCCGCGTCACCTCGCCTGCCGGCACCACCGAAGCCGCCATCAAGAGTTTCCAGGCCGATGGTTTCGAAGCATTGGTCGAAAAAGCACTTAACGCTGCCGCCCACCGTTCTGCCGAGCTGGCCGAACAACTGGGCCAATAAGGAACGAAAATGATCGGACTCAACACCGCCGCTGTTTATATCCTGCAAACCATTGGCAGCCTGTACCTGCTGATCGTCTTGCTGCGCTTTATCCTGCAATTGGTTCGTGCGGACTTCTACAATCCGCTCAGCCAATTTATCGTGCGCGCCACTCACCCGCTGCTAAAACCCCTGCGCAAGGTCATCCCCAGCCTGGCCGGGCTGGACCTGGCGTCGCTGGTGTTAGCGATTCTGGTGCAGCTGGTGCTGATGGCACTGACCCTGATGCTGCTCGGCTATGGCCTGGATAACCCTGTGCAGCTGCTGGTCTGGTCGATCATTGGCGTCACCGCGCTGTTCCTCAAGGTGTTCTTCTTTGCCTTGATCATCAGCGTGATTCTCTCCTGGGTCGCACAAGGCAGCCAAAACCCCGCGGTAGGCTTGGTCAACCAAATATGCGAGCCCTTGCTGTCGCCGATTCGTCGCATCCTGCCAAGCATGGGTGGGCTGGATCTGTCGCCGATCGTGGCGTTCTTAATTCTCAACCTGATCGACATGATGGTGATCCGCAATCTGGCGATCATGACCGGCATGCTCAAAGGCTTGAGCCTGGCGATCTAACCGACAGATGAGTCATTTCCGCTGGGACGGCAACGACCTGATCCTTGAATGCCATCTGCAGCCCAAGGCGAGCCGTGACGAGTTCGCCGGGCTGCATGGTGATCGTTTGAAGATTCGCCTCACCGCACCGCCCGTAGACGGCAAAGCCAACGCCCACCTGCTGGCCTTTCTGGCCAGCGCCTTGGCCGTCAGTAAAAGCCAGGTCAGCCTGGAAAGCGGCCAGCAGAGTCGGCAAAAACGCGTGCGGATCAAACAGCCGCAGCAACTACCTGACGCACTCGAACTAACCATTCAGCCATCCTGAGCGACCATAAGGCGGGCGTGCGACGGCATGCAATTGACGCCACAGCTGCGACCCGCATAATGCCCGACAGGCCTATTCATGGATTGGGTGGGCCTGACGCCACTCCATAGGTGTTAAAACATTGCCGGCCACGCCAGCCTGAGGCGCGGCATCGTTGAATCGGTGCACGGTTTCATCCGGGCGACACAACCGCCCCACAATGGATGAACCAACTAGAGGAAAGCCAAGGATGAGCATGCAACGTCTCAGTGAGCAGGTCGACGCCTACGTCACCTGGAAGCGCGAGTTGATGCGCGAAATCACCCGCTACCGCAGCTGGCTGGTGAGCAATCGACTGAACTCCGAGGCCGTAGAAGGCAAGCTTGAACGGGCGCTGAAACTGCTGCGCACCGACCACATTACCCTGGCATTTGTCGGCGAGTTCTCGCGCGGTAAAACCGA
Source organism: Gammaproteobacteria bacterium (assembly GCA_018816095.1). Lineage (GTDB taxonomy): Bacteria > Pseudomonadota > Gammaproteobacteria > Pseudomonadales > Pseudomonadaceae > Aquipseudomonas > Aquipseudomonas spirodelae. The sequence goes on from JAHIWP010000086.1 coordinate 4,225, forward strand.
GTTAATCAACAGCCTGTTCTTCTCGTCCTATGGCCAGCGCATGCTGCCGTCCCAGGCCGGGCGCACCACCATGTGCCCCACTGAGCTGTTCTTCGACCCGCAGTCGGAACGCTCATATATTCGCTTGCTGCCCATCGAAACACGGGTGTCCGAAGCCAGCATCGCGCAGTTCAAGCGCGCTCCTCGGCACTGGGTGAATATCACCCTGGACCTCAGCGACCCGGACAACATGGTCCAGGCCTTTAATCAAGTGGCCCGCAGCAAGCCCATGCCGGTTGAGCAAGCCATAGCCCTGGGCTTTCACCCGGACATGCTGGAAAGCACCCACCGCCCGGGCGAAGTGCTGGTGCCGGCCTGGCGCCATGCCATGGTCAACTTCGACCATCCGCTGCTGCGTCAGGGCTTGCGCATCCTCGACACTCCCGGCCTGAATGCCCTCGGCAGCGAGCCGGAACTGACTCTGTCGATGCTGCCCAACGCCCAGGCGATCATCTTTCTGCTGTCCGCCGACACCGGCGTCACCGCCAGCGACATGGCCGTGTGGCAGCAGCACATCCGCCAGCTAGACGAAGACACCCAGACTTGCCTGTTCGCCGTGCTGAATAAGATCGACGTGCTGTGGGATGACCTGGCGGGCGAGAGCTTTGTGCAAAACGCCATCCGCATCATTCAGACCAACACTGCCAAGCAGTTGGGCATCCGGCCTGAAGACGTACTGCCGTTGTCGGCCAAACAGGCCATGCTGGCCAAGGTGCGCAAAGACGCCGACCTGCTGACGCGCAGCCAGATAAGCAACCTGGAAAACCTGCTGTGCGAGCGCATCATCGCGCAGAAAGAGCGCCTGCTCGAAGACCGCGTGGTCTTTCAGGTAATGGCCCTGCTGCAGAACAGCCAACACCTGCTCAACCTGCGCCTGGAGAAGGTCAACGAGCAGCAGGCACTGCTGAGTAACCACCAGCACGACAATGGCCAGATGCTCTTTGAGCTGACCGCTAAGACCAAGGACGACCACAGCCAGCACCACAAACGTCTACTTGGCCTTAAAACCAACCAGCGCCTGCTCAAGCGCCAGGGCGACTTGCTACGCCATGCTTCACGCAGCGAGCGCCTGGATGAACACCTCAACACCGTACGCCGGGACCTCACTGGCAGCTGGACCACCCTGGGCATCAACCAGGCGATCCTGGATTTCTTCCGCAGCGTGGAGCAGGACCTGCACAACCTGAGCCAGGAAGCTGAGATGGCCAACACCATGGTGGCCGCCATCTACCGGCGGCACAACGAGGAAAACCCACTGCATGGCGTCGACGCCCCGCAGTTCAACGTCAACCGCTACAAGCGTGAACTCGAACAGCAGCAGCGCAAAGCCGACCAGTTCCGCCTGCAGCTGAAAACCCTGCTGACCGAACAGCGCAGCCTGAGCAAACGCTTCTTCGCCACCCTGGTGCAGGAAGTCATCGGCTTGCATCAACGCATGCGCCAAGACGCCGAGCAGTGGGCCAACGATGCGCTAATGCCCTTGATGCAGCACACCCTGGAACACAAACAACTGCTGGAAACCCACATGCTGCGGCTCAAGGCCCTGGCGCAGGAAACCCAACAAGCACGCCAGCGCGGCCAGCAATTAGCGCGGTACAGCGCCGAGCTGGAGCAGCAACTGGCGCAGGCCAGCGACATGTTGCGCATTCTGCGCCGCCCGGCCCCCGCGCAACGGCAGGCTAAGGTGGTCAGCCTGCCAGGGCTTAGCCGGCCGCAGAGCATGGGCGAATAACCGCAGCCAACAGCGCCTTATCCGCCATACACCCGCCGCCCCGCGTGCTTGCCGCACGGGGCGGCGCTCTTTAGACTGCGGCTCTTCCTTTATTGCGAGCAGGGTCGATGTCGATTGTTTTCCCCCAAGACTCTGTTGGCCTGGTCACTCCGCAAGTACTGCACTTCGCAGAACCTCTGGCGCTGGCTTGCGGGCGCAGCCTGGCTGACTATCAGCTGATCTTCGAAACTTATGGCGAGCTCAACGCCACGGCCAGTAACGCCGTATTGATCTGCCATGCTCTGTCCGGCCATCATCACGCCGCGGGCTACCACAGCGTGGATGACCGCAAGCCCGGCTGGTGGGACAGTTGCATCGGCCCCGGCAAACCTATCGATACCAATAAGTTCTTTGTGGTCAGCCTGAATAATCTCGGCGGCTGCAACGGTTCTACCGGCCCCAGCAGCCTTAACCCGGCCACCGGCAAGCCGTTTGGCGCGGACTTTCCGGTGATGACCGTGGAAGACTGGGTGCACAGCCAGGCGCGCCTGGCCGACAGCCTCGGCATCCAGCAATGGGCCGCGGTGGTTGGCGGCAGCCTCGGTGGCATGCAAGCCATGCAGTGGACCATCAGCTACCCCGAGCGCGTGCGCCACTGCCTGGCCATTGCCTCGGCACCCAAGTTGTCGGCGCAAAACATCGCCTTCAACGAAGTCGCGCGCCAGGCGATCCTCACCGACCCGCAATTTCATGGCGGGCACTTCCAGGAACAAGGCGTGATCCCCAAGCGCGGCTTGATGCTGGCGCGCATGGTCGGCCACATCACCTACCTGTCGGACGACGCCATGGGCGAGAAATTCGGCCGTGGACTGAAGAGTGAGAAGCTCAACTACGACTTCCACAGTGTCGAGTTCCAGGTGGAAAGCTACCTACGCTATCAGGGCGAAGAGTTCTCCACGCGCTTCGATGCCAACACCTACCTGCTGATGACCAAGGCGCTCGATTACTTCGACCCGGCGGCTCAGCACGATGGCGACCTGGCCAAAACCTTGGCCGGGGTCAGCGCCGACTTCTGTGTGATGTCCTTCACCACTGACTGGCGCTTTTCGCCGGCGCGCTCGCGCGAGATCGTCGACGCCCTGACCGCCGCACGCAAGAACGTCTGCTACCTGGAAATTGACGCGCCGCAGGGCCACGACGCCTTCCTGATCCCCATTCCGCGCTACCTGCAGGCGTTCGACAGTTATATGAAACGGATTAAGGTGTAGTCATGCGCGCGGATCTCGAAATCATCCAAGAGTGGATTCCCGCCGGCAGTCGCGTGCTGGACCTCGGTTGCGGCAACGGCGAGTTGCTCGCCTGGCTGACCGAGCACAAGCAGGTTAGCGGCTACGGCCTGGAAATCGATGCGGACAACATCGCCCAGTGCGTCAGCAAGGGCGTTAACGTGATCGAGCAAAACCTCGATAAAGGCCTGAGCAACTTCGCCAGCAGCAGTTTCGACGTGGTGGTGATGACCCAGTCGCTGCAAGCCCTGCACTACCCCGACAAGGTGTTGGCGGAAATGCTCCGGGTCGGCAAAACCTGCATCATTACCTTCCCCAACTTCGCCCACTGGCGCTGCCGCTGGTACCTCACCAGCAAGGGCCGCATGCCGGTGTCGGACTTTTTGCCGTACACCTGGTTCAACACGCCGAACATCCACTTCTGCACCTTCGAAGACTTCGAAAACCTGTGCCACGACCAGGGCGCCAAAATCAAAGACCGCCTGGCTGTGGATCGCGACCATCGGCACGGCTGGGCCAGTCGTATCTGGCCTAATCTATTAGGTGAAATCGGCATTTACCGGATTAGCGGCGCAACACTCTAGGCGTAAACGCCAACCGCTGAACGGGCTGTTGTTCAGATTGAATCAGGAGATTCCCCATGCATCGCATTGCCCTGTTGTTTATCGCCCTGTGCCTAAGTCTGCCTGCGCTCGCTGAACGCAAGCAGAGCTTTGGCGATTTGGATGTGCACTACATTGCCTTCAACTCCAGCTTCCTGCAGCCAGACATTGCCGCCGCCAACGGCCTGATCCGCAGCAAAACCCTGGGCGTGGTCAACATTTCCGTACTCAAGGACGGCAAGGCCAGCAACGCCAGCGTCAGCGGTGAGGTCAAAGACTTGGTCGGGCGCAGCCAGCCGCTGACCTTCAAGCAGGTGACTGAAGGCGAAGCCATCTATTACCTGGCGCAGTTCCCCTTCACTCAGCAAGAAATGCTGCGCTTCACCATCACTGTTCGCGCGGCCGATGGCGTAGCGCACAGCGTCGACTTCAATCAGGAATTTTTCCCAGACCGATGATCCACTTCAACGAATTGGTGCTGGCCAGCCATAACGCCGGCAAACTCAAAGAGCTGCAAGCCATGCTTGGCAGCAGTGTGCGCGTACGCTCGGTGGGTGAGTTCTCATCCATCGAGCCGGAAGAAACCGGCCTATCGTTTATCGAAAACGCCATTCTCAAGGCGCGTAACGCGGCGCGTGTTTCCGGCTTATCGGCCTTGGCCGACGATTCCGGGCTAGCGGTGGACTTTCTCGGCGGCGCGCCGGGTATCTATTCAGCCCGCTATGCCGATGGCCAGGGCGATGCGGCGAATAACGCCAAGCTGCTCGAGGTGATGAAGGCCGTGCCGGATGCCGAACGCGGCGCGCAGTTCGTTTGCTGCCTGGCGCTGGTGCGGCATGCCGACGACCCGCTGCCGATCATCTGCGAAGGCCTCTGGCACGGGCGCATCCTCCACGCGGCGCAAGGTGTGCAAGGCTTCGGCTATGACCCGCTGTTCTGGGTGCCCGAACGCGACTGCTCCAGCGCAGAGTTGCCGGCCGCCGAGAAAAACCAGATCAGCCACCGCGCCCGCGCCATGGCCCTGCTGAAACAACGGCTGGGGCTGGCATGAGCCACACCTCCGGCGGCAGCTTCGAGCTGCCGCCACTGGCACTCTATATACACATCCCCTGGTGCGTGAAGAAGTGCCCGTATTGTGACTTCAACTCCCACACCGCTGGGCCAAACTTGCCGGAAGAGGCCTATGTTGATGCCCTTCTGGCCGACCTTGAAGCCGATTTGGCGCAGGTACATGGCCGGCCGCTGAGCTCGATTTTCTTCGGCGGCGGCACCCCCAGCCTGTTTTCAGCCAAGGCGCTGGGGCGTTTGCTGCAAGGCGTCGAGCAGCGCGTGGCGTTTGCGCCGGACATTGAAATCACCCTGGAAGCCAACCCCGGCACCTTCGAGCAGGCCAAATTTCGCGACTACCGCAGCCTGGGCATCAATCGCCTGTCGATTGGTGTGCAAAGTTTCCAGGCACCCAAGCTGATCGCCCTGGGGCGCATCCATGACGGCGATGAAGCCGTGCACGCTGCCGACATGGCCCGCGCCGCCGGCTTCGACAACTTCAACCTGGACCTGATGCACGGCCTGCCGGATCAATCCATCGAAGACGCGCTGGGCGACTTGCGCATCGCCATCGCCCAGCAGCCAACGCACCTGTCCTGGTATCAGCTGACGGTTGAGCCCAATACGGTGTTCTGGAACCAGCCGCCGGTGATGCCCGAAGACGACATTCTCTGGGACATTCAGGAGGCCGGCCAAGCGCTGCTGGCCGCCGAAGGCTACGCGCAGTACGAAGTCTCGGCTTATACCCAGGCCGGCAAAGCCGCACGGCACAACCTGAATTATTGGACCTTTGGCGATTTTCTCGGCATCGGTGCGGGCGCTCACGCCAAGCTGAGCAGCCCTGATGGGCGCATCAGCCGCAGCTGGAAAACCCGCCTGCCCAAGGACTACCTGGACAGCAGTAAACGCTTCAATGCGGGCGAACGGGTGCTGAGTGCCGAGGAGCTGCCCTTCGAGTTTCTGATGAATGTGCTGCGCCTCACCGACGGCGTCGCCAGCGAACTGTTCACTCAGCGCACCGGCCTGCCGCTGAGCCAACTCGCAGCGGCACGCCTTGAAGCTCAGCAGCGCGGCCTACTCCACAGCGACCCCGCGCGCCTGAGCGCCACCCGCGAAGGCCAACTGTTTCTCAATGACCTGCTGCAACACTTTCTACCCTAACGCATGCGCCCACACGGCTAAGGAAACCTTGATGGACCTGCTACTCGACCTGATCGTTACCCTGTCACGCTGGAGCCGCAGCCACCTCTACGACATTTCACTAACCATCATGGCCACCCTGCTGGTGCTATTTGGCCCCGGCATCAATGCCTGGGTGCAGCGTAATACCAGCAGCATGAACTTCATCTTCCGCACGCTGATCTTCGTGCTGCTCTGCGCCGTCGGCTATGGCCTGCTGATCATCTTCGCCACGCCCTACCTGGCCAAGGGCCTGGGCTTCTTCAACAACTTCACCCTGGCGCCAATACTGATCCTGGTGTTCTTTATCATCGGCATCCTGGCCGACCGTAACTGACGCCCCATCAGCCTGGGCTGACGGGACAACGCGTCAAAACGGTTTGATCGCCACCTTGAGCACACCATCACGCTGATGGCTGAACAGTTCGTAAGCCGCGACGATGTCATCCAGCGGGTACTCGTGGGTGACCAGCGCGCCGAGATCAACCCGCCCCGAGGCCACCACGCTCAGCAAGCGGCGCATGCGCTCTTTGCCGCCCGGGCACAGCGAGGTGATGATTTTGTTATCACCTAGGCCGGCATGAAAGGCGCTCAGCGGAATCACCAGATCGGTTGAGTAAACGCCCAGGCTGGACAAGGTCCCGCCGGGTTTAAGCACCCGCAGGGCATTCTCGAAGGTGGATTGCAGGCCAAGCGCCTCGATCGCCACATCCACGCCGCGCCCACCGGTCAGGCGCAGGATCTCCTCAACCACATCGACCTGATTGAAATTGAGGGTGACATCCGCGCCCATCTTGTGGGCGATTTGCAGGCGCTTATCGACACCGTCGACGGCAATGATGGTACTGGCACCGCGCAGCTTGGCCCCAGCCGTGGCGCACAGGCCGATGGGGCCCTGGGCAAACACCACCACCACGTCGCCAATCTTGATATTCGCCGCCTCGGCCCCGGCAAAGCCGGTGGACATGATGTCCGGACACATCAGCACCTGTTCATCGGTCAACCCATCAGGCACCGGCGCCAGGTTGGCCTGCGCGTCAGGCACCAGCACATACTCGGCCTGGGTGCCGTCGATCGTGTTGCCAAACCGCCAGCCGCCCATGGGTTTATAACCGTGGCAGGCGCAACCGCCATCCTGCGAGGGGACGCCATCCTGGCAGGCATACGAGGTAAAGCTCGGGCAAATAGCACCGGCAATCACCCGCTGGCCTTCTGTATAGCCCTGCACATTACTGCCCAGCTTCTCAATGATACCGACAGGCTCATGGCCGATGGTCAGTCCCTTGGCGACCTGATACGCGCCCTTGAGGATGTGCACATCAGTGCCGCAAATAGTGGTGGTGGTAATGCGCACCAAGGCGTCATTAGCGCCGACCGGCGGAATCGGCTTATCCACCAATTCGATGCGCCCAGGTTCGATAAACACTGCTGCTTTCATCATGCTCATGAACATTCTCCATTACCGCCTGTAAGGAGAAATCACTGTAGTCCAGGTACAGCAAACCCGAGCTGCCGTACATCAACACCCGGCTTTCTGCCAGGATCGGGTAGGAGGCGGCCTCACGGCCGCCGTCCTCCCACACCACCGTGCGTACGGTTCCGTACACGGCGGTTCAGGCCATGCGGTTAAGCCGATTGATCGTATCCAGTATCGAGACCAGTCCAAGTCTGTCCCA
>JAHIWP010000014.1 GCA_018816095.1 Gammaproteobacteria bacterium
CAATGGCCATGATCCGTACGCTTACCTGAAGGATGTCCTCACGCGCCTGCCGACGCAGCGGGCGAGTGACATCGATCAATTGCTACCGCATAAGTGGCAGCCACTTTAATCACGCAAGGCGTGATGCCCGGACGCATACGATGGGTTTGGGGAAGGAGGGGTCTTTCTTGCGCAGCTTGTCCAAGCCTGAGCGAGTCTGGCCTAGGGCCTTGTAAACGTCAGGCTGAGCAATCAGGGCTTGGTCGATGATGGGGTGAACTGGGTGCATATGAGCGCCTCCATATAGGTATGGGGCGCACTTTCGGATGATTCACTAGACCCAAGTCTACTGAACCACTAGACCTGATTTTTGGGTCTAGTCAGAAATCCTTTCTTTGAGGAATGCGTTCCATGCGCTTATGAATTTTTTGCTTTTTGCGCTATTTTTCTGTGCAGCACCATAAAACGGTTCGCCTCGGGCCGTCAGTCCGGATTGTATAAGCCACCGCCAGCAGGCATCCCTACCTCCAGGTAAACCCGCTATTTGCTCAGATAACTGAGCGGCTGTGTATTCTTGCTGCTCCCCAAACCACTGGCGAATATGTTTTAGGCGCTCATCGTTTATCGAGCCTCTCGGCGCCACGATCTTCTCTAGCTGAGCTTGGCCTTGGGCTGTCTGCCCGTCTTGATCAGGCTTGAGGAGCGATGCCAGTCTTTTTATATCGCCCGGTCTGCAAAGGAATGGTCTGCCTTCTTGGTTCGTTAGTGTCCAAGAGTAAACGTGCGACAGCTCTGAACCTTCCTGATCTGAAAGCGCAACAGCCATTCCTGTCACGTTGATCCCCCCGACTTTGTTTGGTTCAAAGGCCTCATAAGCAAAGGCAGGGGATTCGACCTGGCAAAGCTCTATGCCTATGACGTGCTGCATAACAAATCTACTTCCAGCTCTCGGCGCAATGACGCCTTCTAGCTCAGAGCAGTCGATGTAAACAGGTGTCGAATAATGCTCACACAACTCCATAACGTATCTGCTGGGCAGCGGAAAAGGGGACTCGATCAGATGACCCAACCATTGGCATGCCATATCGATATCTATGTACTCCAGGGAGTTGAAAAATTTATCCATTTCTTCGTTCTCTCGGGCAGCCGCTTTAAATGGACTGGTGGGCAGGAGGGGAGATATCCGCATTCATAGACGGCCTATGGCCAGCCGGTGAGCTGTTACGCTCGCTTGAACTCCACCACGTTGCCACTAGCTAGCTTGTCCAAGTGATCGGCATACCACTGCATCATCACTTTGCGCTGCTCCAGGTAGGTGCTTTTGTCGTAAACGCCCCGCACGCCTTCCTTTACGTGAGATAGCTGGGCCTCGACGTGCTGCGAGTCAAAACCGTTTTCATTGAGGATGGTGCTGGCTAGGTGGCGGAAGCCATGGCCGGTCTGGCGGCCTTCGTAACCCAGGCGACGCAGGGCCATAAGGAAGACGGTATTTGAGCGGGCTTTTGTAGTGTTGCCACGGCCGGGGAAAAGCAGGGGATAGCTACCTGTGATGTTGTGTAGCTCGCGCAAGAGTGCAACTGCCTGGGTAGGTAGCGGGACTAGGTGCTCGCGGCGGCGCTTCATGCGTTCAGCGGGGATAAGCCACTGGCATGTATCAAGGTCGAATTCTTTCCAACAGGCTTCGCGCAACTCCGAGGGGCGGCATGCGAGCATGCTCAAGAGTCGAAGCCCGATACGCACGTCAGGTGCATGCGGGTATGCCTGGATGGCTCGAAGCAGCGCTGGCATTTCATCTAGGGATACATGGGCATAGTTTTCCACTGGTTTGGTCAGCAGGAACTTGTGCAGGCCTTCGAGCGGGTTATGTGTGGCGCGGCCAGTGACTCGGGCGAGGTCGTAGATTTCTCGGCACATGCCGCGCACGCGACTGGTTTGTTCGACTATGCCGGTCTGCTCCATGTCACGCAGGAACTTCATCCACTCCATAGGTGTAATGCCGCCATAGGGTCGCTTGCCAAATACTGGAAACACATGCTTTTCCAGTGCGCCGATGGTACGAACGGCTGTACCTTCCGACCAGGTTTTGCGCTTGGTGGCATACCACTCACACGCCAGATGTTCGAAGGTGTTGTTGGCCGCTTCGGCCTCGGCGGCCTTCTTGGCTTGTTTGGTGGCCAGCATGCTGCCGTCTTTGGTGGTTGCATCGCGCAACTCGCGGACTTTTCTGCGGGCCTGTTCACCAGTGAGCTGATGTTCACCTTTGCCATAGCCACCGAGCCCCAGCCATGACCATTGGCCACCAGGCTTTTTGTAGCGCAGTTGCCATGACTTCGAGCCGTCTGGCTTCACGCGAAGGTATAGGCCGTCGCCATCGAGTTCGCGGTATTCCTTGGCGTCTGCCTCCAGGCTAGCCAGCACGGTGTCAGCCATTGGGCGCTTCTTGATTTCACTGCGCTTCATCCTTGTATCCCTCTGGTTCACCTTTTAGTAAAGGATACACACGGGGATACACGAAGGGCAATGCTGTGGGTATGCATGTGGATGCGTACAGAAACAAGAAGCCCCGCACTAGGCGGGGCTTCTAAGGGTGTTTCCAGTCATGTGGGAACATGTGGAAACTTGCATTTGGTGGAACCGGGGGGATTTGAACCCCCGTCCGCCAGTGTTCCGCTTTCGGTACTACATGCTTAGCCGTGTCTACTGAGTTAATCCGCAGCCGCCCGACGGGCAGGGTGCTTTGGACGAGTTGTGTAAGTTTTAGCCGCTTTGTCCACAACGTACTACGCGGCGATCCTGTTCTGCATGACAATCACTTCAGGTTTACAGGCATCCCCTAGTGATCGCTGGAGCCGAAGCTACCAGAAGGACTAGTCGCGCCGCTTACGCAGCGAGAGCGTAGCCCTCGTAGTTTTCGTCATTGGCAACTATAAAAGTTGCAACAGTGGATTTACGACTTCTGTTACCAAGTCGGCATGCACCTAGAGTTTCACTACCGGCGTCGAATCCTAATCGGTCCCGAAAATTGTGTTGCTGGTACTAGGACGAGAGTCTACGCCAAAGGTTCCGCAGCGTCGACCCGGTAATTGCCGGGCGGACGTCGGCGTATTTGCCGGCTATGATTGCCGCCTGTAGATCCGCTTTGTCTTTTGGATGAGACTCCCGTATGCCGCGCGCTTCACGTTACCCCTTGCGTCAGTGGATTTGGCGCGCTTTTGTGCAGAGTGCGCTGATCCCATTGATTTTGGTTGAGTCGGTGCTGATCGGGGTGTACCTATTCAGCAATGCGGCGATTCGTGATGCGCAGATCGAGCATTTGCAGCAGAACGCCCTCGATGATTTGTCAGCGGCAGTGGTGCGCGAGGTGCAGGTGATCGATGGTCGTCTTCGTTCGGTTGAGGCGCAGGTGCAGATATTTCGTGATGCCGCCGCCAATGCCTTGGGGAACCTGGCGTTTCAGCCTGATGCGCTGGAGCGCCAGCGCCATGCATTGACGGATAGCGGGGTGTTTTACAGCCGCAGTGATGATGGCCGTGCGGCCTCCTTCTATGCCAACAGTACGCCGCTGGCCCAGCAGGATCACGCGAAGGCATTACGTCTTGCGCAGCTCGACCCGTTGATGCGCTCGATTAGGGCGGCCAACCCGCGAGTGGCTTCGGCCTATTTCAATACCTGGGATAGCTATAACCGCATCTATCCGTTCTTTATGACGCCCGAGCAGTATCCCCATGACATGGTGATACCCGATTACAACTTCTATTACCTGGCCGACGCCACGCACAACCCCGAGCGCAAGGTAGCGTGGACCGAGGTGTACCTCGACCCCGCGGGCATGGGCTGGATGATGTCGGCAGTAGCGCCGGTGTATCGCGGTGATTTCCTTGAAGGCGTGGTGGGCCTGGATATCACGGTTGGGCAGATGCTCGGCGAGATCGATGACCTGGATGTGCCCTGGCAAGGTTATGCCATGTTGGTCAGCCGTGATCACAACATCATGGCCTTGCCGAGTGCCGGCGAAACGGATTTTGGCCTGCGCGAGTTGACGGAATATTCCTATGCCGAAGCGGTGCGCCGTGAGGTGCTCAAACCCGAGGATTTCAACCTCGCCAAACGTGCGGAGATGCAGTCACTGTTGCAGGCCATGGCAGCCGGGCAGGGCAATGTGCAGGAAGTGCTGCTGGGCGGTCGTAAGCAACTGATCGCCTGGAGTGAGATCCCCCAGACCGGTTGGCAACTGCTGTTAGTGGTTGATGAAGAACAAATCTTTAGCGAGACCAATCGACTGGCCGAGCGTTACTTGCAGATTGGTTATCTGCTGATTGCAGGTTTGGCGCTGTTCTACCTGCTGTTTTTTGCCCTGATGTGGCTGCGCTCGCGGCGTTTGAGTGAGCAGTTGGTGCAGCCGATTGATGGCATTGTCGGAATGATGCGTGAGTTGGGCCGAGGCAACTACCAGCCGGCGGCGCCCAGCAGCCAGATCGACGAGCTGGCGAGCATGGCGGCGGCGGTTCAGCACACGGGTGAGCAATTGCAGGCCAGTGAGGTGCAGCGTGTGGAAGCGCAGCGGATTCTCCAGTTGGTGCTGGAAAGCACCACAGAGAGCCTCTGGGAAGTTGAAACGGAAAGCATGAGCATCAGCCTCAGCGACCGTTTCCTTAAACGCTTTGGTCTGGCGCATCGGAAAATGAGCTTCAGCGAGTTTAATCAACGTGTACACCCCGATGACCTAGAGCGCATTCGTCACTTGCGCCAGCTATTTGTCAGCAGTGCCGAGGACGGGGTCGAAGCAGAGTACCGCTATGCCGATGCTCGCGGTGAATACGTCTGGTTGCTCAGTCGCGGTAAGGTGCTGGAACGTGACAGTGAGGGGCGGGCGCTGCGCTTAGCCGGTACCTATGTTGATATCAGCCGGCTCAAGCAGGTGCAGGAAGACTTGCGCAGCGCGAGCATCGATGCGCAGGCGGCGAGTCAGGCCAAGAGTCGGTTTTTGTCGAGCATGAGCCATGAGCTGCGTACGCCGCTCAATGCGATTTACGGCTTTGGTCAGCTGATCGAGCTTGAGGTGCAAGACAAGCCTGAGGCCACGCTAGAGGCCGATTACGCCCGTGAGATCGTTAATGCCAGCCGTCACCTGGCTTCATTGGTCGACGATATTCTCGACCTTTCAAGCATCGAGAACCGCCAGCAGCAACTCAAACTGCAGCCGGTAGAAGTCGGCGCGCTGCTGCATAGCTGCGCCGAGCTGGTGCAGCCACAAGTGCAGCAGCGCCAACTGCAGTTACAGGTGCTGGCAGAAATCGATGCGGGCCTTTACGTGCAGGCGGATATGCGTCGGCTGCGTCAGGTGATGCTCAACCTGCTCTCCAATGCGATCAAATACACCCCCCCGCAAGGGCTGATTCACATGGGCTATGAGTTGCGCTCGGGCTGCGTACGGCTTTGGGTTGAGGATAACGGCGCCGGGCTTACCGCTGAGCAGCAGGCCAATCTGTTTCAGCCTTTTCAGCGTTTGGGTCGAGAGAACTCGAACATTCCTGGAGCCGGAATCGGTTTGGTGTTGTGCCTCGAGCTGGCCACGTTAATGGCCGGCGAGATGGGCTTTAGCAGCAGTGCGGGCATAGGCAGCCGTTTCTGGATTGACCTGCCGGGCGCAGCGGTTCCGCCGGAGCAGGATGCCGTGAGTATCGAAACGCTGTTTTCGCCACCTAAATAGCTGGCGTGCTGCATGTGCGCAAGGCGTAAAGCCCGTTGGTTTGATGGCTCGGGCTATTCACTGGCATCGAGTAATTGCAGGGCTTCACCCAATACCTTGACGGACTGGCTGTGATTACCGGCTTTGTGCAGGGCTTCGCCTTCGCTGCGCAGTTGCTGTACCTGTGCAAGTACTGTGGCATCGCTGGGTGGGTTGGTTTTCAGCAGCTCATCAATCTTGGCCATGTCTGCTGGGCAGTGCATGGCCCAGAGTGAGGTGCTGAGTAATGCGGTGGCAAAAAAAGCGACTAAACGGCGCATGGTGATGCTCCAGCAGCGGGGTTGGGCTTTCAGTATAGAAAGCCCATGCCGGCAGACTGCGCCGTTGGTCTGCTTGGTGTTTAGGCCTTGGCGCGGCTGACCCGGTCGAGCAGATAGACCAGCCCGTGATAATCGATGCCGCCATGCTGGCTCAGGCCGATTTCGCAGGTGCGACTGGTGCTGATGCCTTCTTCGCAGTACTGCACGGCGGATTTCAGGCTGCGCAGGGCGTGGTTGTTCAGCTCGGGGGTAGTAAAACCCTTGTCGCCGGCAAAGCCGCAGCAGTGGATGCCTTCGGGAATGACGACCTCTGTGGTGCAGCGCCGCACGATATCGATCAAGCTCTGCGCTTCACCCAAGTGCTGAGTACTGCAGGTGACATGCACGGCCACCGGTTTTTCCTGCGCGGTGATCTCTAAACGGTCGAGCAACTGTTCGCGGATAAATTTCACTGGGTCATGCAGCTTGAGTCGGCTGTCCAGGCCATCTTCAAGCAGGCGCAGGGTGCACGGGCTGGTGTCGCAGTAAATCGGATCAAGGCCGCCACGACTGGCTTTGAGCAGGGCGTCAATCAGTTCCTGTTTTTTGCGCTCGGCCTGCTCGCTGTAGCCTTTGGAGGCAAACGGCTGGCCGCAGCACAGGCTGTCCAGGTCAGCCGGGAACACCACCTGGAAGCCGCCTTTTTCCAGCAGCGCGCGGGTTTTGTCGAGCAGCGGCATTTGCTCGGCATCGGTGGCTGCTGGGCCCATGGCGCGGGACACGCAGGCGGCCAGGTAAACCACTCGCGGGCGCGAGTCTTCGATGGCCGCCGGCAGTTGCAAGCGCTGCAGCGGTTGCGGCATGGCCGGGGTCCATTGCGGCACGCGACCCTGGCTGGCTTTGCTGATGGCGGCCGAGGTGCGGCTGAGCAGCGGCGCGCCCATCAGCAGGCGTGCGCCGTTGGCCACATGCAGCATGACGCGTGCGCCCTGCATGGTGCGGTGGAAGTTGTTGGCCAGCCAATCGGCGCTGCGTTGCTTGTTGGCGTCACGGCCGCGCAACTGGCGCACCAGATCGCCGGTGTTGATCCCCACCGGGCAGCGCTGGGCGCACAGCCCGGTAGCCGCGCAGGTATCGATGCCCTGGTACTGATAGGCCGCTTCCAGTTCGCGGGTATCGACCCCGGCGCGCTGTTTTGCCTTGATATCGCGCCAGATCACGATGCGCTGGCGCGGGCTCAGGGTCAGGCCCTTGGAGGGGCAGACCGGCTCGCAGAAGCCGCATTCGATGCACTTGTCGACGATTTCATCAGCCGCCGGCAGTGGTTTGAGGTGTTTCAGGTGTATCTGCGGGTCATCCGACAGCACCACATCCGGGTTAAGGATGCCTTGCGGGTCGAGTAGGCGCTTGATTTGCCACATCAGCTGATAGGCTTCACGGCCCCATTCCAGCTCGACGAAGGGCGCCATATTGCGCCCGGTGCCGTGTTCGGCTTTCAGTGAGCCGCCAAACTCCACGGCCACCAACTGCGCGACGTCCTGCATAAAGGCTTCGTAGCGTGCTTTCTCAACCTCGCTGTCAAAACCTTGGGTAAACACGAAGTGCAGGTTGCCTTCCAGGGCATGGCCGAAAATGATCGCCTCGTCGTAGCCGTGTTTATCGAACAGCACGAGCAGACGATTGACGCCTTCGGCGAGCTGTTCGATGGGGAAGGTCACGTCTTCGATGATCACCGTGGTGCCGGTCTGGCGCACCGCACCGACGGCGGGGAAGGTGTCCTTGCGGATCTTCCACAGCAGGTTGTAAACGGCAGGGTCTTCGCTGAAATCCACCTGCTTTTCCAGGGGGAAGTCGGCGATTGACGCCATGATCAGTTGCAGCTGTTCGTGCAGCAGGCTTTGGCTGGCCGCGCGCGATTCGATCAGCAGGGCGCAGGTGCTGTTGGACAGGCCCTTGACCCATTCCGGCATGCCGGGTTTGTCCTGCACCGAGCGCAGGCTGCGGCGGTCGAGCAGTTCCACGGCAGACACCGGCTGCTGCTTGAGCACGGTCACCGCGCGGCAGCAGCTTTCCACATCGGGGAACACCAGCAGGGCGCTGGCCTTGTGCGGATGATCGGGCACGGTGTCGTAGGTAACCGCACTGATAAAGCCCAGGGTGCCTTCGGAGCCGACCATCAAGTGGCTAAGGATATCCAGCGGCTGATCGAAATCGACCAGGGCGTTGAGCGACAGCCCGGTGGTGTTTTTCAGCCGGTACTTGTGGCGGATTTTTGCGGCCAGGGCACTGTTGGCGCGGGTCTGTTTGCCCAGCTCGGCCAGTTGCGCGAGCAGGTCGGCGTGGCTGGCGAAAAAACGCGCGACGCTGAGTGGGTCTTCGCTGTCGAGCACCGTGCCATCAGCCAGTACCAGGCGGATGCCCGCCAGGGTGTGGTAGGTGTTCTGCGCGGTGCCGCAGCACATGCCGCTGGCGTTGTTGGCGACGATGCCGCCGATTTTGCAGGCGTTGATCGACGCCGGATCGGGGCCGATTTTGCGCTGAAACGGCGCCAGCACGGCATTCGCCTGGGCACCAATTACCCCAGGTTGCAGGCGAATCTGCGTGCCTTCGCCACGGATCTCCCGACCGTTCCAGTTATCCCCCAAAACGATCAGCAGTGAGTCACTGATCGCTTGGCCGGACAAGCTGGTGCCGGCGGCGCGGAAGGTTACGGGCACCTTGTGCATGCCGGCCAGCTTGAGCAGCTCGACCACCTCCCGCTCCGCCTCGACGCGCACCACCAGCTTGGGGATCAGCCGGTAGAAGCTGGCATCGGTGCCGAAGGCCAGGGTCGACAGCGGATCATCGAAGCGCCGTTCGGCGGGAATCAGCTGTTGAACCTCGGTCAGGAAAGTCGCGGGCAGGCTCATGGGCACTCCGGAAATGGTCGGTTTGTGAGGCGCTACGCATGTGCCGGGTCGGTTGGGCGCAGCACGCACTCAGGGCTGATGACGATGCGGTGGCGCCGTCACCCACCGCGCGGTAGGTAGTTAACCGCCGGTGGGTGACCGGGCACACAGGCCGCTGCGAGCGTTTAAGTACGCTCGCACACCTGGTTAGCGGCCCAGTTCGCGCACCAGGGAGTCGGCGCTGATCTCGCTGATCGATTTGGCCCCGGTCAACACCATGGCCACGCGCATTTCTTTTTCAATCAAGTCCAGCAGGTTACTTACGCCTGCTTGGCCGGCAACAGCCAGCGCGTAGATAAAGGCGCGACCAAGTAGCACCGTGTCGGCGCCCAGGGCAATCATGCGCACCACATCCAGGCCGGTGCGGATGCCGGAGTCGGCGAGAATCGCCAAATCACCTTTTACCGCGTCGGCAATCGCCGGCATGGCGCGGGCGCTCGACAGCACGCCATCCAGCTGACGACCACCGTGGTTGGAGACAACAATGCCGTCGGCGCCGAAGCTCACGGCGTCCTTGGCGTCCTGCGGGTCGAGAATGCCTTTGATGACCATCGGGCCGTCCCAGAACTCACGAATCCACTCCAGGTCTTTCCAGGAGATCGACGGGTCGAAGTTGTTTCCCAGCCAGCCGATGTAGTCCGCCAAACCAGTGGGGTTGCCGCGGTAGGTGGAGATATTGCCCAGATCATGCGGTTTGCCCATCAGGCCAACATCCCAGGCCCATTGCGGATGGGTCACGGCTTGCAGCATGCGCCGCAGCGGTGCATTCGGGCCGCTCATGCCGGAATGGGCATCGCGGTAGCGCGCGCCTGGCACGGGCATGTCCACGGTGAACACCAGGGTGGTCACGCCGGCAGCCTTGGCGCGTTCCAGAGCGTTTTTCATAAAGCCGCGGTCTTTCAACACATACAGCTGGAACCACATCGGCCGGCTAATGGCCGGTGCGACTTCTTCAATTGGGCACACCGAAACGGTGGACAGGGTAAAGGGAATACCCTTGGCCGCTGCGGCCTTGGCGGCCTGCACTTCACCGCGACGGGCGTACATGCCGGTCAGGCCAACCGGGGCCAGGGCCACTGGCATGCTCAGGGTTTCGTTGAACAGGCGGGTTTCCAGGCTCAGTTCCGACATGTTGCGCAGTACGCGCTGACGCAGGGCAATGTCCGCCAGGTCGGACACGTTGCGCTTGAGCGTGTGTTCGGCATACGCGCCGCCATCAAGGTAGTGAAACAGAAACGGCGGCAGCCGGCGTTGGGCGGCGGCGCGGTAGTCGGTGGAGGCAGAAATGATCATGGATTCACCCAGGTGGGAAAGGGTTTTTACAACGCCTAGGGCGCGCCGTATCGCGCGCCCTAGGCGGTTATCAGCCAGCTATCAGCGGGTCGCTGATGCCCAGTACATACACCGCGAACAAAGCAATCAGGCCGGTAAACAGTACGTAATACAGGGTAGGCCAGATCGTCTTGCGCAGGATGCTGCCTTCGCGGCCCAGTAGGCCGACTGTTGCCGAGGCGGCGACCACGTTGTGGATGGCGACCATGTTGCCGGCCGCGGCACCGATGGCCTGTGCCGAGACAATCAGCGCGCTGGAGATGCCCAGGCTGCTGGCCACACCGAACTGGAACTGGCTGAACATCATGTTGCTGACGGTGTTGGAGCCGGCAATAAACGCACCCAGCGCGCCGACACTCGGTGCCAGCAGTGGGTAGACGCTGCCTACGCTGTCGGCGACCCAGCGCGCCATCAGGATTGGCATGCTCGACAGCTCTGCGGCATTAACCCCAGAGTTGATCAGGATGCGCACCATCGGCACGGTAAACAGCAACACAAAGCCGGCGCTGAGCAGTACCCCAGAAGACTCTTTGACCGCCGAGCCAAGGGCGCGCAGCTTCATGCCATGTAGGAAGAACGTGGCCAGCACCACGGCCACCAGAATCCCGCCCGGCAGGTACAGCGGCTGGAAGTTGGCGCTGACACCGGTCTCACCCAGCAGGTCGGGGAAGTTCAGCATCACGCCTTTCAGTGCGGCGCTGACCTCGGGGAAGATCCGGCTGATCACCAGCAGTACGCCAACCAGCACGTAGGGCAGCCAGGCGCGCAGGGCGCTCATCGGCTTGGCCGTCAGCTGGTCAAGTTTCATTTCCACGGTGCCCAGCCATTCAGCCGGCCATTTGTCCGCCGGGGCGAAATCCCAGGTGGTTTTTGGCAGCAGAAAACCCATGCGCGCGGCGCTGGTGACAATCGCCAGGCCAATCAAACCGCCCGCTAGAGACGGGAACTCTGGGCCGAGGAATACGCCAGTCAGGGCATAGGGAATGGTGAACGAGATGCCGGCGAAGAGGGCAAACGGTAATACAGCAAAACCGGCCTTCCAGCTTTTCTCGGCGCCGAAGAAGCGCGTCAGCATCAGCACCATCACCAGCGGCATCACGGTGCCGACAATGGCGTGGACAATCGCCACTTCACTGGTGATCAGCTGCATGAACTGCGCCCAGGACGAGCCCTGTTCAAGCAGTTGTGCGCCGATGGTGGCTGAGTCCAGGCCCGTATTGACCCCGACGATGATTGGCGTTCCCACCGCACCGAACGACACCGGTGTGCTTTGCACCAGCATGCCCATTAGCACCGCAGCCATGGCCGGGAAGCCGATGGCCACCAGCAGCGGCGCCGCGATAGCAGCGGGCGTACCGAAGCCGGACGCGCCTTCAATAAAGCAGCCAAACAACCAGGCAATGATGATCGCCTGAATGCGTCGGTCCGGGCTGATGGTGGCGAAGCCCGCACGAATCGCGGTGATGCCGCCGGAGTGTTTAAGGGTGTTGAGCAGCAGGATCGCGCCGAAGATGATCCACAGCAGCCCAAGGGTAATCAGCAGGCCCTGCACGGTGGAGGCCAGTACACGGTTGAAGCTCATGTCCCAGGCAAATAAGCCGACGCAAGCGGTCAGCAGGTAAACCAGCGGCATGGCGTGCTTGGCTGGCCAGCGTAAACCAATCAGCAAAATGGCGGCCAGCAGAATAGGGGAGAAGGCAAGTAGAGCAAGAAGACCCGTCGACATGATGATCCCTCCTTAGCGCTGCGCGCTGCGCAAAAGTGAGTGCGGATGCAGCGTGACGGCAAGTGATAAGCGTGTAGCCAACATAGGAGGACCTCGATGGGTTCTTTGAATTGTTTTTGGCCATATTGGTAAGACCAATTTACAAGCAAGCGCGGTCAGGGTAAAAGTGCAGGCTCAGACCTGTCAATCAGCCCGCTTACGACTTTAGTCATAAGCGGCTGTCTTGCGAGCCCGGTAAGCCAGTTATAGGCTTGCCTGCGGCGGGCCAAAAGCCCATGGCGAGTGGTCAAACCAGTGGAG
This sequence comes from Gammaproteobacteria bacterium, assembly GCA_018816095.1. Classification (GTDB taxonomy): domain Bacteria; phylum Pseudomonadota; class Gammaproteobacteria; order Pseudomonadales; family Pseudomonadaceae; genus Aquipseudomonas; species Aquipseudomonas spirodelae. The sequence goes on from JAHIWP010000014.1 coordinate 12,274, forward strand.
TGCGGAATATGGACGTAGGGTCGGTGAGGCAGCGCCGTTTGTCGGACGATATCGTCAGCCAACTGGAAACGATGATCCTCGAAGGCACGCTCAAGGCGGGCGAGCGCCTGCCGGCTGAGCGGGTCTTGGCTGAGCAGTTCGGCGTGTCGCGGCCGTCGCTGCGTGAAGCGATCCAGAAACTGGCGGCCAGGGGGCTGTTGGTCAGTCGTCATGGCGGCGGCAACTTTGTTGCGCAGACCCTGGGCTCGACGTTCAGTGATCCGCTGCTCCACCTGCTGGAGAGCAACCCCGAAGCGCAGCGCGACCTGCTGGAGTTTCGCCACACCCTGGAAGGCTCCTGCGCCTTTTATGCCGCCCAGCGTGCCACTGAACTGGATCGCCAGCGCCTCAGCGAGGCCTTCGCGGCGCTGCAGGATTGCTACAGCCGCAGTGGCAAGGTGACCCGCGCCGAAGAGGGGGCTGCCGATGCCAGCTTTCATTTAGCGATTGCCGAAGCCAGCCATAACGCGGTGTTGCTGCACACCATTCGCGGGTTGTTCGACCTGCTCAAACGTAACGTGGTGACTAACATTGGCGGCATGTACGCCCAGCGCGATGAAACCCGCGACATGCTGATCGAGCAGCACCGTGCGTTGTACCAGGCGATTATCGACGGGCGCGCCGAAGACGCCCGTGCACTGTCTAATCGGCATATCGATTACGTGCAGGAAGTGCTGTCTGACGTGCAGCAACAGGTACGTCGTGAAGCGCGCGCCCTGCGCCGCGGCACAACAGGCGCAAAACGTTAGCGGTTTCTCGGCAGCCGTACGGCAACTTCCAGGCCGCCCAAGGGGGATTCACCCAGGCTGATGCTGCCGCGATGCAGCTCCACTACGCGGCGCACGATGGACAGGCCAAGGCCCGCACCCTGACCGGCGCCGAGCCGGTAGAAACGTTCGAAGAGTTTTTCCCGCTGCGCCTCTGCCACTCCAGGGCCGCTGTCCTGCACGCGCAGGATGATGGCGTCTGCCTGCGCGTCTAATTGCACCTGAATATGCCCGCCGTCAGGGGTGTATTGCACGGCATTGCTGACCAGGTTTTGCAGCAGCGTACCTAGGCTGGGACCATCGGCGAGCAGGACATAATCGGCGGGCTCAATGGCGTCGAGGTTGAGCTCCTGGTGGCGCTCCAGGGCCAGTGGAATCAATTCTGCCAGCTCGTTGCGCACATAACCGAGCAGGTCCAGCTCGCGCATGGCCAGTTGCACCACGTTGGGGTCTAGGCGCGCCAGGGTCAGCAGTTGTGCGACGACGCGGGTGGCGCGCTCCACACCGCTGCCAAGCTGGCGCAGGGCATCGTTGCGGTCCTGCGGGTCGGGGGCATCCATGGCGTTTTGCGCATGTATGCGCAGCACCGCCAGTGGCGTGCGCAGTTCGTGGGCGGCGTCGGCAATGAAGCGTTTTTCCTGATCAAGCAGCTGATTGACCTGCATCAGCAAGCGGTTGAGCGCGGCGCCCATCGGCTCCAGCTCGATGGGCAACGGCTCCAGGATCAGCGGTGCGAGGTTGTCGGGGGCGCGCGATTTAATCAGTTCGGCCATGCGCTGTAACGGCCGCAGCCCCCAGCCAATCGCCAGCCACACCAGTAAGGCCAGCAGCGGCAGGCCGACCAGATCGGGCAGCAGGCTGCGCAGGGCAATTTTCGTCGCCAGTTCGCCGCGTACATCCTCGCGCTCGGCCACCAGAATCATGTGGTTGTCTTGGCTGTCGCGCAGCATAAACAAGCGCCAGTGATACCCATCCAAGGGCACGGTGTGATAACCGACCAGCTGCTCCGCCAAGCTCGACAGCGGTTCCGTATTGAGGTGTTGGTGCGCGTTGGCATCGTTTTCGTGGAAGTCTTCGACCATCTTGGCCAGCACCCCGGTGGGCGCGCTCGCCGACTGCAGAAGCATGACGCCCTGTTCGTCGAGGACCTGAAACGCCAGCTTGCCTTCGTAGTCATGGCCGGCGCGTATTTCTCCAGTGGCGCTGTTTTGGCGGCTCTGTAGGGCTTGATTCAGGGCGCTCTGCAGGCTTTCACGATCACTTTGCGACATGTTCTGGCCAACCAAACCGGCCAGCAGGCGCGCGGTTTGCGCCAGCTGCGCGTCGAACAGCTCCTCGATTTCATGCTGGGCATCACGGTAGCTTTTATAGGAAATAAGGGTCATCGACAGGCTGAGTAGGCCGAGTACCAATAGCAGCGTGCGGGCACGGATTGAGCGCATCAGGCTTTATCCACTAAATAGCCAACGCCGCGCACGGTACGGATCAGCTCTGGAAAGAACTTCTTGCGCAGGTGATGCACATGCACCTCCAGGGCATTGCTCTCCAGCTCTTCATCCCAGCCATAGAGTGCCTGCTGCAGCTTGTCGCGGGTCATCACCCGGCCCGGCTGGGCGAGCAGTTCATGCAGCAGGAGAAATTCCTTGCGCGGCAGATTGACCGTTTGGCCCTGATAGCTGACTGCCTGGCTGACGGGATCGAGGCTGATGCCGCGGTATTCCAGTGCCGGTTGCGGGCGGTTGAAGCTGCGCCTTAGCAAGGCGCGCATGCGGGCCTTGAGTTCGGCGACATCGAAGGGTTTGACCAGGTAATCATCGGCCCCGGCATCCAGCCCTGCGATGCGGTCGCTGGTCGAGTCGCGGGCGGTCAGTACCAGCACCGGCACTGGGTTGGCGGCAGCACGTAGGTGTTTGAGTACTTGCAGGCCGTCCATGCGCGGCAGGCCAAGGTCGAGGATGGCCAGTTCGAAGCTCTCGCTGCTCAGCGCATGCAGTGCACTGCTGCCATCCTGTACCCAGTCGACGGTGTAACCTTCGGGCTTGAGTGCGGTGCGAATCCCTTCGCCAAGGGCTTTGTCATCTTCGACCAGCAGAATACGCATGCAGCCACTTCCTGTTTTTGATTCAAACGTACGTGCTGAGACTAACAGACCCTTGCAAAGCCAAGGCGAGGAAGTCGAGGCTGTTTTAAACACCTGATCGGCTCCACAGGGGACCGATCAGGTGGGGTTTAGCGGCGGATTACTTGAGCTCGGCGTTGACCTTGCTGAGCAGGGCCTGAATGTCCTGTTTGCGTCCAGCATCGGCGGACAGGCGATTAGGGCGTGCCGGCGCTTGCAGGGCTTTTTCCAATGCCACTTTGGCTTCGGCATAGCGCTTGGCACGGGCCAGATAGTCGGCATAGAAGTAGTTGGGGTCGATGCCGTCCGGGTTGATGGCCAGGGCCTGCTTGAGCATGGCTTCGGCTTTTTCATCATCGCCAAAGCCGATTGGCCAGCCGGGCACTTGGTAATACAGGCTGCCGAGGCTGGTGAAGGCCGAGCCGGACAGCGCTTTGGGGTCCAGGGCCAAGCCTTGTTCCAGGCTGGCTTTAGCCTCCTTGACCAAGCCGAGTGCGCCCAGGCCGCCTTTGGAACCCGCGTAAGTGCTGAGGATGATGCCGTTCCAGATATGCAGCTCAGCGGCGTCTGGCTCGGCGGTGACGGCTTTTTGCGCTTGTTCGCTGAGGCTGGCAAAGGCTTTTTCGCGCTGCTCTTTAGGCACCTGATAATTGATCTCGGCCCAGCGGTCTTGCAGGCTTTGCAGTTGCGTCTGGCCTTGTTCGCTTAATGCGAAGGCGGGCAGGCTGGCGAAGCAGAGCAGGGCGCAGGCGGCGTTACGGATAGGGTTCATACAGGCTCCTTAGGGTTTGCTGCGGGCAAAACGCTGGATAATCGGTAGTTGCTTGCGCAGGGCCTGGTCGACCACGCGGGGTAGCAAGCTGTTGAGGCGTACGAAGAGTTTTTCCGGCCAGCCGAGGTAGCGTTCCTCTTCCTCGCGGCGGATGGCGGCCAGCAGTTGCAGGGCTACGCTGTGCGGGTCGTCCATGGCGACATTGAGTTCGTCATTCATGGCCACCACGTTGGCGGCGTTCATGCTGGTTTGCGTCGCGCGCGGGGCGAAGTAGAGAACCTTCACCTGAGTGTCCGCCAGTTCACGGCGCAGGGCTTCGGAGAAGCCGCGCAGGGCGAACTTGCTGGCGCAATACGCGCTAAAGCCGGGGTAACCGATGGAGCCAAATGTCGAACCGAGATTGACTACCAGCGCGCGGCCTTGCTGGCGCAGCATGGGCAGCAGGCGGTGGGTCAGTTGCAGCGTGGCGGTGACATTGAGACCGATTAGATCAGCGATGGCTGTTTCATCATGCTGCTCGAGCAGGCCGAAGTGATTGACCCCGGCGGCGTTGATCAGCGTGTTGATGCCGCCGAAGCGCTGCGCGGCAGCGACTACAGCTTCACGACCGCTGCGCTCACGGATATCGGCCTGCACCACTTGGACCTTGCTTGTGTGCGCATTTGCCAGCATCTGCAAGGCGTCGGTTTGGCGGCCGACTAGTAGCAGTTGCGCGCCTTCTTCCAGCAAGGCCGCGACCAGCGCCTGGCCGATCCCGCCGCTGGCGCCGGTAATTACGGCACGACATTCATTGAGTTTCATCGAAGTTCCTAGGCGCTTAACGGCAAGCTGCGGAATACGTCGCCGTAGAGGCGGTAAACCACTTTGGCGGTGTGGACCACGGCTGCTTTATCGTCATCGTTGTCCAGCTGGTTCATCAACGTTTTGAAGAATTCGATGTGGTCCAGGTCGAGGCTGCCGTGGGAGCTGAGGTAGCTGAAGGCCTTATTCGGCAGCTGCAGTTTGTCCTGAATCACGCCGGCCACTTGGGTGGCCAGGGCGATGCTGGTGCCTTCCAGCACATTGACCATGCCGAAGAAGCTCACCGGGTTATGCCGGGCGATGCGGTCGTAGACGTAGCTGACCATCAATTCGGTCGACATGTGCGGCAGGCCATTGCGCACGGCTTCCTTGTCTGCACCGCAGGCGGCGATGTCATTCAGAACCCATTCCTGGTGACCTTTTTCTTCGTCGATGTATTCGGCAATGGCTTCGCGCAGCCACTCCAGGCGTTCCGGCAGGCGCGAACCGCAGGCCATCAGCAAGGGCACGGTGTGTTTAACGTGGTGATAGGCCTCGGTGAGAAAGGCGATGTAGCTGTTCAGGCTGACGGTGCCGGCCATGGCCTGGGCAATGATCGGCGCGCTGAGCAGGTAGTTGCGTTCAGCACTGGTTTGTTCGAGCAGGGATTCATAGAAACTCATCAAGCATCTCCATAGCAGGTCTGGTCGGCCATCAACTGTTCGATGGCGCTCTGGTAGTGGGAAAACAGGGCATTACGGCGCAGCCGGCCATTACTGGTGGCCAGCTCGTTGCTGCTGCTGAACGGGTGTGCGGCGCGCAGCCAGTGGTGCACGCGGGCGTAGTCAGGCAGTGATTGGTTGGCGGCAGCCACGGCTTCGGCCAGTTGGCTGTCGCTGGTCGTCTCGAAGCGCGGCACCAGTACGGCGACGTTGCCGGGCAGGGCTTCGCCGTGCAGCCAGGCTTGGGCAATGGGCAGTTGTTGCACCAGCTCGGCCTCGACCCACTCTGGGTTGACGTTGCGGCCAAAGGCGGTGATGAACTGGTGTTTCTTGCGCCCGTGCAGCACCAGAAACGGCCCCTCGAAATGGCCGAGGTCACCGGTGCCCAGCCATTCTTCAGCGGTTGCCGGTTCGCCCAGATAACCCAGCAGACGCGGGCCTTTGACCTGCACTTCCTGGTCGGCGCCGAGACGAACCTGCAAGTGTAGCAAGGGTTGGCCAACGGTGCCGATACGGCGTTGCTCAGGGGTGTTCAGGCAGACCACCGACGCACACTCCGACAGGCCATAGCCCTCGAAGATCGGCAAGCCCAGGGCATCGGCACGTTGCAGCAGCTGGCTGGACACGCGGCCGCCGCCGACTGCAATAAAGCGCAGTGAATCCGGTACGGGCAGACCACGTTCGGCGGCGCTGACCAGCGCCAATAGCAGCTGCGGTAGCAGGATCAGGCTGTTGGGTTGCGCCTGACCCAGGGCTGTCAGAAAGCGCGGCAGGTCAAATTGGCTGGCGCCCAGCAGGCCGACTTGCGCCATAGGCATCAACTCGATCTGCGCGCCGGCCAGCAGCGGCGCATAGACCCCGGCGATATTCTCCAGCAGGGTGGCCAGCGGCAGTACGCAAAGGTGGCGCTCAACCTGACAGCTGGCGCTGGCCTGCACCAGGCTGTGGGCCACGGTCAGTTGTGTCGCCACATCCAGGCACACGCCCTTGGGCTGACCGGTGGTGCCAGAGGTGTACGTGATCTTGCAGGTGCCGACGGGTAATTCGCTGACCACCGCGCGCGGCCGTTGCAGCACACCGGCTGCGCTCGCTGTTGCACTCGCACTGAAACCCAGCGCGCTGTACAGCGTATTGTCCGGGCCGATCAGGCAGTCGATGCTGGCACTGTCGAGTACATGCACCTGCTGATTAGTGGAGAAGAAGCCCGGTACGGGCACGCAGACCAGCCCGGCATGCAGGGTGGCCAAGTCCCAGAGCACCCAGTCAATGCCGTTATCCAGCGCCAGGGCAATGCGTCGGGCGCCGAGCTGTTGCAGGTGTTGGCTGCGGACTTCGATCTCGGCCACTAACTGGGCATAACTCAGGCTGCGGCTGCCTTCACGCAAGGCGATAGCGTCACCGAGGGCGGCCAGGTGGTCGAAAAATGGTTTAGCGGCAGGCCACATCGGGCATGTCCTCCAGGGCATAAAAAGCTTGGTGGGCCAGGCGTGGGTAGGCGCCCAGCTGCAACAGGCGCTGGTGCCCGGCATAGATGTCACCGGCCATCACTTGCGGCTGGTTGTCGTAATAGGTGCCCCAGTCGGCCTGTTCATCGCCCAGGCAGTCAGGGTTGGCCGGGCCCAGCGCTACGGGTGTTAGCCCCAAGCGTTGGAAACTGTTGAGCAGCGCCAGGGTGCCAGTGAAGGTCACCCAGCGGTAACCCAGCGCCACCAGCAGGTCGGTCAGCGCCACAATCAGCAGGCGGGCGGCGCCGGGGCTGCCCGCAGCCAGGTTGCCGACTTCCACCAGTTGCGTGCGCTGCGGCGCATTGGCCACTTTCTTGGTGGCAATCACCTGCTCTGCCGGTTGCTGCAGATAACGCTCAAGGAACAACGGGCCGCTGCCGGCACTGCGCAACCCCACGGCGCCGAGCAGTTGTCCGCTGCTGTCTTCCAGGCTCAGCAGGCAGGGCATGAAATGACGGATGCACGCCTGATGCTGAGCCGCGAAACGCTCGCCGATAAAGGCTTCAATGCCCGCCCGGCGCGGGCTTTGGCTGTTGGCCAGGTAGAGACTGAGCGGTTGCTCACGGCCGATCTGTGCAAGTGCAGTATCTTGATACACCCAAGGCAGCTCCATAAACGGAACCTCATCTGAGAACCTGGGTGTGAGTCTCTGCCCGCAGTCTTAACGCTAAATTAAGGCGATAAATATTCTGCGCAGGCTGCTAAGGGCATTTCATTGCTTGCACTGCAGCCACTCCAGCCCATAGCCTGCGAAGGCTGCCTGTGGCGTGACCACCGGCTCGATTTGCCCTGACCTAGAGGGTGGTTACAAACGTAGCGAGCGAAGGCCAGGCAAGGCGAAATCAGCCGAAAAAGCGCAGTGTACGAGTTGTACATGAGCATTTTGAGACGCCGTGTCTCGGACTGATTTCAACGCAGCATGGTCGAGCGCAGTAGTTTGTAGACACCCTCTTACAACGCCAAACGCTCGGAGATAGTTATGCCCCCTATGGATACTGAGCAACAACTGGCGGCCCGTCTGGCCATCCTGGAAAACCCTGAAGCGCAGGACTGCACGGTGTATCGCGCGGATGATCAGGACCCGGAAGCCGAGGAAGTGGATTTGGGTGATGCCAAGGTGCTGTTCTGCGGCCCGTTTGAGGCGCCCGCTGATTGGGATGCGGCAGAGCGTGAAGAGTATTTCGGCGACAGCGCGCCTGAGCTGTTCGTCAATGCGCGCATCGAGTGCGAAGCCAAGCCAGGTTCCAAGAGCCATTTCACTGTGGATATTGGTGACTACGTGGCCGCTCAGCCCGGTCTTGGCGAAGTGGTGATGTTTTACGTGCACGACTACTTGGAAGACGACAGCGGCTGCACCTATGTGCTGCTGCGTGACGAGGAAGTGCTGGAGTAACACCCGCCCAGACGCTGAGCTGCTTAGGTGGCTCAGCGTTTTTTAGCCGCCGTCGGTCCAAGATGTGCCCTGTAGTACCGGGTTATTACCCACGCCGGGCAGATCGGGATAACACTCTGTGCTTCTCAATCAATAAAGGGAGCAAGCACATGGCCGCGAAAAAGATTCTCATGCTGGTCGGCGACTACGTCGAAGACTACGAAGTGATGGTGCCGTTTCAGGCGCTGTTGATGGTCGGTCATCAGGTGCATGCCGTGTGTCCGGACAAGACTGCCGGGCAGAGCGTACGCACTGCCATCCACGATTTTGAAGACGAACAGACTTACAGCGAAAAGCCGGGGCATAACTTCGCCCTGAATTTCGACTTCGCCCAAGTTAAAGCTGAAGACTACGATGCCTTGGTAATCCCAGGCGGCCGCGCGCCGGAGTACCTGCGCTTGAATCCTCAGGTGGTGGCGCTGGTGCAGGCGTTCGATAAGGCCGGTAAGCCAATTGCTGCGGTTTGCCACGGTGCGCAGTTGCTGGCAGCGGCAGGTGTGTTGAAAGGCCGCGAATGCAGTGCCTATCCAGCCTGTGGCCCGGACGTGACAATGGCCGGTGGGCAGTACATCGACATTGCAGTGGATCAGGCCCATGTGCAGGGCAATCTGGTCACCGCGCCAGCGTGGCCGGCGCACCCGAACTGGTTAGCCGCGTTCCTGAACGTGCTGGGCACCCAGATCACGCTATAAACTCCAAGCCGCATCTGGGGCCTGGATGGCCCCAGCATCCAACGAGGGGAGCTGCCATGTGCGAGCTTTACGTTAAAGCCGACCCAATTCTCTACGAGTCCCGCGCCCGTTCATTGCGCATACGAGGTGTGGTTACCACCCTGCGCCTGGAAAACCAGTTCTGGGACATTCTGCGTGAGATCGCCGAAGTCGATGGCATGACCACCAATCAGCTGATTACCAAGCTGTATGACGAGGTGATGGACTACCGCGGAGAAGTGGTTAATTTCGCCTCGTTTCTGCGCGTTAGCTGCACCCGCTACCTCAGTCAGCGGCGTGTGCCGGCCGAGTTGAGTGTGGTGCGTTCGATCAGTCAGTAGCGGATTTACTGCGCTGGGGTGACTGCCACGCGCAGCTCGGGATGGCCCAGTGGGTGGCTCAGCGCATCGAAGAAACGCAATTCCACGTCTTGCCCCACGAACAGGTTGGCGTAGTGCTGTTTCTGTTGCTGGATAAACAGTGGGTTGTGCGGGTAGATCGATATAGCCAGGGTTTTCAGCCCCGCTTGCAGCAAGGCCTGAACCAGGTGTTGATCCTGCGCTGCCAGGTTATGGCCGAATATGCACAGCGTTTCTTTGGGCTGCGATAGCTGGCTGTAGCAGAACGACAGATAGTCGGAACTGCGAATGGCTTTGAGCTTGTCGGCGCTGCTGCCTTCGTTGACGAACAGCGGGATATCGCCCAACTGGTTGATGGCGAAACTGGCCAGCAAGGTGCTTTCCGATGAATTGAGAATGCGTGTGCTGCCATCGATGTTCTTCACCAGGTGCATGCCGCCGTGCAGGTAGAGCATGCGTGTGGCGCTGCTCTGGCGGGCGTTATTGCCGAGGTCAAAGGTCGAGTCGGGGCCACGGAACATCTCTTCAAACGCGTCCTGGTTCTGCATCACTGCCCAGTAGTTGAGCAGGTCGTAATTGCCGGAATAGACCGTCTGATACTGGCTGAGGGCGCTGTTGATCCGCGTCAGGCTGGATGCCTGCATTTGGCTCCAGGGAATGTGCACCGAGCGTACGGCGTGGATCAGCGCTTCCTTGATGGCGAAGTAGCGGTGACGTGGCGACGACGAGTTGATGGTCAAGGCGGCATTGACCCGGATGCTGTTCTTCAGCGCGCTGAGCACCTGCTCGAAGTTGCTGGTATCCAGCGCGCGGAACACGCTCAGCTCGGTTGGGCTGAGCGGGCGGTTGCGCGTGGTCTGGGCTTCGTCAAACAGCGAGAAGTAAGCGAACTTGCGCCATACCGCGAGGCTCGCGCCGTTGCCAATCAACAACTCGGGGAAACCGATGCTGCTGTTCAGGGTGCTCCAGTCTTCCAGTTCGCCAGTAAATGCCGGGATTTGCATAATCGCTACTTGTCGCCTTGAGCCGTGGTTGTGCAGGGCGCGACTTTAGCACGAGCGGCGCGTGTGCTTGAGCAGCTGTCGTTTAGCCTGGTGGTTTAGTCAGGCGCGGGCTTTGGCTATGCTGGAACTGAGGCATGCGTGACTGATCAGGCCCGGCGGTGGTCTGGTAAGGGTGAGTCTGCTGTTATGTTTTAGACCTGTCATGTGTGGACAAGAGAGAGCGCGATGAACAACGAATTAGTGATCGAAGATATTCAGCTGGGTGACGGTAAGGAAGTGGTCAAAGGTGCACTGATCACCACGCAATACGATGGCTATTTGGAAGATGGCCGCAAGTTCGACTCATCCTATGATCGCGGCAAGGCTTTCCAGTGCGTGATTGGCAGCGGCCGTGTGATCAAGGGCTGGGACATCGGCATGATGGGCATGAAGGTCGGCGGCAAACGCAAACTGTTCGTGCCCGCGCATCTGGCTTATGGCGAACGTGAGTTCGGCGCGCATATCAAACCGAATTCCAATCTGATCTTCGAAATTGAGCTGCTGGAAGTGCTGACGCGCGATGAGTAAGAGCCGCTGCTTGTGACGCTGTGCCAGCAATAGCGCTTGCAGGTAAGCGGGGGCTTGCAACTGAGTCGATCAGCCTTGGGTTGCGGTTGTCTTCACTCAGGGCGACAACCGCATGCAGCCGATTAACACGTCGCCACTTCTACTCTGTTGCGTCCAGCTGACTTGCCAGCGTATAGCGCGTAATCCGCTCGTGCAATGGCGCTGCTGAGTGGCTCTTCAGCCCGATACTGGCTGATGCCAATGGACAGCGTTACCTGGACTGTAGTGCCGTCACAGTCTATGACCAGTCCTTCGATTGCCTTGCGTATGCGCTCTGCGCTGACAGCCGCCTGTTCAAAGTCGGTTTCCGGCAATACCGCAAGAAACTCTTCGCCGCCCCAGCGGCCAATAAAGTCCTGTTCACGCATAGAGCCTTTGAGTGAGTCGCTTACCGCCGCGAGCACTCGGTCACCCATATCGTGGCCGTATTGATCATTGATCTGTTTGAAGTGATCAATATCCATCAGCAATAAGGTGAGGTTGCTGGGACGGCGATGGTGTCGCGCCAGTTCCTTTTCGGTCAGCGCAATCATGTGCCTGCGGTTGAACAGGCCGGTCAACGAGTCCGTTGTGGCCATCCGCGCCAGGCTCTTGTGGGCGCGGGTTACGGTGCTCACATAGAACAGCGCCAGATAGCTGAACATCAAGAACACCACAGTCAAATTGAAAACATGCACACCCAGCAGGGCGCTAGAGGAGATGGGTTGCAGCGGTTCGATGTACCACATCAACACATCCAGCCCAACGTAGTAGGCCCACAGACCCGCCGCGAGGAGCCAGGCGCTGCGTGCACGCATGGTCACGAATAAGGCTGGGATGAACATGAGTAAGAAATAGTGAAAGCCACTTTCCCAGCCAATCAGCACGGTCCCAAGTCCTGCGTGTACCAGGACCTCGGTGCGGATCAGTAGAATCGCCAGGCGGTTACGGCGTTGCTGGAACGCGCGGTAGGCGTAGGCATACATAGCCACGCTGAGCACGTTTACCCAGGCCAGAATGGGGGAGCCCAGCAGGATGAAAATAAACAAAAAAGCGACATCGACGCAGGCCGCTATCTGACAGCAACGCATGGAAAGCTGCCAAAACTCGGGGCGAGCGTTACGCTTGTGCGGGTTATTTGAGCGCATCCCTAGCATTTAGGTGTTCCTTCGGGTTCCGGTTATGAATGCCGGTTTTTATTAGATTCCTGGCTGATTACAGGCCGCAGAGGCTGCTGTTTGAAGTGTAGTGTGGATCGTCCCGGTTGATCTTGTCAGTAGCCAATTGGCATAAGGTGCCGTAAACCACGGCTGTGGTGGCTTGATTTGGCCGCTAGGACCTTACATTTGCTGAGCGATCATACCCTGCGGGCGCAAAGCGGCCGGTGGGTGAAGGCGCTCACCCACCGCCAGTGGATTTCAGCCCATTAGACCCACTGATCATTACGTTTGCGCTTTACCCGCAGCAGGGTCGGCAGGATCAGGCCGGCGATTAAACCCGCCCCCGCGATACCGCCACCGTAGGCCATGTAGCGCATTAACACCTGCTGGTTCTCTTCGCCGAGTTGCGCCTGCAGTTCGCGTAACTCCGAGTTGGCCTGGCTCAGTTCACTATCAAGTGCAGAGCGGGCGGTTTGCAGCTCATCGATCAGGGTTTTGCGTGAGTCCAGGGTTTCCTGCATGCCCTGTACGCGGGTTTCCCAGGTGGTGTTGATGCCGTCTAGCTCGGCGCTCAGCTCACTGACCTGTTGTTGCAGTTGCGGCAGGCGTTCTGCCTGGCCTGGCACGTCCTGTAGGTCGCGGCTGGGAATCCACACCGCGCTGCCGTTCTCGCCACGTACCTGGCTGTAATTACCGTCGCTGCGCAGCAATGTGACCTTCTGCCCGGAGGTCAGCGTGCCGACGATGCGGTAGCCGTCAGTTGGGCCGCTGCGTACATAGGTATTCAGGCTGTCACTGACCCAGCGCGTGGTGCTGGCATCGTCTTGCGCGTGCGCGCTAACGCTGACCAGTAGGCAGGCACCGAGGGCGAGGTGGTGCAGAGGGGCAAGGCTGGAGGGGGCATGGCGGGATAGGGACATGGGGGCAATCTTCACATGGCGATTAAACGAAACCCTGCAGCGGGTGTGATAAAGCCGGCCAGGCGCGTGGGCGCAAGCAGGTGCATAAGCAAGGTGGCGTGCTGCAACGCTCTGCTGGTGGGCAAATGGCCATACAAGCCACCCGCTGGGCCGACAGCAGACAGACACTCGACGGGGGCGCAGAGTTCACTCGGCGCTGGGCGTAGGGTTACCCAGCCCCGGTCGTTCAGGCCGTTGGATTGGACAGCCTAGAGCTGTTTGACGGCCCCAGGCTGGCTGCGGTTGAACGGCTGAGATGCTGATGTGCAACGCGGCGGCGGTCATGCGCCGCTGTTGGGAAATGCGACTTTTTAACTCAGAGCAGGATCATGCCCCAGGTCAGGCCAATCATCAGCAGGGCGATAAACTGCGCTGCGCTGCCCATGTCCTTGGCCTGTTTGGACAGTGGGTGGAGGCTCAGGGAGATACGGTCCACGGTGGCTTCGATAGCAGAGTTGAGCAGCTCGACGATCAGTGACAGCAGTGGCACAAGCATCAGTAACAGGCGCTCACTGCGTGTGACGTCGACCAGGCATGCCAGCGGAAGCAGCACGACATTGAGCAGCAGCAACTGGCGGAACGCCGCCTCGCCGCGATAGGCCGCTTGCAAGCCCATCAGCGAATAGCCGCCGGCGTCGAGAATGCGCCGCAGCCCGGTGCGGCCTTTGAGCGAGAGGGCGTCGTGCGTCTCTGCAGTGGGTTTGCCGTTCATGTTGGCAGCTCCAGTTTCTGCAGTTGTGTACGGCGCAGCAGCGCGCCCATGGGGTACAGGTGATTGAGGGTAGGCAGGGCAAGCATGGCTGAGCGTCCAGTAAGGGGGAACGCTCGCCACATTAGGTGTCAGGGCATCAACAGGCTGTTAAGGGGATGTGAAAATTTCGTTAGCGGGTGGGTTGAATCTGACGGTGAAGCAGGTGCCACCCTCTGCACGGCTGTGCACAGTGATACTCCAGCCTTGCTTGGCGCAGATGCGTTTTACCAGCGAGAGCCCTAGCCCGAGCCCTTCACCGCGTGCCTGCGGGCCGCGTACGAAGGGTTGGAAAATCTGCTCGTGCTGCTCTTGGGGAATGCCCGTGCCACTGTCCTCAACACGAAAGCCGCCTTCTTCCAGCACCAGGCGAACCAATCCGTGTTCGGTGTAATGCAAGGCGTTGCGCAGCAAGTTAGCCATGACCGTGCCGAGGAATGTGGCGTTGTAGAGGCCGTTATCGTTGCCTTCTTGCGCATGCTGGAAGGTCAAACCCTTGTCATTGAACATCGGCTCCCAGCGCTCTGTCTGTGCGGCAGCGATACTGGCGAGGCTGCTGTCTGCAACAAAAGCGGTTTCATTGGCCTTGCTCCGGGCCAGTTGCAAGAAGGTCTGCACCAGCTCGCGCATTTCCTCGCAGGTTCTGGTGATGCGCTCAAGCTGTTGGCGTTCACGGGGTGACAGGGCGGCTTCTGCAAGCAGTTCGCAGGAGGTGGCAATGACCATCAAGGGTGTGCGCAATTCATGGCTGACATCGCTGGTGAACAGGCGCTCACGCTCCAGTGACTGGCGTACCTGCCCCAGGGTACTGTCGAAGGCGGCGGCCAGTTGGCCCACTTCGTCATCGGGGTAGTCCGGTGCCAGCGGCGGGGCCAGGGTGTGCAGTTGGTCGCGGTGGCGAACCTGTTGCGCCAGGCGGCTGACCGGTGCCATGACCCTGCGCGCCATGATCAGGCCCAAAGCCCAGGCACCGACGACGGTCAGCAGAAAGCCGGCGAGTACGACATTGAACAGGGCTTGCTCGCGGGCCTCGAATTCGTGCTGCTCTTGCACCAGTTGGTAGGTGTTGCCGTTGATTTCCTGCACATAAACGTAAAAAGCTTTGTCCCCGTCAAATACCTCATTGAAGCCCTCCGACAGCCCGGCGTATTGCTCGGGAATGGCGTAGCCGGGGAGGTTGGAGGCAAAAAAGCGTGTGCTGGAATCCAGGCGAGGGCGGTTGCCATGTTTGAGGTCTTCATGCAGCACGGTATCCAACTCGCGGCTGAGTTCCTCGGACACCAGGTGTTCTTCAAGAACATGCACCACCGCCACGATACTCAGCGAAAACAGGCCGCTGACCAGCGTCGTCATCAGCACAAAGGCGATCAGGATGCGCCTGGCGAACGGTTGCTTAGACGCCATTGGCATGCTCCGCCAGGCGATAGCCGACGCCGTGCAAGGTATGCAGCAGCGGGGTCGCGAAGGGTTTATCCAGCACCTGGCGCAGTTGATGGATGTGGCTGCGCAAGCTGTCGCTGTCTGGGCTGTCGTCCCCCCAGAGTGCTTCTTCCAGCGCTTCACGGCGGATCACCGCTGGACTCTTCTGCATCAGTACGGCCAATAATTTGAGGCCGATGGGGTTGAGCTTGAGTGGTTGCCCAGCACGGCTGACATGCAGCGTATCGAGGTCATAAACCAGGTCGGCGACCTTCAGCTGGCGTTTGCGGCTGCCCTGGCTGCGCCGCAGGATCGCCTCAATGCGCGCCACCAGTTCGGACAACGCGAAGGGTTTGATCAGGTAGTCGTCAGCACCAGCGTTCAGGCCTTGCAGGCGATCATCCAGGGCGTCGCGGGCCGTTAGCATCAGAATAGGCACCTCATTGTGGCCATCCTCACGCAGGCGCTTGCACACCTGATAGCCGTCAATGCCGGGCAGCATGATGTCCAGCACGATCAGGTCATAGTGGCCACTGCTGGCCAGGTGCAAGCCGCTCAAGCCATCTTGCGCGCAATCAACGCTAAAGCCTTTGAGCTGCAGGTAGTCGAGTATGTTGGCCAGAATATCGCGGTTGTCTTCGATGACCAGAATACGCATGAGCGGGTGTTCCTTTCGCGTTGACGTTTTTTTCACATTGTTTTGACAAGCGCCTCACAGAGGCAATCGCACACTGCGGCACGTTCATCCAAGCAGGATCATACGATGCCTCAGCTCCACTTCGCGCAACTTCGTTACCTGTCGATCATCGTCGCGGCATGGTTGGTGGTGTTTTTTCTGACCCGCAGTGCGCTGCTGGCCACCCATCTGAGCGACGCCAATGTCAGTGTGCTGCAGTTGTTCAGCCTGTATGGGGTTGGCGTGGTGTACGACCTGAGCTTCCTGCTCTACGCCAGCCTGCCGCTTGCCTTGTACCTGCTGCTGTGTCCGCGCCGCCTGTGGCAGCAGCGCTGGCATAAACAGTTGCTGCTCGGCGTGGTCGGGGTCAGCCTGTTTGTCATGCTGTTTACCGCGGTGGCGGAGTGGCTGTTCTGGGATGAGTTCGGCGTGCGCTTCAACTTTATTGCCGTGGACTACTTGGTGTACTCCGAGGAGGTGATCAACAACATCCTTGAGTCCTACCCGATCTACCCACTTCTGGCGATGCTGGCGATCGTGGCCATTGCCACCACTGCGCTGTTGCGTAAGCCGGTGATGGCGGCGCTGGATGCCCCGCGTCTAGGGACTTTGCCGGCCCTGTTTAGCGTAGTGGGCATACTGCTATCGGCCGCGTTGAGTAGCGCACTGATTGGTCAGGATGCCCCGCGTGGCACGGATGGCAACGCTTACCAGCGCGAGTTGGCGAGCAACGGGCCGTTTCAGTTCTTTGCCGCGTTTCGCAATAACGAACTGGATTACCTGCAGTTCTACGCCACCCTGGCGGATGCTGACGTGGCCGGTTTGCTGCGCAATGAAGTGCGTGAGCCGAATGCACGTTTTATCGGCACTGACCCGCAAGACATCCGCCGGATGATCGACAACCCGGGCAAGCCCGAGCGGCTGAACGTGGTGCTGGTGACCATCGAAAGCCTGAGTGCCAAGTACCTGGGCAGCTTCGGTGACAACCGTGGCTTGACCCCGAACCTGGATCAATTGCGCCAGCAGAGCCTGAGTTTCAGTAACTTCTACGCCACCGGTACGCGTACGGACCGTGGTTTGGAGGCCATTAGCCTGTCCATGCCGCCAACGCCTGGACGCTCCATCGTCAAACGTATCGGCCGTGAGTCGGGCTACGGCAGCCTCGGGCAGCAGTTCAGCGCGCAGGGCTATGACAGTGTGTTTATCTACGGTGGGCGCGGCTCTTTCGACAATATGAATGCCTTCTTCGGCGGCAATGGTTATCGCATCGTTGACCAGAGCAGCGTCGCCGAGGCGGATATGGTGTTTCAAAACGCCTGGGGTATGTCTGATGAGGACATCTACACGCAGACGCTGAAGGTGGCCGATGCGGATCATGCTGCCGGTAAACCCTTCTTTCTGCAGCTGATGACCACCTCTAATCACCGGCCGTATACCTACCCGGAAGGGCGCGTCGACATCCCGTCCGGCGATGGCCGCGAAGGGGCGGTGAAGTACACCGACTATGCCATCGGTCAATTCCTTGCCCTTGCGCGGGGCAAGCCCTGGTTCAAGCAAACGGTGTTTATTTTTGTCGCAGACCACACGGCGGGCAGTGCCGGCAAAGAAGACTTGCCCGTGGCCAATTACCACATCCCGTTGTTCATCTACGCCCCGGCGCATATCCAACCACGCGAATTCAATGACGTCGCCAGTCAGATTGACCTGGCGCCCACGCTACTGGGCCTGCTGAATATGGACTATGTCTCGACCTTCTTCGGCCGCAATGTGCTGCGCGATGACCGTGCGCCAGGGCGTGCGCTGTTGGGTAACTATCAGCACCTGGGGCTGTTCGACGGTTCCAGCCTGGCGATTCTGAGCCCGCGTAAAAACATGCGCCGCCATGATGATGCGCTCGGCCTGAGCCATGAGATTGCAGTGGATGCCACCGATGCGCTGCAGCGGCGCAACATCGCCTATTACCAAGGCGCCAGCCACGCCTTTAAAGAACACCTGATGGCCTGGCGGCCGACCCTGTTGCCTGACGAGCAACTGAGTAAGCGCTAATCCTAAAACTTTCAGGCACTGCCCGGCAGTGCCTTGGCTGGAGCAACGTTATGCGGGCCAATCGGTCTACTGAGTCCTCACGTTATTTTGATTTCCGGCTGGGCCTGGGCATCCCTCTGCTGCTGATGGCGTTGCTGTTACTGCTTGACCCCAGCGGCCTGGATTTCGCCATCGAGCGCCTGTTCTACCAACCTGGCCAGGGCTTTATTGGTAAACACAGCTTTTGGTTGGAGGACATCCTGCACGACCGGGCCAAACAGTTGGTTATCGTCTTTGGCGTGCTGGCCATTGCGGGCTTTGTAATCAGTCTGTTACCCAGCCGTTTTAGGGTGTGGCGTCGCTCGTTGGGCTTTCTGGTCCTGGCGCTGGGGATCTCGACCAGTGTGGTTACGCCCTTGAAGGCGCTCACCGCTGTGCATTGCCCCTGGAGCTTGAGTGAGTTTGGCGGCACTGAGACCTTTACCCCGCTGCTGAGTGAGCGCGCAGCAACGGATAATCCAGGCCGTTGCTGGCCGGGTGGTCATGCCTCATCGGGGTTTTCCTTGCTGGCGCTGTTTTTTCTCCTGCGTGACAAGCGCCCGCGCAGTGCACGTGTCGCGTTGGTATTCGCGCTGGGGCTGGGGGCGGTGTTTTCGTTGGGAAGGATGATGCAGGGCGCGCACTTTCTGTCGCACAACCTGTGGACCTTGCTCTTGGACTGGACGATTTGTCTGCTCTGCTATCGCTGGGTACTCTATCGCGCGCCGCAGCCTCAGCACGCTGAACAACCTGTACTTAAGCCGCTGGAGGGCTAGTCAATGGCACCCATTGTTTACCTGTGTCGTCTTGGTTTTGCCGCACTGCTCTTTACGTTCGCTTTAGTGGCACTGCCTTACAGCATGGCCTGGAGTGCAGAGGCTGTTTTGCCAAGCCCGCTATGCTCGCTTACCCAGGGCACTTGAGGCGGCAGCGGATGATCTGCCTGTCTGCTTTGGGCCGGTTAAGAATGGCCGCGCTTGGCGTGGCTGCAGTGTTGCTGTGCGCTTGCCAAAATACCCGCGAGCAGATGCAGGCCGAAGGTTACCCGCCAGCCTATGTTGATGGTTTTGAAGCGGGTTGCAGCAGTGGCCGGCAAGCTGCTGGCGCGCTCGATGGTTTTCGCAAGGATGTGCCGCGCTACCTGGCAGCGCCGCTATATGCCCAAGGTTGGGATGATGGTTTTCGCCAATGTCAGGCCACCCAGCAAAGCGCTTTTGAGCGTGAATGGCATGATGACGACTGGCGTGACCGCGAGTGGCGCACGCACGTTGATCAGTCCATGGCGCAGGCGCTGCGGCGTCGTTAAAACAACAAACCCGGCACTTGGCCGGGTTTGTGTTAACGCTGTAATGCTTACTTGATCTCGACCGCCAGGCTGTCGTGGATCTTCTTGTTCCAGATCGCTGGACCGGTGATATGCACCGACTCGCCCTTGGTGTCGACCGCCACGGTGACCGGCATGTCTTTCACTTCGAACTCGTAGATGGCTTCCATGCCCAGTTCGGCAAAGGCCACCACGCGCGACTTCTTGATCGCCTGGGCGACTAGGTACGCAGCGCCACCAACAGCCATCAGGTACACGGCTTTGTTGTCCTTGATCGCTTCGATGGCAATCGGGCCGCGCTCGGATTTACCGATCATGCCGAGCAAGCCAGTGCTTTCGAGGATCTGCCGGGTGAACTTGTCCATCCGCGTGGCCGTGGTCGGGCCGGCTGGGCCAACCACTTCTTCACGTACCGGATCGACCGGGCCGACGTAATAGATGAAGCGGCCTTTTAGGTCGACTGGCAGCTCTTCACCCTTATTCAGCATATCGACCATGCGCTTGTGCGCGGCGTCGCGGCCGGTGAGCATCTTGCCGTTGAGCAATACGGTTTCGCCCGGCTTCCAGCTCTGCACGTCTTCCGGGGTGAGGGTATCCAGATCGACGCGGCGCGCGCTCGGGCCGGCTTCCCAGACAATTTCCGGGTAGGCGGACAGATCCGGCGCTTCCAGCTCGGCTGGGCCGGTGCCGTCGAGCACGAAGTGGGCGTGACGGGTGGCGGCGCAGTTGGGGATCATGCACACCGGCAAGGAGGCGGCGTGGGTCGGGTAGTCCATGATCTTCACGTCGAGCACGGTGGTCAGGCCGCCCAGGCCCTGGGCGCCGATGCCCAGCTGGTTCACTTTATCGAACAGTTCGAGGCGCATTTCCTCGATCTTGTTCTGTGGGCCGCGGGCTTTCAGCTCATGGATGTCGATGGACTCCATCAGCACTTCTTTAGCCATTACCGCAGCTTTTTCGGCGGTGCCGCCGATGCCAATGCCGAGCATGCCTGGCGGGCACCAGCCGGCACCCATTTCCGGGACGGTCTTGAGTACCCAGTCGACGATCGAGTCGGACGGGTTGAGCATGGCCATCTTCGACTTGTTCTCGGAACCACCGCCTTTGGCAGCAACGTCCACTTCCACTTTGTCGCCAGGGACGATAGAGAAGTGGATGACTGCTGGGGTGTTGTCCTTGGTGTTCTTCCGTGCACCGGCTGGGTCAGCCAGGATCGAGGCACGCAGGACGTTTTCCGGCAGGTTGTAAGCGCGGCGCACGCCTTCGTTGATCATGTCGTCGACGCCCATGGTCGCGCCATCCCAGCGCACATCCATGCCCACGCGGATAAATACGGTGACGATGCCGGTGTCCTGGCAGATCGGCCGGTGGCCGGTGGCGCACATGCGTGAGTTGATCAGGATCTGTGCCATGGAGTCGCGCGCGGCGGGCGATTCTTCGCGCAGATAGGCCTCATGCATGGCCTGGATAAAGTCTACGGGGTGGTAGTAGGAAATAAACTGCAGGGCGTCGGCGACGCTCTGAATCAGGTCGTCTTGCTTGATCACGGTCATGCTATGCGCTCCCTTTATATGGGTAGGAGTAGGGCAGGAACTTCGAAGCGCGCAGGGGCATACCCGGCGCAGGCTTATCAGGGCCAGAGGACAAGATAAAAAGGCGCGAAAGTATACCGTGCACGTGGCCTGGCGGACACCTCGGCAGGCTTAGATCATGGGCGCTGATCGGTTACTGACGTCGATTAATTGACTAGGCATGCTGCAATCACGGGGGTAGAGTAGCGGCTAGATGCCAGTATGGGATGGAGCCCATAATTCCTATGACCCCAAGCAGCCAAGCAGGTACCCGACGCAGCTTGCAAAGCCTACTGCTAAAGCGTTTCGGCATGGCCGTAGGCACTTACGTGCTGACCGGGCTGTTGTGCGGCGTTGGCGTGTTTGCCGGGTTGTTTAATGCGCCGCCGTTGGCTGTATTAGGTATCGGCGCCTTGGCGACGTTCAGCCAATTAGTTTTTCTCGGGCTGTTTCTCTCGCGCCTCAATCTACGTCTTGCCGATCCTAGTTTGACTGAGCCTCAGGTGCTGGTGGCATTGCTCTGGCTCACAGCGCTGCTATCGCAGTTCAGCGAGGGGCGCGGCAGCCTGTTGGTGATGTACATGCTGATTTTGCTGTTCGGCGTGTTTCAGCTGCCGCCCAAGGTCTTTGCCCGTTGCGCATTGGTTGCCTTTTTGGGCTTTGCCGGGTTGAACCTGTATGAGGCCTATACCCTGCAGTTGCGTGCGCCGCGTATGGCGCTGATGCAGGCCTGTGTATTGGCTGTGGTGCTGGTGTGGCTTTGTCTGTTTGCCAGTTATGCTCAGGCCATGCGCCAACGAATGCGTCAGCGCCGTTTTGCCCTGCAAGCCCATCAGGACACACTGCGCGGGATGATGCGCCAGCTGGAAGACCTGGCCGCGACTGACGAGTTAACCGGGTTGTGCAACCGTCGGCATTTTTTGCGCTTAGCCAGTTGCGAGCTGGAAAATCTGCGCGGTGGTCGTCAGCACGGCCTGGCGTTGCTGGATCTCGACCATTTCAAGCGCATCAATGATATTCACGGTCACGCGGCGGGTGATCGTGTCCTGCAAACGTTTGCCGCTGTCGCCCGCGCCTGCCTGCGCGATGGCGATGTGGTAGCACGTTATGGCGGTGAGGAATTTGTCTTGCTGTTACCCAATACCGAAGCCGATCAGTTCACGGCCTGCTGCGAACGCTTGCGCGAAGCCTTTAGCCGCGCCGAGCCGCTGGGCGTGCAGGTGGCCAATCTGAGTGTATCCATTGGTATGACCTTGCTGGCCGCTGACGATGACCTTGATGAAGCCCTGCAGCGTGCCGATCAGGCGCTGTACCAGGCCAAACGTGATGGGCGTAACCGTTGCGCGGCGACCTGGGAGGATGTGGATGCCTGAGTTACGGGCCGCTGAACGCAGCCTCGAAGTCGCCCCTGCCAGTAACCTGTTGGATAACTTGTTGGCTGCTGGTATCGCTGTGCCCTATAGCTGCCGCGCCGGCAGCTGCCATGCCTGCCTGGTGCGTTGCGTGCGTGGCGAGTTGCTTGATGCCAAGCCTGAGGCTCTGGACGAAGCGCAGCGTGAGCAGGGCTGGCGGCTGGCGTGCCAATGTCGAGTGGTGGATGACGTGCAGATTGAGGTATTCGATCCGTTGCGTGATGCGGTTCCGGCGGTCATTCACAGCTGCGATTGGCTAAGCCGCGATGTACTGCGCTTACGCCTGACTCCACCGCAGCCATTGCGTTACAGCGCCGGCCAGCACCTGCAGCTCTGGATCTCTAGCGGGATTGCCCGGCCTTACTCATTGGCCAGCGTGCCGGGTGAGGATGCCTGGCTGGAGTTTCATATCGATTGCCGTCAGGGTGGCGCATTTGCCTCAGTAGCGCGGGCTTTTCAGCCGGGCGACAACCTCCGTTTGGGTGAGTTGCGCGGTGCAGCGTTGCACTATGATCCCGATTGGCAAGCCAGGCCGCTCTGGCTGTTGGCCGCAGGTACGGGCTTGGCGCCGTTGTATGGCGTGCTGCGCGAGGCGCTGCGTCAGGAGCATCAGGGGGTTATTCGGGTTATTCACGTGGCCCATGATGCTTCCGCGCATTATTTGGCCGAACCCTTGCGAGCATTGGCGGCCAGCCATTCGCAGGTGCAGGTCGAGCTTGTGGTGGCGGCCGAGTTGCCGGCTGCTTTGGCTGAACTGCGCCTTGTTTCACGGCAAACCATCGCCTTACTCTGCGGCCACCCTGACAGTGTCGAAGCCTTTGCGCGCCGTCTGTATCTGGCGGGTTTGCCGCGTAGTCAGGTTTTCGCTGACGTATTTTTGCCTCACGCGCGCTAGCCGTTCCGGTGATCCGCTCGCGGGTGGCCTACCGTGAGGATTAGTGATGAGCGAGCATCTGCTGGTTGAGCGTGAACAAGGGGTGCTGACCCTGCGCATGCACCGCCCCGATAAGAAAAATGCCCTGACCCGCGCCATGTACAGCGGCATGGCTGAAGTGCTGGTACAGGCCGATCAGGATAAAAGCGTGCGTGCCGTGCTGATCACTGGCGGCGAGAGCTGCTTCACCAGCGGCAATGATGTGGCCGACTTTATTCAGGCACCACCGACTGGACTCAACAGCGAAGTGTTCCAGTTTATGCAGGCGCTGTTCGAGTTCAGCAAGCCGGTGGTGGCCGCGGTCAACGGCCCTGCGGTGGGCATTGGTACGACCATGTTGCTGCATTGCGATCTGGTCTATGTCAGCCGCGAGGCCACGCTGAAGATGCCTTTCGTCAATCTGGGCCTGTGCCCTGAATACGGTTCCAGCCTTATCCTGCCGCGCCTGCTCGGCCACGCCCGCGCTGCCGAATTGCTGCTGCTTGGGCAGAGCTTTACCGGTGAGCAGGCCGCAGCCTGGGGTGTCGCCAATCAGGCGCTGGACGGCGGTGAGGCAACCCTGGCCAAGGCCCGCGAAATGGCCCTGCGCTTTCAGCAACTGGCACCGGCAGCCGTGGCGGACAGCAAACGCCTGATGCGCGCGCCGGACCGTGAGCAACTGCGCAGGGTAATCGAGGAGGAGGGCGCGCTGTTCGGTCAACGCCTGCGCTCGCCGGAAGCCATCGAGGCGCTGACAGCCTTTATGCAGCGCCGCACGCCGAATTTCAGCAAATACGCCTGATGCCCTGAGGCAAATAAAAAGGCCGCTCGATTGAGCGGCCTTTTGCACTGCGCTGGGTAGCCTAGAGCCTTTTTACGATCTCGCGAGCTAGAGACCTGCAAGGCAAAAACAGGCGAGGAAGCGGAGTGTACTGTTGTACATGAGCATTCCGAGCCTGTTTTTAACGCAGCAGGGCCGACGCGCAGCAGATCATAAACAGGCTCTTACACCAGTGCTTCACCTACATGCAGCAGCTTCATGGTATTGGTGCCACCGATGGTGTGGTAGCTGTCGCCCTTGGTCAGGATCACCCAGTCGCCGGCTTGCACCACGCCGCGCTTGAGCAACTCGTCCACCGCCGCCTGGCTGACTTCGGCCGGTTGCAGGGCGGCTGGGTCGAACGGCACGGTGTAGACGCCACGGAACATGGCCGCACGGGCTTGGGTTTCGCGGTGCGGGGAGAACGCGAAGATCGGCACCGAGGAGCGGATACGCGACATGATCAGCGGCGTGTAGCCACTTTCGGTGAGGGCGATGATCGCTTTCACACCGGGGAAGTGATTGGCCGTGTACATGGCTGCCAGGGCGATGCTTTCGTCGCACCGCTCGAACTCGGTGCCCATGCGGTGGCTGGATTTCTTGCTGGTTGGGTGTTTTTCCGCACCCAGGCAGATGCGCGCCATGGCTTGCACGGCTTCCAGCGGGTAGGCGCCGGCAGCACTTTCCGCCGAGAGCATCACTGCATCGGTGTAGTCGAGCACGGCGTTGGCCACGTCGGAGACTTCCGCGCGGGTCGGCATCGGGTTCTGGATCATCGACTCCATCATCTGCGTCGCCGTGATCACCGCCTTGTTGTGGCGGCGCGCGTGCAGGATGATTTTCTTCTGGATGCCGCACAGTTCGGCGTCGCCGATTTCCACACCCAGGTCACCACGGGCCACCATCACCGCATCACTGGCGCGGATCAGGCCGTCGAGGGTTTCGTCGTCGGCTACCGCTTCGGCGCGTTCGATCTTGGCCACCAGCCAGGCAGTGCCGCCAGCTTCGTCGCGCAGTTTGCGCGCGTAATGCATGTCGTCGGCATCGCGCGGGAAGGACACGGCCAGGTAATCCAGCTCCATCTCGGCGGCGAGCTTGATGTCGGCTTTGTCTTTCTCGGTCAGGGCTGGCGCAGTCAGGCCGCCGCCGCGACGGTTGATGCCTTTATGGTCGGACAGCGGGCCACCGATGATCACTTCGCAGTGCAGGGCATCGCTGGTGGCGCTTTCAACGCGCATGACCACACGGCCATCGTCGAGCAGCAGCTCGTCGCCGACGCCGCAATCCTTGACCAAGTCCGGGTAGTCGATGCCGACGATGTCTTGCGTGCCGGCAGTCAGCGGGTGGCTGGTGGAGAAGGTAAAGCGATCGCCAAGTTTGAGCTCGATGCGCTTGTTGGCGAATTTGGCGATGCGGATTTTCGGGCCTTGCAAGTCACCCAGCAGGGCGACGTGGCGACCGTGCTTGGCGGCCAGTTCGCGCACCAGCTTGGCGCGGGCCTTGTGCTCATCAGGTGAGCCGTGGGAGAAGTTCAGGCGGGCAACATCTAGCCCTGCGATGATCAGTTGTTCAAGAACCTCGGGGCTGTTGCTCGATGGGCCGAGGGTGGCGACGATTTTGGTGCGGCGAACGGTCATGCACAGACTCCTGAATGGCAACTGCAGACGAGGCTACTATGCCGCAACCCTGTAGTCATTGTTCCACTGCACTACCTCTGGCGGCCACATGATGCAGCATGAGTTATTGCGCGATACGCTGCTGCAGAATTCCCCAGGGCAGTCGATACACTGCACATCGGAGGAGAGGCTTATGCGCATAATGTTGATTGTTTTGTTGCTAGTGGGGCTGCTCGGCTGCAACCGCTATTCGTTCGACCGCGATCTCAATAGTGCTTACGAGGCCTATGATCGCGGTGAGTGCGAAGCAGCCATTTTGTCGTTGTCCAAGGCTGAGCGTAACAGCCGTTCGCGACGTTATATGCAGCCCGAAATCTCTCTGCTGCGGGGCCAGTGCCTGGAGCGTCAGGCGCTGTTTGTCGATGCCATGCAGACTTATCAGTTCATCATCAACCAATACCCGGCGAGCGAATATGCCTACCGTGCCCGTGCACGCATAAACACTCTGCGCCAGCTTGGGCATGAGGGGGTTGATGTGGCGGTTAAGGTCAGCCCGGCCAAGCCTTGACCACTGGTCGTCATCGCTGACAGAACGCTTATCGCGGCAGTAAGCTGAGGCTTTCGGGAGGGAATCCATGCGCGTTTTGTTGTGCTTATTGTTGTTGCCGGGGCTGGCCGCTGCGGAAATTTATCGTTGGACGGATGCCAATGGCCAGGTGCACTTCGGCCAGCGCCCTGCAGTCGCGGGGGCGGAAAAGGTTGAAGTGAAACCGCAGGTGGTTGAGCGTGACCAACTGACCCGTGAGCGGCAAGAGCGTACCAGTCGGTTTTACGATGCCCGCCGTGCAGAGCAGGCGCAGGCCTCCGCAGTTGCAGCCGAGCAGCAGACCAAGCGTGCCCAAGAGTGTCGCGAGCTGCGTAAGCGCCTGGCCTCTATTCCTGAGGGGCGTAGCTACTACCGGGATGAGGCCGACGGCCAGCGCAGTTATTACAGTGACAAGCAAATGGATACCGCCCGTCAGCAACTGCAAGGCCGCGTATCCGAACGCTGTTCCTGAAACTGGTTTAAGCGCAGTAGTGGGGCCATACTTAATGGCCGTTTATAGCGATTTGCCACTATGCCAACGCATGTTCAGCGCCGCATCGAACGTCATCAGCTGCCGTACTACCTGAAGGTGTTCAATCGCATCACCGACAAGCCCATGGGCTATATCGGTAACGTCTCTTTGGACGGTCTACTGCTGATCAGCCAGCTTCCACTGCTGGTGGGCGCGCGTTTTGATATGTGTTTGAAAATCCCAGGGCATGATGCGCCGCACCATATTGATTTCTCGGCCACCTGCCAATGGTCCCGTGAGGATGTCACACCCGGCTACTATGATTCGGGGTTTGCGCTGGTGGCGCCGCCCGCTGATTATGTTGAGATGGTTGATGCGCTGCGCCATTACTTCAGTTTCAGGCAGATGACCACTTCCGTCTGAATGCTTGTTGCGCTGACTGAACGCGCAATAAAAAACCGCCCCGAAAGGCGGTTTTTTATTGCCTAAGCGGTTTAGGCGTTAACGCTTTGTTCCAGTTGCAGCAAGGCATCGGAGCGCGACTGCACTTCTCGATAGCGCTCAGCATCGCTGGCCAAAACGTCAGCCATGGCCGGGAAGATTTCGTTCAGCTTGGTGCGCCATTGCTCAGACTTCACCTGCTCGCCGAAGCAGCGCTGGATCAGGTCAAGCATGATCGAGACGGTTACCGAAGCGCCTGGCGATGCGCCCAGCAGGGCGGCCAGAGAACCATCCTGTGCGGCCACCAGTTCGGTGCCGAACTGCAGGATGCCACCGTTTTTCGCATGCTTCTTGATGATCTGCACGCGTTGGCCAGCGATCTCGATGCGCCAGTCTTCGGCTTTGGCTTCTGGGTAGAAGCCGCGCAGAGTTTCCAGGCGCTTCTCTTCGGACTGCAGCACTTCCTTGATCAGGTAGCGGGTCAGGTCGAAGTTGTCGCGCGCCACGGCCAGCATGGGGCCGATGTTGTTGAAGCGGATCGACAGCGGCAGGTCAAGGAACGAACCACGTTTGAGGAACTTGGTGGTGAAACCGGCGTAAGGGCCGAACAGCAGCGAGGTCTTGCCTTCGACTACGCGGGTATCCAGGTGCGGGACCGACATCGGTGGCGAGCCAACGGCTGCCTGGCTGTAGACCTTGGCCTGGTGCTGTTTGACGATTTCCGGGTTGTCGCAGCGCAGCCACTGGCCGCTGACCGGGAAGCCGCCAAAGCCTTTACCTTCAGTAATACCAGACATCTGCAGCAGCGGCAGTGCCGCGCCGCCGGCGCCGAGGAAGACGAACTTGGCTTGGATTTCCCGCGTGCTGCCGTTTTGCAGATTCTTGACGCTGACGCGCCAGCCTTGACCGCTGCGCTTGAGGCCAACAACCTTTTGGCTGCAGGTGACCTTGGCTGCGTTCTGCTGACGGAGGTGGTCGAGCAGGTGCAGGGTCAATGCGCCAAAGTTAACGTCGGTGCCAGCCATTACGCGGGTGGCGGCGATGGGCTCGTTCGGGTCGCGGCCCGGCATCATCAGCGGCATCCATTCGGCCATGGTGGCGCGGTCTTCGCTGTATTCCATTTCGCTGAAGGCGTGGTGAGCGGTCAGCGCGGTAAAGCGCTTCTTCAGGAAGTCGATGCCTTTTTGGCCACGTACGAAGCTTAAGTGTGGAACCGGGCTGATAAAGGATTTGGGCGAGCCAAAGCGACCTTTCTCGACCAGGTAAGCCCAGAACTGCTTGGACTCCTCGAACTGAGCATTGATGGACACCGATTTTTTGATGTCGATCGAGCCATCAGCCGCTTCTGGCGTGTAGTTCAGCTCGCACAGGGCCGCATGGCCAGTGCCCGCGTTGTTCCACGGGTAAGAGCTTTCACTCGATGCGGTGCTCATCATGTCGAGCACTTCCAGCTTGATGGCTGGGTCGAGCTCTTTCAGCAGTACGGCCAGGGTCGCACTCATGATGCCGGCACCAACCAGCACCACATCCATTGTTTCGTATTCGTTTTGCGCCATTACCACTTCTCCGCAAACCAGCACTCAATAGACGTTAATCAGCCAGGATAAACAGGCAATCAGCAGTCGGTGAGACGTTCAGGGTTGAAGGAAGCAGGCTTCTGGGAGCAGATGCCAACCGCGAGATCGTTCATTTTCGCCACACTCTTGTGAAGTTTTCCAAACCGTTTTTTCCACGCTCTTTTGGAGTCGTGAACCTCAAAACACGTCTGCTTTAGCCAGCTTTTCACCGACGTGAAACGACCTTTGCAGAAGCTGCATGGCATTTCACAGTTGGGAAAAGCGCTAGCTAGGAGGCAGCGTGAAGTGGGCGACTCTCTGGGGCGCGGCCGATGAGTGGTGCATCAGCGTGACGGCAGGGCCCGAACAGGAGGCGTCCTTATATTCGGGGCGCGATTATAAGGGCAAAGCAGGAAAATTGATCGCCTGGTGTGACTTTTCTTCTGTTGTCTGTCAAGCCGCCAGCGTTTGTCGGGCGTGCAGGCATGGCGTTATCTGTATGGTTCGGGCGCTGGCTGGCAGCGGCCGATTAAGCCAACTGGAGCAACTTTGTTGCACCTCAACCCAGCCAGGGCCTTGCGGGGCTTGGGCTGACTGGCGCAGTGCAGTGCAAATGCCCTGCGCGTCGAGTAGGGCGAATGAGCGCATCGGACGCTTGGGGGCGAGCAGGCTACGCAGGGTAAACATGGCGATCTCTCACGGGCAGGGAAGACTAAAGTCTTATGCCCGATGCGCATGACAAAGGCATTACGGGAACCTGTTACTCCCCAGTGCGTCAGATCAGTAGCTGGTGCTGTGCTGGATTAGCACTACACACAGCGCTAACTGATCCCAACCAGCGCTGTCAGGCACATATCGCGCTGGTTATACTGCGCGCCACATCTGCCCCTATCTATGGAGAGTTGAGCATGCTGCATCGTCTGCTGTTTGGTCTGGTGGCTGTTGCCAGCCTTACTCTGGTGGGTTGTGCCCACAGCCCGCAACAACTCAGCCCACAACCCAAACTCAATAGCCCGATCACGGCCGTTGGCCAGGGCCAGCCTGTGGTCGTGCGGGTGGCTGATGGGCGTCCTTCGCCGGTGTTAGGCACCCGCGGTGGCCTCTACCCGGAAACCAGCGCAATCAGTGTGACTGGTCAGGACATCCTGCCCAAGCTGCAGGCCCAGGCTGAAGCGGCCGTGCGTTTGCTCGGGTTTACCCCAAGCGCCAATGCCTACAACGCCCCTCAGTTGACCTTGACCCTGGCCGAGCTGAAGTACCAGTCGCCGAAAGAAGGCCTGTACGTGACTGAGGCTGACATGACCGCGACCTTCCGTGTTGATGTGCAGAACTCTAGCCGTCGCTACAGCGGCCGTTACGGTGCGTCGTTAAATCAGCGTTTCGGCATGGCACCTAATCAGGCCACCAACACCAAGCTGGTGAGCGATGTGTTGAGTGATGCCCTGACCCGCGCCTTCAAGGACCCGACCATCGGTCAGGTGCTCGCGCAGTAAGCGGTGTTGGCGTAATAAAAAGCCCGGATTATTCCGGGCTTTTTTCTATTTGCGATTTCTTGCCTGCAGCGAACGGCCGCGCCTTAGGCGGCTTCGCTGTAAAGCGCGGGCAGGCTGATGCCCGTGCGCGTGTCGATATCAGGCAGGGCGTAATGTTCATGGCCGCCGAGGGCGCAGTACACCAGCCAGTGCTCGTCTTGCACGTTGAATGACAGCCCGTCGATGACGGCTTCAACGTCGTCCAGCGAGTCGATCAGGTAGTCGCGGTCTTGGGGTTTGGCATGCAGCATGGGGCAATTCTCCATGGCGAGTAAGGGGCTGTGTTTTGCGCGCGAAGCCTTTTGGGTGGGGTGTTGCGGCGCGCGTTAAACCCTAAATCAAGCATGTGACAGTACGCTCACAGTCACTGCGATTCGTCGGAATCGAGCCGCGAGAGCGGCATCCTTCGGTAGACTCCGCGCCCGTAATTGGACTACCCGTTGCTGTATTGGGTGTGCTGATGGTCAGGCGCGACACTGCTCGCATGCCATTAAGAAGTTGAGGTCGAACATGTCGTTGCAAACGCTCTGGTGGCTGATCGAAGGGCAGCCCGGGCAGTGGTTGAATGGATTGGCGCTGTTTTTTGCCCTGGCCGGCGCCTGGTTGCTGTTGGCTACCCGCCTGCGTGAGCAGCTTGCGCAGGCGCGGCTGTTGGCCGGTAATGCGCTAAACGCGCTGGCGCAGCAGGCTGATGCTTGTGATGAGCCGACCCGGCGGCTCAACCGCTTCTTCTATCGCTTTGGTTATACCTGCCTGGCCTTGGCGCTGCTGCTGTCCTGGCTCAGTACCCAGCTGTAGGGTCGATTTAGACAAAAACGGCAGCCAATGGCTGCCGTTTTTTATTGCGGGTAAGGGCGCTAAAGGGGTAGCCCGGCCTTGATTCGGTACTGGTTACGCACCGGGTTGGCGTATTGCAGGATCAGGTAGGGTCGCTGCTCGCTCGGGCAGTTGGCCAAGCGGCGCTGCCACTCGCTTTTTGCCGCACTGAGTTCTGCGGCAGGGAACAGTTCGGCAGCGTCGGGCACAGCCAGTGCAGGGTCGCGATCCGCCCACATGGCATACGCCAGGTAATGCACGGGGAACAGTCGGTAGCCGCTAAGAATCTGCCGGTCCATCTCCGCCGCCAGGACCTTGCTGTCCTCCAGGCATTGCTTCACAGTCGCGCCGAAATGTACATGTACGCGGCCTTTGTAACCGGTGATGCCGAGCGCGATGCTTTGGTCATCCTCGCCGGCGGCCTTGGTATAACTGCCACTGCTGGCGCGGGTTGACAGTTCGCGGGCCTTGGCCTGATCGCAAGGGTCGTATTCATAGCTGATCGATACCGGCGTCAGGCGCAGGTTGTTGATCAGCTCGGCAAACGGCTCGGTTTTCCGGCTCATATGAAACATCTTGAGGATCGCCGAGTCGGTGCGGTCATCACCGTCCTTGGCGCGCCCCTCAGCCTGGGCGATCCAGATCGACTCGCCATCAACCCGAATCGAGTGATTGATATAGGCCGAGAGCAACTGGTAAGCCGCCAGCTTCTCGCGCCGGCCGCTGAGCGAGCGGTGCACGATAAAGCTCTTGTTCAGGCGCATCAGGTCGCTGACAAACGGCTTTTGCAGCAGGTTGTCGCCAATCGCGATGCGTGGCGTTGGCAGCCCCGCGTGGTACACAGCATAGTTGACGAACGCCGGGTCCATCACGATATCGCGGTGGTTGGCGAGGAATAGATAGGCTTGGCCGGCTTGCAGATGCTCGATGCCGGAATAGCTCACGCCATCGGTCGCCTGCTCAATGGTGTGGTCGACATAACTGGCGATACGCGATTGCAATTGCGCCACCGAACTCACGTCACGGAACTCAAGACGCAGGCGATAGGCTATAAGTGGTTTAAGCAGCCAGCCCAAAGGCCCAGCCAGGCGCGGGAAGCGGAACTGAGTGAGGATGCCGAGAAACGCATCGTCGGCCAGCAGGCGCGCAAGTACGGCAGGGACTTCTGCGTCAGCGTAAGGTCGGATGGTA
This sequence comes from Gammaproteobacteria bacterium, assembly GCA_018816095.1. GTDB lineage: Bacteria > Pseudomonadota > Gammaproteobacteria > Pseudomonadales > Pseudomonadaceae > Aquipseudomonas > Aquipseudomonas spirodelae. The sequence goes on from JAHIWP010000014.1 coordinate 44,344, forward strand.
TCGAATTCGCCCATCATGTTCTCTTGTCGTGGTTGGCTGTGGAGATGCTCACCGCTCTGGTCGTCGCGCTCAGCATGGGCTGTTGCGCGACTGCAGGGCCAGCTATAGACCGGCGATTATACGCCCAAGTCACAAGGAGACCGCGATGCTGGAAACTCAGGACTACCAGTGCCCTTATTGTGGCGAGCAGGTCGAGGCCTTACTCGACTTGTCTGCTGGCGATCAGCAATACATCGAAGACTGTCCGGTGTGCTGCCGGCCGATCGTGTTTTCGCTGCAGACCGATGGTGAGGACTGGTGCCTCGACGTGCGCGGGGAGAATGACTGATGCAACGCATTTATGAGCCGCAAGATCTGATGGAAGCTGAATTGCTGCTCGGCATGCTGGCCAGTGAGGGCATCGACGCCTACCTCACCGGGCAGCACCTGGCTGGGGCGGTGGGTGAGTTACCTGCCTGCGGCTTGCTCGGGGTGATGGTCGAGGATGCGCAAGCGCACCGCGCACAACAGCTGATCGCCGCGTACAATGCCGCGCAGCCGCTGCCTGGTGATGAGCCGGATAACTTCCAAGGTACGTTGCTCTGCTGATTGCCTGGTTATGGTCTGCTGCGCGTCGGCCCTGCGGCGTTAAAAACAGGCTCAGAATGCTCATGTACAAAAGTACACTCGTGTGTGAGTCCAGTCCGCTTCCTCGCCGTTTTGACCAGCCGAAGGCTGTTACTAACGTAGTGTCTTGCAGGACTCTAGCTCGCGAGACCATAAAGCAAGTTTTCAAACGCCGCTGTGCAGCTCCTGTCTCTACTTAAACGCTATCGAGTTCCCCATGTGTGGACGTTATGCCCTGTTCCGTTGGACGCCTGCATTTGCGGCGATTCCCGGCTTCCCTGCTGACCAGTTACCGCACTGGAGTATCTCGCCGCACAGCCAGGTCTTGCTGCTGCGTAATGTCGACGGCGAGCGCCAGCTGGCACGCGCGCGCTGGGGGCTGACGCCGCCCTGGTTGACGGATCTCACCAAGACCCCGGCCCAGGCGCGTGCGGAAACCCTGGCCGAGCAGCCGATGTTTCGTGAGGCGTTTCGTCTGCGCCGTGGTCTGTTGCCGGCTAATGGCTTTTACGAATGGCGAGGCACGGCGCGCAAACGCCCGTACTGGCTGACAGGTGAGGGCACGCCGCTGTACTTTGCGGCCTTGTGGGAGGCTTATCCGGTTGAGGGTTTCGTCTACCTCAGTGCTGCGGTCGTCACCCAGGCGGCTGCCAGTCAGCGTCGGCCGTTGATTCTCGACGAGGCTGGGCAAGCGGCCTGGTTGTCAGCCGAGACCACGCCAGCTGAGCTACAGGCGCTACTGGCAAGGCCACAACCCGCACTGCGCGAGCGGGTGCTGGCCAATCTGATCAATGATCCCAAGCTGGATGCACCTGAGTGCCTGACGCCTGCCTAGCTGGCGGGCGCTCCTTATAAAGTTTTAACCATAAAAAAGGGCGAACTGCGCGGCAGTCCGCCCTTTATTTACCTGCCCAGTTAGACCTTGAATTGGTTGATCAGGCGACGTTGCTGTTCGGCCAGTTTGGTCAGCTCTGCGCTGGCCTGGCTGGCCTCGTCGGCGCCACCTGCAACTTCGTTGGCCACCTGGCCGATATTGGTGACGTTACGGTTGATGTCTTCGGCCACTGCGCTTTGCTCCTCGGCCGCGCTGGCGATCTGCGTGTTCATGTCGTTGATCACCGAAACCGCCTGGGTGATGGACTCCAGCGCTTCGGCTGCCTGGCTGGCCTGCTTCACGCTGATTTCGGTTTTGCTCTGGCTGTCTTCCATCACATTAACGACGTCGCGGGTGCCTTGTTGCAGCTGTTGGATCATGGTCTGAATTTCTTCAGTGGCCTGCTGGGTTTTTTGCGCCAGGTTGCGTACTTCGTCGGCCACTACGGCAAAACCTCGGCCCTGTTCGCCGGCGCGTGCGGCCTCGATGGCCGCGTTGAGCGCGAGCAGGTTGGTCTGCTCGGCAATGCCGCGAATCGCCACCAAGATGGCGTTAATGTTCTCGCTGTCCTTGGCCAGCGTTTGCACCACCGTCACCGCACGCCCGATTTCCTGGGCCAGTGCAGCAATCGAGTCCGCGGTGTTCTGCACCGTTTGCTTGCCTTGATTGGCGGCGCGGTCTGCATGGTTAGCGGCTTCAGCGGCATGGGTAGCGTTGCGTGCCACATCCTGAGCGGTAGCGGTCATTTCATGCACGGCAGTGGCGACCAGTTCGATTTCCGCCATTTGTTTCTGCACGCCCTGGTTGGTGCGGATAGCAATGTCGGCAGTGTGCTCGGATGAGTCGCTGACTTTCTGTACCGAGCTTACCACTTGGCTGATCATGGCCTGCAGCTTGCTCAGGAAGGTGTTGAAGCCGAGTGCGATCATGCCCAGCTCGTCCGCTCGGTCGGTTGTCAGGCGACGGGTTAGGTCGCCTTCACCCTTGGCGATGTCATCGAGCATGGCCACCATTTGTTTTAGTGGGCGGGCAATGCCGTAGCCAACAAACCACACCACCAATAAGCCAATAGCCGCAATCAACAAGCCGACCAGCGCCATGCCCAGGGTGTCGGCCTCGCCTTGTGCGTGGAGTTCGGCCTGCATGCTCTGTAGATCAGCCATGACGGTATTGACCGGGAGTACCAGCATGAGCACCCAGCGAGTATCGCTATCGCCAATGTTGAAGCTGAGAAACAGCTCGATGTGGTTCTTAGACGGGTCTTCTTGCTCGTCAATGTCATAGATGACTTGGCCGGCAGTCATGCTTTGCAAGTTGGCTACTTCGTTAGCGTCGAGCAGCTCAGTTGCCGGGCTACCAAGCTTGTCCGGTGCTTTTGTTGACGCGACCAGGCGGCCATTGCTCGCGATAAGCGCCATTTCCCCTGCGCCGTCATAGAGTTTGCTGTCTGCTTTGAGCAACAACTCCTGAATGAAGTTAACGGCCAGGTCTGCCCCAGCAATGCCCCGAAACTGGCCATTGACGAGAATCGGAGAGGTAAAGGAGGCGAGCATGATCATCTTGCCGCCGACGTCGTAGGGCGCCGGGTCAATCACACAGGTTTTTTTGCTCTCTTTGGGGCACAGGTAGTACTCGCCAGCGCGAACACCGGTTGGGAGCAGCGTTTCGGTCTCCATATCGCCAAGGGCATCAATACCTAAGCTGCCATCGGCATTGCGGAACCACCATGGGTTGAAGCGCCCCGAGCCATCGTAGCCGTTGTCTTTTATGCCGGCGTAGACGTCATCATTGGCGTCGAAGGCATTTGGCTCCCAGCCGATATAACTGCCCAGCAGTTTAGGATTTTGTGCAGTGGTTTCGTGTACGAGGTTTGCCAGCTCTTCCCTGCTAATGGACAACAGCGGGCTGCCAGTGCTGTCCTGCATGCCGAGTAGCGCGTTAGTTCGTGCCAGGTCGGCAGTGATCTGCAGGGGTATGTCCAACTCACGCTGAATCTGTAAGACCTGGGCTTGCGCCAGAGCCGTCAAACGTTGCTGGATGACCTGTTCGAGTAGGTCGCGGGTACGCTCCTGCACCAAAGTCTGGCTTCTGTTGCTGGCAAAAACTGCGTACATCACAAGTGCAGCGACCACGGCGAGGACGCTCGCGCCGGCCATTGCGGCAACTGAAAACTGAATGGATTTAAGCTTCATGGATGCTCCGGCGAGAGTAGGGGGCTATCCATAGCTATCGGCAGGCGAGGATGGAATCCGTAGTGCCTGTATGCAGATAAAAGATGGCTAAGGCTGATTGTGCAAGTTCAGCTGTTGCTCGGTTGGAGGGGGCGGCCTAGCATACGAACCTTGTTCATCGGGAGATTCAGCATGAAACACTTGTTGCCATTATCTGCGCTGGCTGCGGCCTTGCTGCTGGCTGGATGCCAGGCCGTCAATACCACCAGTGGCGGCGCAGTGGGTGTAGAGCGCAAGCAGTACATGTTCAGCGCGCTCTCGACTCAGGAAGTTAATCAGATGTATGCGCAGTCCTATCAGCAGACCCTGGGCGAGGCTTCCAGTAAGGGTGTGCTGGATAAAACCAGTAATAACGCCAAGCGTCTGCGTACGATTGCCGATCGCCTGATCAAGCAGGCGCCGCTGTTTCGCCCGGACTCGGCGCAGTGGCAGTGGGAAGTCAACCTGATCAAAAGCCCCGAACTTAACGCCAACTGCGGCCCGGGCGGCAAGATTATTTTCTACAGCGGCATCATCGATAAGCTGGACCTGACTGATGACGAGATCGCCGCGATCATGGGCCACGAAATGGCTCACGCGCTGCGCGAACACAGCCGTGAGGCAATGTCCAAGGCCTACGGCATCGAAATGGCCAAGCAAGGCGCCGGCGCTTTGCTCGGGCTGGGCTCAGACACCCTGGCGCTGGCCGATGCCGCAGTGGAATACGGCATGACACTGCCTAATAGCCGTGGCAATGAGAACGAGGCCGATCTGATTGGTTTGGAGTTGGCGGCCCGCGCGGGCTACAACCCTAACGCCGCGGTTAGCCTGTGGCAGAAGATGGCTGCCGCCAGTGAAGGCGCGCCGCCTGAATTTATGAGCACTCACCCGTCGTCGAATAGCCGTATCTCATCCTTGCAAGCGGCGATTCCTAAAGTAATGCCGCTGTACGAGCGGGCGCGTTAAGTCGCGATCAGTACAAAAAAGCCCCGCTCGCATGCGGGGCTTTTTTGTTTGGGCAGATTTTTCGCGGTTAAGGCAGGGCCTTGGCGGCAAAGGATTGCGTGGGCATGCCAAGTTGTGAGCGGAAGCTTTCCATGTCGAACATAGTGCAGATTTCCTGGATTTCATGGCTTGGGGTGAGCGTCCAGAAGGCCATGGCCGAGATGCTCAGCACTTTGTCGCTGGGTTGATAGCCGAGGGCAGGTCGCTGGATGGTGCCGATCAGGGTGCTCCAGGTCACCACTTTGTAATCTTCGGCAATGCATTCCTCAACCACCACCTGCAAATCCGGCATGGCGTGACGGATGTCCTTCACCATCTGTGAAAACGCCGGGCTGTTGAGTGGTCTACCCATGAACGAACTCTTATAGAGAAAGTCCTTGCTGTGCAGTTGCTCTGCCAGCATCGAGCGACCTTTGTTCCACGACAACTCTATATGCTGGCGTACCAGCTTTTTCCGATCATCCAGCGGCATGCATGTCTCCGTGACGGCCTGTAGGCAGGTTTTTTCCCACTGTAGCAGTCGTCTACGGGCCGAGGTAGTGGATTGACGCCAGTGCCCTGGCGTCGTTGCTGGTTAAATCAGCCCGCTGAATTTCATAGCCTGGTACCCGGCATAGATGGCCAGGGCTGCAAAGGCGCAGGCGGCCACGCGGCGAATCAGCGTCAAGGGCAGGCGCTCGGCGGCAAAATTACCGGCCAGTACCACCGGCACGTTAGCCAGCAACATGCCCAGGGTCGTACCGATGATCACGAGGATGAAGTGTGGGTATTGGGCTGCGAGCATCACCGTTGCCACTTGGGTCTTGTCGCCCATTTCGGCGATGAAGAAGGCGATCAGCGTTGTGAGGAAGGGGCCGTATTTTTTCAGGCCGGATTCTTCGTCCTCGTCGAGCTTGTCTGGTACCAGTGTCCAGAGCGCAACAGCGACAAAGCTGGCGGCGAGCACCCAGCTAAGGGTGGCTGGGGAGAAGAAGCTGGCTACCCAGTTGCCGATAGCACCCGCCGCGAAATGGTTGGCCAGGGTGGCGACCACGATGCCCCAGATGATCGGCCAGGGTTTGCGAAAGCGTGCGGTCAGGAGCAAGGCAAGCAATTGCGTCTTGTCACCGATTTCGGCCAAGGCAACGATGAAGGTTGGAACAAACAGGGATTCGAGCATCAGGCTTTCCTAAAGGGGCGGGTCGACATGGCTATGACACGTACAGCCTTCCCGCCCCGGGTAAGGTGTGCGTGTCATAGGTCTTGTCAAACCGCAGGCCCCGCTGAGTGGGCCTGGGGTCGCACGCGCCATGCTCTGTTGAGCAAGTATGTTGACGCGTGCCGGGCGAGCTGGAGCTCGCGGGAGACTACTCCCCTAGGACGCGCGCATTCTGCCCGTGCACCTGCGAGAGGGCAAGCGTGTTTTAGTTTTTGCGGGCGCTGTAGATGCGAAAGCCCTTGGCATCGGCCAGCGTTTGACAGGTGCCGAGGTGCTGCTCAATCAGCGGCGGGTATTTGAGAAAGCTGTTGGCAACCAGGCGCAGCTCGCCTTGGCTGGCCAGGTGTCTGGCTGCCTGGCGCAGTAAATGTTCGGTAGCCTGGTAGTGGGTGTGCACGCCCTGGTGAAAGGGCGGGTTGCTGAGGATGGCGCTGAGACCGGTGGGTGCGGCATCGATACCGTCACCACTGATCACATCAGCTTGCAGGCCATTGGCGGCGAGCGTCAGGCGGCTGCTTGCGACGGCAAAGGCGTCGACATCCAGCATCGTCACCTGGCTATCTGGGTAACGGCGTTTTAGCGCCGCGCCGAGAACCCCAGCGCCACAGCCGAAATCCAGCATGTGCCCGCTCGGCAGGTTATCCAGGTGCTCAAGCAACAGTGCACTGCCTACATCTAAACGACCATGGCTGAATACGCCGGGCAGGCTGAGGACTTTCAGCGGGCCGTCACTCAGGGGTAACTCATAGTGCTGCGCCAGGCTGTGCAGATCTGGCGTGGCCGGTGTGTGCTCAACCCTGACTTGCCAGAGTTGGCAGTGCCGTGCGCTGTCGAGTTTGCGCGCTTGGCCAAACGCTGCCAATTGTTTGGCCGCACGCTCGACACCCGCGCGCTTTTCTCCCACGAGGAACAACTCGCGGCCACCCAGGCGCGCGGCCAAGGTGTTGAGCAGGTATTCGGTAAGTTCGCGGGATTTAGGCAGAAACAATACCGCCGCCTGGAAGTCGCGCTCGTCAGGCCGGGTGGCAAACTGGCAGCGCTTGCTGAAGCGCGCATCCAGCAAAGCATGCTCACCGGCGTGCCAGCTCCAGCCATGGGCCTCCGGGAAATGACCGAGCAGATCATCCGCCGGCAAGCCAGCCAGCAGCAGCGGGCCGTTGAATAGATTGGCCTGACGCAGCAGTACTTCACTTCGCGGGTCCATGGACGCTCCTGGAAAAAAGTCGCGTAGCTTAGCCGACTACGCGCACCGGTGCGCCGTTGAAAAATGCCTGAGCGTTTTCTGCCAGCTGGTCGACGATGCGTTGCCGTGCCTCGCGGCTGCCCCAGGCGCTGTGCGGCGTGATGATCAGTCGAGGAATATCGGCGGCGAGCAGCACGTTGCCATCCTTGGGTGGCTCCTGGGTCAGTACGTCGGTGGCTGCGCCGCCGAGGTGACCCGCGCGCAGCGCATCAGCCAGGGCCTGTTCGTTGACCAAACCGCCACGCGCTGTGTTGATCAGCAGGGCGCCAGGCTTCATCAGGCTGAGTTCGCGGGCATCGATAAGGTTCAGGGTGTCGCTGTTCAGTGGGCAGTGCAGGGTGAGTGCATCGACCTGAGGCAGTAGTTCGTCCAGCGGCAGGCGGTCTGCGCGGGCTGGACGGCCGGGTAGCTGGCCGAGCAGTACGCGCATGCCAAAGGCTTCGGCCAGTCGGGCTACGGCGCTGCCCAGCTCACCATGGCCAAGCATGCCGAGGGTTTTGCCGTGTAGTTCGATAATCGGGTGGTCTAACAGGCAAAACTGCTGCGCCTGTTGCCAGCGACCGGCTCGAATATCCTGCTGATAGTCAGGCAGGCGCGTGGCCAGCGCGAGCAGCAGCATCAGGGTGTGCTGCGCCACCGAGGGTGTGCCGTAGCCCTGGCAGTTGCTCACACTGATGCCGTGGGCGCGGGCGGCGGCCAGGTCAATCGAGTTGATGCCGGTGGCCGCCACCAAGATGAGTTTCAGCTCAGGGCAGGCGGCGAATACCTCGGCAGTCAGCGGTACTTTGTTGCTGATCGCAACCTGTACACCTTGCAGGCGTTCGATGGTCTGCGCCGGCGTGCTGTGCGGATACAGTTGCAGGTCGGCAAAGCAGGCGCTCAGGCTGGATAAATCAAGGTCGCCCAAGTCGAGTGAGCTGTGGTCGAGAAAGACGGCGCGGTGACTGTTACTCATCAGCTGTATCTATCCTGCGAGTTTGGGAGGGGAGTAAGGTTGCGAGCCTAACAGAATCATTTCGTCGTCGCGGAGTCGCCCATGTATTGGACTGAGTTTTTAGCTGTGGCCCTGATCCACTTGCTGGCAGTGGCCAGCCCTGGGCCGGATTTTGCGATTGTGGTGCGCGAAAGTGTTGGTCACGGGCGACGTGCTGGCATGTTCAGTGCGCTAGGCGTGGGCTGCGGTATTTTTATCCACGTAGCCTATTCGCTGTTGGGCATTGGTTTAATCGTGTCGCAATCACTGGTGCTGTTCAATGTGCTGAAGTGGCTGGCGGCTGCTTACCTGCTTTACATCGGTATCAAGGCGTTGCGCGCCAAGCCGGCCGGTGCGAACAGTGCAGAGTTGCGTGTGCAAGAGGGTGAGCGCTCACCCCGTGCAGCCTTTATGGCGGGCTTTGTGACCAATGGCCTGAACCCTAAGGCCACGCTGTTTTTTCTGTCGTTGTTTACCGTGGTGATCAATCCGCATACGCCGTTGCTGGTGCAGGCGGGGTATGGGGTGTACCTGGCGGTTGCAACAGCGCTGTGGTTTTGCATGGTTGCCCAGCTCTTCAGTCACCAGCGGGTACGCGCTGGTTTTGCGCGAATGGGGCACTGGTTTGATCGGTTGATGGGCACGGTGTTGGTTGGTTTGGGCGTTAAGCTGGCGTTTACCGAGCTGCGCTAAGCGAATTGCTGTAACAAAAACGCCCCGCATCAGCGGGGCGTTTTGATTTGGTTCGGCGCGTTTAGTCGTCTTTGCCTTTGCTGCGCATGGCGCGCTGGACTTCACGGTTAGCGTCGCGCTCTTTCTCGGTGTGACGCTTGTCGAAGTCTTTTTTACCCTTGGCCAGGGCAATTTCGCACTTGATCAGGTGCGCCTTCCAGTAGATCGACAGCGCTACGCAGGCATAGCCTTTCTGCTGCACGGCACTGAACAACTTGTCCAGCTCGCGCTTGTTCAGCAGCAACTTGCGGGTGCGGATGGGGTCGGCAATCACGTGGGTGCTGGCCGTGGTCAATGGGGTGATGTGGCAGCCCATCAGCCAGGCTTCGTCGTTTTTCAGCAGCACGTAGCTGTCGACCAATTGAGCCTTACCGGCGCGCAGACTTTTCACTTCCCAGCCGGCCAGGACCAAGCCCGCCTCGAATCTGGATTCGACGAAGTAGTCATGCATCGCCTTCTTGTTTTGCGCGATGGTGCCTTGTGGGTGTTTCTTTTGTTTAGCCATAGGGCGCGCATTATAGGGAGTCCCAGGCGCGGAAGCTATGTGTGCGATCAGGCAAAAGCATTCATGGGCTATCCAGTGTCGGCTGCGCTTGAGCCGTCTTGGCGAATCCCCGACAATGCGCGATCTTTTTTAAATAGAGCAGGCTAGCCGAGCATGGCGAACGATAAGGTTTCGATACACGGTGCCTGGGCCAGCCGTTGGGTGTTTATTCTGGCGGCGACCGGGTCGGCTGTAGGCCTGGGTAATATCTGGAAATTCCCCTACATGACCGGCATGTATGGCGGCGGGGCTTTTGTGATGATGTACTTGGTGTGCATCTTTATGGTGGGTCTGCCGATCATGCTCGCGGAGACGCTGATCGGTAGACGCGGCCGGCAAAGCCCGGTCAATACCCTCAAAACCTTGGCCATTGAATCGGGTGCTTCGCCACGATGGTCGTGGGCGGCGTTGGTCGGGATGATTGCCGCGCTGTTGATCCTGTCGTTTTACAGCGTGGTGGCCGGTTGGTCGCTGGATTACATCCTCAGCATGGGCAGTGGGCAGTTTGCCGGCGTCAGTGCGCAAGGGGCTGGTGCGGCCTTTGGTGCGCTGACCGCCGATCCGTGGCGGCTGACCCTGTGGCACACGCTGTTTATGTTGCTGACCGGTTTTGTGATTGCCCGAGGCGTGGTGGCGGGGCTGGAGCGTAGTTTGCGCATCATGATGCCGCTGCTGTTTGTGCTGCTGTTGGTGTTGCTGGGGTACAGCATGACCACCGGGCACTTTATGCAAGGCTTCCATTTTCTGTTTAATTTCCAACCCGAGCGGGTTCTTGATGGTGTGCTGGCCGCCATGGGGCATGCCTTCTTTACCTTGAGCGTCGGCGTAGGCGCGATCATGGTCTACGGCTCCTATATGCCGAAGCAGGCTTCGATTGGCAGCACCATCCTCACCGTGGGCATTCTCGATACCCTGGTGGCGCTTACGGCGGGGTTGGCGCTATTTCCAATTGTCTTCGCCGGTGGTTTGGAGCCGAGTGCGGGGCCGGGTCTGATGTTTGTCACCCTGCCAGTGGCATTCGGCAATATCGCTTTCGGTCAGGTAATGGGCACGCTGTTCTTTGTGTTGGTGCTGATTGCCGCGTGGACTTCGTCAATCTCCATGCTGGAGCCCGCAGTGGCTTATCTGGTTGAACGCAGTAAACGCAGCCGGGTGCTGGTGACCAGTCTGCTGGCATTTGTGTGTTGGGTGATTGGTATGGGCACTGTGCTGTCCTTCAATCTGGCCGCTGAGGCGAAGTTCTTTGTATTTGCCGAAGACGGCTTTCATCTATTCCAGTGGGGTGCTGAGGGTGGTCGGAATTTCTTCGACAGCATCGATTACCTGACCAGCCGTATCATGCTGCCGCTCGGTGGTTTGACGTTTGCCCTCTTTGCCGGTTGGGTGCTCAAGCGTGAAGCTGTGCGTGAAGAGCTGGCGATGAAGAGCCCGTTGCTGTTTAACGTGGTGTATTGGTTTATTCGCGTGGTCGCGCCGATTGGTGTGCTGATCGTGTTTGTGGCCGAGCTGAATAAATGATCACCTGTATCCCGTTTAACCCAGTGGTTGGATTATGAGTACGCATATTCAGCGTTCGGCGTTGTTGCCGTATCCGGCGCGAGCGTTGTATGACCTGGTCAATGATGTGGCCAGTTACCCGCAGTTTTTGCCCTGGTGCGCGGCCAGTGAGGTACTTGAAGTCAGTGATACGCACATGCGTGCCTGTCTTTCTGTGGCCAAGGGCGGCTTAAGCCAGCGGTTTGTTACCGCCAATGTGCTGGTGCCAGGCGAGCGAATTAACTTGAACCTGGTTGAAGGGCCGTTCACCCAGTTGTTCGGGCATTGGGAGTTCAAAGCGTTGGGCGACAAAGCCTGCAAAATCAGTCTGGACCTGACCTTCGACTACGCTGGGCCGTTGGTGCGCGCAACGCTCGGGCCATTGTTCAATCAGGCGGCCAACACCCTGGTTGATGCGTTTTGCCAAAGGGCCAAGCAACTTTATGGATAAGCCAAATATTGTGGTCGAGGTGGTGTACGCCCTGGCGGACAAGCAGAAGCTACTGCGCCTGAGCGTGCCCTATGGCACTACGGTACGGCAGGCCGCGTTGCAGTCCGGTATGCAGGCGCACTTCCCCGGTCTGGATGTACACAACAGCCCGTTGGGTATTTTCGGCAAAGCCGTAAGCAAACCCGATGAGCGCGTGCTGGAAGAGGGCGAGCGGGTGGAGATCTATCGTCCGCTGATTGCTGACCCCAAAGAGGTGCGTAAGCAGCGTGCGGCCAAGGCTGCGCAAGCCAAGGCGGACAGCAGCGGGGAGTAGTGATAAATACGTGTCCTCCGAGATGGCGAGGCACAAAAAAGCCCGGACATGTCCGGGCTTTTTTATCAGTAAATATTACTGAGGAGTGCTTTTCAGGGGTTCTGGCGTTGGCACTGGCACGACTTTCACATCGTCTACTTCGCGCTGAATCTGCTCGAGCAGCGAGCCGGGTGCAGGCTTTTCTTCTGTTTGAGTCGGCTGTGCCGCCTGCGGCGTGGTAACACCACTGCTTTCGCCGAGGATTGCCTGGTCGCGGCTCACGCCTGGCATAAAGTCGCCCGACAGACCGACCAGTTGGTCGTCAGCACTGAAGTTCACACTCACGCGCTCTTGCAAGCGCTGACCGCCACCTGGCTGGATGCTGTACAGGTAATCCCAGCGGTTGGCGTGGAAGGTGTCGGTGAGCAAGGGGTTACCCATGATAAACCGCACTTGCTTACGGGTCATTCCCGGACGCAACTGGTCTATCATGTCCTGCGTGACGACATTGCCCTGTTGGATGTCGATTTTGTAAACCCCGGGGAATGAACAACCGGCGAGTGCGAGTAGCCCCGTAAGGGAGAGGCTGGTCAGCAGGAGTTTGGTCTTTTGCATCGGTGGGCGACTTCCACTATCTTGGCTGGGCAATATAACCCCGGATCATACCCGCAATAAAGGAAGCTGCGAAGCCGCTTCCGTGAGAAAGCAAACCATGGTTGAAAATAGCGAACTACGCAAGGCTGGCCTGAAAGTGACCCTGCCACGGGTCAAGATACTACAAATGCTCGACTCTGCCGGCCAGCGTCACATGAGTGCCGAAGACGTATATAAGGCTTTAATGGAGGCTGGTGACGACGTAGGTTTGGCGACTGTCTACCGCGTACTGACCCAGTTTGAAGCCGCAGGCCTGGTGGTTCGCCATAATTTTGATGGCGGTCATGCGGTCTTCGAGTTGGCGGACAGCGGCCATCACGACCATATGGTCTGTGTTGATTCTGGCGAAGTGATTGAGTTCTTCGATGCGGAGATCGAAAAGCGCCAGAAAGAAATCGTCAAAGAGCACGGTTTTGAGCTGGTTGATCATAATCTTGTTTTGTACGTGCGCAAGAAAAGCTGATCAGCCTGTTTGTATGACAAAGGCGACCCTCGGGTCGCCTTTGTGCTTTTTAGGGCGCCTGAATCAGGCTTGGGCGCTGCTGACCATTTGCCGTGCGTGGGCTAGGGATTCTTCGGTTAGGTCTACGCCGCCGAGCATGCGGGCGATTTCCTCGACGCGCTGCGCTGAGCTGAGCTTGCTCACCGCGGTGCGCGTGGCATCGCTTTCGCGGACCTTGTGTACAAACAGATGCTGATGCCCTTGTGCTGCAACCTGCGGCAGGTGAGTCACAGTGAGCACCTGGCCACGTTCGCCGAGCTTGCGCAGCAGCTGCCCGACCACTTCTGCGGTGGGGCCGCCGATGCCGACGTCGACTTCATCGAATACCAAGGTTGGTACCCGTGAGGTTTGCGCGGTGATCACCTGGATCGCCAGGCTGATGCGCGACAGTTCGCCGCCCGAGGCTACTTTGGCCAGGGCTTTGAGCGGTTGGCCAGGGTTGGCGCTGACCAGGAACTCCAGCTGCTCCAAGCCATTGGGGTGTGGCTCGTTGTTACTGTTGGTGCTCAGCTTGATGGTGAAGCGCCCGCCGGGCATGCCGAGGGTTTGCATCTTCACTTCTACCGCGCTGGCCAGTTGGTCGGCGGCGCTATTGCGCAGCGTACTGAGTACCGTGGCTTTTTCCTGGTAATGCCGTTCGAAGGCTGTCAGCTCTTCGCTGAGGCGCTCGGCCGCCTGGTCGTCAGCGTTGAGGCTTTCCAGTTCTTCGAATAACTGTTGCTGCATCGCCCCTAGTTCGGTTGGCTGGATACGGTGCTTGCGCGCCAGGGTGTAGATCGCGTCCAGGCGCTCTTCCATCTGTTGCAGGCGTTCAGGGTCGGCATCGAAGTGGTCGAGAAAGCGGTTCAGCTCGCCGACGGCTTCTTCAACTTGGATCTGTGCACTGGCCAGTAGGTTGGTCGCTTCGCTCAGCGCGCCGGGCTGGCCTTGGAAGTTACCAAGTCGGTTGAGGCTGTTGGTGAGGGCGGACAGCACGTTGCCGGCATCATTCTCGCTGCATTGTTCAATCACCAGGCGACAGGCGCTGAGCAGGCTTTCGGCATTGGTCAGGTTTTTGTGTTCCTGCTCCAGTTGCTCAAGTTCATCTTCGCCGAGGGCCAGATTATCCAGCTCTTCCAGCTGGTAGCTGAGCAGTTGGTGGCGAGCGCGCTGCTCGTCACCGAGGCTGGAAATCCGTTGCAGTTCATTCTTGGTTTGTTTCCAGCGCTGCGCGGCCAGTTGCACCTGGCGCGCCAGCTCCTGGCTGCCAGCGTATTCATCGAGCAGCCGGCGGTGGGTCTCGGGTTTGAGCAGTGATTGGTGTTCATGTTGGCTGTGGATGTCGATCAGCAGCTCGCCGAGCGCCTTGAGGTCACCTTGTGGGCTGGGCGAGCCATTGATGTAACCGCGCGAACGGCCTTCGGCAGTAATCACGCGACGGAGGATGCACGGCCCGTCGTTGTCCAGGTCGCGTTCGGCCAGCCAGGTGCGGGCTTCGGGGATGTCGCGCAGGTCGAAGCTGGCGAGGATGTCGGCCTTGTCCGCGCCAGGGCGCACCACGCCGCTGTCGGCGCGATCACCTAAGGTCAGGCCGAGAGCGTCGAGCATGATCGACTTGCCAGCGCCGGTTTCGCCGCTGATTACGCTCATACCGGCATCCAGTTCTAGATCAAGGTGTTCGACAATGGCGTAGTTGTGTACGGACAGGTGCACCAGCATGGCGAGGGCCTCCCAAGTTCATGTCTGGTTATTTATACAGTGTTTTTTTATGGGCTGACAATCCGTCTTTCATCCTTGAAACGATAATTTTTGACCCCATATAACCGCCAGGTACGTGAGTTAAGGCTCGCGACAGAATTCAAAAGGAGAGACGCATGGCTGACGAACAGACCCTGGATACGCAGAACCCTGATCCACAGACAGCTGCCGAGGCTGCTGCAGGTGATGATCTGGTTGCTCGCGTGCATGCGCTGGAAGAGCAGCTGGCTGCTGCGCAGGATCAGTCGCTGCGCATGGCCGCCGACCTGCAGAACGTGCGCCGTCGCGCGGAGCAAGATGTAGAGAAAGCGCACAAGTTTGCGCTGGAAAAATTCGCCAACGACTTGTTGCCGGTGGTGGATAGCCTGGAGCGCGGCCTTGAGCTGTCGAATCCAGATGATGAGGCGATCAAAGCGGTGCGTGAGGGCATGGAGCTGACGCTCAAGTTGTTCCTCAACACCCTCAAGCGCTTCCAGTTGGAAGTCATTGATCCTCATGGTGCGCCGTTCAACCCTGAGCACCATCAGGCGATGGCGATGCAGGAAAGCACCAATGTTGAGCCCAATAGCGTGCTCAAGGTGTTCCAGAAGGGCTTCATGCTCAATGGCCGTTTGCTGCGCCCCGCCATGGTGGTGGTCAGCAAGGCGCCGGCAGAAGCGCCGCCATCGATTGATGAGCAGGCTTGAAATTCATCGAGTTGCCCCCATTTAACAGTCAAGCGTTTTAGTTCTACCGCCGCTGGCAATTAACCAGCGGCGGAAATATCAAAATTTCGGGAGAATGAATATGGGCAAAATTATCGGTATTGACCTGGGAACAACCAACTCCTGCGTCTCTGTTCTGGAAAACGGCAAAGCCAAAGTTATTGAAAACGCCGAAGGCACCCGCACTACGCCATCGATCATCGCCTATGCCAACGATGGCGAAATCCTCGTGGGCCAGTCGGCTAAGCGTCAGGCTGTAACCAATCCGCATAACACGCTGTACGCGGTTAAGCGTCTGATCGGTCGTCGCTTCGACGAAGAAGTTGTGCAGAAAGACATCCAGATGGTCCCTTACAAGATCGTCAAGGCGGACAACAATGACGCCTGGGTTGAAGTCAACGGCCAGAAAATGGCGCCGCCACAGATCTCGGCTGAAATTCTGAAGAAAATGAAGAAGACCGCCGAAGACTACCTCGGCGAGCCAGTGACCGAGGCGGTGATCACTGTTCCGGCTTACTTCAACGACAGTCAGCGTCAGGCCACCAAAGACGCCGGACGTATTGCTGGTCTGGACGTAAAACGCATCATCAACGAACCGACCGCTGCGGCCCTGGCTTACGGTATGGACAAGGCCAAAGGCGATCACACCGTGATCGTTTATGACCTGGGTGGCGGTACCTTCGACGTTTCCGTGATCGAAATCGCGGAAGTTGATGGCGAGCACCAGTTCGAAGTGCTGGCTACCAACGGTGACACCTTCCTGGGCGGTGAAGACTTTGATATTCGTCTGATCGATTACCTGGTTGACGAGTTCAAGAAAGAAACCGGCATGAGCCTTAAGGGTGATCCGTTGGCGATGCAGCGTCTGAAAGAGGCTGCCGAGAAAGCCAAGATCGAACTGTCTTCGAGCCAGTCGACCGACGTCAATCTGCCGTACATCACTGCAGACGCCACTGGTCCTAAGCACTTGAACGTGAAGATCTCGCGCGCCAAGTTGGAAGCGCTGGTTGAAGACCTGGTGCAGCGCACCATCGAGCCTTGCCGCATCGCGTTGAAAGACGCCGGTATTGATGTGGGTGCGATCAACGACGTGATTCTGGTCGGTGGTCAGACCCGTATGCCGTTGGTGCAGAAGCTGGTAACCGAATTCTTCGGTAAAGAAGCACGTAAGGACGTTAACCCGGACGAGGCCGTTGCCATGGGTGCTGCTATCCAAGGTGCCGTATTGGCCGGTGACGTGAAAGACGTGTTGCTGCTCGACGTATCGCCGCTGACCCTGGGCATCGAAACCATGGGTGGCGTGATGACCGCGCTGATCGAGAAGAACACCACCATCCCGACCAAGAAGTCGCAGGTGTTCTCGACGGCTGACGACAACCAGAGCGCGGTGACTATTCACGTGCTGCAGGGTGAGCGTAAGCAGGCCAGCGGTAACAAGTCGCTGGGTAAATTTGACTTGGCCGAGATTCCGCCAGCGCCACGTGGCGTGCCGCAGATCGAAGTGACCTTCGATATCGACGCCAACGGCATTCTGCATGTAGGCGCTAAAGACAAGGCCACTGGCAAGACTCAGTCCATCGTGATCAAGGCCAACTCCGGTCTGTCCGAGGAAGAAATCGAGCAGATGGTGCGTGACGCTGAAGCTAACGCTGAAGAAGACCGCAAGTTCGAAGAGCTGGCCAGTGCCCGCAACCAAGGTGATCAGCTGGTGCACGCCACCCGTAAGATGATTACCGAGGCTGGCGATAAGGCGACTGCCGACGAGAAGACTGCAATTGAAGCGGCGCTGAGCGCGCTGGAAGTGGCGGTTAAGGGCGACGACAAAGCTGAGATCGAAGCCAAGATGACCGCGCTGTCCGAGGTGACCGCTCCGTTGGCGCAGAAGATGTACGCCGAGCAACCGCAGCCAGGTGCTGCTGAGCAAGGTGGCGAACAAGCCAAAGACACCGGTGACGACGTGGTTGATGCTGAGTTCGAAGAAGTCAAAGACAACAAGTAAGCGCAAGCTTATGCCGCTTTGGCTGGGTGTGACGCGAGTTGCGCCCGGCATGATTCGCCGCGCGGGAGCTTGCTCCCGCGTTGGCGTGTCTGGAGTAGACGATTTTAAGGTGTTGAAGACTTATGGCTAAACGTGACTTTTACGAGGTGCTCGGTGTTGAGCGCGGAGCCAGCGAGGCGGAGCTGAAAAAAGCTTATCGTCGCCTGGCCATGAAGCATCACCCTGATCGCAATCCTGACGACAAGGCCTCGGAAGAGAAGTTTAAGGAAGCCAACGAGGCTTACGAAGTGCTCTCCGATGCCGCTAAACGCTCGGCGTACGATCAATACGGCCATGCCGGCGTTGATCCGCAGATGGGTGGCGGTGGTGGCCCAGGTGGTGCGAACTTCTCCGATATTTTCGGTGATGTGTTCAGTGATTTCTTCGGTGGCGGCGGTGGTCGTGGTGGCGGTCGCGGTGGCGCCCAGCGCGGCAGCGATCTGCGTTACACCCTGGAGCTGGACCTGGAAGAGGCGGTGCGTGGCACCACAGTGACCATTCGTGTGCCGACCCTGGTCAATTGCAAGCCGTGCGATGGCTCTGGCGCTAAGAAGGGCACTACGCCTGTGACCTGTACCACCTGTGGCGGTATTGGTCAGGTGCGTATGCAGCAAGGCTTCTTCTCGGTGCAGCAGACCTGCCCGCGTTGTCATGGCCAGGGCAAGATGATCACCGATCCGTGCGGTTCATGCCACGGTCAGGGTCGTGTCGAAGAGCACAAAACGCTGTCGGTGAAAGTGCCGGCAGGCGTTGATACAGGCGACCGTATCCGCCTCACGGGTGAGGGTGAGGCGGGCGCCATGGGTGGCCCAGCGGGTGATTTGTACGTGGTGGTGAACGTGCGCGAGCACGCGATCTTCCAGCGTGACGGCAAACACCTGTACTGCGAAGTGCCCATCAGCTTTGCGGATGCCGCCTTGGGTGGCGAGCTTGAAGTGCCAACTCTGGATGGTCGGGTCAAGCTGAAGATTCCGGAAGGAACGCAAACCGGCAAGATGTTCCGTCTGCGCGGTAAAGGTGTGGCGCCGGTGCGTGGAGGTGGTGCGGGAGACTTGATGTGCAAGGTGGCGGTCGAAACGCCAGTCAAGCTCGACAAGCGTCAGCGTGAGTTGCTTGATGAGTTCCGCAAAACCCTGGAAGGCGACAGTTCACATTCGCCCAAGGCCAATGGCTGGTTTGAAGGCGTGAAGCGCTTCTTCGGCGACCTGTAAAACACCCGTGGCAGGCGGCGGTCGTTAGTGATCGCCGCCTGTCGCGCGGCTAGGAGCAGATGGTTATGCAACGAATTGCTGTGATGGGCGCCGCTGGGCGCATGGGCAAAACCCTGATCGAGGCTGTGCAGCTGGCGGATGGCGCAAGCCTGAGTGCGGCAATTGATCGTGCCGACAGCAGCCTGGTTGGCGTGGATGTTGGTGAGTTAGTCGCGCAAGGCAAGATGGGCGTCAATCTCTCCGGTGATTTGCATGCGGTGCTGGATCAGTTTGATGTGCTGATCGATTTCACCCACCCCTCGGTCACCCTGAAGAACCTGGAAGTCTGCCGTCAGGCTGGCAAGGCCATGATCATTGGCACCACCGGCTTTTCGCCGGAGGAAAAGCAATTGTTAGCGGATGCCGGCAAGCAGATCCCAATCGTGTTTGCCGCCAACTTCAGTGTCGGCGTCAACCTGTGCTTGAAACTGCTGGATACCGCAGCGCGGGTGCTGGGCGATGATGTGGATATCGAGATCATCGAAGCCCATCACCGCCACAAGGTCGATGCGCCGTCTGGCACCGCCTTGCGTATGGGTGAGGTAGTGGCCAATGCCCTGGGACGTGATCTGCAGAAAGTCGCTGTCTATGGCCGTGAAGGTCAGACTGGTGCGCGTGAGCGCGAAACCATCGGTTTTGCCACGGTGCGTGCGGGCGATGTGGTCGGCGATCACACCGTGCTGTTTGCGGCAGAGGGTGAGCGCGTAGAGATTACCCACAAGGCATCGAGTCGCATGACGTTTGCCAAAGGGGCGGTGCGTGCGGCGCTGTGGCTGCAAAATCGTCAGCCTGGGTTATACGACATGCAGGACGTGTTGGGCCTTAACTGAGACTGTTTGTCACAGGAATGGCTTTTGCCTGGGTATTACTCGCATCTGGCAGTGGACCCAAAAGGCGCATTCCTGTAAGCTTTCTGCTTTAGTGTGTCCACTAAAGTTGCGCAGAATGAATAAGATAAAAAAGCGGGGTGACGGTTCATACGTCATCCCGCTTTTTTACAATCTGCGTTTGCTTCACGATTTGATCTCCGGAGGTTTTCTTGAGTAAGCCAGCCCTTAAACCTGCCATTTTGGCTCTAGCTGATGGCAGTATTTTTCGCGGCGAGGCCATCGGTGCCGATGGCCAAACTATTGGAGAGGTGGTTTTTAACACCGCCATGACCGGCTATCAGGAAATCCTTACCGATCCTTCCTATGCCCAGCAGATTGTTACCCTGACCTATCCGCATATCGGCAACACCGGCACCACGCCGGAAGATGCCGAGTCCAATCGCGTATGGGCCGCCGGCCTGATTATTCGTGACCTGCCGCTGACCTCCAGCAACTGGCGTAACAAGCAGCCACTGGATGAGTACCTCAAGGAAAACGGCACCGTTGCCATCGCGGGTATTGATACCCGTCGCCTGACGCGCATTCTGCGTGAGAAGGGTTCGCAGAACGGCTGCATTCTGGCTGGCGATGACGCCACTGAAGAAAAAGCACTGGAGCTGGCGCGCAGCTTTCCGGGGCTCAAGGGCATGGACCTGGCCAAAGTTGTCAGCTGCACTGAGCGCTACGAGTGGTGCTCCAACGTGTGGAACCTGCAAAGCGACAGCCACCCAGAAGTGCCGGCCAGTGAGCTCAAGTATCACGTGGTGGCCTATGACTACGGCGTTAAGTGGAACATCCTGCGCATGCTGGTCGAGCGTGGTTGCCGCGTGACCGTAGTACCGGCGCAGACCCCTGCTGCTGAAGTACTGGCTTTGAATCCCGACGGCGTGTTCCTGTCCAACGGTCCTGGCGATCCTGAGCCTTGCGATTACGCCATTGCTGCGATCAAGCAGGTGCTGGAAACCGATATTCCGGTATTCGGTATCTGCCTCGGCCACCAATTGCTGGCCCTGGCCTCCGGTGCCAAGACCCTGAAAATGGGCCACGGTCACCACGGTGCCAACCACCCCGTGCAAGACCTCGACACCGGCGTGGTGATGATCACCAGCCAGAACCACGGTTTTGCTGTGGATGAAGACAGCTTGCCGAGCAATCTGCGCGCGATTCACAAATCGTTGTTCGACGGCTCCCTGCAAGGCATTGAGCGGACCGACAAGCAGGCGTTCAGCTTCCAGGGTCACCCAGAGGCCAGCCCTGGCCCGGCTGACGTTGCACCGTTATTTGATCGTTTTATCGAAACCATGGCCAAGCGCCGTTAAACCCGCCGACTGACCCCAGGATTCGAGAGAAAGAACATGCCAAAACGTACAGACATAAAAAGCATCCTGATCCTCGGCGCTGGCCCGATTGTTATCGGCCAGGCCTGCGAGTTCGATTACTCCGGTGCCCAGGCGTGTAAAGCGCTGAAAGAAGAGGGCTATCGCGTCATTCTGGTGAACTCGAACCCAGCCACCATCATGACCGACCCGGCCATGGCTGATGCCACCTACATCGAGCCGATCAAATGGTCCACCGTGGCCAAGATCATCGAGAAGGAGCGTCCGGACGCCCTGTTGCCAACCATGGGTGGCCAGACTGCGCTGAACTGCGCGCTGGACCTGGAAAAGCACGGTGTTCTGGAGAGGTTCGGCGTCGAGATGATCGGTGCCAACGCCGACACCATCGATAAGGCCGAAGACCGTTCGCGCTTTGACAAGGCGATGAAAGACATCGGCTTGGCCTGCCCGGTTTCCGGCATTGCGCACAACATGGAAGAGGCCTATGCGGTCCTTGAGAAGGTCGGCTTTCCGTGCATCATCCGTCCGTCCTTCACCATGGGCGGCACCGGTGGTGGCATCGCTTACAACCGTGAAGAGTTCGAAGAAATCTGCGCCCGCGGTATCGATCTGTCGCCGACCAGTGAGTTGCTGATCGACGAGTCGCTGATCGGCTGGAAGGAATACGAGATGGAGGTAGTCCGCGACAAGAAGGACAACTGCATCATCGTCTGCGCGATTGAAAACTTCGACCCGATGGGTGTGCACACTGGTGACTCGATCACTGTTGCTCCGGCGCAGACGCTGACCGACAAGGAATACCAGATTCTGCGTAACGCCTCGCTGGCGGTCCTGCGTGAGATCGGCGTAGAAACCGGTGGCTCCAACGTGCAGTTCGGCATCTGCCCGAACACGGGCCGTATGGTCGTCATCGAGATGAACCCGCGCGTGTCGCGTTCTTCGGCGCTGGCTTCCAAGGCCACCGGCTTCCCAATCGCCAAGATCGCCGCCAAGCTGGCTGTGGGTTACACCCTCGACGAGCTGAGCAACGACATCACCGGCGGTCGCACCCCGGCTTCGTTTGAGCCGGCCATCGACTATGTCGTGACCAAGATTCCACGTTTTGCCTTCGAGAAGTTCCCGAAAGCGGATGCCCGCCTGACTACTCAGATGAAGTCCGTCGGCGAAGTCATGGCGATTGGCCGCACCTTCCAGGAATCCCTGCAGAAAGCCTTGCGCGGCCTGGAAGTGGGCGTGGCCGGCTTTGATGAGAAGCTCGATCTGGCTGATCCGGAAGCCGAAAGCACCTTGCGCCGTGAGCTGACCGTGCCAAGTGCTGATCGTATTTGGTACATCGGCGACGCTTTCCGTGCGGGTAAAACCGTTGCAGAAGTCTTCGAACTGACCAATATCGATGAATGGTTCCTGGTGCAGATCGAAGACCTGATCAAGGACGAAGAGCGTATCAAGACCTTGGCGCTGTCCAGCATCGACCGTGATGCCATGTACAAGCTCAAGCGCAAAGGCTTCTCCGATATTCGCTTGGCCAAGTTGTTGGGTGTGACTGAGAAAACTCTGCGCAGTCAGCGTCAAAAACTCAAGGTGCTGCCGGTCTACAAGCGCGTCGACACCTGCGCCGCCGAGTTCGCCACCGACACCGCCTACATGTACTCGACCTATGAGGAAGAGTGCGAAGCGAATCCGTCGGGCCGTGACAAGATCATGATCCTCGGTGGCGGGCCGAACCGTATCGGCCAGGGCATCGAATTTGACTACTGCTGTGTGCATGCGGCGCTGGCGCTGCGTGAAGATGGTTATGAAACCATCATGGTCAACTGCA
Organism: Gammaproteobacteria bacterium; assembly: GCA_018816095.1. GTDB lineage: Bacteria > Pseudomonadota > Gammaproteobacteria > Pseudomonadales > Pseudomonadaceae > Aquipseudomonas > Aquipseudomonas spirodelae. The sequence goes on from JAHIWP010000014.1 coordinate 66,918, forward strand.
ACCCTGAAACCGTATCGACCGACTACGACATCTCTGATCGTCTGTATTTCGAGCCGGTAACTCTGGAAGACGTGCTGGAAATCGTCCGTGTCGAGCAGCCGAAAGGTGTGATCGTGCAGTACGGTGGTCAGACTCCGCTGAAGATCTGCCGTGCCCTGCAAGAAGCCGGTGTGCCGATCATTGGTACTTCGCCTGATGCCATCGACCGCGCCGAAGACCGCGAGCGCTTCCAGCAGATGGTTCAGCGCCTTGGTCTGCGTCAGCCGGCCAACGCCACCGCACGCAGCGAAGATGAAGCGCTGGCAGCCTCGAAGGTTATCGGTTATCCGCTGGTGGTGCGTCCGTCCTATGTATTGGGCGGTCGTGCGATGGAGATCGTCTACCAGGAAGATGAGCTCAAGCGTTACATGCGCGAAGCGGTGAAGGTTTCCAACGACAGCCCGGTTCTGCTCGATCACTTCCTCAACTGCGCCATTGAAGTGGACGTGGATGCAGTATGCGACGGCGAAACTGTGGTGATTGGCGCGATCATGCAGCATATCGAGCAGGCGGGTGTGCACTCCGGCGACTCGGCGTGCTCGCTGCCGCCTTACTCGCTGCCGATGCATATCCAGGATGAGATCCGCGACCAGGTCAAGAAAATGGCCTTGGAGCTGGGTGTGGTGGGTTTGATGAACGTGCAGATGGCTGTGCAGGGCGAGGACATCTTCGTGATCGAAGTGAACCCGCGCGCCTCGCGTACCGTGCCGTTTGTCTCCAAGTGCGTCGGTGTTTCCCTGGCCAAGGTGGCTGCCCGTGTGATGGCGGGTAAGTCGCTGGCTGAAGCCGGTTACGCCAAGGAAATCATCCCGCCATACTTCAGCGTTAAAGAAGCGGTGTTCCCGTTCGCCAAGTTCCCGGGTGTTGACCCGATCCTCGGCCCGGAAATGAAGTCCACCGGTGAAGTTATGGGTGTCGGTGACACCTTCGGTGAGGCCTTCGCTAAGGCTCAGTTGGGCGCCAGTGAAATACTGCCAAACACCGGCTGTGCGTTTATCAGCGTGCGTGAAGACGATAAGCCGGAAGCTGTGCAGGTTGCGCGCGATCTGGTCGCGTTAGGCTTCGAAGTAGTGGCCACGGCCGGTACCGCCAAAGTGATCGAGGCCGCTGGTTTGCCAGTGCGTCGCGTCAACAAGGTGACCGAGGGCCGTCCACACGTGGTTGATATGATCAAGAATGACGAGGTCACCCTGATCATCAACACCACTGAGGGGCGTCAGTCCATCGCTGACTCCTACTCCATTCGTCGTAACGCTCTGCAGCATAAGATCTACTGCACCACCACTATTGCGGCGGGGCAGGCGATCTGTGAAGCACTGAAGTTTGGTCCAGAAAAGACCGTGCGTCGGCTGCAGGAACTGCATGCAGGAATCAAGGCATGACTAAATACCCCATGACCGTCCAGGGCGCTCGCGCCCTGGAAGAAGAGCACGCGCACCTGACTAAGGTGCTGCGCCCCAAGCTGAGCCAGGAAATTGGTACGGCGCGTGAGCTGGGCGATCTTAAGGAAAATGCCGAATACCATGCTGCTCGTGAGCAGCAGGGTATGGTTGAGGCGCGTATCCGTGATATCGAGGGGCGCATGCAAAATGCGGTGATCATTGATGTCACCACGATCGAGCACACCGGCAAGGTGATTTTCGGTACAACGGTTGAGATCGCTAACTGCGAAACCGATGAAGCCGTGGTTTACCAGATCGTCGGTGAGGATGAAGCCGATATTAAGAAGCGCAAGATATCCGTTGGCTCACCTATCGCGCGCGCCTTGATCGGCAAGAGCGAAGGGGATGTGGTGGTGGTGCAAACACCGGGCGGCGCGATTGAGTATGAGATCGTCGAGGTTCGCCATCTCTAAGTCGGGCTCGCGTGATGCGGGCTCGATCAGCTGGCTGCTGGCCCAGACGCTTTGGGTTGGCGGCCTCTGGCTGCTGCACTTTTTAGTGCTGCCTGCGATTGCCAAAATTGGTCTGGCGTCATTGCTGGTCGAGGAGATCAGTGATGCGCTGCGGCCACTGCTGGTCGGTTTGGCGGCTGTCTGCGCCGGGTTACAGGTGGTGGTGTTGGTTCGCGCAGAGTCGCTGACAAGCCTGTGGCGCGATACGCGCGGGCAGTTGTTGTTAGTGGTTGTGGTGATGGCGGGAAGTTATTTCGCGGTGCCTAGGCTGCTGGCGGGAGCTGAGCTGTGGTTGATGTTCAGCTACTTGGTCATGGCCTTTTGTGGCCTGCTGCTGGTGTTGCAGCCGCTACCGCAGCGGTATGTGCGCAAGCCTTAAGTCTTGGCTTTGCTTGTGATGGGTGATTGCAAAGGCGCTAAGCGCGCCTTGCAGTCACTGATCAATCAGCCGTGATGGCGATGAACGTTAGACAGGTTTTTGTTCACTTTCGGGTTTTTACGGTAAATCAGCGCCATTTTGCCAATCACCTGAACCAAGTCGGCTTTGCCGGCCTTGCACAGCTCGTTAATGGCTGCTAAGCGGCTTTCGCGCTCAGTGATGCGCAGTTGTACTTTAATAAGCTCATGGTCGCTCAGCGCGCGCTCCAGTTCAGCCTGTACACCTTCGGTCAAACCATTGTCAGCCACAATCAATACAGGCTTTAAATGGTGGCCGATAGTTTTGAATTGTTTCTTCTGCTCTTGAGTGAGCGGCATAATCTAATTCCTGCATTTAATCTGGTAAAAACGGTAACTAGTTTACCCGAGCGCCTTCGAGGCCGCCCAGATATTCATGCGTTACACATCCGAGGTATTGCGTGGCCCGTACCAAGAGCAGTCAAGGTTGGCTGAGAGAACATTTCAACGACCCTTACGTTAAAATGGCACAGAAGGATGGCTATCGTTCGCGCGCCAGCTACAAATTGCTGGAGATCCAAGAGAAGGATCGCATCCTTCGACCTGGTATCACTGTCGTCGATCTGGGTTCGGCGCCCGGTGGCTGGTCACAAGTCACCAGTCGGGTGATCGGCGACAAAGGCACGCTGATCGCCTCCGATATTCTTGAGATGGACAGTATCCCGGATGTCACTTTCATTCAGGGTGACTTTACTGAGGATGCAGTGTTCGATCAGCTTCTTGAAGCGATTGGAGGGCGTCCGGTAGACCTTGTGATTTCCGATATGGCCCCCAATATGAGTGGGGTGAAAGAGTCAGATCAGCCGCGCGCGATGTACCTGTGCGAGCTGGCGTTGGATTTGTCCACTCGCGTGCTGCGCCCGGGTGGTGATTTTTTAATCAAGATATTCCAAGGCGAAGGCTTTGCGGAGTACCACAAGCAAGTACGCCAGTTGTTCGACAAGGTGCAGATGCGCAAGCCTTCTTCCTCGCGGGATCGCTCCCGTGAGCAGTATCTGCTGGCGCGTGGATATCGCGGTATCAAAACGCTGAGCGCTGATTGAACGGTTGCGTGGTTGTCGCAGTCTGACTAGTAAATAAAGGGTTACAGACGGCGTCTGCCAGGTGTAGGCGTTGTGTAGTAAGTTAGATCGGTACATAACTGGTCGTCATGCGAAGTGCGCTTCGACACGGGGCCTGCTTCAGAGGGTAGCTAATTGAACGACATGGCAAAGAATCTGGTCCTGTGGCTGATCATCGCCGCCGTCTTGGTGACGGTGATGAACAATTTTTCCAGCCCGACTGAGTCGAACAAACTCAACTATTCGCAGTTTATCCAGCAGGTTCAGGATGGCGGCGTTAAGCGGGTGACGGTCGATGGCTTCATCATCAGCGGTACCCGTACCGATGGTTCTTCGTTTGAGACCGTGCGTCCGGCGATTCAGGATAACGGCCTGATCAAGGACCTGATGGACAACAACGTTGAGATCGTTGGTAAGCAGCCTGAGCAGCAGAGCATCTGGACTCAGTTGCTGGTCGCCAGCTTCCCAATTCTGGTGATCATTGCGGTGTTCATGTTCTTCATGCGCCAGATGCAGGGTGGTGCTGGCGGCAAAGGTGGGCCGATGAGCTTCGGCAAGAGCAAGGCGCGCCTGCTCACCGAAGATCAGGTTAAAACCACCTTTGCTGACGTCGCAGGCTGCGATGAAGCGAAAGAAGAAGTCAGCGAGCTGGTCGAATTTCTCCGCGATCCGGGCAAGTTCCAGCGCCTTGGCGGGCGTATCCCGCGTGGTGTGTTGATGGTTGGTTCGCCGGGTACCGGTAAAACCTTGCTGGCTAAGGCGGTTGCCGGTGAAGCCAAGGTGCCGTTCTTCACTATTTCGGGTTCGGACTTCGTGGAAATGTTCGTCGGTGTCGGTGCATCCCGTGTGCGCGACATGTTCGAGCAAGCCAAGAAGCATGCGCCGTGCATCATCTTTATCGATGAGATTGACGCCGTTGGTCGCCATCGTGGCGCCGGTATGGGCGGTGGTCACGATGAGCGTGAGCAAACGCTTAACCAGTTGCTGGTAGAAATGGACGGTTTTGAAGCGAACGACGGCATCATCGTGATCGCAGCGACTAACCGTCCTGACGTGCTTGACCCTGCTCTGCTGCGTCCGGGTCGTTTCGACCGCCAGGTGGTGGTGGGGCTGCCGGATATTCGTGGTCGCGAGCAGATTCTTAAAGTGCACATGCGCAAAGTACCGATGGGTGAAGACGTTGCGCCTGCGGTGATTGCGCGTGGTACGCCGGGTTTCTCCGGTGCCGACCTGGCTAACCTAGTCAACGAAGCATCGTTGTTTGCTGCGCGTTCCGGTAAGCGTGTCGTCGAGATGAAAGAGTTCGAGCTGGCTAAAGACAAGATCATGATGGGTGCCGAGCGTAAAACCATGGTCATGTCCGACAAGGAAAAGCTCAATACAGCCTTCCACGAAGCCGGTCACGCGATTGTTGGGCGTCTGGTGCCTGAGCATGACCCGGTTTACAAGGTTTCGATTATTCCGCGCGGTCGCGCCCTGGGTGTGACCATGTTCCTGCCTGAGGAAGATCGCTACAGCCTGAGCAAGCGTGCGCTGATCAGCCAGATTTGCTCGTTGTTTGGTGGTCGTATCGCCGAGGAAATGACCCTGGGCTTTGACGGTGTGACAACTGGGGCATCCAACGACATCATGCGTGCCACCCAATTGGCCAAGAATATGGTCACCAAGTGGGGGCTGTCGGAAAAGCTTGGCCCGCTGATGTATGCGGAAGAAGAGGGCGAGGTTTTCCTTGGGCGCAGCATGGGCAGCAACCAGAGCAACGTTTCTGCAGATACTGCCAAGCTGATTGATCAGGAAGTGCGCAGCATCATTGATGAGTGCTATGGCATTGCCAAGCGCCTGCTGGAAGAGAATCGCGACAAGCTGGATGCGATGGCTGAAGCACTGATGAAGTACGAAACCATCGACGCCGAGCAGATTGAAGACATCATGAATGGTCTTGCTCCGCGTGAGCCCAAAGGCTGGCAGGGCGGTGATGATAATAACGGCACGCCCACTGCGCCTGTTGAGGTCGCAAAGCCTGTGGACAAGCCAATCGGTGGTCCTGCCGCAGAAATCTAAGGTTCTCCATGTCTGTTGTTTCAACCTTTAACCGGCTGCCCTGTGGCAGCCGGTTTCTTGATTTAAGCCGCCCGCAAGTGATGGGCATCCTCAATGTCACCCCTGACTCCTTCTCTGATGGTGGTCGCTTTGCTCAGCGTGAAGCAGCCTTGCGTCACGCTGAGGCGATGTGGCGGGCTGGTGCAACCCTGATTGATGTTGGTGGTGAGTCGACGCGCCCAGGTGCTTGTGCGGTTTCTCCAGTCGAAGAGTTGGAGCGGGTTGCGCCCATTGTCGAGGCAATTGCTCGCGAGTTGGATGTGATCATCTCGGTGGATACTTCGACGCCTGCGGTCATTCGTGAGACGGCGCGGTTAGGCGCCGGCTTGATCAATGACGTGCGTTCATTGCAGCGCGATGGTGCTCTGGATGCGGCTGCTGATAGCGGTTTGCCGGTGTGCTTGATGCATATGCGCGGTGAGCCAACCACTATGCAGCACAACCCTCAGTACCCTGACGTGGTGGCTGAGGTCCGCGAATTCCTGCTTGAGCGACTGGCTGCCTGTGCGGCGGTGGGAATTACTGCTGAGCGCGTCGTTCTTGATCCGGGCTTTGGTTTTGCAAAAAGCCTTGAGCATAATCTTTCATTATTCAAGCATCTGCAGGTGTTGCATGAGTTGGGTCGGCCCTTATTGGTTGGCGTGTCGCGCAAGAGCATGATTGGCAAGGTTTTAGGGCATGAGGTCGGTGATCGCTTATACGGCAGCCTGGCCTTGGCTGCGCTTGCGCTGAGCAAGGGTGCACATATTCTGCGGGTACATGATGTAGCTGAAACAGTTGATGTGGTGCGGATGATCGCCGCGGTTCAAGCTGCAGAATAATTTAGAAGGAATGCTGGTATGGGCAGAAAATATTTTGGTACTGACGGTATTCGTGGGCGTGTTGGCGATTTTCCAATTACCCCGGAATTCATGCTCAAGCTCGGTTGGGCGGCTGGGATGGCGTTTCGTAAGCACGGCAAGTGCCGCATCCTGATCGGTAAGGACACGCGCATTTCTGGGTATATGTTTGAGTCTGCATTGGAAGCGGGTCTTTCCGCTGCTGGGGCGGATGTGATGTTGTTGGGGCCAATGCCGACGCCAGCAATCGCGTATTTGACGCGTACCTTTCAAGCTGAGGCAGGCATTGTGATCAGTGCTTCGCATAATCCGCATTACGACAATGGCATCAAATTCTTTTCCGGGCAGGGCACCAAGCTGCCGGATGAGATTGAGCTGATGATCGAAGAGCTGCTCGATGCACCGATGACGGTGGTGGAGTCCGAGCAGTTGGGTAAGGTGTCGCGAATCAATGATGCGGCCGGGCGCTATATCGAATTTTGTAAGAGCAGTGTGCCTACCAGTACAAGCTTTGCCGGTCTGAAGATAGTCGTCGACTGTGCTCATGGGGCTGCCTATAAAGTGGCGCCCAGCGTATTTCGCGAGCTGGGTGCGCAGGTGACGGTGTTGTCGGCGCAGCCCAACGGTTTAAATATCAACGATGCGTGCGGCTCCACGCATATCGAGGCGTTACAAGCAGAAGTGCAGGCGCAGCATGCTGATCTGGGTATCGCCTTTGATGGTGACGCTGATCGGGTATTGATGGTCGATCATTCTGGTGCTGTGGTTGATGGTGATGAGTTGTTGTTTATCATCGCTCGCGACCTGCAGGAGCGCGGCAAGCTGCAGGGCGGCGTAGTTGGTACGCTGATGAGTAACCTGGGGCTGGAGCTGGGTCTGGCTGACCAGGGCATTCCTTTTGTGCGGGCCAAAGTGGGTGACCGTTATGTGATTGCCGAGTTACTGTCGCGTAACTGGCAATTGGGTGGTGAGAATTCAGGGCATTTGGTGTGTTTCCAGCACACCACCACCGGTGATGCGATTATTGCAGCCCTGCAGGTGCTGATGGCGCTGAAGCGTCGTGGGCAAACGCTGGGTGAGGCCCGGTTGGGTATGCGCAAGTGTCCTCAGGTGCTGGTGAATGTGCGCTTTGCCGGTGGTGTAGATCCGCTGGAGCACCCGGCAGTGCAGGAGGCGAGCGCGCAGGTCACCGAGAAAATGGCCGGTCGTGGGCGGGTGCTGTTGCGCAAATCGGGCACCGAACCCTTGGTGCGCGTGATGGTTGAAGGTGATGACGAGGCCATGGTGCGCAGCTATGCCAATGAATTAGCTAAAGTTGTTGCGGATGTATGTGCTTGATTCGGCTTGCCAGCGAGGTAGCTGTTGGGTAACATCTGCGCCCTCTTTGACCGACGAGGTAAGGCATGCGTCGCCCAATGGTTGCTGGTAACTGGAAAATGCACGGTACCCGCGCCAGCGTTGCAGAGCTGATCAACGGTCTTACTGAGCAGAATTTGCCTACTGGCGTAGATGTCGCGGTGTTTCCATCGTGTTTGCATATCACTCAGGTGGTTGATGGTCTTGCTGGAACGGCTGTAGCGGTTGGTGCGCAAGATTGCGCCAGCGAAGCCCAGCAGAGTGCTTTAACTGGTGAGGTGGCCGCAGCTCAGTTGAGTGATGCGAGTTGCTCGCTGGTATTGGTTGGTCACTCCGAGCGCAGGTTGTTGCTGGGTGAGGTGGATGAGCTTGTGGCGCGCAAGTTTGCTGCCGCGCAGTCTTGTGGTCTTGTCCCTGTGTTGTGTGTGGGGGAGTCGCTTGCGCAGCGCGAGGCTGGTCAGACGCTTGATGTGGTGGTTGCGCAGTTGTCTGCGGTCACTGATGCATTGGGTGTTGAGGTGTTTGCGAATGCAGTCATTGCCTATGAGCCTGTTTGGGCGATTGGTACTGGCTTAACCGCTTCACCGGAGCAGGCTCAGCAGGTGCATGCGGCCATTCGTGCGCAGTTGGCGTCGAAAAGCCCTGAGTTGGCTGGTAAGGTAAGGATTCTTTATGGCGGCAGTGTTAAGGCCGTCAGTGCAGCCGAGTTGTTCGGTATGCCGGATATCGATGGAGGGCTTGTGGGTGGAGCCTCTCTGAATGCGGATGAGTTCGGTGCGATTTGTCGCGCCGCAGGAAGCTGAGAAAATGCTGGAAACAGTTATCGTTGTTCTTCATCTGCTGGGTGCCATCGGTGTTGTTGTGCTGGTTTTGCTGCAGCAGGGTAAGGGTGCGGACGCGGGCGCCTCTTTTGGTGCGGGTGCTTCTTCTACCGTATTCGGCAGTCAAGGAAGTACTACCTTTCTGAGTCGAGTTACTGCTATACTTGCCACCGCTTTTTTCATGACTAGCTTGGGTTTAGCGTTCTTTGCTAAAGACAAAGCTGATGGCATGGCTCAGGTTGGTTTGCCTGATCCAGCAGTCTTGGAAGTACAGCAGGCTACTCCAGCTGCTGAAGATGTACCTGTTCTAGATGCAACTAAGCCGGCTACCAATGCGGCGGACGTACCTCAGGCTCCAGAGCAGCAGTAACCCGTAAAAAGTTGTACGCAGTAAGTAATTTTGCCGAGGTGGTGGAATTGGTAGACACGCTACCTTGAGGTGGTAGTGGCCATAGGCTGTAGGGGTTCGAGTCCCCTTCTCGGTACCAATTTTCAAAAGGGCCCGCATGATGCGGGCCTTTTTGTTGCTGGAGTGTCGATTGACCCTGCTTAGGGTTAAGTCGTATAATCCGGCCCCAGCTTTGATGTGGGATTGAGCAGTAAGGTCTCTCCTCGGGTGTTGAATCCGATGATGGCTGGGTTAAACCAGCCCCCGCATTGAGTTGCAGAGGAGCCCCTTTAAAGGGGCTTTTTGCTAGCTGGGCGACAGCTTTGCCGGCCTTTAGAGGGCGGTTTGATGATGGGCGATTCGCCCATTTTTTATTTTTACAGCATGCGCGAGGGGTTCAGGTGTCGAGCAAGCTAGAACAGTTGCAAGCCTTGGTGGCCCCGGTAGTCGAGGCTCTAGGCTATCAATGTTGGGGTGTCGAGTTCCTGTCGCAGGGGCGGCATTCTCTGCTGCGAATTTATATTGATAAGCAGCCTGACGGCGTACTGATCGAGGACTGTGAAATTGTCAGTCGGCAGATCAGCGGTGTGCTCGATGTCGAGGACCCGATCAGCGCCGAGTACACCCTTGAGGTGTCCTCACCGGGCATGGATCGTCCGCTGTTCACCCTTGAACAGTTTGCTACTCATGCCGGCGAGCAAGTGAAGATCAAGCTGCGCTCGCCTTTTGAGGGGCGACGCAACTTTCAGGGCCTTCTACGCGGTGTGGAAGAGCAGGACGTGGTAGTGCAGGTGGATGACCATGAATTCCTGTTGCCGATCGACATGATCGACAAGGCCAACATTATCCCCAGGTTTGACTGAGACGCGGATCCCGCGAGAGCTGCGCGGATTGCGCAGGATCCAATGGATTGCGAAAGGCGAGGCGTACGATGAGCAAAGAAGTACTGCTGGTTGTTGAGTCGGTTTCCAACGAAAAGGGCGTGCCGGCTAGCGTAATTTTTGAAGCGCTGGAGTTGGCTTTGGCCACGGCTACCAAGAAGCGTTTTGAAGATGAAGTTGAGTTGCGCGTGGCGATCAATCGCCAGACGGGCAATTACGAAACATTCCGCTGCTGGACGGTAGTGGAAGAAAGTGACTTTGATGATCCTGCACACCAGGTCACCACTGATATGCCGCGCGCTGTTGAAGCCAACGCTAAAGTGGGTGATGTGCTGGAAGAGAAGATCGAGTCCATCGAGTTCGGTCGTATTGCCGCGCAAACCGCCAAGCAAGTGATTGTGCAGAAAGTCCGCGAAGCTGAGCGTGCTCAGGTGGTTGAGGCTTATCGCGAGCGTCTGGGTGAAATCATCTCCGGCACCGTGAAGAAAGTGACCCGTGACAGCGTGATCGTTGATCTGGGCAACAATGCCGAAGCCATGCTGGCGCGTGAAGACATCATCTCCCGCGAAACCTTCCGTGTCGGCGTGCGCCTGCGTGCGCTGCTCAAGGAAATTCGTACCGAGAACCGCGGCCCACAGTTGATTCTGTCGCGTACTGCGCCGGAAATGCTGATTGAGCTGTTCCGCATTGAAGTGCCGGAAATTGCCGAAGAGCTGATCGAAGTCATGGGTGCGTCCCGTGACCCGGGTTCGCGCGCTAAACTGGCCGTGCGTTCCAAAGATAAGCGTATCGACCCGCAGGGTGCATGTATCGGCATGCGTGGTTCGCGCGTACAAGCGGTCTCCGGTGAGTTGGCGGGTGAGCGTGTGGATATCGTGCTGTGGGATGACAATCCTGCACAGTTCGTGATCAACGCCATGTCGCCGGCTGAAGTGGCCGCAATTATCGTTGACGAAGATGCCCATGCCATGGACATCGCCGTTGGCGCAGACAACCTTGCTCAGGCCATTGGTCGTGGCGGTCAGAACGTGCGGTTGGCCAGTCAGTTGACTGGCTGGACCTTGAACGTGATGACCGAGGCGGACATCCAAGCCAAGCAGCAAGCGGAAACAGGCGACATCCTGCAGCGCTTTATCGATGAGTTGGAAGTCGACGAAGAGCTGGCCCAGGTGTTGGTCGAAGAGGGCTTCACCAGCCTTGAAGAAATTGCCTACGTACCGATGGAAGAAATGCTCAGCATTGATGGCTTTGACGAGGATATCGTCAGCGAGCTCCGCGCCCGTGCCAAAGATCGCTTGCTGACTAAAGCCATCGCCAACGAGGAAAAGCTGGCAGATGCCCACCCAGCCGAAGACTTGCTCTCGCTAGAGGGGATGGATAAGGCGCTTGCGCATGAACTGGCAGTGCGCGGCGTTATTAACCGCGAAGACCTGGCCGAGCAGTCTATTGACGACCTGCTCGACATCGACGGTATCGACGCTGAGCGAGCCGGCAAGTTGATCATGGCCGCCCGAGCCCATTGGTTCGAGTAAGCAGTTGCGGCCTGAGGAGAGAAATGCATGACGCAAGTCACGGTTAAAGAACTGGCCCAAGTGGTCAATACGCCGGTTGAACGCCTGCTGCAGCAAATGCGCGAGGCCGGTTTACCGCACATGAGCGCTGAGCAAGCGGTCACTGATAGTGAGAAGCAGGCCCTGTTGGCCCACCTCAAAAGCAGTCACGGCGACAGCAAAACAGAAGAGCCGCGCAAGATTACCTTGCAGCGCAAAACCACCAGCACCCTGCGTGCTGGCGGTAGCAAGACCATTAGCGTTGAAGTGCGCAAGAAGAAGACCTTCGTCAAGCGCAGCGCTGAAGAAATTGAAGCTGAAAAGCAGCGTGAGCTGGCTGAACAGCGCGCGGTAGCTGAAGCCGCCAAGGCCAAAGCTGACGAAGAAGCCAAGCGTCGCGCCGCAGAAGAAGCGTCGCGTGCTGCTCCTGCTGGCGCTGTCGCGACTGAGGCCGCTCCGGCTGTCGCCGTTGAGCGTCCTGCTGTGGCTGCTCCTGCAGCAGACGAGCGCAAGAAAGACGAACCACGTCGTCCAGACAAGCCGCGTAATGATGATGCAGACCGTCGCGGTGGTGATCGTAAGACCACCCAGCATCGTCCGACGGTTAAGGAAAAGGCTCCAGCGCCACGTGTTGCTCCGCGCTCCATCGACGAGGAAAGCGACAGCTTCCGTCGCGGTGGTCGTGGTAAGGGCAAGCTGAAGAAGCGTAATGCTCACGGCTTCCAGAGCCCAACCGGCCCAGTGGTGCGTGACGTGGCAATCGGCGAAACCATCACTGTTGGCGATCTCGCCAATCAGATGTCGGTCAAGGCTGCTGAAGTTATCAAGTTCATGTTCAAGATGGGCACCCCGGTGACCATCAACCAGGTGCTGGATCAGGAAACTGCCCAGTTGATCGCCGAAGAGCTGGGCCACAAGGTCAAGCTGGTCAGCGACAATGCCCTCGAAGAGCAATTGGCTGAGTCGTTGAAGTTCGAAGGTGAGGCGATTTCGCGTGCGCCGGTCGTGACCGTCATGGGTCACGTTGACCATGGTAAGACCTCGCTGCTCGACTACATTCGTCGTGCCAAGGTTGCTGCTGGCGAAGCCGGTGGTATTACCCAGCATATCGGTGCTTACCACGTTGAAACTGATCGTGGCATGGTCACCTTCCTTGACACCCCAGGTCACGCCGCGTTTACCGCAATGCGTGCCCGTGGTGCCAAAGCGACCGACATCGTGATTCTGGTGGTTGCCGCCGATGACGGCGTGATGCCGCAGACCATTGAGGCCGTTCAGCACGCTAAGGCTGCTGGTGTACCTCTGGTGGTTGCAGTGAACAAGATTGACAAGCCGGGCGCCGATCTTGATCGCATCCGTAGCGAGTTGTCGGTTCACGGCGTGACCTCGGAAGAGTGGGGCGGTGATACACCGTTCGTCTCCGTCTCGGCTAAAGCCGGTACCGGCGTCGATGACCTGCTCGAAGCCGTACTGCTGCAAGCTGAAGTGCTTGAGCTGAAAGCCACACCGTCGGCCCCAGGCCGTGGTGTTGTGGTTGAATCGCGTCTCGACAAGGGTCGTGGCCCTGTTGCGACCGTACTGGTTCAGGACGGCACGCTGCGTCAAGGCGACATGGTGCTGATCGGTTCCAACTACGGCCGTATCCGCGCCATGCTCGATGAAAACGGTAAGGCGATTAAAGAAGCCGGCCCGTCGATCCCTGTCGAGATCCTCGGCCTGGACGGTACGCCGGAAGCTGGCGACGACATGAGCGTGCTGGCTGACGAGAAGAAAGCCCGTGAAGTTGCTTTGTTCCGTCAAGGCAAGTTCCGCGAAGTGAAACTGGCTCGTGCTCACGCTGGCAAGCTGGAAAACATCTTCGAGAACATGGGTCAGGAAGAGAAGAAGACGCTCAATATCGTCCTCAAGTCTGACGTCCGTGGTTCGCTGGAGGCGCTGCAAGGCTCGCTCAGCGGTCTGGGTAACGATGAAGTGCAAGTGCGTGTGGTCGGTGGCGGCGTCGGTGGTATCACCGAATCCGATGCCAACCTGGCGCTGGCCTCCAACGCTGTTCTGTTCGGTTTCAACGTGCGTGCCGATGCCGGCGCGCGCAAGATCGTCGAGCAGGAAGGTCTGGACATGCGTTACTACAACGTTATCTACGACATCATCGAAGACGTTAAGAAGGCTCTGACCGGCATGCTCGGCAGCGATGTTCGCGAGAACATTCTGGGCGTGGCTGAAGTGCGTGACGTGTTCCGCTCGCCGAAATTCGGTGCGATTGCCGGTTGTATGGTGATCGAGGGGACTGTTTACCGTAACCGTCCGATCCGCGTACTGCGCGATGACGTGGTGATCTTCGAGGGCGAGCTGGAATCCCTGCGTCGCTTTAAAGACGATGCCTCCGAAGTGCGTAACGGCATGGAGTGCGGTATCGGCGTGAAGAGCTACAACGACGTTAAGGTCGGCGACAAGATCGAAGTGTTCGAGAAAGTCCAAGTGGCTCGTAGCTTGTAAGCACGAGTCGCAACATGCAGCGCCCGGCCCCGCTTTTGCGCGGCCGGGCGTTTGCCGCTTTTAGGTCCACTGCTTTTTCGGGCAGTGCGGCGAGTGAAGGTAGTAAAAATGGCCAAAGAATTTAGCCGGGCCCAGCGCATCGGCGACCAGATACAGCGCGAGTTGGCGCAGTTGATCCGCCTGGAAGTCAAAGACCCGCGTCTTGGCGGCCTGGTGACCATCACCGCGGTGGAAGTCAGCCGTGACTCCAGTCACGCCAAGGTGTTCGTCACCGTTATGGGTGGCGAGCCGGAAGAAGGTGTCGATACCGTGGCGCAGAGCATCAAGGTGCTCAACGATGCCAGTGGCTTCCTGCGCATGCAGTTGGGCCGTGCGATGAAGCTGCGCAGCGTGCCGAACCTGCGCTTCCATTACGATGAAAGCGTGATTCGCGGTGCGCAGCTGTCTGCACTGATCGAGCGTGCGGTCAGCGAAGACCGCCAGCACGATGACGAATCGACTGAGGCCAAGGAGTAAGCGCGTGGCCCAGGTGAAACGTATTCGTCGTGCCGTCGATGGCATCATCCTTCTGGATAAGCCTAAAGGCTTTAGCTCCAACGCGGCCCTGCAAAAGGTCCGTTGGTTGCTGAATGCCGAGAAGGCTGGGCACACCGGCAGCCTCGATCCTTTGGCCACTGGCGTATTGCCGTTGTGCTTTGGCGAGGCGACCAAGTTTTCCCAGTACTTGCTGGATGCCGACAAAGGCTACGAAACCTTGATGCAGCTGGGTGTGACCACCACCACCGCCGATGCCGAAGGCGAAGTGCTGGAGCGTCGTCCGGTGACCGTTGGTCGCGCCGATATCGAGGCGGTATTGCCGCAGTTTCGTGGCGAGATCAGCCAGATACCGCCGATGTACTCAGCGCTCAAGCGCGACGGCCAGCCGCTTTACAAGCTCGCCCGTGCCGGTGAAGTAGTGGAGCGCGAGCCGCGTTCTGTTACTATTGCGCGCCTGGAATTACTGGGCTGTGAGGCGGAGCAAGCGCGTCTGGCGGTCGATTGCAGCAAAGGCACCTATATCCGTACGCTGGTCGAAGACATTGGCCATTTGCTGGGTTGCGGTGCACACGTTGCAGAGCTGCGCAGAACCAAAGCCGGGCCGTTCGATTTGAGCCGTACCGTCACGCTCGAAGAGCTTGAACGTGTGCATGCTGAAGGCGGTAACGAAGCGGTTGATCAGTTCTTGCTGCCGGCTGACAGCGGTTTGCAGCATTGGCCGTTGTTGCAGTTCTCCGAGCACAGTTCGTTCTACTGGTTGCAAGGGCAGCCGGTACGCGCCCCGGAAGCGCCGAAGTTCGGCATGGTGCGGGTGCAAGATCACAATGGTCGCTTTATCGGTATCGGTGAAGTGAGCGAAGACGGGCGTATTGCGCCGCGTCGATTGATTGCAAACAAGGCCTAGCCTTGGTTGCAGGCCCGGGCCTCAGGCCTGTGGCGTAGGATTCGGTCAGCATGACCGTAGCGCAAGCAAGGGTTTCGGCTCGGGTCTGCGTGCTTTGAGGGTGGCTGTTAATAGGCGCGGTCATACCTCACTTTAAAACACAGGAAGTAATTCCTGGCCTATTGCAGCTGTTTCGACAGTTGCCTAACTGAGAGGATTGCCCACATGGCACTCAGCGTTGAAGAAAAAGCTCAAATAGTTGCCGACTACAAGCAAGCTGAAGGCGATACTGGTAGCCCAGAAGTGCAAGTTGCACTGCTGACCGCCAACATCAACAAGCTGCAGGGTCACTTCAAAGCCAACGGTAAAGACCACCACTCGCGTCGTGGCCTGATCCGCATGGTAAACCAGCGTCGTAAGCTGCTGGATTACCTCAAAGGTAAGGAAGTTGCTCGTTACACCGCTTTGATCGGTCGCCTGGGTCTGCGTCGCTAAGCAATGCTTATGCGTAGCTGACTGCCGAAGCTGGAAGTGGGGTTTACCCCTGCTTCCAGCTTTTGCGTTTGTGCATTAGTTGTTTTTGGACGCCAACGGGTCCGATTCCCGTCACCGCCCACTCATTCTGCAATACCCGTGTGTGCTTCATTAAGACGCACACTCGGTGGCAAGAACCGCTTTCCCCAAGGGCAATAAAGAGAAGGAAAACACCGTGAACCCGGTAATCAAGAAATTCCAGTTCGGTCAATCGACCGTTACCCTCGAGACTGGTCGTATCGCCCGTCAAGCCTCCGGCGCTGTGCTGGTCACCGTTGACGACGACGTTGCCGTACTGGTTGCCGTAACTGGCGCCAAGACCGCTGACCCGAGCAAAGGCTTTTTCCCGCTGTCCGTGCACTACCAGGAAAAAACCTACGCAGCCGGCAAAATTCCAGGCGGTTTCTTCAAGCGTGAAGCCCGTCCTTCCGAGAAAGAGACCCTGACCTCGCGTCTGATCGACCGTCCGATCCGTCCGCTGTTCCCAGAAGGTTTCCAGAATGAAGTGCAGGTTATCTGCACCGTGATCTCCACCAGCAAAAAGACCGATCCGGACATCGCTGCGATGATCGGTACTTCGGCTGCGTTGGCCATCTCCGGCATCCCGTTCAACGGCCCAATCGGTGCTGCGCGCGTAGCTTTCCACCCGGAAACCGGCTACCTGCTTAACCCGAACTACGAGCAGCTTAAGGCCTCGAGCTTGGACATGGTCGTAGCCGGTACCAAAGACGCCGTACTGATGGTTGAATCGGAAGCTAAAGAGCTGACCGAAGACCAGATGCTGGGCGCTGTACTGTTCGCCCACGACGAATTCCAGGTCGTCATCGACGCCGTTGCCGAGCTGGCCGCCGAAGCCGCCAAGCCGACTTGGGACTGGCAGCCAAAGGCTGAGAATACCGCACTGCTCAACGCGATTCGCGGCGAGTTTGGCGAGGCGATCTCCCAGGCTTACACCATCACCGTCAAGCACGAGCGTTATGCCCGTCTGGGTGAACTGCGCAATGAAATCGTTGCCAAGTTCGCAGGTGTTGAAGGTCAGCCGACTGCCGGTGAAGTTAAAGAAATCTTTGGCGAAATCGAATACCGCACCGTGCGCGAGAACATCGTTAACGGTAAGCCGCGTATCGACGGTCGTGACACCCGCACTGTGCGTGGTCTGAACATCGAAGTGGGTGTTCTGGACAAAACCCACGGTTCGGCACTGTTCACCCGTGGCGAAACCCAGGCTCTGGTGGTTGCCACCCTCGGTACCGCTCGTGACGCACAGCTGCTCGATACCCTCGAAGGCGAGCGTAAAGACCCCTTCATGCTGCACTACAACTTCCCGCCGTACTCGGTCGGTGAGTGTGGTCGCATGGGCGCCACTGGCCGCCGCGAAATCGGTCACGGTCGTCTGGCTCGTCGCTCTATCGCGGCTATGCTGCCGGCTGCTGACGTATTCCCGTACACCATTCGCGTGGTCTCGGAAATCACCGAGTCGAACGGTTCTTCCTCGATGGCTTCCGTCTGCGGCGCTTCCCTGGCCCTGATGGACGCTGGTGTACCGATGAAAGCGCCGGTTGCTGGTATCGCCATGGGTCTGGTTAAGGAAGGCGAGAAGTTCGCCGTTCTGACCGACATCCTCGGTGACGAAGATCACCTGGGCGACATGGACTTCAAGGTTGCCGGTACCGCCAATGGCGTTACTGCACTGCAGATGGACATCAAGATCCAGGGCATCACCGAAGAAATCATGGAAATCGCTCTGGGCCAAGCCCTGGAAGCGCGCCTGAACATCCTCGGCCAGATGAACCAGGTCATTGCCCAGTCGCGTACTGAGCTGTCGGCTAATGCGCCGACCATGATCGCGATGAAGATTGACCAGGACAAGATTCGCGACGTGATCGGTAAAGGTGGCGCGACCATCCGTGCCATCTGCGAAGAGACCAAGGCCTCGATCGATATCGAAGACGACGGCTCGATCAAAATCTTTGGCGAAACCAAGGAAGCTGCTGAAGCTGCACGTCAGCGCGTTCTGGGTATCACCGCAGAGGCTGAAATCGGCAAGATCTACATCGGCAAGGTTGAGCGCATCGTCGACTTCGGTGCCTTCGTTAACATCCTGCCGGGTAAAGACGGTCTGGTGCATATCTCCATGCTCAGCGATGCGCGTGTAGAGAAAGTGACCGACATTCTTAAAGAAGGTCAGGAAGTCGAAGTGCTGGTACTGGACGTCGACAACCGCGGCCGCATCAAGCTGTCCATCAAGGACGTTGCTGCTGCCAAGGTGTCGGAGGCTTAATCGCTCCCGCGCTGTTTAAAAAGGACCCTTCGGGGTCCTTTTTTTCGCCTATGAAAAACTTCATGGCAGGTCGTGCACAGTGCATGGGGTCATACGCCTGGGCATGCAAAATGCACGACAAGGGATGGCTTTAACTATATCTAAGCTATTGATATATATAGTTAAAATAATATTTTAAAAGCTGGCATGCCGCCTGCAACAGTACTTATGTAACCGCAACCAATGAAGGTTGCAGGTCTTTTTACTTATGCAGGAGCACTATCCATGAAGCAGCCAATCAAGCACGTCGCCAGCGCCACTCTGACCGCCACTGCCCTGAGCCTGTTATTGGCCGGGCCGGTTCTTGCTGACACCCGCACGGCGGTGCAGCCGACCATGCTGGCCGCGAGCGAGACCATGAACGCCACTGAAGATGCCGTTACCGATACCTGGATCACCAGCAAAGTGAAGTCGACCTTTCTGGCGGACAGTGAGTTGAGTGGCATCGATATCAGCGTTGAAACCAACAAAGGTGTGGTCACCCTGTCGGGTGTTGTTGCCAGTGATGCTGAGCGCGATCTTGCCGTGGCCAAGGCTAAAGAAATCAAAGGTGTAACCGCTGTGGCAGCCGAAGCCTTAAAAACGGCCAATTAAACCCCAAGCTTCGCGTGGACCGGTGCAATAACCCCGTTAAAACCATCGAGGATTGAGCAATGAATTCTGACGTGATTAAAGGTAAGTGGAAGCAACTCAATGGCCGCATGAAGGAGCGTTGGGGCAACCTGACCGATGATGATCTGGATGTAGCCGAAGGTCATAGCGAGTACCTGGCCGGCAAGCTGCAAGAGCGCTACGGCTGGAGCAAGGAAAAGGCTCAGGATGAGCTGCGTGACTTCAGCAGTAAGCTGTAATAAGGCGTAAAAAGCCCCGCTGGCAGAACCCGCGGGGCTTTTTAGTGGCTGCGCGGCAGGGCTTAGCTGCCGCGTTTGCTCTCCACGCTCTTCAGGCGGCCGCCTTCGAATCGCAGGTAGTAGTTCATGCCGTTACGCGGGCCATAAACCCACTCCTCGACGAGAAACTCGTTATTGCCGTGGGCATCCAGTGTGTAGCCCAGCATGTCGCGGGCAATCGGCTCGCCGCATTTGCTAGCGACCTCTGTGGTGCGGTCGCCGGTACTGGCGATGCCCTTCTCACAGCGCAGGGTGCTGGCCTGGGCGCCGGTTGCTAGAGCGAGCAGGGTGAGGCTGAGAGCTATCCGTTGCATGGCGCAATGTCCTTATCGTGGGTGTGGGAGGGTGTTGCTAGTTACGGCGTTTGCTGTCGATCTTGATCAATCGATTCCCTTGAAAACGCAGAAATTGGTACATGCCGTTGCGTGGCCCGTATGACCACTCTTCGACCGCGACTTCATTGTAGAAACCATATTCATCTAGCACTTCACGGTAGCCGAGAAAGTCACGGCTCAGTGGTTCGCCGCACTTACTGCTGACTTCGCTGGTGGTGTCATCGAGGCTGACCAGCCCGCTAGCGCAACGCAGGGTCGATGAGGCCTGTGCACAGATGGACACAAGTAATAGCAGGGCGCTGATCAGGGTTTTCATCTATTAGCGGCTACGACGGCGTTCGATGGCGCGCAAGCGGCTGCCTTCGAAGGTAAGAATGCTCAACATGCCGTTATTCGGGCCGTAAACCCACTCCTCAATGGGGTATTCGCGCCGCTGATTCGGGCCGAGGGAATAGCCCACTAGGTCACGGAACACCGGCTCGCCGCATTTCTGCAGCACTTTGCGGATTCCACGCTGACTCGGACACCCATTCCACGCACATCCGGACAGTGATTCCACGCTGATCCGGACACTCACTCCACGAGCATCCGGACACCGATTCCACGGCCATCCGGACACTTTTCAGGCAGGCAGCTACGCA
>JAHIWP010000087.1 GCA_018816095.1 Gammaproteobacteria bacterium
CGCCACATCCTTGAACGCCTGCCTGCGGCACAGAGCGTCGAAGACTACGAAGCGCTGCTGCCGTGGAACTGCTCGCCAGCTTCTGCCTCTGCTTCCTGAAAACAAACCCGTCCGCCAGGACGGGGTTTATGGAGCGCTTACAGAAGCATCGCGGGCAAGCCCGCTCCTACAGGTACGAATGGCATTCGTAGGATGGGTGGAGCGCAGCGATACCCATCAAAAAGCCCAGCAGGGTTGATGGCCAAAATCGCCACGCTTTTGCTTTTCAATCCGCAATCTCACAGACGACGCCAAACGCCCCTTTCAGGAGGCCGAGCGGAATCGTTGTGGATGGGCGCGGGCCGCATGGATGCGGCGAGAGGCGTAAAGGGCCAGGGACGGCCCTTGTACGCCGGCCCCTGGAACGACGATGGAGCAAGGGAACCCGACGAAGTCGGGCCGGATGCAAGGGGCAAGACCTTTTGGTTACTTTTGGGGCAACTGCCAAAAGTGACCCGCCGTAAGGGCGGAACCGGTAGCAGTGAATAACACCGAAGCGGCGTGTGTACGCAAACCACCGCAACGGTGGATGGATAAAGCGTCATCCACCCTACGCTCGGCAGCCGTAGGGTGGACAACGCGAAGCTTGTCCACCATGGTTCAACGACCCAACCGCTCAAGGATGAGCCGCCATGCCCAACTACCGCCGCTCCCGCGTACCGGGGGCCACTTACTTTTTTACCATCAACCTGCGTGACCGCAGCAGCGATCTGCTGATCCGTGAAATCGAACTATTGCGCGAAACGGTGCGCGCAACGCGGTTGCGACATCCCTTTCATATCGATGCCTGGGTGGTGCTGCCCGAACACATGCACTGCATGTGGACGCTGCCACCCGGCGATGCCGACTTTGCACTGCGCTGGAAGGTCATCAAATTCGCCTTCGCCAAACGCGTGCCACTCACAGAGACGCGCACCATCAATCAACAACGCAGGCGCGAGCGTGGCATCTGGCAACGGCGCTACTGGGAACACCTGATCCGCGATGAAGGGGATTACCAACGCCACTTCGACTATATCCATTACAACCCGCTGAAGCATGGGCATGTCGAACGGCTGGCGGACTGGCCCTATTCGAGCTTTCACCGCGCCGTGGCACAGGGGGTGTATTCAGAAGACTGGTGCATTGCGCCGGAGCCGGCCGCGAGCGGTTTTGGGGAGTGAGCCTATAACGCATCAACCACCGCAACGGTGGATGGATAAAGCGTCATCCACCCTACTCGCTAAAGCCTGCCTGGCCTCTGGCTATTTTTTCTTGTCGTCTTTGCCCACTTCGTGACCAATCACTCCGCCAACGGCAGCGCCAACGCCGGTGCACAGCACGCCGCCACACAACAAATTACCGGCCACACCGCCGACCACTGCGCCGCCGGCGGTGGTTTTGTCCTGGTGAGACATATTCGAGCAACCACTCAAGCCCAGGGTGGACAGCAGAATGCCAGTGAACAGCAGTTTGGAAATGCTCATGTGCGTGACTCCCGTACAACGCCTTATGCAATGCGCTGGCAAGCTGCCCGATTACATAGAGGACGAGTTTTCATAATGCACACAAGCGTGACTGACGTCTGTACGCCAGCGCGCTTAAGCCCTCGCGCCACCACAGCCGCTCACACCGACAAATCGCCACAGTGCAGACACACGCCAACCGTAGCCGCGCGCAGCAGAGCCGCTGAAACCTGACGATGTCACTGGCCTGTCATACCTAGACTCGACACTGAACATTCTGGATAAACCAACGAATGGAGCCCTCATGCCTAACCTCACCCTGCCCCGCACGCTGCTTGCTTCAATACTGCTCAGTGCATTGAGCATCAGCAGCCTGTCTGCGGCTGAAATCGACAACAGCTCGCTGGAGTCGGCTGATTTCAGGCCGCACGTTGCCACCTACGGCCTGGTTTACCGTTTGCCGGAAGCGGTTAATGCAACCCTCAACAACAAGGTCACGCCGCTGGTGGAGCAGACGTTGCGCGAGCAGAAGCTCAGCAGCGAGTTGAAAACAGTCAATATTCCGCATATCACGGTCGTGCATATCCATAGCGCCGACCCAGCCACCCCGGAAAAAATGCTAGCCGCCCTGCCGAAGCCACCGGCGCCGCTGATGATCACGCTGAAAACCTTCTCGAAAACCGAAGCTGCCAAAGATGCCGGCCGGCCCTGGTGGATTGACCTGGGCGTGATCAAACAAGGGCCGGGCTTTGAGCAGATGATGAGCTACAACACCGCCGCCACGGCCGCCTTGGCACCGCTGCGCGATGGCCCACTGCCGAGGGTGACGGGCCCGGTTTACGCGAAGATGAGTGACGCCGGTAAAGCACTGGTTAAGCAGGTGGGCGTGAGCGGGGTTAACGTCATCAAAGACGGTCAACCGTTGCTGGCGCACAACCCGCATAACACCGTGGTGTACAGCATGACCCCGCTCACCGCCGAGCTGAACGCGGGGCTCGACACACTGGTTGCCAAGCTGAATCAGGCGCAACCTGGGGGTATTGAGACGACCCTCAACGATGTGTCCATCGTGCAATTAGAGTTCGCCGGTAACGTTATCCGCGAGCTTTACCGCATCAGCTTGGTTGACGGCAAAGTCAGCGACTTACGCAGCAAGTAATAGCCCTGGCCCGCTCGTCCCCGCGCTAGGCGTGGGGGCGATCAACCGATTTTTACGCAGGCAAACAGTGCATTCCCGGACGCCCCGTCCCACGGGATGATCGCCTGGTAATCATGCGCCAGCATATGCACCTCAAAGTACGGCTGTAGCAGCGCCTGCAACTCGACGAAACTCAGCGCGACCATCGGGTGTTCGTCGTGCCACACCTCGGTTTGCCCGGCTGTCACCTTCTCAATCCGCAGCTTCAATAACTGCCGCTCACCCTCGCCTGGGTAATGCCAGCCAGAGCTGAAGGTGAATAAGCCGTGGTCATGTTGCGCGCTGTGCGCGGTAAACAGGTTGTTATCGATCTTGCCCTTATCAACCGCGTTAAAGCAGAACAAGCCACCGGTTTCGAGCGCCTCATGCACGCTGGCGATGCAGGCTTTTAGCCGCTCGATGCCGGCGCTGTAGTGGATGGAATAGAGAAAGCAGGTGATCAGGTCCTGCGGCTCGCTCACGCTGAAACTGCACATGTCCTGCACCGAGAAATGCGCCTGCGGGTAACGGAGTGCGGCCTTGTTCAACATCGGCTGATTAATATCGAGGCCGCTGCTGGTGTAGCCCGCATCAAGAAAATGGCGCACATGCGACCCCGTTCCGCAGGCCAAATCCAGATGGCGGCAGCCGGCGTTGCCAAACAGCTGCTGCAGCCGATGGATGCAGCGGCTTTGCGCCTGGTAGTCGATATCGGCGCACATCAGGTCGTAATAATCAGACAGGTCGGTATAGAGGGCATTAACGGACATAGTGACCAGATGATTAAGGGGCGGTTTTTGCGGGTGGCGCATCATATAGGAAGCCTGCCCCCTGGGAAGCCACCGGTGCGCCGAGGCGTATGGATTGCGCAGCGCGTTGTCAGCGTCGCGCTGCAACGGGCACGTGTCGAGGGCGTTACAATGCCGCCACCGCTAACGCACCGGAGCCCGACTGATGTTCACCCTCGTACACCTGGACACCCCACCGCCAGAGTCGCTGAAAAGCCAGGTGCTGCAGATGGTGGTGGACTACCTCAGTGACATCAGCCCGGTGTCGCTAACGCCCAGCAACCCGCTCTACCAGCTGTATCAGTACGTCATCGGCTACGAGATGCACCTGTACCTGCAAGCCATGGACAGTGAGCTGGAGAGCAGCGCGCGGTTGATCCTCGCGCTGGATGATCAAGACCCATCGCACGTGCTGGGCTTTGCCCTGTACCTGCCGGCTAAGGATGACCCCGAGGCCTGCACCCTGGCGTACATGGCCGTGCAGGCCAGCAAGCGCCGCCACGGCATGGCCCGCGCCATGCTGCAGCAGATAACCCGCCGCCACCCGCATACCGAATTGGCCTGCGTGGCGAGCAAAGTACCGACCTTCGAGGCCATGGGCTTTCAGCTGCTGGCGGCGCACGGCCCGCAAGTGCTGATGAGCACCCGCGCCTATCGCTCGGACGGCCTGGTCGCGGTGCAGGACTTGGCGCCAATCTTCGAGTCCACGGAAGTGCGGCAGATCCACGCTTACTTGCTCAAGCAACACGGCAAGAAGGCCATGAGCGAAGCGGAGAAACAGCGCGACCGCCAACTCGACCAGATGACCCAGCGCGCACTGGCGCTGGTACACGAACGCCGCGCCTCCGGCTCCGTGCACTGAAGCACCACACTCAGCCAAAGCGAAAGCCATGACCACATTGACCATTTCCGCCGCCTGCCTGTTCGACGAGGCCGGCCGCTTACTGCTGGTACGTAAACGCAACACCCTGGGCTTTATGCTGCCCGGCGGCAAAGCCGAGCCTGGTGAAGATGCGATCACCGCGCTGACCCGCGAACTGCAAGAAGAACTCAACCTCAGCCTGCCAGCCGACGCGCTGCAACCACTCGGCCAGTTCCGCGCCGCAGCGGCCAATGAGGCCGACACCTGGATTGACGCCAGCGTCTTCCAAGCCCGTCTGCCGCACCCCGTCAGCGCCGCCGCCGAACTGGAAGAGTTGCGCTGGCTCGCACCCGGAGAGGTGCCGCCAGCAACCCTGGCGCCCCTGCTGCGCGAGCATGTGCTGCCACTGCTCTGGCCGGTCACTTAGATCCGGCGTCGCCATACCGCCATCAGCAATAGTGCGAGTGTTCATCACTGATTTTTCGATGGCAACAGATTGATTTGTAGGAAGTTCAAGATAAAGTGGCGCCCGCTGGCAAATTGCCAGCAAACCAGTCAACTCCCTACTCAGGAACGAGTATTCATGTCTAAAAAATTGATGATGTGTGCAGCTGCTCTCGGTATTGCGCTGCTGTCCGGTTGTGCATCTGTACCGATGGAGTCGGTAGAAAAGGACCAAGCCCTTAAAGCGTTCCCGGCACCACCTGAGAACCAGGCAGGGCTTTATATCTTCCGTGATTCGGCCCTGGGCCCAATCCTGAAAAAAACAGTCAAGATCGACAATGAAGTTGTCGGCGAGACGGCCATGAACACCTACTTCTATCGCGTCGTAAGTCCTGGCCCACACGTTCTGGCTACCGAGTCCGAGTTCAGTGACAACACCATCAATCTGAACGCCGAAGCAGGAAAAAACCACTACGTACGTCAGTCGATCAAGATGGGCGTCTTCGTCGGCGGAGCAAAGCTTCAGGAAGTGTCAGAGGCAGAAGGGCAAAAAGGTGTCGCGGACACTGAACTGGCCCGCTAACCCATAGCCATCTGATTCAGTGCAATGCTTCAAACTCGCCGTACAGGTCCAAGCACTCATAGCTGAGGGCGCTGTACGACGAGTTAGCAAAAACATTTAACGCCAGACACCTTACCCGCCTCTACGCACCAGCGACTATACGTCCGACTTCGCTCGCAAAAATTCTGCGACTTATGGATTGGCCGCAATAAAGCTAACCACCACCTCAGCCAGCACTTCGCCTTGGTCCTCCTGCAAGAAGTGCCCGCCATTGACGATGGTGGTGTGAGCCTGACCTTGGGTGCCGGGGATCAGCTTCTGCATGACTTTGTCGCCCCCGGCGGTGATTGGGTCAGAGTCACTGAAGGCGGTAAGAAACGGCTTATCCCACTTCATCAACACCGCCCAGGCGGCGCGATTCTTCTCGGCAGCAGGGTCTGTGGGGGTAATCGGCACCAGCAGGGGAAACTGCCGAGCGCCTTCCTTATAGGACTCGTCCGGGTACGGCGCGTCGTAGGCATCAATCACCGCTTGCGGCAGTTCGGTGGTGGTCGAGCGGTCGATGATCGCGCCTGCCGGAAACTCGGGGACTTTCTGTGAATAGTCCTGCCAGCTCTTGAAGGCGTCACCGGGGTTGTGATCGCCGGTGGGCAACATGGTATTGGCGGCGACGACGCGGGCGAAGCGCTGTGGGTTCTCCGCCACCAGGCGCAGGCCAATCAACCCGCCCCAATCCTGACAAACCAGAGTGATGTGCTGCAGGTTGAGCTGCTCAAGCACGGCCTGCATCCAGTCAACATGGAGTTGATAGGTGTAGTCGCTGCGCTTGCTCGGTTTGTCGGAACGGCCAAAACCAACCAGGTCGGGGGCGATAACCCGATGGCCAGCGGCGACCAGAATCGGGATCATCTTGCGGTACAGGTAACTCCACGACGGCTCGCCATGCAGAAGCAGTACCGGCGGCGCATCCGCTGGGCCTTCATCGAGGTAATGCACACGCAGCTGGCCGCCTTCGCCGTCATCAACCCTGAGGTAATGGGCGGCAAAGGCATAGCCGGGTAGGTTGTCAAAGCGGCTGTCAGGGGTACGCAGGACGTCCATGGATGGGCCTCTGGCGGTGGAAAAAGGCCGAGCATGGCCCCAGCACCGCCCGCGTTCAACCACGTGCATGACGTGAATACCACCTTATTAAGATGGCTCAGGGTCGCGTACCAGGCACACCCGCCCTGCTCGGCTTGCATACAATCCACCCGGCAAAACAACGATGGCATAACGCCACAAAACGTCCCTGCAACGTGCATAATGCCGCGATCTAGTCGCTTTAAAGACCTGAACCACGTGCTTGTACACATGCCTCTGCTCGCCACCGGCCTCGCACTCCTGCTCCTTCTAACGGGATCGTTAAGCGTGCTGTTGTTCCGGCGTCAGCGGCGGCTACAACAGCAGGTGCGCGAGCAACGTGCCTTGCTGGACGCCAGCACCGATGGGCTGTTGCTGCTCGACCACAAGGGGCTTATTCAGCGGCATAACGCGGCGGCGGCCAGGATATTGAATGCCGACGCAGCACTGCGCGGAACGTCGCTGCAGCAGTGGTTACCGCAACTGCCTGCGCACGACCGCCTGCCCGTGCATCAACGCCTGCCGCTAGCCACAGCCGACGTGGATATGCGCCGCATCCAGCGCGCGGGGCGTGGCGATGCCATCGTGCTCACGCTCGCTACACCTCAGCCAAACGCCCCCGCGGAAGATGCCGAGCGCTTCAAGCGCAGTCAGTATTTCGCCTCCATTGGCACCTGGGACTGGTCCATCGACAGCGACACGCTGTATTGGTCGGAGGCCATCTACGGCATGTTCGGCTTCAAACCCGGCGAGGTCACGCCGAGCTACAGCCTGTTTTGCAGTTGCGTGCACCCGGATGACCGCGAGCAGGTCCGCGCCGGGGAACTGCGCTGCATTGCAACCGGCCACAACCATGACGAGGAATACCGCGTGGTGTGGCCGGATGGCAGCATCCGCTGGCTGCGCGAAACCGGCAATGTGCTTAAGGATGGCAACGGTCAGGCGATCAAGTTGATGGGTGTGGTACGTGACATCACCGAAGAGAAGGCTTCAGTCAGCCAACTGCAAAAACTCGCCCGCCACGACCCACTGACCGGGCTGCCCAACCGGTTGCAACTTGAAGAACAGATGGCACGTTCACTGGCCCGCGCGCGCAGCAATGGCACGCGCATGGCCCTGGTGTTTATCGACCTCAACGGCTTTAAACAAATCAACGATGAGCATGGCCATGCCGTGGGCGACCAGCTGTTGGTGGGCGTCGCGCAACGGCTGCTGAAAACCCTGCGTGAATCAGATTTTGTCGCACGCCTGGGCGGCGATGAATTTGTACTGATCATCGAAGGGCTGAACCGCAGCAATAGCCTGCAAGACGACGCTCGCTTGATCAGCGAAAAAATCCTCCAACGCCTGACCCCGCCCATGCTGCTGGCCGCTAGCCACCACCCGATCGGCGCTAGCCTGGGCATTGCCATGTACCCAGAGCACGGCCCCACCATCGACAGCCTGATCCATATTGCTGACCAGGCGATGTACCGCGCCAAGCGCAACGGCAACAACCAGTATTGCCTTGGGCACGACGAAAGCTAACGCCACCCGGGCTTGGCGTTACCCGAACCAAAACTGCCAGCGGCTAGGGCGCACCAAACATAGCCGTCCAGTAAATCCCGGCATCGCTTTTCGGGTCATTGGCATAGGCCGCGCCCAGCTCGGTAAATTGCGAGTTCATCAGGTTGGCGCAGTGCCCGGGGCTGGCCAGCCAGCCGTCGACCACCTTACTCGGCGTATCTAATCCGGCAGCGATATTCTCGCCGATACGCTGACCGCTATAGCCAGCCAGCTCCGCGCGGTCGCCGGGGGTGCGGCCGTCGGGGTCTTGGTGATCGAAGAAATTGCCGTTGGCCATGGCCCGGCTGTGGGCTTCGGCGGTGCTGCCCAGGGTGGCATTCCACTGCAGCGGCGCGGCGGCAGCAAAGGATTGGCTACCGCATTGGCGCGCCGTACGTCGTGCAGTGTTGAGTTGTTCGAGCAGCTTTTGCCCTTCCACCTGCCAATCGCCTAGGCGTGCGCTCAGCAACGGCCGGGCCAACAGAATGCGCCAGTCACGGCCCTGCTGATGGATGCCGACATCGACAAACTGCGGATCGAGAACGATTGCGCAGAAACTCTCTTGCAGCACCTTTAGCGCCGCCGCCGCATCCCGCGGCCCGGACAAGCTGATCGCCTGCACATTGACCATTGGGTAACCCGCCGCACTCATCGCCTGCTGCAAATCCCCGGCGCGACCGACCGGTTGCACCAACCGTGGATCGGCCATCAGCGGCGGCAGTTCAGCAGAGGCCTGATCACCACAGCGCTGCACTTCACTGCGGTAGTTGTTGATCAAACCGAGCAGCTGCGCCTCTTCAGCGGCCTGCACGCCAGTGGCGCACAACAGCGCCCCACCCAGGGCAAAAAACGCCCGAATAAACACCTTGCTCGTCATAAATCCCCTCGACCTGGCCATGCCCATGCGGCGTGCCCACCACTGTGGTCGGGTGATATTGGCGCACCTCGCACGCTGAAACCAGCCCAATGCGCAGGCAGCACGGCAGGCGAAATCGGCGGCAAAGCACTTAAACGTAAATGCTGACGCCGCCCCTGGCCTGCAGCCAGTCACGGTAAGTGGTCAGCGAGTCGGTTTGCTCATCACCGTTGTAGCCGACAAAGCTGTCGGTCTTGTCGAGGCCAGCGTCGACCAGTTTGTTGATCTGCGCGAGCAGCTTGGCGGCGTCTTCACGATCCAGTTCAGCGACATCCGGCAGGGCAATTTTAGAGGTGTCGCTGCTCTGCTCGGTTGCCGGGCGAAAGCGATCGCTGGCAATGGCGTTGCTGGCACCGCTGCTCTCGGCGTTCATTGCGCGCAGCAGGCCACCGCGGCTGTTGGCCACCATACCGCTGGCAAATCGGCGAATTTCCGCAAGCGGGTCTGGCGCACTGGTGCTCGGTTTATCCGTACTGCTGCCACTGCCTGCAGCCGCAGCCGTGCTGGGTTTGGCGGTGTTGGCGAAGTAGCTCGCCAGCGGCGAACTGTTGGAAATACTGGTCATGGCGAATCCCTGCAAAGGTCAGTTGCCAGGCATTTCTGCAGAATATGGGCCAACCACCTGCACGCCAGTAATGCCGGTACTTTCGCCTATACAGCGTGAAATGAAGAGGAAGGCCCTTGCCGCCTCAGGCAGGCGGTTGCCGCAGACAGGCAGTGCCCACTTTTTTGAGACCCTGAAACGACAGCGCCCCCGCAGAAAGCTGCGGGAGCGCGTGGACAAGGGGTTAAGACAGGCCAACTAGGGCCATCATGTTACAAGGCGCGCAATTGCTCCTCGGCGAGGAAGTCTTCACGTAACAAGGCATCCTGACCCGGAATATCAAGGGTTTCATTGGCGGGCAGCGGCGTCGCACGCTTGCTGCGCAACTTGCCGAACTGATGCTCAAGGGCGTGGTGCAGTTTCTCAATGGCACCGTCGATGGACTGTTCCAGCGACTCAGATTTGTGGGTTACAGAAAGCGGCTGCAGGCCTTTTGGCCGTGCTTCAATCTGGCAGCGCTTGTCATGCGCACCAGCTTTGGCACCGTTGTCGTCATGCAGGTGGACAACAATACGCGTCAATTCGTCATCGAAACGTTCCAGCTTGCTGGCAACGCTGGCGCTGACCCATTCAACCAAGCGGGCACTGCCTTCGATGTGGTTATCGCTGTGAACTTGGATTTGCATAAAGCTTTCCTTCTTCAACCGTTCGCGAATGCGTTGCCTACCAAGGCAACAACTCCAGCCTACGCCATTGAGCCCCCCTTTAGGCAAGCCCTAAGACGTTGGTCTTAACCACAAATGTGCCGCGCCGCCCTCCTCAATTGGCTGTAACCCTGATGCGCTGTGCATTTGAGCCATGTCGCTGCAAATCAAACAAAGTTTGTCCGCCGCTCGATTTGCAACTTTTCTCGGTTAGCCACCTTAGCCTCTAGCTCTTGAGCCGATAACCGGTTTTGAAAATCAAGCCCACCGCCAGGATGCACAGCAGCAGAAAGCCGAGAATCATCACCAGACTCAGGCCAACGTTAACGTCGGACACACCGTAGAAGCTCCAGCGGAACGCGCTGATCAGGTACACCACCGGGTTGAACAAGGTCACCGTCTGCCAGGCAGGCGGCAGCATGCTGATCGAGTAGAACGCACCGCCGAGGAAGGTCAGCGGCGTGACGATCAACGCCGGCACGATCTGCAGTTTTTCCCAGCCGTCAGCCCAGACGCCGATGATGAAACCGAACAGGCTGAAGGTCAGCGCTGTGAGCACCAGAAACGCCAGCATCCAAAACGGGTGAAGAATCTCGAAATCAACAAACAGCCGCGCAGTGATCAGGATCACCAAGCCAAGAATGATCGACTTGGTCGCCGCCGCGCCGACATAGCCAATCAGGATTTCCAGGTAGGACACTGGCGCCGACAGCAGCTCGTAGATGCTCCCCGAATACTTGGGCATGTAGATGCCGAACGAGGCGTTGGAGATGCTCTCGGTGAGCAGCGCCAGCATGATCAGCCCCGGCACGATAAACGCGCCGTAACTGACGCCCTGCACCTGGGTCATGCTTGAGCCAATGGCCGAGCCGAACACCACGAAATACAGCGAGGTGCTGATCACCGGCGTGGCAATGCTTTGCAGCAAAGTGCGCCAGGTGCGCGCCAGCTCAAACAGGTAGATGGCGCGGATTGCATAGAAATTCATCGACGCGACTCCTGAACGAGGTTGACGAAAATATCTTCTAGCGAACTCTGGCTGGACTGCAGGTCTTTGAAATCGATGCCGTGCTGGGCCAGGTCTTTGAGCAGTTCGGCGATGCCGGTGTGCTCGCTTTGCGCATCAAAGGTAAACACCAGCGCATGGCCGTCATCCGCCAGTTCCAGCGCGTAGAGCGCCAGCTCGGCGGGCACACTGGCCAACGGCTGCTGCAACTGCAAGGTCAGCTGTTTCTTGCCGAGTTTGTGCATCAGCGCCTGCTTGTCTTCGACCAGAATGATCTGACCTTTGCTGATCACGCCGATGCGGTCGGCCATTTCCTCGGCTTCTTCGATGTAATGGGTGGTCAGGATGATCGTCACCCCACGCTCGCGCAGGCCGCGCACCATGTTCCACATGTCGCGGCGCAGCTCGACATCGACCCCGGCGGTGGGTTCATCGAGAAACAGAATCTGCGGTTCATGACTCAAGGCCTTGGCAATCATCACCCGGCGCTTCATGCCGCCCGACAGCTCGAAGATTTTCGCGTCGCGCTTGTCCCACAGCGACAAGTCCTTGAGCAGTTGCCCCAGGTAGGCCGGGTTGGGCTTCTTGCCGAACAGGCCACGGCTGAACTTCACCGTCGCCCAGACGGTTTCAAATACATCGCTGACCAACTCTTGCGGCACTAGGCCGATCTGCCCACGGGCGGCGCGGTAGTCCTTGATGATGTCCTTGCCGCCCACTAACACTCTGCCAGCGCCCGGATTAACGATGCCGCAGATGATGCTGATCAGGGTGGTTTTGCCGGCACCGTTGGGGCCGAGCAACGCAAAAATCTCGCCCTGGCGAATATCCAGGTTGATGCTCTGCAATGCCGGATGCCCGCTGGCGTAGGTTTTGCTCAGTTGTTGAATCGAGATCACCGCTTGCACAGGACAGCCTCGCTGGGGAAAAGCGCAATTGTAGGGAAGTTGCCCGCGCTTGCGCAGTTGCTGATGGTTTATCTGGGCACTGAAGCGACGACTTAGCGCCACAACGTTGAGCGGTAGCGCGCACGGCTGCTAGGCTGGCTGCAGTTTTGCTCATACAAGGAACGCATCATGGCTCTTCGTCACACGCTCGGCAGCCTTAGCCTGCTCGCCCTCCTGGCCGGTTGCAGCTCGCCGCAGCCGGCACAATCCGTGACAGATATCAGCGGCGACTGCAGCGTCGAGCACCTGCAAGGCATGCTGGGGCAACACGCCAGCGCCAAACAGGTCGAGCAGCTACAGCTCAAGGCCAACGCCAAATATATCCGCGTACTCGCGCCCGGCGATGCCGCCACCCTGGACTACAACCTGCAGCGCTTGAATATCCATATCGATGAAAGCGAAGTGATCACTCGCCTGACGTGCGGCTAAGCCTTGTTAACTAAGCCAAACAGACCGGGCATACTGACGCCCCTGTAACCCAGTTGGCCGCCCGTCTCCATGCGTATTCACGTCACCTTTATCGACCGCGTTGGTATCACCCAGGAAGTCCTCGCCCTGCTCGGTGGGCGCAACCTCAACCTGGACGCGGTGGAGATGGTGCCACCCAACGTCTACATTGACGCCCCGACCCTGCGCCCCGAGGTGCTCGACGAACTGCGCGAGGCGCTGTTCAAGGTGCGCGGGGTAAAAGCCGTGACCATTGTCGACATCCTCCCCGGCCAGCGCCGCCACCTGCAGCTCGACGCCCTGCTCGCCGCCATGACCGACCCGGTCCTCGCGGTCGACAGCCGGGGCCGCGTGCTGCTGGCCAACCCGGCGCTGCTCGAACTCTGCGGCCAGCCGCCCGAGGGCTTGGACATTGGTGAGTTGTTCGCCGACCCGCAGTTGCAGGCCGAACTACTCGACCAGGGTTTTCGCCTACCGATGCGCGAGATCACCCTTAAGGGCCAGGCCCTGCTGCTCGATGCACAACCGATTACCGAAGGTGTTGATGGCGGCGCGCGGCGCCTGGCCGGCGGCCTGCTCAGCCTGTATGCCCCAAGTCGCATCGGCGAACGCCTGGCGGCGCTGCACCATGATCACGCCGAAGGGTTTGACTCGCTACTCGGCGACTCGGCGCCGATTCGTAACCTGAAAACCCGCGCGCAACGGGTCGCTACCCTGGATGCACCACTGCTGATTCAGGGCGAAACAGGCACCGGCAAAGAGCTGGTGGCACGCGCCTGCCACGCCATCAGCACACGCCGCGCCGCCCCTTTTCTGGCGTTGAACTGCGCGGCGTTGCCGGAGAACCTCGCCGAAAGCGAGCTGTTCGGCTACGCCCCCGGCGCCTTTACCGGTGCCCAGCGCGGCGGCAAGCCGGGGCTGCTGGAACTGGCCAACCAGGGCACGGTGTTTCTCGATGAAATCGGCGAAATGTCGCCGTACCTGCAGGCCAAACTGCTGCGTTTTCTCAGCGATGGCACCTTCCGCCGGGTCGGCGGCGAGCGTGAGGTTAAGGTCAATGTGCGCATCCTCAGCGCCACCCATCGTGACCTGGAAAAGATGGTCAACGAAGGTGCCTTTCGCGAAGACCTGTTCTATCGCCTCAACGTGCTTAACCTCGAAGTGCCGCCCCTGCGCGAGCGCGGCCAGGACATCCTGTTGCTAGCGCGGCACTTTATGCAGCAGGCCTGCGCGCAGATCCAGCGCCTGCCCTGCCGCCTAACACCAGACACCTACCCGGCGCTGCTGAGCAACCGTTGGCCGGGCAATGTGCGCCAACTGCAGAACGTGATTTTCCGCGCCGCCGCCATCTGCGAAAGCAATCTGGTGCAGATTGATGACCTAGACATCGCCGGCACCGCCGTCGCCGCACACCAGGCCGAAGGCGACGTCAGCAGCCTGGAAGCCGCCGTGGCCGCGTTCGAAAAAGCCCTGCTGGCAAAGCTCTATCCCAACCACCCCTCCACCCGGCAATTAGCCACCCGCCTGCACACCTCACACAGCGCCATCGCCATGCGCCTGCGCAAATACGGGATTCCAAGCAAAGACTGAAACGCGGTTTGTCGGGGAACGGAAAGGGTGTGCGGCGGCAGCCGGCCAACCAACGCGTGCAGTTGCATTGAGCTTTGGTCAGCACCCCGGCGGGCTGTAGAACGCGGCCAATGGAATCACCGCATATGCTTCAATACCAATGGCTGTTCTAAAATTTAAGTAGCGGACTGGGATCGTCTCGTTCAAAAGAAGCGTGTATGCGCTATTGCTACTGCCTGCTGATCGCTGTCGTTTCAGCATTATCTGCCACATACATAGCGCGATGGCTGACTAAACATTTCCCCTCTTTAGGATGCCGCTACAAGGCATTTTGAATAATTCGCAGCAGGCCGGTAGGTCGCCCCAGGGAATGGCAAGGACTCTATTGCGAATCAACATCTACCTAATTCTGTGGAGACGTTAATGTTCAACCGTACCCTTAAAAAGACACTACAAGACCAGAGTGCGGAGCTGTATCTGCTGCGTCAACAGGTTGAGCAGATGGATCGCAGCATGCTCTCTATCAGGCTCGATGCGCAGTTTAACATCTGCGAATTCAACCCTAATTTCGCCAAGGCGCTGGGTTATGCGAATGATCTTCGGGGACGTCCGCTGTCAGCGATTGTTCCGCCTTACGTGAAAAACCTGCCCTGCTTTCACTCATTTAATAAGGCGATTTCAAAGTTTGAGCCGGTCAGTGATGACTACCGCTATCTGCGCGCCGACGGCAGCCTTGCTTGGATCAAGCTGAATTGGTTCCCAATCAAAGACGAGGATGGAAAGCTGTCCCACGTCCAGGGATATGGCAGTGAGATCAGCCAGGCCCTCGAAAAAACAAAAGAAAACGAAGCATTTATTGAGGCGTTAATCCGCTCTACGGCGGTTATCCAGTTCAATTTAGACGGCACGGTTATCACCGCTAATCAGCAATTTCTCACGGCAATGGGCTATTCGCTCGGCCAAATCATCGGCAAACACCACAGCCTTTTTTGTACGCCTGAAGAGGCGGGTTCGCCGCAATATGCCGCCTTTTGGCAGACGCTCAACCGTGGTGAATACGTGGCGGATCGCTTCAAGCGGATCGACAGCAGAGGCCAAGAGGTTTGGCTTGAAGCGACATATAACCCCGTTCATGACGCCGAAGGAAAGTTATCCAAGGTGGTGAAATTCGCTAACGTCGTGACTGAACAGGTGGCTCGGGAAGCCGAAGTGCGGGACGCAGCAAGCGTCGCGTATGACGTTTCTCAACAAACGGATGTGAGCGCCGTGCGTGGGGCTGAAGTTGTGCAGCAAACTGTTCAGACCATGCAGAGTATTGCTGGGCAGATGCAGTCGGCCACCGAAAGTATTGAGGCGCTCGGCAAGCAATCGTTGTTAATCAGCTCAATCGTACAGACGATTGGCGGTATTGCCTCCCAGACCAATTTGCTTGCGCTCAATGCTGCTATTGAGGCGGCCCGTGCCGGTGAGCATGGTCGCGGCTTCGCCGTGGTTGCCGATGAGGTACGTAAGCTGGCGGGCCGAACCAGCGAAGCTACGGAAGAAATCATCAGCGTAGTGCAACAAAATCAGTCGCTTGCTGAGCAAGCCATGCGGGAGATGTTCAGCAGCCGCGAGCAAGCCGAGCAAGGCCTTGCGCTGGCCAATCAGGCCGGCACCGTGATTGTAGAAATCCAGGACGGCGCCAAACAGGTAGTTGGAGCGGTTGGACGTTTCGCTAACGAATTGCAGTAAGTCCATATAGGGGCGTGACCCATTGCGAACCTGATGATCAGACCGGGCCCGCAAAATGGCGACAGACCATGATTAGTCATCAAAACACTTAGGGATTAGTGCAAAGCTGTATTTGGCCGCTGCAGCCATCAAATCATCACAACCGCAATGACCCATTCACTAAAAAGCCAAGGCCGGATAAATGCCGGCCTTGGCTTTAAACCTTGCAACAGTGGAGTCAGGCTACTGGCCAATCCTCCAGCAACGCGGCTGACTCAGAGGGCGAACTTCTGCAGGTTGGCCATCATCTCTTTCATCGCTTCGATATTGTCTTTCGGGTGGGCGGCACCTTCGAAGTCGCAGATCTGCGCAAAGTTGGCCGCGACGTCTTCCGGGCTATAGCCTTCACGCGGGTCGAAACCGGCGCCCAGGCTGCGCTCCCAACGCACTTTACCCATCCAACCGCCGCCAACTTCGAACAGGCCGGAGGTTTCTTCACAGGCATTGCTCGCCAGGTACACCACCAGCGGGCTGACCAGCTCAGGCTTGAGCTGTTCGAACACCTGCGGTGGAATCAGCCCTTCGGTCATGCGCGTACCGCCGGTGGGGGCGATGGCGTTGACCAGGATATTGTTCTTGCGCCCTTCAATCGCCAGGGTGCGCGTCAGGCCGTACAAACCAAGTTTGGCCATGCCGTAGTTAGACTGGCCGAAGTTGCCGTAGATGCCTGAAGTGGAGGCCGTGAAAATCACCCGGCCATAGCCCTGCTCGCGCATGTGCGGCCAGGCCGCGCGGGTGACCTTGTAGGCGCCTTCAACGTGGACCTTGTAGACCAGGTCCCAGTCGGCGTCTTCCATCTTGTGAAAGGTTTTGTCGCGCAGAATGCCGGCGTTGTTGACCACCACATCGATACGACCGAAGGTGTCCAGTGCACACTGCACGATTTTCTCGCCGTCGGTCACCGAGTCATGGTTGGCTATGGCGGTGCCGCCAGCCGCGCGGATTTCCTCAACCACCTTGTCGGCCGCCGAGGCGTTAGCGCCTTCGCCGTGGGTGCTGCCGCCGAGATCGTTAACCACCACTTTGGCGCCGTGTTTGGCGAAGAGCAGCGCATGGGCGCGACCCAGGCCACCACCTGCACCGGTGACGATTACAACCTGGTCTTGAAAACGGATGGCGTCGCTCATGCAGCATTCCTCAGCAGATTAACAATGCTCCGAGTGTCTAGCAGGCGCGCGCTGGTCACAATAGACACGAGCCGCGCTGAATGGTGCGCGATAAAGCAGCGGGATAATCACGCCGGGCGGCGCTGACAGCGCCGCATAACAGCTTCAGGCACTGCCACAGCGCTCGCGCCGTTTGACTACCCCACTGCCAAGGCCTGGCGAAAGGCCAAATAGTGCTGCAAAACCTGCTCGGGGGCCTCGATTTGCGGATAATGGCCAATGCCAGCAAGCAGCACCGTGTCGGCATCGGCGATCAACGCCCGATAACGCGCGACCATATGTGCGCCGGAAATCGGATCCGCCGCACCATCAATCACCCGCAGCGCCACCCCGCCTTTTTGCATGGCCGACACCCAACGCTCACGGTGCACGCGGCGCTCGGGCATGTAGCGAATCAAGCGATGCATCACTGCTGGGCCATGGTTTTCGGCGATCAGGCTCCAAAAGTCATCCAACTCGCTTTCACTCGGTTGAGTCTGCGGGCCGAAGATGCGGGCAAAACTGGCTGCCAGCTTCTGGCGACTGAACAGCCGGCCGACCAGCGGACCGATGGGGCTGAGCAGCAGCTTCTGCACCAACACCGGCCGGTGCGTTTCTGGGAACAAGCCACCATTGAGAAACACGCAGCTGGCCAGCTTGAAGCGCTGCTCGTGATGCCGGGCCAGTAACTCCTGGGCCACGCTGTCGCCATAGTCATGGGCCAGTACGTGCACCGGGCCGGTGATGTGCAGATGCTCAAGCAGCGCCTGCTGCAGGTCAGCTTGCTGCAGCAGGCTGTAAGCATGCCCGCGCGGCTTGGCCGAGTCGCCAAAGCCGAGCATGTCGCAGGCAATCAGCCGATAACGCGCGGCCAATGGCGCCCACAGGTAATGCCAATCCCAACTGGCGGTGGGAAACCCATGGATCAACAGCAGCGGCTCGGCGTGTTCATCACCCGCCACCCAGTAGCGCATGGCATGCCCCTGGAAGTTGAAGCCCAAACCCTGGGCGCGCCACGCCGCTAAAGCAATACCGGGCAAGGCACTCATGCGTCGTAACCTGGCATCTGCTGATCGAGCTTGCGCAGCAACGCTGGCCAGGCCAGCGAACCACCCATGCCTTGCGCGCTTTTCATCACGCCCGCGACCATAGCCTTGGCGCCGTTAAGAATCTGCTGCGGGATATGAATCAGCTCAGCGCCGCCACTTTGCGCCATGACTTGAATCTCGCAGGCGCGCTGCAGGGTGAACATCATCAGAAAGGTATCGGCAATGCTATTGGAGGCCGTGAGCAACCCATGGTTAGGCAGGATCATAAAATTCTTGTCGCCCAAATCGGCCTGCAGGCGCGCCTTCTCATCGTGATTCAGCGCCACGCCCTCATAGCCGTGATAGGCCAGGCTGGACAATACAAACAGCGATTGCTGCGACAACGGCAATAAGCCCTGCTTTTGCGCTGACACGGCAATCCCGGCAGCCGTGTGGATATGCACCACACAAGCGACATCGTGGCGCACTTCATGCACCGCGCTGTGGATGGTGTAACCGGCGGGGTTTATATCGAACGGGCTGTCCATCAGCTTATTACCGGCAAGATCAATCTTTACCAGGCTGGAGGCCGTGATCTCATGGAACATCAGGCCGAAGGGGTTGATCAAAAACTCTTCGCTGCCGGGAATCTTCGCCGAGATGTGGGTAAAGATCAGGTCATCCCAGCCATGCAGGGCAATCAAGCGGTAACACGCAGCCAGGTCAACGCGGGTCTGCCACTCGGCGGCAGAGACTTGATCCTTGAGGCTTACAGCAGGCAGGGCGTGGGCGACGGTCATGGCAGATTCCTCGGCAATTCTTGTTAGAAGTGCCAAGCAGTCTAGCGAGCGTAACGGGAAAGATAAGTCGCCCTGGCGGCCAGCCTGCTGACCTTAGAGGTCAGCCGTAGGCGTTCAAACGCATTCAGGATGCAGTTGGCGCAGCAACGGCCAGTCGCGTTGCGCTTGTTCATCATCGCTGAGCAAGCTAAACCCGGCGAAATCAAACGCCGGCGCCACCGTGCAACCGACCAGGGTGAAATCACCCAGGCTGCGCGCACTTTGCCAGGCGTGTGCCACCACCGCGCGCTGCGGCAATTGCTCGGCAGCCACCGGCCCCAGGCGCTCACGGCGAATCGCATCAGGCTGCTCAGCAATCAGCAGCTCAAGCGGCGCGCCTTCGTAGTAATGCCACAGCTCGTCGGCATCTACCCGATGCCAGCGGCTGATCACGCCTGCGGGCAATAGAAAAACAATCGCACTGCTGCACAAACGACCATCGGCGGCCTGCTGCGATGACTCGAACAGCCGGCGGTAATAGCCGCCCTCCGGGTGAGCCTGCAATTGCAGCGTCTCGATCAACGCTTGTGCGCGCGGGTGCATCAGCCTTGCAACGCTGCAATAAAGTCCGCCAGCCACGGCTCGGCGTCGGTTTCCGGGGTCACGCTTTCGCTGCTGTCCAGGCGCAGCATCGGCTGCACCTCACGAATACCCAGCTCGGCATACAGCTCACACACCAGTTCACCGCCGCCACAGAAGGTGTCGCCATAACTGGAGTCGCCCAGGGCAATCACCCCACCCGGCAAGCCACTCCAGGCCGGCAAATGATCACGGATGGCGTAATACAAGGGCTGTAAGTTATCGGGCAGCTCGCCCATGCCAGTGGTCGAAGTCACCGCAAGAAACGCCTCGGGCGCAAAGGCTTGAACATCGGCCAGGGTGGCGCGCGGGTTATGCCAGGCCGTAAAACCGGCGGCGTTTAACAGGCGCTCAGCGTGGCGAGCAACTTCCTCTGCGGTGCAGTACACCGAGCCAGAAAGAATGGCGATCTTCATGCATAACTCCGAAACATACAGAACCAAGTCGATAAGACGGGCATTATGCCGCAAGTAGACAGCCCGCCCGGATGTTTTAGAATGCAGCGGACATAGACTGGGAAATCGCCTCATGATCAACGCCAAACTCCTACAACTGGTGGTCAACGCCTCCAACGACGGCATCGTGGTTGCCGAACAGGAAGGTGACGACAACATCCTGATCTATGCCAACCCTGCCTTTGAAAAGCTCACCGGCTATGCCAGTGACGACATCCTCTACCAGGACTGCCGCTTCCTGCAGGCCGGTGACCGCAACCAGGCCGGCCTGGATGCCATCCGTGAAGCGGTTAAGACGCACCGCCCGTGCCGGCAGATCATTCGCAACTACCGCAAAGACGGCAGCGTGTTCTGGAATGAGCTGTCGATCACCCCGGTGGTCAACGATGCCGACCAGCTGACCTATTACATCGGCATCCAGAAAAACGTCACCGAGCAGGTTCAAGCGCAGGAGCGGGTCAAAGAGCTGGAAGCCGAAATGCTTACGTTGAAAGCGGAATTGGCCCGTTTGCAGGCGACGACCGGCAGTAACTAATTCGACCAGGCGCGGTCACAGCGTTATTGCAATTTGATGTAGACCGCGACCATGCAAGAACAAGCACTCCTGACCCAAGCTGAGCTGGCGTTTATCCGCCAGCTGAATCAGCCAGAGACTTCTGAGCAGCGCCGGCAACCGCGCATGCAGGCCGATATTGGCGAGCAGCTCAGCGAGCTGCTCGCACACTGCGCAGTCAATGAGCCAATGAGCCTGCATGCGCACATCGCCAACCAGCGTTTGACCTTTGACCTGCACCTCAGCCAAAACGGCAGGCGCGCGCCGCAACTGCAACTCAGCGCACCGCAGATTTTCGACGAAGGTGAAATCAACCGTGCGTGGCGCTCGCCGCTCCCCGAGCCGCTGCCGCTGCATACCCGCAGCGCGCAACCCAGCGATCTGTGGGTTCATCAGTTGTCGATGAGTGGCGCACTGATTGAGTACCGCGCACAACGCAAAGCGCCTCAGCGGTTTGATCTGATCTTGCCGGTGAATGACCTTCCTCCAATTGCCGTGAGCGGAGCCTTCGTACGCAAGACCGATGACGGCCTGCTGGCTTACCACCTGCACGCGATGGACCCACAGAGCGACGAGCACCTGCGTGAGTTCATCTACCGGCAACACATCCAGCAAGAGCAACAGTTAGGCGCAAGCTCAGCCTAAGCAATCAAACGCTGGGCACATAAGCGCCAGACAAAAAAAGACCCGCAAATAAGGCGGGTCTAAGTGCAGGAAGATCCTGCGGCAGGGATAAAAAAATCCGATAGCCGAAAGGGCGGTACACGCTGGCTATCGGATTGCGCAGTCGTTTTAGGCGGCAAACTCCTCTTCGCTAAACACCATCAGCGTGGCTTTACCGGCCTTTACCTCAGCCAATAGGCTGTCGGTTTCAGTCAAGATGCGCGCCATAAAGAAGTCTGCAGATTTCAACTTGGCGCCGTAGAAAAGGGTCTCAGTGCTGCCCGCCGCCAGCTTGGCCTTGGCCACTGCGGCCATCCGCGCCCACATCCAGGCCAGGCTGGTCAGCGCAAACAGTCGCAGGTAAGGCGTCGCAGCTGCGCCCGCTTGCTCGGGGTCTTTCATCCCTTCGCTGGCAATCCACAATGTTGCCTGCTGCAGTTGCTTGAGTGCTGCGTCTACCGCAGCGGCATGCTCGCTATCGGCATTGGCCTTGAGCCAGCCTTCGACCAGGGCAAAGTAGTTACGCACGGCGCGACCACCACCCAAACCCAACTTGCGGCCGACCAGATCAAGCGCCTGGATACCGTTGGTGCCTTCATAAATCAGGGTAATCCGGGCATCGCGAACCAATTGTTCAATGCCCCAGTCTTCGGTGTAACCGGAGCCACCGAGCACTTGCAGCCCCGCATTGGCACAGTTGAAGCCCTCTTCCGTTAAGAAAGACTTCACCACCGGAGTCAGCAGCTGCACAAGATCATCGGCCTGCTCACGCACCGCCGCGTCTTCATGGTCGTGGGCTACGTCTTCATGCAGGCCGGTGAAATACGCCAGTGCACGGCAACCTTCGATCATCACCTTCTGGCGCAGCAAGTTACGCCGCACATCGGGATGCACAATGATCGGGTCAGCCGGTTTGTCAGCCGCTTTCGGGCCAGACAATGAACGACTCTGCAGGCGCTCTTTGGCAAAACCCAAGCTCACCTGATAGGCGCTCTCAGCAATGCCTAGCCCTTGCATACCGACCATCAGGCGCGCGGAGTTCATCATGGTGAACATGCACTTAAGGCCCTTGTTGGCTTCGCCAATCAACCAGCCTTGCGCGCCTTCAAAATTCATCACACAGGTCGCAGACCCCTTGATGCCCATTTTGTGTTCCAAACCGCCACAGAACGCCGGGTTACGGCTGCCGTCTTCAAGGAACTTGGGCACCAGGAACAATGAAATGCCTTTGACGCTATCTGGCGCATCCGGCAGTTTGGCCAGCACGAGGTGCAGAATATTGTCGACCAGGTCGTGCTCGCCGCCAGTGATCCAGATCTTGGTCCCAGTAATGGCGTAGCTACCATCAGCCTGCGGTACTGCCCGAGTGCGAATCAGGCTGAGGTCGGTGCCGCACTGGGGTTCAGTCAGGCACATGGTGCCCGTCCACTCGCCACTGATCAGTTTCGGCAAATAACGCTCCTGTAGCTCGCGAGCGCCGTGTGCGGTGAGTGCATTAATAGCACCGTGAGTCAGGCCCGGGTACATGCCGAGGGACAAATTGGCCGAACAGACCATCTCCTCAACCATCATGTTCAGCACGCTTGGCAAACCCTGGCCGCCAAACTCTGGCGTACAGGCCAAGGCAGTCCAGCCGCCTTCAGCAAACTGCTTGTACGCCTGACGAAAACCGTCGGGCGCTTTCACCGATTTGGTTTCCGGGTCGTAATGGCAGCCCTGCTTGTCGCCTGGCCCGTTAAGCGGTGCCAGTACGTTCTCCGCCAGCTTGGCGGCTTCTTCTAAAATGGCGCCACCGAGGTCGTCTCCGAACTCGCGCTGACTAGGCAGCGACTGCAAGGTGGCATAAGCGTCGAGCACCTCGTCAAAAACGAAACGCATATCTCGAAGGGGTGCGCGGTATTGGGTCATGTTGCTGAGTCCTCAAGCTGTACAAGTGGATACAAGCTATACACAAACTAACAATGTATAGCTTTTGTACAGCCAAAATTCGCAAGCAGCAAGCTATTTCTTGTACAAGCTGTACAAGCAAGTAAAACCGAGCAGGAACCGAAGACATGCGAAACCCCCACTGCGCGGACGCAGCAGGGCCATTCAGAGGGCATTACACAGCGGAATTAGGTATCCAGATGCCCGGCAAGAAACTGCTGCAAGCGGCGTTGCATCAAACGGCCTTCGTTGCCCAAACAGGCAATCGGCGAACCGCTGAGGCTTTCTTCGGCCAGGTCGGCACCGTCGCCGGCCATCACCAGCGGGCAATTCAACGCCAGCGCCAGGCGCGTGAGCACTTTCGGCAAATCGTCACTGGGCGGTTGATTGGAGAACAGTACGAGCGCCTGGGGCTGCATTTTTTCACAGATCAGGGTCAGTTCTTCGAGTGGCTGGCCCAGCCCCAGCACACTAACGGCGGTGTCGGCGCTGCTGAGCAGCAGCCCGGCCACCAGCAGCTCCAACTCACGGCAATGCCCCGACAAGGCGGCTAGCAGCACGCGTTCTTCAACCTGGGTGCGCAACACCTGCAAACGCTGCAGCGTGCGGGCACGTAGAAAGGTGTCGAGGAACAACCACTCGCTGGTCTGGCCGTACTCGTCCTGACGCAGCAGCAGCTCTTGCCACAGCGGCATCAGGATGTCCTGAAACACCACCGGCAGCGGATAACTGGAGAAAATCTGCCCGTAGAGACGATCCAGGCGCACCTCATCGAAGGCGCTGATGGCGCGGCGCAGCTGAGCTTGCCACTCGCCCCACTCGCTGGCGCTAACCTCTTCATAGATAGGCGAACTGGCTGATTTGATCGAGCTGCTTTTAGCAAGAATCTTACCGACCTTGCTCACCGCCACGCCGCGCTCAATCCACGCCAAGATGCTGCGCACCGCCTCAATATCGGCTTGGGAATACAGGCGATGGCCACTGTCAGTACGGGTTGGCTGAATCAGCCCATAGCGTCGCTCCCAGGCCCGCAGGGTAACCGGGTTAACACCCGTCAGGCGCGCCACCTCACGAATAGGAAACAACTCTTCCTGCTTGAGGGCACTCGAAACCAGGGACGAAGCACCAACGAGATCAGACATGGGCAGCTATCACAGAAAAATAGTGCGCGCATTGTAACTCAGCTCTTTAGCGCATACTTTGTACAAAACCTATACAAATGTTGAGAGTGTGAATATGCAACCGCATTGGCCGCTGACCCTTTACTACGATGGTGATTGCCCACTGTGCGCGCGCGAGATTCAACTGCTGCGCAAACGTGCCAGCAGCGAGCGCCTGAG
Source organism: Gammaproteobacteria bacterium (assembly GCA_018816095.1). GTDB lineage: Bacteria > Pseudomonadota > Gammaproteobacteria > Pseudomonadales > Pseudomonadaceae > Aquipseudomonas > Aquipseudomonas spirodelae. Next base: position 24,416 of record JAHIWP010000087.1, read on the forward strand.
CCTGGTTGATATCAGCCGCGAGGACTTTCAGGCTGAAACCACCGGCTACTCCAAGGAAACACTGCAAAACCGCCTGCACGCGCGTTTTGCCGACGGTGAATGGGTCACCGGACTCGATGCGACTCTGTGGAGCTGGCGCGCCGCGGGCCTTGATCGCTGGGCCGCACCACTGACGTGGCCAGCGCTGCGACCCGTGCTGGAGCTGGGCTATCGACTGTTCTGCCGGTTACGCCCACACCTTGCATGGCTGCCTCATCCGGATGCGGGCCAGCGCTGCACAGACAATCAGTGCAGCAGCAAAGACCCGCGCTGAGCCAGCTACTTCAGCGCTAGCCACAACCCTGGGTCGGCCTCAAGCAGCTCAGGCCTGCCAATAATCTCGTCATGGCTTTCTGGCTGCAGTAACCGCGCCTGGCGCACGCCACAGCGGCGCAGGCGCGCTTTCAACAGCGCCAGCTCAGGCCAGAGCTGCTGCCCTGGCGCATATTCCAGAACCTGCACATTGCCCGCGCGGAAAACAATCCGCGCGCAGTAACCACAACAGCGCAGCGCCACGACCTCGACGCGACTGACTCGCCCGCACAACACGGAAATGCTTAACCGCCAAGGCTTCATGACGCCATACCTGTACAAGAAAACCTATCTTGTACACGATAAGGACAATTTATTTCAGCCTGTATTTGCAAAAAATAACGATGCAGCTCAATGAAATAGGCGAACAACCCACTGCAGACCGAGTACACCCACAGCATGCATGGTTGTACAAAGGGCCACGCTGGTATAACTTTGATTCCGGTTCAGTCGAGGCCGTGTCGTACTGGTCAGGTATCCCGGCACAGCATCGCTGAACCCACCTTACTTATTCTGCGAGTCGAGCATGAGCGTCAGCGCCGCCCCCATTCTGATTACCGGAGCCAGCCAGCGCATCGGCTTGTATTGCGCCGAACGCCTGCTCGATGACGGTCACCCGTTGATTGTCACTTACCGCAGTGAGCGCGCAGGTATCGAGCGCCTCAAGCAGCGGGGCGCACTCGCACTGCCAGCAGACTTTGCCAGCGAAGCGGGCATCCTGGCGTTTATCGAGCGACTCAAACAGCACACCGACAGCCTGCGCGCCATTGTCCACAACGCCTCTGACTGGCTGGAGGAAACTCCGGGCGAGGAAGCGGCGGTATTTACCCAACAGTTCAACGTGCACATGCTCGCGCCCTACCTGATCAACCTGAATTGCCAGGCGCTGCTTGAAAACTCAACGCCCGCCGACATCATCCACATCAGCGATGACGTAGCCCGCAAAGGCAGCGCCAAGCGCCCTGCTTATTGCGCGAGCAAAGCCGGGCTGGACAGCCTGACCCTCTCCTTTGCCGCCCGCTTCGCGCCACAGATCAAGGTCAACGGCATTGCACCCGCGCTGATCATGTTCAACACAGACGATGACGATACGTACCGCAGCAAAACCTTAAAAAAATCGGCGTTGGGCATCGAGCCTGGGCCACTGGTGATTTACCAGAGCTTACGTTACCTGCTGGATAACCCTTACATCACAGGCACTACACTGACTGTCAACGGCGGCCGCCACCTTAAATGAGCCCGGTCGCGAGGACCTTTGCAATGACTCTAGATATGAACAATCACTACCGCGAAATCATCCTCGGCGTCGGTGAAAACCCAGAACGCGAAGGCCTGCTGGACACCCCAAAGCGCGCCGCCAAAGCCATGCAGTACCTGTGCAATGGCTACCACAAGAGCCTGGAAGAAGTGGTCAACGGCGCGCTGTTCGAGTCGGATAACGACGAGATGGTGATCGTCCGCGACATCGAACTGTATTCGCTGTGCGAACACCACATGCTGCCCTTTATTGGTAAGGCCCACGTTGCCTACATCCCCACCGGCAAGGTGCTGGGCTTGTCCAAGGTCGCACGCATCGTCGACATGTTCGCGCGCCGCCTGCAGATCCAGGAAAACCTCACCAAGCAGATTGCCGACGCGATCCAGCAAGTCACCAACGCCGCCGGCGTGGCCGTGGTGATCGAAGCCAAACACATGTGCATGATGATGCGCGGCGTGGAGAAACAGAATTCGGTGATGACCTCCTCAGTGATGCTGGGAGCCTTCCGTGAATCCTGCAACACTCGCCATGAATTCCTGCAACTGATCGGACGGGGTAAATAATGCCGAGACTGGAACCTGGAATGGCGCGCATCCGCGTCAAAGACCTGCGCCTGCGCACCTACATCGGCATCAAGGAAGAGGAAATCAACAACAAGCAGGATGTGTTGATTAACCTGACCATCCTCTACCCCGTTGCCGATGCGGTGCGTGATAACGATATTGATCATGCATTGAACTACCGCACCATCACCAAAGCGGTGATTCGCCACGTCGAAGAAAATCGCTTCGCCCTGCTGGAGCGCATGACCCAGGAGATTCTTGACCTGGTCATGGCTAACGCCGCAGTGCGTTACGCCGAAGTGGAAGTGGACAAGCTGCACGCCCTACGTTTTGCCGAGTCGGTGTCGATCACCCTCGCCGGCCACCGCTAGCCCTGCGTTAACCATCGATCCGCATACACCCGGCGCACCCTGCGCCGGGGCCGTTGCCGCACGGCAGGCATCCTTTTATCATCCCCGCCACGCCTCCCCTGCCTGCTTACAGAGAGCATCCTCATGAACGATCAACAACGCCTCGAACTTGAAGCCGCCGCTTTTCGCAGCCTGGTGCAACATCTGCGCTCGCGCCCGGATGTACAGAATATCGACCTGATGAACCTCAGCGGTTTCTGCCGCAACTGCCTGTCCAAGTGGTTCAAAGCAGCAGCCGATGACACAGGCGTCGACCTCACCATGGATCAAGCACGCGAAGAGATTTACGGCATGCCGTATGCCGAGTGGAAGAGCCAATACCAGAAAGAAGCCAGCGCCGAACAACAGGCCGCATTTAGTAAAGGAAAAGAGGCATGAGCGCCCTAGACGATTTTCGCGCACAACTGCGCAGCGAACACTTCACCTTCGCGCAGACCCTGGCGTTTATTGCCGAGCACTACCAGTACCAGCCCAGCGCCTTCCGCAATGGTGCAGTCGACAATGCTGCCGGCCAGAACGAAGGTTCATGCAAGACCCTCGGCCTTGCCCTACTTGAAGGCCTGAGCCTGGAAGAAACCCTGCAGTGCTTTGGCGAGCACTACCGCAGCGTGCTGGCCACCCCGAGCGGCAACGACCACGGCAATATCCGCGCACTGATGGACACCGGCCTGGCCGGCGTACGCTTCGAGCAGCCATCGCTGCAACGCAACAGTTTGTAGTCACTCGCGCAAAAATGGCCGGGAGCCATTTTTAACGTCGCGCAGCGACGGCCCGCAGGGTGACCACCAGAGATGGCAGGCCATAGAAACTTGCATGACTGTCGGCAACGGCTGACAGACATCGCAGCTTGATCGCCCTATGCTGCGCGCCATTACTCGAACGAGAACACCAGGGAAGGTGCTCCGAGCAACGTCATTGCCGTTCCTCCCCGGTTTCTCCAACCTGACACGACTTGGAGTCGCTAGATGCAGCAATCCTTGGTATGGAAACCATGGCACAACCCCGGCGTGGAAAATCTGCGCCTGAATATCGATGAGCACGGCATCAACGCCACCAGCCATCTGATGCAAAGCCTGCAAGGCCACAGCATCGCCGCGAACTACGTGATTAACTGCGACCCGCGCTGGCGCTTTCGCCGCCTCTGGCTAAAGGTCGACAACCACGGCCAGCGCAGCCTCAACCTGAAACGTGACATCCGCGGCAACTGGCTCCACAACGGCGAGCCGCGCCCTGACCTCAGCGCCTGCCGGCAGGTCATGCTCTCCGAATCGCCCTTTACCCACACACCACTCCTGCAACGCTGCGCCTTGGAAACCGGACAAAGCGAACTGATGCAGGTGGCTTACGTCGACCTGTTGACCCTCAAGGTCGAGGCGCGCAGCCAGCGCTACCAGCGCCTGCGCGAAGAACGCGGGCAGACCCTCTACCGCAGCGAATTACAGGGCCGGAAAAGCCGCGAACTGACCGTCGATGAACACGCGCTGCTGGTCAAAGCCAGTGACCAGTTCCTGCGTTTGAGTTCAAGGGACCTCAAGCTGAACACCTGGGTCTGAGCGCCGAGCAAACAGCATAAAGCCTCGATTCAATCGAGGCTTTATTCATTCTCTAGCGGGGGTTTACAACGGTAGCGAGCGAAGGCCAGGAATTTTTAACGCCGCCTGGCCGCGCGCAGTCGTTGGTAAACAGCCGCTTACTGACCGTCGAGATAACGCTCCACATCCAGCGCCGCCATGCAGCCGGCACCCGCCGAAGTAATCGCCTGGCGGTAGACATGGTCAGCCACATCGCCGGCAGCAAACACACCCGCGACGCTGGTAGCAGTGGCATTGCCCTCGCGACCACCGCTGACCACCAGATAGCCGTCTTTGAGCGCCAGCTGGCCTTCAAACAACGAGGTGTTCGGCGTATGGCCGATGGCGACGAACAGGCCATCAACGCTCAGCTCGTCAACGCTGCCATCGTTGTTCTTCAGCCGCACGCCGGTCACGCCCATGGTGTTACCGAGCACCTCCTCTACCTCGGCGTTGAGCTTAAGCACGATCTTGCCTTCGGCCACCCGCGCCTGCAGTTTGTCCTGCAAAATCTTTTCCGCGCGGAAGGTTTCGCGGCGGTGCACCAAGGTCACCTTGCTGGCGATATTGGCCAGGTACAGCGCCTCTTCCACTGCTGTATTGCCGCCGCCGACCACCGCGACCTCACGGTTACGGTAGAAAAAACCATCGCAGGTGGCGCAGGCCGAAACGCCCTTGCCCATAAAGGCCTCTTCGCTGGGCAAACCTAGATAGCGGGCACTGGCGCCGGTGGCGATGATCAAGGCATCGCAGCTGTAGGTGCCGCTGTCGCCGACCAGGGTGAACGGCTTACCGGCCAGGTCAACGGCATTGATATGGTCATATACGATTTCCGTCTCGAAACGCTCGGCATGCTCCTGCATGCGTTGCATCAATGCCGGCCCGGTCAGGCCGTGTACATCGCCTGGCCAGTTATCCACTTCGGTGGTAGTGGTCAGTTGGCCGCCGGCCTGCATGCCGGTAATCAGCAACGGTTTGAGATTGGCCCGCGCGGCGTAGACCGCCGCGCTATAACCGGCAGGGCCAGAACCCAGAATAATCACGCGAGCATGACGATCAGCAGACATCAGCAACTCCTCCGGCAACGCCGGCAGCAATAAACCGGGACTTCCAGAAAACCCGGGGAAGGCCATACGCTCGGAAGCCCCATAAAGGGATGACGGGCAGCCTATGCCCGGCCACGACCAGGCGGAAATATGCTTTACCAATGCGGGGCATAGACGCGCGCTATGGCGAGCCAAACAATCGTGAGCGCACATTGCATGCGCTTTCCCCTGACCAGCAAAGCCGGTAAGGTCGGCGCGACTTCACTCCCACGGAAACACGCCCATGTCTGCCCCCGTACTCACTGGCCCGCAATACCTGAGCGAAGGCCTGAAACTGGTCTTAAGCCCTGGCTTGCGACTGTTCGTGTTATTGCCCCTGAGCATCAACCTGCTGCTGTTTAGCGCGCTGATCGGCGTCGCGGTGCAGCAGTTTGGCGGCTGGGTCGATACTTTTATGCCGAGCCTGCCAAGTTGGCTGAGCTTTCTCGAATATGTGCTGTGGCCGTTGTTTGTGGTGTTGGTGCTGCTGATGGTGTTTTTCACCTTCACCATGCTGGCCAATATCATCGCCGCACCGTTTAACGGTTTTCTCGCGGAGAAGGTCGAAGTGGTGGTGCGTGGTCAGGATCAATTCCCGCCATTTAGCTGGGCTGAACTGGCCGCGATGGTGCCGCGCACCCTGAGCCGCGAGATGCGCAAACTGGGCTATTTTCTGCCTCGCGCCGTTGCCCTGCTGATTCTGACCTTTATTCCGGTGGTCAATCTGATTGCCGCACCGCTGTGGTTACTGTTTGGCGTATGGATGATGGCCATCCAATACATCGACTACCCGGCGGACAACAACAAGATGAGCTGGCCAGACATGCTCGCCTGGCTGCGCGAGAAACGCTGGCAGAGCCTGGGGTTTGGCGGCATGACCTATGCCGCCTTGCTGGTGCCGGGGCTGAATATCCTGATGATGCCGGCGGCGGTGGCCGGGGCGACGGTGTTCTGGGTGCGTGAGCGCGGTTAACCCGCCCTCACCTAACGACGCGTTTTAGAGCCGCACTTCCAAGCGCTTAGTCAGGCGCACGCCCTGCGCACTGACCTCGGCGCCATAGGCCAGCACCTCAACACCCGCGCTGACCGCCTCGCGCAGGGCGGCGGCGTAGGCCGGGTCGATTTCCTCGGCGGGGCGCACGGCCTCTATATCCGTCAAGTTGACGCAATACAGCTGCACCGCACGAATGCCCTCACGGGCCAGGGCGGCCAGTTCGCGCAGGTGCTTGCTGCCACGCTCGGTGCGCGCATCGGGAAAGGCGGCAACGCGGCTGTCGGCGAAGCCCAGGGTCACGCTCTTCACTTCGACAAACGCCGGCCCCGCTGGATAATCCAGGCGAAAGTCGATACGGCTGCGCTCCTGGCCATACGGCACTTCGCGTTTGAGCTGGGTAAAACCGTTTAACTCGGCAATCAGCCCGGCGCGCAGCGCTTCTTCCACCAGGGCATTGGCGCGCCCGGTGTTGATCACCGCGAGGCGACCGTGCGGCGTTTCGCCAATTTCCCAGGTGCCCGGCAACTTGCGCTTGAGATCATTGCTGCGGCTGAACCAGATGCGCGCGCCTTCGCTCATGCAATTGAGCATCGAGCCGGTATTGGCGCAGTGGATGGTCAGCAGCTCGCCGCTGGTCGTCTCAATATCCGCCAAAAAGCGCTTGTAGCGGCGCAGCAGCCGTCCCTCTTGCAGCGGCGGCTCAAACTGCATGGGGCGTCCAACTGATCAGGCCACGCTTGATTCGGTCCACCGCCTGCTGCAGACGCGGCAGGTCCTGGGTATAGGCAAAGCGCACATGCTGCGCGGCCTGGTAGCGACCAAAATCCAGGCCAGGGGTAAAGGCTACGTGCTCGGTTTCCAAGAAGTGCTGGCAGAAGGCAAAGGCATCGCCGCCGAACGCACTGATATCGGCATATAAATAGAAGGCGCCCTCTGGTTCCACGGCGATTTTGAAACCCAACTCACGCAGCGCCGGCAGGAGGAAGTCGCGGCGGCGCTGAAATTCGTGGCGACGCTGTTCGAGTATTTCCAGGGTCTGCGGCTGGAAGCATGCCAATGCGGCATGCTGGGCCATGCTTGGCGCGCTGATATAGAGGTTTTGCGCCAGTTTCTCCAACTCCGGCACGGCGGCCGGCGGTGCCACCAACCAGCCAAGTCGCCAGCCGGTCATACCGAAGTACTTGGAGAAGCTATTAAGTACAAAGGCTTCGTCGTCCACTTCCAACACGCTGGCCGCATCAACGCCGTAGGTCAGGCCGTGGTAGATCTCATCCACCACCAAATGCCCGCCACGGGCTTTCAGCGCTTGGGACAAGCCGCCCAGCTCATCACGGCTGAGCAAGGTGCCGGTGGGGTTGGCTGGTGAGGCGACCAAGGCACCGACACTACCCTGATCCCAGTAACGTTCGATCAGGTCCGGAGTCAGCTGATAACGCACCTCTGGGCCCACCGGCACCAGTTGCGCGGCGCCTTCAACCAAACGCAAAAAGTGCCGGTTGCAGGGGTAGCCCGGGTCGGCCAGCAGCCAGTGTTTGCCGGGGTCGACCAATAGGCTGGTGGCCAAGAGCAAGGCGCCCGAGCCGCCCGGCGTGATCAGAATGCGCTCGGGGTCGATGCTTAGGCGATAACGCTCGGCGTAGAAGCCGGAAATCGCTTCACGCAGGGCCGGCAAACCACGCGCCGCGGTGTAACGGGTATGCCCATTGGCCAACGCGGCCTGGCCGGCGGCGACAATCGGCGCGGCCGTGGTGAAGTCCGGCTCGCCGATTTCCAGGTGAATCACATCATGGCCGTCAGCCTGCAGCTGATTGGCCCGGGCCAGCAGCGCCATCACGTGAAAAGGTTCTATGGCGCGGCTGCGCGCACTGTAGGACTGGGCCATTGGGCTGCCTTGATCTGAAATAAGACGCGGATTCTAAAGCATACCCGACACAGCTTCGACAACCGGGAGTAGCGCAGGCTGAGTTGTTCTGGTAAGTTCGCCCGCTTGCAGCCGCAGGGCCAGTTCTACTCGACGTAGAATCGGCAAGGGACACCGTCCTGCGCAGTGGATCAGAAGAGTGAGAGGCGGTCATCCATGCCCACCAAAGCAAAAGCAAAAAGCAGCCAACTGACTCGTGGTTTTGAGCCTTATAAAGAAACGAAAGGCGAAGAATATATGGGCGAGCCAATGCGCGCCCACTTCACCGGCATACTCAATAAGTGGAAGCTGGAATTGATGCAGGAAGTTGATCGTACTGTGCACCACATGCAGGACGAAGCAGCCAACTTCCCCGATCCAGCGGATCGTGCCAGCCAGGAAGAAGAATTCAGCCTGGAACTGCGCGCCCGTGATCGCGAGCGCAAGCTGATCAAGAAGATCGACGAAACCCTGCAATTGATTGAAGACAACGACTACGGCTGGTGCGATTCCTGCGGCGTAGAAATCGGCATCCGCCGACTCGAAGCCCGCCCAACCGCCACCCTGTGCATTGACTGCAAGACGCTGGCGGAAATCAAAGAAAAACAGGTCGGTTCCTGATCTGACCCAGAGGGTGCTTCGGCACCCTCTGTTGTTTCTGCCTTTCTGTGACACCTGCGCATGAACACACCTGCCTACATCGGGCGTTTCGCCCCCACCCCCAGCGGTTACCTGCACTTCGGCTCCCTGGTCGCCGCCCTGGCGTCCTACCTCGACGCGCGCGCGGTAAACGGTCGCTGGCTGCTGCGCATGGAAGACCTCGACCCGCCCCGTGAAGTGGCCGGTGCCCAAGCGGCGATCCTGAAAGCGCTGGCAAGCTACGGCTTCGAGTGGGATGGCGAACTGGTGCGCCAGAGTGAACGCCACAGCGAATACGCCGCCCTGGTCGATCGCCTGCTCAGCCAGGGCCTGGCCTACGCCTGCACCTGTTCACGCAAACAACTGGAAGGCAGCAACGGCATCTACCCCGGTACCTGCCGCAATGCTGGCCACGGCTTTGCGGATGCGGCGATTCGCCTGCGCGTACCGGAGCTGACCTACCACTTTATTGATCGGGTGCAGGGCGATTACCGTCAGCACTTGGGCCGCGAGGTCGGCGACTTCGTGATTCGCCGCCGCGATGGGCTGTTTGCCTACCAGTTAGCTGTGGTGCTGGATGACGCCTGGCAAGGCGTAACCGATATCGTCCGTGGCGCCGACCTGCTCGATTCCACCCCGCGCCAGCTGTACCTGCAAGAACTGCTGGGCTTCTCGCAACCGCGCTACCTGCACGTGCCGCTGATCACCCAGCCCGATGGCCACAAGCTAGGTAAATCCTACCGCTCACCTCCGCTGCCGGCCGACCAGGCCACCCCACTGCTGATCCGCGCCCTGCGCGCCCTCGGCCAAACATTGCCGGACGGCGCCAACTACGGCCACCCCGCAGAGCTGTTACGCTGGGCCAGCCAGCACTGGGAGGCCACGCGTATTCCGCGTCGCCTGACGATGGCTGAAGCGCAGCTGCGCTGAGCCCGTGGATTCAGCCCTCGGCAGCAGGCTCAGCCAATAGCTCAGCCAACTCCGCGCAACCACCCTGCACTACCGCCAGCGCCTGTGCGCACAAGGCGCGGTAGCGCTGCAACACCTGCGCACCCATCTCGGTCAACTGCGTGCCACCACCGTGCTTGCCGCCCGCCAGGGTGCTGACCAGCGGCTGGCGGAAGCTGCGGTTCATGGTCTCCACCAGCAGCCAGGCACGCCGATAGGACATAGCCAGGGCGCGGGCCGCCGCGCTGATCGAGCCATGCAAAGCAATCGCCTCCAACAGCTCTGCCTTGCCAGGGCCGAGCGCGATGTCAGCGCCGTTGTGCAGGCGGATTTTCAGATCGAGGCGATACATAGGTACACCCTAAAATTTATGGCGTGACCAACGCGGCATCAACGATCTGCTGCGCTTCGCTGAAGATGCGCTGCAGGTGCGCTTCATCGCGAAAGCTCTCGGCGTAGATCTTGTAGATGTCTTCAGTGCCCGACGGCCGCGCGGCAAACCAGCCACCCTCGCTGACTACCTTGATGCCGCCAATCGCCGCGCCATTACCCGGCGCCTTGTCGAGCACCTGGGTAATCGCATCGCCGGCCAGCTCACGGCTGCTGATTTGCGCAGGCGAGAGCTTGCCCAGAGCCTTCTTCTGCGCGGGAGTTGCAGGCGCATCGACACGGTCAGCATGGATCGCGCCGAACTCATCGCTCAGCCCCTGATACAGCTCACCAGGGTCACGCCCGCTCACAGCGGTCATTTCTGCGGAAAGCAGCGCCAGGGCGATGCCGTCCTTATCGGTGGTCCAGACTCGGCCATCGCGGCGCAGGAAGGTCGCGCCGGCGCTTTCCTCACCACCAAAGCCCAGGGAGCCATCGAACAGGCCGCCGGCAAACCACTTAAAGCCCACCGGCACTTCCTGCATCGGCCGGCCCAGGCGTGCCGCGACACGGTCGATCATTGCGCTGCTGACCAGGGTTTTGCCGACAGCGGCCGTAGCGCTCCACTGCGGGCGATGCTGGAACAGGTAATCAATCGCCACACTGAGGAAGTGGTTAGCCGGCAATAGGCCGACGCTCGGCGCCACAATGCCGTGACGGTCGTAATCGGTGTCGCAGGCAAAAGCGATGTCATAGCCATTTTTCAGACCGATCAGGCGCTGCATGGCATGGCTGGACGATGGGTCCATGCGAATCTGCCCGTCCCAGTCCAGGCTCATAAAGGCGAACTGCGGGTCGATGGTCTGACTGACCACATCCAGATTCAAGCCGTACTGCTCGGCAATCCGCCCCCAGTAATGCACGCCCGCACCGCCCAGCGGATCGACACCCAAACGTAAACCGGCGGCGCGAATCGGCGCGAAATCGATGACAGTGCCCAGGTCGCTCACATAACTGCCGAGGTAGTCGTACTCATGCACGCAAGCGGCCTGGCGCGCCTGCGCCAGCGGCATGCGCTTAACCTCACGCAAGCCGCCTTCAAGCAAGGCATTGGCACGGTTCTGCACCCAAGTGGTGATGTCGCTGTCAGCTGGGCCGCCATTGGTGGGGTTGTACTTGAAGCCGCCGCTGTCTGGCGGGTTGTGCGAGGGGGTGATGACGATGCCATCGGCCAAACCGCTGCTACGGCCATGGTTGTGCACCAGAATCGCTTGGGAGATAGCTGGGGTTGGGGTGAACTCGCCGCCCGCGGAAATCATCGTCTGTACGCCATTGGCCGCCAGCACTTCAATCGCACTGTCCAGCGCCGGCTGCGACAACGCATGGGTATCGGCACCGATAAACAACGGCCCGCTGATGCCCTGGGCGCTGCGGTAATCACAAATCGCCTGACTGATCGCCAGCACATGCGCCTCATTGAAACTGTGCGCCAGCGAGCTGCCGCGATGTCCGGAGGTACCGAACGCCACCCGCTGGCTCGCCACAGAGGCGTCCGGCTGCAGGTCGTAATAAGCAGCCAGTAGCGCGGCAATATCAGTCAGTCGCTCAACGGGGGCCTGCTGCCCGGCCAATGGGTGGATACGCGCGCTCACAGAGGGTTCCTTGTGTTGTGGGTTCAGCCAAAGCACGCAAGCTTAACAGGCTGCCAAGGGCAAACGCAGCGCCCGGGTTTCAGGCTATGCTTGCCAACCTTTTTACCGCCCGAGGAATATCCGCATGAAAGCCCAGCTAGAAGAACTGATCAGCAAAATAAGCTCGGGCTGCATGTTGCCGGAAGAAATCAGCAAGATCGCCGACGAAGCGGCCCAGGCCTACGCCGACCCGCAGGCATTTCTCGCCGCCAACCCGGATATCAACTACGACGACAGCTTCCCGATTCCACTGGGCGAATGGGTGGTAATCGGCAGCCTGCCGGAAACCGTGCTGTTCCAGGCGGATAGTTATGAGGCGCTGTTCCAGCAAATCGTCGAGTCGTTCGGCCCGCAGGTGAGTTTTGTGCTCAAGCCCAAGCAGCTGGCCAAAGTCGAGCCGCTGAAAGCGCTGAATCGCATTCAGGTACAACTCGCAAGCCTGTCGCCGGAAACTCAGGGTTATGTGCTAGTGGATTTCAGCGAGCCGCTGGATGAAGCCCTGCAAGCCGTGCTGGTGTATAGCAGCGACCTGGCGCGGGTGATGGAGCTGGCCGTCGAAGTCGGTATCTACGCAGCCCCGGCTTACGAAGCCCTGAAAGCCGCACAGAACCAGGAGTAAGCGGGCTCGCCGGCAACCCACTCAGCGCTGCTGGCGGCGTAACTCGGCAAGTTTGTCGGCTATTTCATCAAGTTCAGCGTGCTGCCCACGCGGTAACTGGCGCAGCACCGCCTGACTCAAACGCATTTGCTTGATAAACCGCCGGCAGTTCACACACATGGCCAAGTGCATGCGCATCGACCAGCGCTGACGGACGCCCAACTGGCCATCGATATAGTCGCTGGAATGGGCCACCAAGCCCTTGCAGCTCAACATTGCCCAGTCTCCTCAAAATGCTCCAAGGTGGCGAAGACCTTGAGTCGCGCGCGGTGCAGCAGCACCCGCACATTGGAGAGCGAGACCTGCAAAAGATTACAAATCTCCTCCAGCGCAAGCCCTTCGCGCTCACGCAGCTGCAGCACGCTGCTTTGCAGCTCGGACAGGCTGGCGAGGGTTTTCTCCAGGCATTCACGCAGCTCATCTTCGCTCAGCAGCGCCTCTGGAGAGTCGTGATGCCAGGCATGCGGCGCCAAAAACCAATGGCCATCTGCGCGGAAGCGTTCATCGCCAACGCTGCCGTGCGGCGAGGGAATATCGTCGAGCAATACTTCGCGGCGATTACCTTTCAGACGGGTTTTCGCCGTGTTGGCGGTAATGGTCAGCAGCCAGGTTTTCAGGCTCGAACGTGCCTGAAAACCATCAAGGCTGCGCACCACGGCTAACCAGGCGTCCTGCACCACTTCATCGGCATTGCGGCTGCCGACAATCGCAAAGGCCACCGCGCGCATCGCCCCCTGGTAAGTAGCAACCAGCTCGCGATAAGCCTTTTGCTCGCCTGCACGCAGGCGGGGCAGTAGCTCAGCGTCATTTACCGGCATCGTCACAATCGCCTCAAGGCCAGCGCGGACGCTGAGCAGCCGCGCCTGCTTGCAACGCAGCATCGCCAAGCGCAGCAGGCATTAAAGTGATGCTCAGCGTTTACGCAGGATCACGCTACCAATCGAATAGCCCGCACCAAACGAGCTGAGTACACCCAGCGCACCGCTCGGCAGGTCTTCCTGGTGTTTGTGCAGGGCGATTACCGAGCCGGCCGAACTGGTGTTGGCGTAGGTGTCGAGAATCACCGGTGCCTCACCAGGCTCGGCGTCACGGCCGAGCAGCTTGCGCGCGATCAGCAGGTTCATATTGAGGTTGGCCTGGTGCAGCCAGAAGCGCTTCACATCGCCCACATTCAGCTTGTTCTCGGCCAGGTGCGCGGCAATCAGCTCGGCAACCATTGGGCAGACATCCTTGAACACCTTGCGGCCTTCCTGGACGAACAGCTTGTCGCGCGCGCCAACGCCCTCTTCCGCACAGCGGTTGAGGAAGCCGAAGTTATTGCGGATATTGTTGCTGAACTGGGTAATCAGCTTGGTGCCGACGATATCGAACTGGTAGTTCGAGGTGGCCTGGTCAGCACGCTCGATGATTACCGCCGTGGCGGCGTCACCGAAAATAAAGTGGCTGTCGCGGTCGCGGAAGTTCAGGTGGCCGGTGCAGATTTCCGGGTTGACCATCAAAATCGCGCGGGCCTGGCCCAGTTGCACGCTGTTAGCGGCCGCCTGGATGCCGAAGGTGGCCGAGGAGCAGGCCACGTTCATGTCGTAACCAAAACCCTGGATCCCCAGCGCGGCCTGCACTTCAATCGCCACGGCCGGGTAGGCGCGTTGCAGGTTGGAGCACGCGACGATCACCCCGTCGATATCCGCAGCGGTCTTGCCGGCACGGGCCATGGCATCTTTAGCAGCGCCTACGGCCATTTCGCAAAGAATGCCCCACTCGTTGTTGTTGCGCTCAGGGAGGCGCGGCGCCATGCGCTCAGGGTCAAGAATCCCAGCTTTATCCATGACAAAGCGACTCTTGATACCGGAGGCTTTCTCGATAAAACCGCTGCTCGACTCACTCAGCGCTTCAACCTCACCGCTGGCGATAGCCGCCGCATTGTCGGCATTGAACTGCTGCACATAGGCATTGAACGACTCAACCAACTCATCGTTGGAAATACTGTTTGCCGGGGTATAGAGGCCGGTACCGCTGATCACGACGTTATGCACAGTCATTCCTCATGTTCTTCGCCGCAGGCAGCGGCCAGTTATCCAATAGGCCCAAGGCGCACGCCACGGGCAAAAAAACGGCTGACAGGCACAGCAAACTCAGTCCATGAAACGGCCTGTTACTTATGACGGAGTTTGCCACAGCCATGGGCCCTTCGTCCGCTCAGTACGTCAGGGTAAATGCGACATCCTGCCGGCTATTGAGGCAAAGAGGCGCACAACGTAGCGCAAGACACATCCCAACAGCGCCCCAGTCGCTTGACTAGCGGGTCACGACATGAAAGAACAGGGCCTCGCAGGTGCTGTCCTGCCCCCTCCTGCCCTGGACACAGTTTTATGGCCCTACATACCTGGCTTTTATTTGTGACTGCAGTATTTGGCCTGGCCCTAACTCCAGGGCCAAACGGCCTGCTCGCGCTCAGCCATGGGGCCTTATATGGCCACCGCAAAACTCTTTTTACCGTCAGCGGTGGAGTGCTCGGTTTTACCCTGTTGATGGCTTTGTCGATGCTCGGCATCGGAACCTTGCTGCAGGCCTCGGCGCAGGCGCTGAGCATTCTCAAATGGCTGGGCGGTGCTTATTTGATCTGGCTCGGCATACAGCTCTGGCGCGCGCCGCCGCTGCATCTGGCCATGGCGGATAAAGCCACCAATAGCAGCGGCTTCAAGCTGTTTCGCCAGGGGCTGTTGTCCGCGCTATCCAACCCCAAGGTGATCCTGTTTTTTGGCGCTTTTTTGCCGCAGTTTCTCGACCCGCGTGCGGACCTCTGGCTGCAGTTCGCCATCATGGCCATGACCTTTGCTGTGGTCGAAGGCAGTGTCGAGTACCTGCTGGCGCGCATGGCCCATCGCGTTCGGCCGTGGTTACAACGCAGCGGCAAAGGCTTTAATCGCTGTTGCGGAGGCCTTTTTGCCCTCATGGGGGCGGCACTCCCCATGACCCGCTGAGCCACTCACTTCGACCAGAAGGATCTGTGCTGGTGTTTAAATTGCTGCTGACACTGCTATTGCCCACGCTGAGTGCCGTGACATCGGCCAGTGAACGCGCAATACGGTTCTCTATCATCGACAGCTGGGGCATGCCGATGGTGCGCATTGAGCAGGGCCAGGCCGTCGAAGGCTTTCTGGTTGACCTGCAACAGCGCATGGCCGCCAAGATCGGACGCAAGGCCGACATGCTGGTGATGCCGAGCCTTCGTATAGGGTACGCAATGGCCAGCGGCGAGATTGATGTGCGCTGCTATGTCAGCCCGAACTGGATCAACGACAGTCACTATCGTTTTATCTGGAGCCTGCCCTTTATGACCCAGCGCGACCTGCTGCTGGGTAACCGCGCCGAACAACTGCAACCCGAAGCGCTGCACGGTGAGCGCTTGGGTACAGTCCTTGGTTTCACCTATCCGCGCCTGGACCCGCTGTTCAACAGCGGGCAGATCCAACGTGAAGACTCCCGCACCCAAGATCAGGTGCTGCACAAACTGAGCGCCGGACGCTACCGCTACGCCATCAGCAATGAGCTGTCGCTAAGCTGGTTCAACCGTCATCAACTACCGGGGCAAAAACTCTACGCACTCAGCGAAGTCGCCGCCGACCCGGTTTCCTGCATGGTTCGCGACGCAGCGGATGTGCCCACCATGGCCTTGCTACGCGCCATGGTGCAGATGAAACAGGCGGGGGAATTCGATGCGCTGCTTGCCCGCTATCGCTGAGTGATGCAGCAAGCAACGGGGCGTACGCTAACAATAGGGCGGACTGACATGGCCGATGCTCACAGGCACCGGCCATTCAGGGAAGGACTGAGCAGGGTTTACTCGGTTACCGGCAAGATATCGAAGCCCTTGCGGTTATCGCTGACGATGCGGAAATCCTGTTGCGAGCCAGGTTGCACCTTCACCGCCAGTTCGCGGCGCAGGCGGCCCTTGCCACACAGGGTGTCGTCCATCTCGTCGATGCCAATGCTCAGCACCCGCGTACCGCTTGGTACCTGAAAGCGCACTTGCTCACCTACGCCGATGCGCGCCGCCACCGTGCGGTCCACCAGCACCGCAACATAGCAACCACTGCCCATGCCGCCAAAATCACGGTTGACCCGCAACTCCCCGCCCTGCCCCAGCGGCGCTTGATAGCCGAGCAAACGCTCTGCGGGCACAGGCTTGATATCTTCCGGCGCAGGCTTCCAGGACGAACAGCCGGCCAACAGCAACAGCGGTAAAACGGCACCAATCAATCGCATGGGAGCCCTCCATGGGCGCGGGGAAGAAACACCGCCAGCAACAGCTGGCGGTTTGAGTATTGCCGCAGGCACAGTCGACCTCAAGTCATACAGGCGCACATCGCCGAATCAGCTGGCGAGCCGTTTAAGCAAGCGCGCCTGCAACGCCGCCAATGCTTCTGGCTCGGCCTTACCGGCAGCATGTACCCCCAGCGCCTCACCCTCGTAGCGCGGCACGATGTGCACATGAATGTGAAACACCGTTTGCCCCGCCGGCGCGCCATTGAACTGCGCCACTTGCACCCCAGCTGGCTCCAGCTCGCTCACCAGCACACCCGTAATTTGCTGCACCACTGCCATAACCTTGCTCAAGCTGGCGGCATCGATATCCAGAATATTGCGCGCCGCCGAGCGCTTAGGGATGACCAGCGTATGCCCGTAGGACTGCGGAAACACATCGAGAAAGGCCAGCACATCTTCGTCTTCATACAGCTTGTAGCAAGGGGCTTCGCCACGGATGATCTGAGCAAAGATGTTCTGGCTGTCGTATTCGCCGTGCAGGCTCATCGTGTTCTCCATTACGCAGGGTTGAAATAACCCCAACCATACCGACTTCTGCGTACAGAGAAAAACCAGCTACCTGACCAAACAGCCAATCACCGCTATCCTGCGCCTTTGACCCGCCAATACGGAGCGCCCATGTCAGCCCTGTCCACCTACCCGATCACGCAGAAATGGCCCGCCCAGCACCCCGAGCGCTTACAGCTTTATTCGCTGCCCACCCCCAACGGGGTCAAGGCTTCAATCATGCTGGAGGAGATTGGCCTGCCCTATGAAGCGCACCTGGTCAGCTTTGACAGCGATGACCAGCTCAGCAGCGAATTCCTCTCGCTCAACCCCAACAACAAAATTCCCGCCATCCTCGACCCCAACGGTCCAGGCGGCCAACCACTGGCGCTGTTCGAGTCAGGGGCCATCCTGATCTACCTGGCGGAAAAAACCGGCCAGCTGCTGGCCCAAGACCCCGCCACACGTTATGAAACCCTGCAATGGCTGATGTGGCAAATGGGCGGCATCGGCCCGATGTTTGGTCAGTTGGGCTTCTTCCATAAATTCGCCGGCAAGGATTACCCGGACAAACGCCCGCGCGACCGTTATGTCGCCGAATCCCAGCGCTTGCTCGGCGTGCTGGATAAACGCCTGCAAGGTCGCGCCTGGATCATGGGGGATGCTTACAGCATCGCCGACATCGCCACCTTCCCCTGGGTGCGCAACCTGGTGGGGTTCTACGAAGCGGGCGAGCTGGTGGAGTTCGAGCGGTTCAGCAATGTACAGCGCGTGCTGCACGCATTCGTCGAGCGCCCAGCGGTGATCAAGGGACTGGCGACACCTGCTCGCGGCTGACTTACAACACCCGCGCCCCCACAGCGCTACGAGAGTTTCTATGAATAACCACCTTCAACAGCCAGCGGTGACAGCATGATTGAGGTAACCGAAGTTTCCATTGCCGAGCTACGCGCCGCACTCGAAACCGGCCAGACCACGGCGGTCGAATTGGTACAGGCCTATCTTGCGCGCATCGCCGCCTACGACGGCGCCGACACACCGACCCAGCTCAACGCGGTGGTGGTGCACAACCCCGAAGCGCTGCAGGAAGCCCAAGCCTCGGACGCACGCCGCGCACGTGGTGAGTGCCTCGGCCCACTCGACGGCATCCCGTACACGGCCAAAGACAGCTACCTGGTCAAAGGCCTTACCGCCGCCTCCGGCAGCCCAGCCTTCAAGGATTTGGTCGCCTACCGCGATGCCTTCACCATCGAACGCCTGCGCGGCGCCGGGGCCATTTGCCTGGGCAAGACCAATATGCCGCCTATGGCCAACGGTGGCATGCAGCGCGGCGTCTATGGCCGTGCCGAAAGCCCGTATAACGCCGACTACCTCACTGCGCCTTTCGCCTCCGGTTCGTCTAACGGTGCAGGCACCGCCACCGCCGCCAGCTTTGCCGCCTTCGGCCTGGCCGAAGAAACCTGGTCGAGCGGCCGTGGCCCGGCGTCCAACAATGGTTTGTGTGCCTACACGCCCTCGCGCGGGGTCATCTCGGTGCGCGGTAACTGGCCACTGACGCCGACCATGGACGTAGTCGTACCGTTCGCCCGCACCATGGCCGACCTGCTCGAAGTACTCGACGTCATAGTCGCCGATGATAGCGATACGCGCGGCGACCTCTGGCGCCTGCAGCCCTGGGTGCCGATTCCTCCGGCATCCTCGGTGCGTCCAGCAAGCTATGCGCAACTGGCCGCCAAGGCCGATGCCTTGGCCGGTAAACGCTTCGGCGTGCCGCGCATGTTTATCAATAAAGATGAAGACGCCGGCACCAGCGACAACCCTGGCATTGGTGGGCCGACGGGCCAACGCATCCACACCCGCCCGACGGTGATTGCCCTCTGGGAGCGAGCACGCCAGGCCCTGGAGGCGGCCGGGGCGCACGTCATCGAGGTGGACTTCCCGCTGGTGTCCAACTGTGAGGGCGATCGCCCAGGCGCGCCGACCGTTTACAACCGCGGCATCGTCACCCCGGAATTCCTGCATGACGAGTTGTGGGAGTTGAGCGGCTGGGCCTTCGACGACTTCCTGCGCGCCAACGGCGACCCCAAGCTCAATCGCCTGGCGGATGTCGATGGCCCGCAGATCTTCCCCCACGACCCCGGCACCCTGCCCAACCGCGAAGGCGACCTGGCCGCCGGCATGGATGAATACGTGCGCATGGCCGAACGCGGCATCACCCCGTGGAACGAAATCAGCACCCTGCCCGACGGCCTGCGCGGCCTGGAAAAAACCCGCAAGCTCGACCTGGAGGACTGGATGGCGCAACTCGGCCTCGACGCCGTGCTGTTCCCCACCGTGGCCGACGTCGGCCCGGCGGACGCCGATGTAAACCCCGCGTCTGCCGACATCGCCTGGAGCAATGGCGTCTGGGTCGCCAACGGCAACCTGGCCATCCGCCATCTGGGCGTGCCCACCGTCACCGTGCCAATGGGCGTGATGGCCGATATCGGCATGCCCGTCGGCCTGACCTTCGCCGGCCGCGCCTACGACGACTCGGCCCTGCTGCGCTTTGCGTGTGCATTCGAGTCAACCGGCTCGAAACGCCTGGTACCGCCGCGTACCCCGCCACTAACGCGCGGCTGAAACAAAAACGGGACTGACGCATAAAGCGCCAGTCCCGTTTTTTATATCCAAGCAGCTCGCCGCCAAACCCGCTTTTTCCCCTGCTCGCTGCATAAGGCCTGGAGGCCGAAGGCTGCTCTGTCAATGACGCTCGCTCTGGCGCTCAGGCTGCCGGTTTAGCGGAATACAAATAGCTCATTGTGCAGATTACTCAGCGGAATCTGGTTGGCACGCATCAGGTCACTCACTTTGGCCAACAACTCTTTGGGGCCACAGAAGCTGACATGCACCTTATCTGGCGCACCTCTCGCGACTGCCTGGCGCAGGGTGTCTGCCAACGTTTCAAGACCGCCTGAGTTACCAACGCACTGCACACCGCGTTGCGCACTCATGGTTTGCAGCGTCTCAAACGGCGGGAAGGCACGCGAGGGATTGAAGCAATAAACCAAGGTGACTTTGTCGAAATCCTTAGCATTCGGGTCTTGCAGCCAGGAGATAAAAGGCGAAATACCAACACCGGCGCCCACCCATATCTCCTGCTCAGCCTGAGCAGGCCGCTTAAAGCGTCCATAAGGGGCGTATATATCGGCGTGCATGCCCACTTCGGCGCACTCACACAGTTTTTTCGTGTAATCCCCCAGCCCCCTGATCACAAACTCAATTTGCCCGTTCGCTGTATTGGCGCTGGCTATTGTGAAGGGGTGCGGCTCACGCAGGCCTTTTTGCTGCATGGAGAGGAAAGCAAACTGACCCGCTTTGAAGTCAAAGCGCTGATTAACCGGCTCCAGCGTCAAATGCAGGGCGCCCTTGTCTCGGGAGACAGCCACCACCCGATACTCGCCAGCGCGCGCAACAAAGGGGTAAAGCACTAACTTGTAGAACGCCGCCACGACACCGGCCCCGCAGCACAGCACCAGCCAGATACCCGAAGGGCTGTCCAGGGTGATCGGCGATTTGAAGCTGAGCCAGTGCAAGATCACGATCAGAAACAGAGGCCCGGACAGCTTATGCCACAGCCGCCACTGGCTGTAAGGGATATTGCGGTTCAACGCGAGCAGCACAATAAGGCCCAGCGCGACGTAGCTCAATTGCCGCACAAGGCGCGTCCAGTACTTGGATAACTCCAAGATAGGGACACTGTTCCACTCGTCCAGATTTGCCTTGAAGACGAAATGATAGGAGGCAAAAATCAGCGCCCAAACGCCCAGCCACTTATGCGTTTCGTAAACCCGGTCCAAGCCACCAAACATGCTCTCGACAACTTTCCAACGGCTGGCGAGCAGGCAAGAAACAGCCATGTAGACCAGCGCCGCAGTGCCGAGCAGCAGGCTCAACGTCGCCGAGGTAAACCAGGTACTGCTTGGTATTTCAAGCAGTAACGTCAGTGCAGTGATCAGCAAAAGACTCACAATGCAGTGCCACGTTTTCAACCTTAACTCTCCCTTATTTAATACGCAGTCCGCCTACCGCTATAAACATCTAACTCGCGAACGGCTTGAGTAATTGCCCAGTTTACTTGGTGACTTGGTAAGGCAAATGATCCGAGTCATCATGCTCTGGCTACGTTGGGCATAGCCCGCAACAGGCCGGCGGAGCATTGACGACGCGCGGGCTGCCCTCAGCACATCGGCGGGTTCAACACACAGCACGCAATACGCCGCCGCGCTTACGGCATGACATAGCGCTGCACAATCTGCTGATAACGACCATCCGCGACAAACGCACTCAAGACATCGGCATACGCCTGGACAAAGGCTGGATCGTTTGTGCGCTTGCTGAACGCCACTTCCGCGGCATCACTGGAGACCACAATGGCCGTGGGTTGTATCAGCGCGTCAAAACCTAACTGATGAATCTCATAACGCCCGGTATTTTCATCGGCAATCACGCCATCAATTCGGCCTTTACTGACCATTCGCCAGAGGCTGGCGCGATTGGTCGCAGTCGACACCCGCGCGGCAAATCCGGGGTCGCTCATTAACGTCAGGTAATCCGCGCCATAGGCCACGTTGGTCTGTGCCCCCAACCGGAAGGTGGTGTGCTGTAAATCGAGTAACCGCTCGCTCGGCCATTGGCCCCATGTAGACGACCGGGCAAACAAAATATTGCGCGAGGGCGGCAGAACCGTGCCGGAGAAGTAGGCATAGCGCTCACGCTCGGGCCGGCGAAAAGCGCCATGGAGAATATCCACTCGGCCCAGCTCCAGCTCTTTAAGCGCCCGCGCCCAAGGCAGCTTGCGTAACTTGGTTTGACAGCCCAGGCGAGCCAGCACCGCGCGGTTGAGTTCAATGGTAATACCGACCACACCGCCGTCAGCCGTTTGCATGCTAAAGGGTGGATCATCGTCCCAACGCAGGGTTTTCTCACAGGCGGCCGTTGCCAGGCCGGGCAGACAGGCCATGAGCAAGAGAACAAACAGTAGGCGGTAATACGGGGCTGGCGAGCGGTTTAAGTCAACTGCTATCAAGATCGTCACTCATGCAGGGCTCGATAGGGTCAGCCGAGTCTAGCAGCCTTCTACCGAGCCCAAGTAAGCCCGCCGCTCACCCAGGTTGCTCAATCAGCCCTCGACGCTGCTCCATTGCTTGCTCAGGCGCCTGTCCGATACCGGCAATTTGGTGCCCAGTTGCTGGGCAAACAGCGACACGCGGTATTCCTCCAGCAACCAGCGATACAGCACCAGCTGCGGGTCACGCTTGCCTTCCTGGCTGTGCTTGGCCAACCCCGCCTGGTACTGCTCCCAGTAGCCCGCCAGCTCGCCGCTCCACACGCGGTCGCGTTGCACTTGGCCGGCGATCTTGTCCAGGCGCTGCTCGATAGCCTTAAGGTAACGCGGCACTTCCTTGAGCCACTGCGCCGGGGTTTCGCGGACAAAACCGGGGTACACCAGATTGCTCAGCTGCAGCTTGATATCGTTGAGCGCCATGGCCTGGGCCAGGTCGATCTTGCCTTTGAAGCGCTTCTGCAGGCCGTGCCAGAGTTTGAGTATCTCCAGAGTGAGTTTGGCCAGCCGCTCAGCATGGCTGGTCCAGTCGCCACGCTTGCGCTCGGCCAGCGCCGCCAGACCGGCCCCGTCACGCGGCAAGGGTTCGCTACCTTCGAGAATGCAACTGTCGAGGCTGGCCAACAGAATGTCTTCGACCAGGGCATCGATGCGGCCCATGTCACGGTAGAGCAGCGCCAGCTCGGTCAAGCCCGGTAGCTTGCCACGCAGGAACTTCGCCTGCTCAGCCAGTTGCTGCAGCAACAAACGCTGCAGCGCACGGCGATGCTGGAACTCGGCTTCGGCCAGGGTAGGGAAGCGCCCCTCCTTGACTACGCCCGCCTCTTCCACCAGCGCCGGATAAACCGTCATGGACAGGCCGGCGACCTGCTGCTGGGTCTTGGCGGCCACTTCACTGAAGGCTTTGGCCTCCACCGGCTGCTCGCTCTTGGCGGTTTTCGGCAAGGCCAGGCCGGCCTGCGTCGCCGCACTGAAGCGCGCCGTCAGTTCGGCCAGGTCGCGGCCTTCGCCCAGGGGTTTGCCCTGATTGTCGACCACCTCGATATTCATGCGCAGATGGCCCTCAAGCTGCGCTGCGGATTCGGCCCAGGCCTCTTCACTGACCCGCGTGCCGGTCATGCGCGTCAACTCACGGCCCAGCGCTTCAGGCAGGCTGCCGTCGGCAAAGCTGATTTTGCTCAGCGCCGCGCCGACAAAGTCCGGCACCGGCACGAAGTTCTTCCGTAGCGCCTTGGGCAGGCCACGCACCAGGGCCATGCACTTGGCCTCC
Source organism: Gammaproteobacteria bacterium (assembly GCA_018816095.1). GTDB lineage: Bacteria > Pseudomonadota > Gammaproteobacteria > Pseudomonadales > Pseudomonadaceae > Aquipseudomonas > Aquipseudomonas spirodelae. The sequence continues at coordinate 48,039 of JAHIWP010000087.1, forward strand.
AGCAGACCCGGCACCAGCCATTCCAAACGCTCGGGCGGCAACTGCGGCAGCAACGGCGCGGGGACGCGCAGGGTTACACCGTCGCGCGGGTGATTGGGTTCGAAGTGGTAAGTCAGAGGCAGGGTCAGCTCGCCCAGGCGCAAGGTATCCGGGTACTGCGCGGCGGTGATTTCTTTGGCGTCGCGGGCGAGCACATCTTCTTCACGCATGATCAGCAGCTGCGGATTCTTCGCACTTTCACTTTTGTACCAACTGTCGAAGGTCGCGGTCTGGTAGATGTTGGCCGGCAGACGCGCCTCGTAATAGGCGTAGAGCGTTTCCTCATCAGCGAGGATGTCACGACGGCGTGCCTTGGCTTCCAGCTCGTCGAGTTTTTCCAGCAGCTGGCGGTTGGCGGTCAGGCACTTGGCGCGGGAGTTAATTTCACCGCCAACCAGCCCTTCGCGGATAAACAACTCGCGCGACACCACGGGGTCTATTGGGCCGAAATGCACCGCACGGCGCCCCACCACAATCAGGCCGTAGAGGCTGATCTGTTCATAGGCCACGACCTGGCCGCGCTTCTTCTCCCAGTGCGGTTCCAGGTGATTTTTCTTGATCAAGTGCGTGGCCAGCGGCTCGATCCAATCCGGCTCGATTTTGGCCACCATGCGCGCAAATAGCTTGGTGGTTTCCACCAACTCACTGGCCATTAACCAACTGGGTTTCTTACGGCCAATCACCGAAGACGGATGCACCCAGAAGCGCCGCTGGCGGGCACCGAGGTAGTCGCCGTCTTCGGTTTTCTGGCCGATCTGGCTAAGCAAGCCGGCGAGAATGGCCTTGTGCACAGCGGCGTAGCTTTTGCTGCGCTGGGCGGCCTGGTCTTTTTCGGCCAGCTCTTTTTCCTTTTGCACCGCCGAGAGCTGACGGTCTTTTGCAGGATGGTGTTGAGCAGAGCGATACCCATCATCTGGCCCGGCATGGGTATCGCTGCGCTCCACCCATCCTACGGTACCACCGCCCTTGGGCTTGGCTGACAACTGCAAATCACGGGTAATCAGTACCAACTGACGGTGGGAGTCGCGCCACTCACGCAGGCGTAAATAGTTGAGAAAGTTCTTCCGGCACCAGCTGCGCAGCGCGCTTGAGCCCAGCGCTTGGCGCTGCTCCTCGAAACCGCGCCAGAGGTTGATCAGCGCGGCAAAGTCGGAGTCGACATCCTTCCACTGCGCATGGGCCTGGTCGGCGGCCTGCTGGCGGTCGGACGGGCGCTCACGCACATCCTGCACCGACAGCGCACTGGCGATAATCAGGATTTCTTCCAGGCTGCCCTGCTTGGCCCCTTCCAACACCATGCGGCCTAAGCGTGGGTCCACCGGCAAGCGCGCCAACTGGCGGCCGAGTGGCGTCAGCTGGCCTTCGCGATTAACCGCCGAAAGCTCCTGCAACAGGTTGAAGCCGTCGCTGATGGCTTTGCCGTCTGGCGGCTCGATAAACGGGAAGGCGTCAATTTCACCGAGGCGTAGATGCAGCATCTGCAAAATTACTGCCGCCAGGTTGGTGCGCAGAATCTCCGGGTCGGTAAAGGCCGGGCGACCGATGAAGTCTTCCTCGCTGTACAAGCGAATACAGATACCCGGCTCGACCCGCCCGCAACGACCCTTGCGCTGGTTGGCGCTGGCCTGGCTGATGGCCTCAATCGGTAGGCGCTGCACCTTGGCGCGGTAGCTGTAGCGGCTGATCCGTGCCGTGCCGCTGTCGATTACATAACGGATGCCCGGCACGGTCAGTGAAGTTTCCGCGACGTTGGTGGCCAGGACGATCTTGCGAGCGCCCATGGGCGCGAAAATCTTCTGCTGCTCGGCTGGGGTGAGGCGTGCATACAGCGGCAGTACTTCAGTCATGCGCAGGTTGGCTTTGCGCAGCACCTCGGCGGCGTCGCGAATCTCGCGTTCACCGGGCAGGAACACCAGTACATCGCCGGGGCGTTTGCCCTCGGCTTTCTCAAACGCGCTGATTTCATCGAGGGTGGCGAGAATAGCCTGATCAACCGAGAGGTCTTCTTCAACCCGGTTGCCCTCCTCGTCCTGCTCAGCGGCCAGCGGTCGATACCAGGTATCTACCGGGAAGGTACGCCCGGATACCTCGACAATCGGCGCACCGTCAAAATGCTCAGAGAAACGCTGCAGGTCGATGGTCGCCGAGGTGATGATCAGCTTCAGGTCCGGCCGGCGCACCAGCAGGGTTTTCAGGAAGCCCAGCAGAAAGTCGATATTCAGGCTGCGTTCGTGGGCTTCGTCGACGATGATCGTGTCGTACTTTTCCAGATAGCGGTCGTGCTGGGTTTCGGCCAGCAGGATGCCATCTGTCATTAATTTGATCAGGCTGCGTTCGTTGCTCTGGTCCTCGAAACGCACCTGATAACCGACCAGCTCGCCCAGCGGCGTACCAATTTCTTCCGCCACCCGCGTGGCCACGCTGCGCGCCGCCAAACGTCGCGGCTGGGTGTGACCGATCAAGCCGTGCACACCACGGCCCAACTCCAGGCAGATTTTCGGCAGCTGCGTGGTCTTGCCCGAGCCGGTTTCACCGGCGATGACTACCACCTGATGTTTGCTGATCGCGGCCTTGATCTCATCGCGCTTGGCAGCAATCGGCAGCGCATCGTCGTAACGCATCGGCGGCACGCTCAGGCGACGCGCCTCGACCTTGGCACGGGACGCCTCGAAGCGCTGCAGCCACTGCGCCAGCTTGGCCTCGTCCACCGGGCTCTGCTTACGCAACTCATGCAACTGGCGGCGCAGGCGATGACGATCGCCGAGCAGGGTCTGGTCGAGGTTTTTCAGCAGTTGGTCAACGGCGGGCGTGGCATCGGTCATCAGATAATCGCGGGGTGGAGGTCAAGGGGAAGAGGTCGGCGATTGTCGCATTTTTGGCCGCAAGAAAACGACCGAGGGTGTTGGGTCGATCCGCAGGTTGGGTTAGTCGCGTAGCGGCGTAACCCAACGCCAAGGCAGATGGCGGGCGCTGGTTAGTCGCGTTCAGACCAGAGCACGCCGCCGGTGGCCCAATCGCTTTTCTTCACTTCCTCGAAGATCACATCAACCGCACCGGCATCGCAGCCGAGCACGCGGGTCGAGGCTTCGGTCAGGGCTTTGGCGTATTCGCGCTTGGTTTCGTTGGAGCGACCTTCAAATATTTTGACCACGATGGTAGGCATCTAATAATCCTCAAAACAGGGGAAACAGGACTGCTTAGATCGGTCACGGCGATCCGTTTGGCGCAGTTGCGCGCGGGCATTATCTGACCGGCAGAACAGAAAAACAAAGGGCCGCTCAGAGCGGCCCTTTGCAGGTGCAGACAAAATCAGCCGTGACGGCGTCGACGCCACACCCACAGCGCCAGCACAGCCAGGGTGAGTAGCAACGGCACCAGGGCGATATTGAGGAACTTGAGCGTGCCGCCCAGGGTTTCAATATCGGCGTTGAGTTGGTAGCGCACGTTGCGCAGTTCCTTACGGATGGCCAACTTCTGCTGCACAAACTGCTGCACCGCTGCCTGTTGCTCGGGCGTGAGCTCCATGACTTTGCTCGGATCATCGCTCTGCTGCAGTTGCGCCAGCTTTTGCTCGGTATCCGCCAACTGCGCCTGCAGAGCCTGTTCCTTCTCGCGGAACTTGACCTCGGCCTCACGCTGGATCGCGTCCACCACCTCGAATGGCCGGGTGAAACGACCACGCGAACGCACGCTGATCAACGCTTCGGAACCAGCCAGATTGTCCAGGGCGTTGATCGCAAAACCGGCGTTATCCGCCCACGGCTGCGGAATGCGCTGGCCAAAGAAGTCCTGCACCTGCACCCACATGCGGTCGGTGAGCATGTCGGTGTCGGCTACGACGATCACGTTGATAGTGTCGGCCTGCTTAAGGCCATCCTTCTGCCCTTCGATGCCCTCAGGGAAGGCTGACTGCGCCGGACCACTGATGCGCGCAGCCAGGGTGTAGCGCTCGCCGGTCGGCTCAAGCTCACGGATCAGCTCTTCCGGATTGCTCAGCATGCCAAAGCGCTTGGCATCAAAGGGCATGGCGTACTGCGAGCTGCGGATCAGCGGAGTGAAGGTAGTTTTCGCGCCTTCCAGCGGCTCCAAGATTCCCGCCGTGGCCACCGTGATGGTTTCCAGCGAGGCGGTGCTAATGTCGTCCTTATCCAGGGCATTCTTTGGCAGGCTCAACCAAGCCGCATGCCGCACCGGGCGTTGGCCCTGCCCCATGCTCACGGACATGGCATAAGAGCCATCGCCGAACACCTGGTCCGGCACCATGCGCAAGCCCCAGGCTTTGAACAGCTCAGGCAGATCAGAGGCCTTGTCGACCACCATCTCACCGGGCATCTCGGCCTGAGTATCGGCCTCGCTGAACGGGTCAACGAAGGTCAGCAACTTGCCGCCACGCAGAACGAACTGGTCAATCGCATACAGCGTCTGCTCGGGCAGCTGCTTGGGATGAATCAGCAGCAGCACCGAGACGTTCTCAGGGATCAGGTCGACATCACGCTTGAGGCTTTCGATCTGGAACAGCTGGCGAATTTCCTCGATCAGCATCCAGGCCGGCGTCGGCTGGCGTGCGGCCATATCGAAGCCGCCGTTGACCTGCAGACCGGCGAGTACGCCGACCACTGGCCGCTCGGGCTTGGCCAGGCTTTGCACCAGGCGGCTAAGTTCGTATTCGAGGAACTCTTCCTGATCCAGAGCGAAGAACGGGATCACCTGCACCTGGCCCTCGGCATTCTTGCCAGCCAGACCGAAGTAGATCGAGTCGCCGCCCTGCTGCAGCGGAATGCCCTGCAGGCCGAACTCGGCGGCCTTGTCTTCGTCCTCAGAGAACGGTGCGGGATCAATGATGTTCAGCTTGAGTTTGTCACCGGCCTCACGCTGGTAGGCCTTGAGCATTTCCTCAACACGCTTGGCGTAGGTGCGCAGCGCCGGCAGGTCCTTGGTCGCGGTGTCGGAATAGAAGAAGTTCAGCTCTACCGGCTCGTCTAGCTCAGCCAGAATCTGCTCGGTACCGCTGGAGAGGGTGTAGAGCTTCTGCTCAGTCAAATCCAGGCGCAGGCCGCTAAGGCTAAAACTGGAGAACAGGTTAAACGCGAGAAACGCCAGGGCAATGAGTACAAGCCCGGCGCTGGAAACCATCAGCTTTTTCATGGGTGTCCTCAATCCGCTTTCTTCAAATCGATAACCACCGCGGTCGCCGCCAACCAGGCAGCAATCAGGGTGAGGAAATACAGCAGGTCGCGCAGATCAATCACGCCCTTGCTGATCGCATCGAAACGGCTCAGGAAGCTCAGTGACGCCACCGCGTCAATCAGCCATTGCGGTGCCCAGGCACTGAAGCCATCGAGCACCATGGGGAAACCACTGACAATAAACAGGAAGCACACACTGACCGTCAGAATGAAGGCGATCACCTGATTCTTCGCCAGCGCCGACATGCACGAGCCAATCGCCAGATAAGCCCCCGCCAGCAGCCAACTGCCGATATAACCGGTAATGATCGCACCGTTATCCGGCTCTCCGAGGTAGTTGACGGTGATGATCATCGGGAAAGTCAGCAGCAGCGCCAAACCAGCGAATACCCAGGCAGCGAGGAACTTGCCGGTGACCGCATCAAAACGGGTAATCGGCAGGGTCATCAGCAGCTCGATGGTGCCGCTCTTGCGCTCCTCGGCCCACAGGCGCATGGCAATCGCCGGCACCAGAAACAGGTAGAGCCACGGATGGAAATTGAAGAACGGCGACAAGTTGGCCTGGCCGCTCTCGAAGAAACCGCCAAGGTAGAAAGTGAACACCCCAGACAGCACCAGGAAGATCAAGATAAATACATAGGCCAACGGCGTGGCGAAGTAGCTCGCCAGCTCGCGTTTGAAGATCACCGACAACTGACTCATACCACCTCCCCACGGGTCAGGCTGCGGAACACTTCGTCCAGCCGACCGCGTTCGACATTCAACTCACGCACCTTCCAGCCACGCTCGGCGATCAGCGCATTGACCTGCGCGAAGATCACCTCACCCGGCTTGGCGAGAATGCTCAGGCTGTGTTCCAAGGCGTTTTCTTCCACCCCGGCAACGCCCGGCAAGGCAGACAACGCGGCCTGATCAAGCGGCTCGGCAGCCACCAGAGTGACGGCCTGGTGGTAGCGCGAGCGGCTTTCCAGCTCCAGCGGCGTGCCATCGGCCAGCAGCTTGCCGTGGGCGATTACCACGGCGCGGGTGCAAACGGCCGAGACTTCTTCGAGGATGTGGGTGGAAATGATCACGATTTTGTCGTGGGCCAGGCTCTGGATCAGTTTGCGCACCTGGTGCTTCTGATTCGGGTCGAGGCCATCGGTGGGCTCATCGAGGATCAGCACCTTGGGGTCATGCAGAATCGCCTGGGCTAGGCCGACGCGGCGCTTGAAGCCCTTGGACAGGGTTTCGATGCTCTGCTCCAACACCGGCTCCAGCTCAACCTGGGCCACGGCCTTGGCCACCCGCTCGCGCTTCTCGGCACCTTTGAACCCGCGCACCTCGGCAATAAATTCGAGGAAGCCGCGCACCGTCATATCGCCGTAGCACGGCGCGCCTTCAGGCAGATAACCGATCTGCTGCTGGGCCTTGAGAGTGTCTTTCTGGATATCAAACCCGAGGATGCTGGCACTGCCGGACGTCGGCGCGAGAAAACCGGTGAGCATCTTCATGGTGGTGGATTTGCCGGCGCCGTTAGGGCCGAGAAAACCGAGGACTTCGCCGGGCTGGACGCTGAAAGACAGGTCATCGACGGCGGTATGTTGCGCAAAACGCTTGGTTAGTTTTTTTATTTCGATCATGGCCTCTCACCATTGCGGTAACAGGCCCTGCTTGCAGCCGCTGCTGACGCAAGCCGGGCGCTTAAGTGCCGGCGGACTATAAGGAGTCATACGCGGGCAGCGCAAGCGAAGAACCGGCGGGTCATGTATCCGCTTACTACGACGCTCCAAGGCCAGCCAAAAGCATGGCCGGCCTTAGCAAAGTATCGCGCTAGAGCGTGCCGTTGAGGGCGCGGGTGAATAAATGGCTGTATTGCGCAGCTGTGAAGGCAATTGGATTGGTACCCGCAGAGGGATCGACCTCGGCCATTTGCCCGACCTGCTCGATACGCGTGTCATCAATACCAATCTCGCCCAGGCTGTGCGCAATACCCACCTGTTCACGCAGCGCCAGCACCCACTCCAGTACAGCGTTGAAGCCAGGCTTAGGCAGATTCAGGTAGCGCGCCATTTTCCCCATCTGCGGTTCGATGCGCTCGCGGTTGGCCACCAACACATAAGGCATCAGCACCGCGTTGAGCAGGCCGTGGTGTGCGTCGTACAACGCGCCGAGCGGATGGGCCAGGGCATGCATGGCGCCAAGGCCGCGCTGAAAAGCCGTCGCGCCCATGCTGGAGGCCACTAGCATCTGCAAACGCGCTTCCACATCCAAGCCTTGCGCGACGGCACGCGGTAGGTACTGATGCACCAGGCGCATGCCTTCAAGGGCGATACCTTCGGCCATGGGGTGAAACAGCGGCGAGCAAAAGGCTTCCAGGTTATGCGACAGCGCATCCATACCGGTGGCGGCGGTGATTTTGGCTGGCAGGCCGAGGGTCAACTCTGGGTCGAGGATTACCAACGCCGGGAGCATGCGCGCGTGGAAGATGATGCGTTTGATATGCGCCGCATCGTCAGTAATCACCGAGGCGCGACCGACTTCCGAACCAGTGCCGGCCGTGGTTGGCACCGCCACCACCGGGGCCATGCCCGCGATATTGACGCGCTCGCAGTTGTCGCCGATGTCCTCGAAATCCCACAGCGGGCGATTCTGTCCGACCATCAGGGCGATGGCCTTGCCCGCATCCAGCGCCGAGCCACCGCCAAAGGCGATCACCCCGTCATGTCCACCGGCTTTAAATGCGGCGACCCCATCCATCACGTTCTGCCCAGTGGGGTTGCCCTTGATGCCGCTAAACAACCCAGCCTTGAGGCCATCATCACGGCAGTGCAACAGCGCGCGGTCGATCATCGGCAATACAGCAAGGCCAGGGTCAGTGACCAGCAGCGGCGCGCTCATGCCCAGCTGTCGGCACGCCGCCGGCAGTTCACTGATGCGGCCCACACCGACGCGTACCGAGGTCGGGTAGTTCCAGTTCATACGGTAGTGATTCAGATCCATGCGCGCCTCACAACTGGGTCTTGAAGTGGAAGGATTTTGGCCGGGTGACATGCTCGAAACCCACACTGGATAAGGTGCAACCACGCCCGGAGTGCTTCACCCCGGTCCAGGCCAGCGCCGGGTCAAGGTAGTCGCAGCGATTGAGGAACACCGTGCCCGCCTCTAACCGATCGGCCAGGGCCATGGCGGCATCCACGTCACGGCTGAAGATCGCGGCAGTCAGGCCGAACTCGCTGTCGTTCATCAGCGCCAGAGCTTCTTCATCATTTTTGACTTTCTGGATGCCTACTACCGGGCCGAAGGATTCTTCGGTCATCACCCGCATGCCGTGGTGTACGTTGGTCAGCACCTGCGGCGCCAGGTATTGGGAGCCGGGGTGGTCCTGGGCGAAATCGGCTGGCACCAGATGCGCCACAGCCCCCTGCTCAATGGCATCGTGAATCTGCCCACGGACGAAGTCCGCCGCCTCGGCACGTACCAGTGGACCGAGGGTGGTGTCCGGGTCATCGGAGCGTCCCAGCTTGTACTGTTTGACCAGCGCCACCGCCTGCTCGACGAAGGCTCCATAGAGCGATTCGTGCACATAGATGCGCTCGATGCCGCAGCAGGATTGCCCCGAATTAAAGAACGCCCCATCGATTGTGGTTTCCACCGCATGGGCCAAGTCGGCATCAGCCCGCACATAGGCGGGATCTTTACCACCCAGTTCCAGGCCAATACTGAGAAAGCGCCCCACCGCGACGCGCTCGACCATGGTGCCGCCCGGCACCGAACCGGTGAAGGCTACGTGAGCGATAGTCGGCGCCTGGATCAGCGCCTCGGTCTCGCCGTGGCTGAGGTGCAGGTACTGAAATACACCGTCCGGCAAACCGGCCTCGATAAAGGCCTCCACCATTCGCTCACTGCACAGCGGGGTTTGCGCAGAATGTTTAAGCAACACCGCATTACCCGCCAGCAGCGCCGGCATCACCGCGTTAACAGCCGTCAGATAGGGGTAATTCCAAGGGGCGATCACCAGCGCCACACCCAGTGGTTCACGACGAATAAAGCGGATAAAACCGGGCTTTTCCGGCACCTGGATGTCGGCCAGGGCCTGCTCGGCGATGTCGGCCATATAGCTGGCGCGCTCGACAAAGCCACGAATTTCGCCTGCGGCATAACGAATCGGCCGGCCCATCATCCAGCACAGCTCTTCGGCTAGCTGGTCTTCTTTCGCGGCGAAGGCAGCAATCGCCTTGCGGCCGATGGCGATACGCTGCGCCAGCGGGGTATTTTTCCAGACCTTTTGCGCCAGCTCGGCCTTGACCAGCGCCGCCTGGATCTCGGGATTGGACGCCAGATGGCGCTCGACATACACCGAGCCATCGATTGGGGAAATGCACTGCAACTTACTCATTGAATACTCCGTAGCCCGATCCGCATGGGTGTGCGACCTAAATGATTTCGAAGTAGCGATCCAGCTCCCAATCGCTGACATGCCGACGGTATTCGCGCTCTTCCCACTCACGGCTGGCTGCGAAGTGCTCGACGAACTCATCGCCAAACAGCTCGCGAGCCGCTGTTGAGCCCTTTAAGCGCTGCGCGGCATCCCAAAGGGTACGCGGCAGGGCCAACTCTTCCGGGTGTTTCACGGCATAGGCATTGCCCACCACTGGCTCCGTCGGCTCCCACTCCTGCATCACGCCATACAAACCGGAACCAAGCGCAACCGAGAGGGCTAGATAAGGATTGCCATCAGCAGCGCCCAAGCGATATTCCTGGCGCTGGGATTTGTCAGTGCCGGGAATCACCCGTAATGCAGCGGTACGATTTTCCACGCCCCACGTAGCGTCCGTGGGCGCCCAAAACCCTGGGATCATGCGGCGGTAGCTGTTCAAGGTGGGCGCCACCATGCAGAGGAATTCCGGCATCAAACGCTGCTGGCCGGCAAGGAAGTGGCGCTGGATCTTGCTCATGTTGTGCGCCTGGCTGGGGTCGTAAAACGCCGACTTGCCGCTGGCAAGGTCGCGCAAGGACACATGAATATGCCCGCTCTGCCCCGGGTACTTGCCCGACCACTTGGCCATAAAGGTGGCCATCAGGCCGTTGCGCTGGGCCAGTACCTTCATAAAGGTTTTGAACAGCGCGCCTTTATCCGCCGCATCCTCAGCGCGGTCATAAGCAATAGCTGCTTCCAGTACGCCAGGGCCGGTTTCGGTGTGCAGGCCTTCGATGGGGAAGTCCATGCGTTCGGCCATTTCAAGAATTTCGTGATACAGCTCAGCATGCACCGAGTTGCGGATCATCGAGTAGCCGAACCAGTCCGGGGTAAAGGGCTTGAGGTCACGAAAACCCTTGGCACGGGCGGATTCAGGGGTTTCGTCGAACATGAAAAATTCATATTCCAGCGCGGCAAAGGCATCAAAGCCCATGGTTTTGCAGCGCTCCACCACACGGCGCAAGGTGCCGCGCGGGCAGACCTTTTCCGCTGCCTCGGCAAACTCGCAAATAAACAGCAGCATGCCGTTTTCAAAGGGTAATTCACGGCAGGTATGCGGCAGTACCCGCACGGGCGCATCCGGGTAGCCGGTGTGCCAGCCAGTGTATTGCACGTTGTCGTAGAGTTGGTCTTTTACATCCCAGCCCAGCACCACATCACAGAAGGCAAAGCCGCTGTCGAGTGCCGAAAAGAATTTGCTGCGGCTGAGGTATTTGCCGCGCATCACCCCATCGTTATCAAACACCCCAACCTTGATATGACTGAGGCCACGCTCCTCGATAATGCGCCTGGCATCATCGGCGGTTTTTACGTCTCGCGGATTGAGCATAAATGCACCTGTTTCTTGTTGTTATGGCTGACCATTCGGTGTCAGTCCTACAGGCAACAACAGAGCCTCAAGCGCACCCCCAAACAACCGCACAATGCGCTCCGACTACCACCCAACGCCTGTTAGAACAGCCGGCAAAGCCACATGAGTGTGGTACAGGATTGTCGAGTTGGCAGGCAGTTACGGGAAATAACTGCAGCACGCGGCTGCCGCTACAGCGCAGGTGAGAAAGCAGCGCCCTGCACACAGCAAAACGCCCGTTCCTTGCGGGGCGGGCGTGGCTTGCAGGCGTATCGACGCGATCAGCGATACGGCGCGCCAGCCTTGGCCATCAGCGCGTTGTACTTCTTGAAGATCTCCACCACCCGAGCGCAGCGTGGGCTGGTTTTGGCGATTTCATCCCAGAACTTCAGCGCTTCGGCTTCCACGGTTGCCCATTCCTCGGCAGCAATGGACGTCAGCTCCAGCTTGCCGCCCTCAACCCGCAGCTGCGCCTCGCCACCCCAGTACCAGTGCTGGCGGTAGTAGTTGGAGCTGTCCATGCACAGCTTGAACAGGGTTTTTAGGTGTTCGGGCACCTCAGCCCAGCGATCTGAGTTGGCGAAGTAGGAACCGCACCAGGCGCCGGAAATGTTGTTAGTGAGGAAGTACTTGGTCACGTTGGCCCAGCCGACGGTGTAGTCCTCGGTGATCCCGGACCAGGCAATACCGTCCAGCTCGCCGGTCTGCATAGCCACTTCAACATCTTCCCAGGGCAAGGTGACCGGAATGACGCCGAAACGGGAGAGGAATTTGCCTGCCGTAGGGAAGGTAAAGATGCGCTTGCCCTTGAGGTGTTCGAGCTTGGTAATCGGCTCCACGGTGGCAAAGTGGCAAGGGTCCCAGGCGCCGGCTCCGAGCCAGGTCACGCCTTTAACCTCGCCGTAGGCCTCTGCCCAGATTTCATTGAGGCCATATTTTTCGAACAGTACCGGTACATCCAGGCTGTAACGCGTGGCAAACGGGAAATAGCCGCCGAACACTGAAATATCCACCGGAGCGGCAATCGAGTCGTCATCGCTCTGCACCGCATCGATGGTGCCCTTCTGCATGGCGCGGAACAGCTCGCCGGTGGGCACCAACTGATCGGCGTAATACAGCTGAATTTCCATCTCGCCATTGGCGGCCTTGTTGAAGGCATCGATCGACGGCTTGATCACATGTTCACCCAGCGCGGGGCCGGCGTAGGTTTGCAGGCGCCAGATGATTTTCTTCGGTTCCGCCGCATAAATATGCGAGGAGCCCAGTGCCGTTGCCCCCGCTGCCCCGGTGGCCACCGCGGCGGTTTTCAGAAAACTGCGTCTCGTACTCATGCTGTTATCTCCACAATTGTCGATTCAGATGGCATACAACCGCACTGCTTGCCCTCATGGGCCGGGCAGCGTTTTCAGAGGGGCAACCTGTACCCGACGTTTGCACAAAGCCCTTGAGGATTGCGTACGGCATCGCTACCCGTGCACGTCACGGCAATCCTCAGAGGCTTCTATAGGTACAACTGCGCTGACCGACTCCTGAAATTCATGGGTTCAACGGGCGTAATGCCACTGCGGCAACCACAGGGCGATTTGCGGAAAGACCATCACCAGTACCAGCGCCAGCACCATGATCAGCACGAATGGCGTGACCGATACGTAGATATCGCGCAACGACACCTCAGGCGGTGCCATGGCGCGCATTAGGAATAAGTTGTAGCCGAACGGCGGGGTCATGTAAGCGATTTGGCAGGTAATGGTGTAGAGCACGCCGTACCAGACCAGGTCAAAACCCAGCGCCCCGACCAGCGGGATGTAGAGGGGAGCGACTATCACCAGCATGGCGGTGTCATCGAGGAACATACCCATGAGGATGAACGACAGCTGCATCAGAATCAGCACCTGCCAAGGCCCCAAACCGAGGCTCTCAAGGAAAAACGCCTCAATCGCCTTGACCGCACCCAGACCGTCAAACACCGCGCCAAAACACAGGGCCGCAAGGATGATCCACATAAACATGCAGCTGATGCCGAGGGTCTTGCGCAGGGTTTCTTCCATCACGCTGCGGGTTAGCCGGCCCTTGACCAAGGCGGTGAAGGTGGCTGCGGCAGCGCCCACTGCCGAACTTTCCACCAGGCTGGTGATGCCCATGAGAAACAGCCCGGTCATGCAGAAAAAGATAAACAGCGGCGCGATACCAGCCTTGAGCAGCAACAGCTTTTCCTTCCAGCTGATCTGCTCGCGTTCTTCTTCGGACAACGCCGGCCCCAGCTCAGGCTGCAAGCGGCAGCGAATGATGATGTACAGGACAAACAACCCCGCCATCAGCAGCCCTGGGAACACGCCCGCCAGCCACAGTTGGCCCACCGGCTGACGGGCGATCATGCCGTACAACACCAGCACCACGCTGGGCGGAATCAGAATGCCCAGCGAGCTGCCGGCCTGAATCACCCCGGTGACCATGATCTTGTCGTAGCCCCGGCGCAGCAGCTCGGGCAGAGCAATACTCGCACCGATGGCCATGCCGGCCACGCTCAGGCCATTCATCGCCGAAATCGCCACCATCAAGCCGATGGTGCCCACTGCCAGCCCGCCATTGAGTGGCCCCATCCACACATGGAACATCTTGTAGAGGTCTTCGGCCAGCCCCGATTCAGAGAGCATGTAGCCCATAAACACAAACAGCGGCAGGGTCAGCAGCGGGTACCACTTCATCAGTTTCATGGCTGCGCTAAAGGCCATTTCCGAACCGCCATCGCCCCACAGCAGCAAAGCGGCTACCACCGCGACAAAACCAATCGCGCCAAATACGCGCTTACCGGTGAGCAGCAGCAACATCATCGAGGAGAACATCAGCAGGGCTATCAGTTCGTAATCCATTACAGCGGTTCCCCCCGCGCGGCGGCGATATCCTTGAACAGCGTGGCAATGGCCTGTAGCAGCATCAGGGCGATGCCGATGCACATGATGATCTTGATTGGGGCCATGGGTGGCGACCAGGCGGAGTAACTGGTTTCGCTGTACTCCAGGGCGTACTGGGTCGAGGAAATACCGCCGTAAAGCAGGAACACCAGGTAGAAAATCAGAAAGCCGATGGTGATCGCATCCATCACGGCACGAGCACGTGGCGACCAGCGGCTGTAGAACAGGTCCATGCGTACATGAGCGTCTAGCTGCATGGAATAAGCGCCGCCGAGCAGGAAGTAGGCGACCATCAAAAATTGCGCGGACTCCAACGTCCAAGCTGCCGGCATAAAAAAAGTCTTGCTGATTGAGGAATACAGCAGCACACCGAGAATGGCGAAAATCAGGTACATGGCAAAACGCCCAACGACTCGATTGATCGCTTCTACTGCGTGCACAAACAGCCTGATTGGCGTGGGCATTGCGCTACCTGCCGAATAATTGTTATGCCGAGAGCCTAGACCATGATTGGCCAAAGCCAACTGGTGCTAACAGCGATAGCACAAAGCACGCCAGCGACCTTCCTAAGGTAATTTACCTATTAATATCAGTACGTTATGCCAAGCATTAAGCCGCTTAACCTGATTCACTAGCGCTCTAGAAAGTCCATCAGCACCTTCACGGTGCGTTCGGGATCCTCTTCTTGGGGCACGTGCCCCAGCTCATCAAACAGCACCAAGCGGCTGCCTTTGATATCGCGCTTGAAGCGCTCGGCGTTGACCACTGGAATCAACTCATCACGGCCGCCCCAGATAATCAGGGTCGGCGTGTTGATCTCGCTAATACGGCTGTAATTGCGCCCGCCTTCGGCCTGAATAAAGCGCTGACGCAGGGCGCCGCGATTACCGGCGCGCAAGGCCAATTCGTAATAGCGATCAATCAGCGCATCCGTGACTTTATTCGGGTCGCCATAAACGTTGCGCACACTGGCCTCAATCACCGGCCGGGGCAGCAGATTGGCCATCAAGGGCGCCAGTTCGGGGATCTGCGCCAGACGAAAAGCGATGGGCACGGAGGTGGCATTGCGTGGATAACCGGCGGCATCCACCAGTACCAGGCGCTCGACCCGCTGCGGGTAATCGAGGGCAAACTGCCAAGCCAGCTGGCCGCCAAAGCTGTTGCCCGCCAGCACCGCACGCGGCACCTGCAACTGGTCCAACACATGGGCAAGGAACTGACTGTAATGCTCAATCCGGTAATCGTTATCGGGGAACGGCCCGGTCAAACCAAAGCCGGGTAGATCCAGGCTGATAACCCGGCGTTTGTCTTGCAAAGCCGCCACCCACCCCTCCCAAGTGTGCAGGCTGGCCGAGGTGCCATGCAGCAGCACAATCGGTGCGGGGTCATCGCGCGGGCCCTGATCACGCAGGTGCACCAGCATGCCGTCGATGGCCACGAACTGCGAAGGCGGCAAGGCCCAGCGTGGCTTGAGGTCAGCCACCGCGCGATCCGGTGACCAGTTCCAGGCAACCGCAGCGGCCAGTGCAATTAACGTCAGCAACACAACACTGAAGAGAACCGTGGCAAAACGCTTCATGGAGATTCCTTGTGGTTAAAACAGAGCAAGGCCAATAGTAGTCAATGCCGGGCGCCCTGCCCGCGCCGCGAAAAGAGGCCAGCGCCGCCGCTTTCCGCAGGCGAAAAAAAGCCCCGATGTGCCGGGGCTTGAGGCGTAATGCGCCGTTTTACGACGCACACGAAACCAGCGATGGTTAGACCAGGCTCATCAGGGCATCACGGCTGAACGGCAGAATGTCCTGCTCGCGACCATCGCGTACTTTTACCGCCCAATCCGGGTCAACCAGCAGTGCGCGGCCTACGGCTACCAGGTCGAACTCCTGCTTGTTCAGACGCTCCAGCAGGTTTTCCAGGCTGGCCGGCTGGGCCACCTTGTCGGTGTTGACCATAAACTGCAGGAACTCGCCGTCCAGACCGACGCTGCCGACGGTGATGGTTGGCTTGCCGGTGAGCTGGCGCGTCCAGCCGGCCAGATTCAGCTCGGAGCCGTCGAATTCCGGCTCCCAGAAGCGGCGAGTCGAGCAATGGAAGATATCCACGCCAGCATCCGACAGCGGCTTGAGGAAAGCCCCCAGCTCTTCCGGTGTCTGCACCAGACGTGCGCTGTAATCCTGCTGCTTCCACTGCGAGAAGCGGAAGATGATCGGGTAGTCCGGGCCCACGGCGGCGCGTACGGCCTGGATCAGTTCGATGGCAAAGCTCGAGCGCTGGGCCAGGTCGCCACCGTATTGGTCGGTGCGTTTGTTGGTGCCTTCCCAGAAGAACTGGTCAACCAGATAACCGTGCGCACCGTGGATTTCCACGCCGTCCATGCCGATGCTTTGGGCATCTTTGGCGGCCTGGGCGAACGCGGCGATCACTTCGTTGATGTCGTCCTGGGTCATGCCGTGAACCACGACAGTGCCGTCTTTAATTTTTTCGCTCGGGCCATAGCCTGGGACGCTGGCGTCCGGCTCAGTGCCCAGCTTGCGCACATTGCCCACGTGCCACAGTTGCGGAACGATCTTGCCGCCTTCGGCGTGCACCGCCTCAACCACCTTCTTCCAGCCAGCCAGGGCGTCTTCACCGTAGAAGCGCGGCACGTTCGGGTAACCGTTAGCGGCCTTGTGACCGACGGTGGTGCCTTCGGTGACAATCAGGCCCACGCCCGCAGCAGCGCGGCGACGGTAGTACTCGATCACTTTGCTGTTGGGGACGCCGCCCGGGGAGAAGGAACGGGTCATCGGCGCCATAACCACACGGGTCGGCAGCTCCAGGTTACCCAGGGTGAACGGTTGGAACAGCGCTTTAACGGGATCGCTCATCAGTATTCCTCTGGCCGGCCAAGTGACCGGTCGTCTAGTTCAAGGTGTTTTAAAAATCAGGCCCGCAGCAACAGCTGCAAACGCTGGATAAAGTCGTTGAGTGCTTGGGTGTTGTTCGCCACTTTGAGACGGGTCAAAGCACCTTGCCAGGCATTGGCGATAAAGCTCGCCAGGTTGCGGCAATCCTCATGGGCAGGCAGTTCGCCGGCCGCCTGCGCCTGCTCAAGGCAGCGCTGCAAGGTGTCTGCCGACGTCTGCAGAATCGCATCGACCTGCAGGCCCAGCGTCGGCGAAAGCTCGGCCATCTCAAAGCTCAGGCTGCCGATAAAACAGTGGTATTCCAGGCGCTCTTGGCGGGCGAAGTGCTCCACCAGCTCGGCGTAATAACCGAGGATGCGCTCACGCGGGCTCAATGCAGGGTTACTCAGGGCTTCGGCATAACGCGCCAGGCGCGGCTGATAGATCTGCTGCAAGGCTTGCAGGGCAAAGTCTTCCTTGCTGGCGAAGTAGTGGTAGAAGGAGCCTTTGGGCACGCCCGCCGCCTGGACGATCTCCTGTACGCCGGCGCCGTGATAACCACGTCGGGTCATCACCTCGGCGCCTTTGGCGAGGATCAGGTCACGCTTGTCGAGTCGGATGCTGGCGTTCATGCCAGCAAGAATATGACCGGTCGTCTCGCTCCGCCCAGCACTATTGATTTGCGTGATTATCAGCAAGAAGCAGCGCGAGTTTTAGAAACGATTGAGCCGCGAACATGCGCGGCTCAATGGGGGGATGCGGAACCTGTTCAACGTCTCGCGAGCTAGAGCCTGCTTTTAACGCAGCAGGGCCGACGCGCAGCAGACGTTGAGCTGGTTCTCAGCCGCGGGCGGCTTTGACCACTTCAACATAGGGTTCGGCAAAGCGTTGATCTTGGATCAGCGCGATAAAGTCATTGCCTTGGGCGTCTTTGGCATTCAGGTCGTAGCCCGACTCAACGAAGAACCCAACAAACCGCTCGAAGTCATCAATACGCAGGCCGCGGTAGGCCTTGACCAGCTTGTGCAGCGACGGCGGCGTGGCATCAGCCGGTTCCACGCTGAGGAACAGCTTGATCGGCTCGTCACCAATCTCTTCGCCAATCACCTGTTTCTTGTCTTTACGCATCACTCACTCCAGCTAACCAGGCCACACGGGGCCGGCAGTGTAACCCTGGGGCGGGCAACGGCTCAACGCATGCAACTCAGCTGTTTTGCTTAACACGCGCCTCGCCCAGGCAATAGCCGACTTAGGTCAACACAGCACGCTGCACCCGGCTTCTATACTGCGCCAAGCCTCCTAAACCAAACGAGAAGGAGTCACTATGTCGCTGCCCTTACCGCCGCTGTTCTCTGCCTGGCGCCAGACCTTGCGCGCCGGCTACAGCTGGAAACACCTGCGCAGCGACCTGAGCGCCGGTGTAACCGTCGGCATCATCGCCATTCCGCTGGCCATGGCCCTGGCGATTGCCGTCGGGGTGGCGCCGCAACACGGCCTGTATACGGTGCTGGTGGCCGGCACGCTGACGGCCCTGTTTGGTGGTTCGCGCTTCAACGTTTCCGGGCCGACCGCCGCCTTTGTAGTGATTCTGCTGCCGATCACCCAGCAATTCGGCCTCGCCGGCCTGCTGCTGTGCACCTTGATGGCCGGGGTGATCCTGATTGCCCTAGGGCTGATGCGCGCCGGACGCTTGATCGAATTTATCCCCTACCCGGTGACGCTGGGGTTTACCGCCGGCATCGGCATTGTCATCGCTACTCTGCAGATCAAAGACCTGCTGGGCCTGCGCCTGACCGGCGAGCCGCACAACTACATCGAACAACTCAACGGCCTGCTGCATGCCCTGCCCAGCCTGCAAGTGGGTGACTGCCTGGTGGCGCTGGTGTGCCTGGTGGTATTGCTGACCTGGACACGCTGGGTGCCAAAAATACCCGGGCATCTGGTGGCGCTGACTGTTGGTGCACTGCTCGGCCTGTTACTGGAAAGCCTGCAGATACCGGTGGCAACCCTGGGCGAACGCTTCAGCTACAGCCTCGATGGCATCCAACACCCCGGTATTCCGCCGTTTCTGCCAAGCTTTGTCTGGCCCTGGCAGTTGCCCGGTGCCGATGGCCAGCCGCTGACGGTGAGCTTCGAATTATTTCGTCAACTGCTGGCTCCGGCCTTTGCCATCGCCATGCTCGGGGCCATCGAATCGCTGCTCTGCGCAGTGGTCGCCGACGGTATGACCGGCAGCAAACACGACCCCAACGGCGAGTTGATCGGCCAGGGCATCGGCAACCTGGTCGCGCCGCTGTTCGGCGGCATCACCGCCACCGCCGCAATTGCCCGCAGCGCGGCCAACGTGCGCGCTGGGGCTTACTCGCCGCTGGCCGCTATTGCCCATGCCGGCGTGGTGCTGATCGCCATACTGTTTCTCGCCCCTTTGTTCAGCTACCTGCCGATGGCCGCACTGGCGGCTTTGCTGTTGGTAGTAGCGTGGAACATGAGCGAGCCGCGGCATGTGCGCCATACCCTGCGCATCGCCCCGCGCAGTGATGTGTTGGTACTGCTGACCTGCCTGATACTCACCGTGCTGTTCGATATGGTGCTGGCCGTGGGCGTCGGTCTGCTGCTGGCCGCTGGGCTGTTTATCAAACGCATGAGCGACCTGACCGATACCGAAGCGCTGCCCAAGCATTTTCATCAGGCGCTTAATGACCTGCCCGAACACGTATTGGCCTACGCCATTCGCGGGCCGCTGTTCTTCGGCGCGGCGGAAAAGGCCCTGAGCGTGCTCAGGCGCTTTACCCCAGGAGTGAAGGTGGTGATCGTCGATATCAGCGCCGTGCCGCTGCTGGATATGACCGCACTGGCGGCGCTGGACAATGTACTGCGCGATTACCGCGAGCAGCATGTAGGCCTGGTACTGAGCGGGCCGACACCGCAAGTGCGCTTGCAATTACGCCGCGCAGGAATCGTGCGCGTTGAGGGCCAGTTGGCCTACGTGCGCGATCTGCTGCAAGCCAGGGAAAAGGCCCTGCGCTGGCTGGCGCCACAGGCTGATGAGGAATCAACGGAAGAGTAGCCCGGATGCAATCCGGGGAAATCAGCAACGTAGGGTGGATAACGCGCAGCTTATCCGCCATGGACCTTGTTGGTAGAAAACGCTTCGCGGTTTTCCACCCTACAGTGGCCGTGCTTAAAGACCTTTAACCGCGTAGATACCCGGCGCATTGCGCCAGTAGCCTTTGTAATCCATGCCGTAGCCAAACACATAGCGATCCAAGCAGGACAGACCGACGTAATCAGCCTTAAGGTCAGGACGGGCCTTACGGTCGTGGGCCTTGTCTACCAGCACAGCGATGCGCACGTTCTTGGCGCCGGCATGACGGCAGAAATCGATGATGGCACCAAGGGTGTGCCCTTCATCGAGGATGTCATCGATGATCAGCACCTCACGGTCGATAAAGGAGATTTCCGGTTTGGCCTTCCAGAACAACTCACCGCCACTGGTTTCATTGCGGTAGCGGGTGGCGTGCAGGTAGGACAATTCAAGCGGGAAGTCGAGTTTTGGCAGCAGCTTGCCGGAGAAGATCAGCCCGCCGTTCATCACGCAGAACACCACGGGATTGCTGTCGGCCATCTCACTATTGATGACCGTCGCCATGGCGTCGATGGCCACCTCGACCTCGGCATTGCTGTGCAGACAATCGGCTTCGGCCATGACTTGGCGGATATGCGCGAGATCGACGGACATGCTGTTTCCTCTTGGGAGCGGGGACGTTCAGACCAAAAAGCTGATCGATGCGTCAAAATAAAAGCCGGCAAAGGTACGCATCTGCACCGCACAGAGCAAGTGCGGCCAGACCAACTGCGGTAATTGCCTGCAAGCACAGCTAATCATCGACACATTAGCCGCTATTTAGCGACATTAGGCCATCTTGGCGCAGCACGAGGCATCGCCAATGCTTTAATCTAAGCGCGAATTTTGCCCGTCCTGCCGGAGACCCCTGCCCATGCCCATCCTTGAGATCCGCCACCCGCTGATCCGTCACAAACTCGGCCTGATGCGCCGCGCCGATATCAGCACCAAGAACTTTCGCGAGCTGGCCCAGGAAGTCGGCGCACTGCTGACCTACGAGGCGACCAAGGATCTGCCCCTGGAGAGCTACGAGATCGAGGGCTGGTGTGGCACCGTGCAGGTGGAAAAAATCTCCGGCAAGAAAATCACCGTGGTGCCGATCCTGCGTGCTGGCATTGGCATGCTCGAAGGCGTGCTCAGCCTGATTCCCGGCGCCAAGGTCAGCGCCGTGGGCGTGGCGCGCAATGAGGAAACCCTGCAAGCGCACACCTACCTGGAAAAACTGGTGCCGGAAATCGACGAGCGTCTGGCCATGATCATCGACCCGATGCTTGCCACGGGCAGCTCGATGGTGGCGACCATTGACCTGCTGAAAAAAGCCGGCTGCAAGGAAATCCGCGCCATGGTGCTGGTCGCAGCACCGGAAGGCATCAAGGCCGTCAACGACGCGCACCCGGACGTGACGATTTATACCGCGTCCATCGACCAGTGCCTGAACGAGCATGGCTACATCATTCCTGGCCTCGGTGATGCCGGCGACAAGATCTTCGGCACCAAGCAGAAGGACGCCTGACCATGCAGGACGAATACAACGACCCACTCTGGCGCCAGGGCATTTCTGGCGCGCAGATGTTGTTCGTGGCCTTCGGCGCACTGGTGCTGATGCCGCTGATCACCGGCATGGACCCTAACGTTGCCCTGTTCACCGCAGGCATCGGCACCCTGCTGTTCCAACTGGTGACCGGTCGCCAAGTGCCCGTTTTCCTGGCCTCCAGCTTTGCCTTTATCGCGCCGATTCTCGCCGCCAAAGGCGAGTTCGGTTTACCGGCCGTACTCGGTGGCATCGTCGCCTCCGGCTTGGTGTATATCCTGCTCAGCGCCGTGGTGCGGATCAGGGGCGCGGGGTTTATCGACCGCCTGCTGCCCCCCGTGGTCATTGCCCCGGTGATCATTTCCATCGGCCTGGCGCTGTCGCCTGTGGCGGTGAATATGGCCATGGGCAAAGCCGGTGATGGCAGTGCGCAACTGATTCCGTATGAAATCGCCATGCTGATTTCCATGTCAGCGCTGATCACCACCGTACTGGTTGCTGCGATGGGCCGGGGCCTGCTGCGCCTGGTGCCGATTCTGGCGGGGATTATCGCCGGCTGCGTGGTCGCGGCCTTGTGTGGGGTGATCGACACCAGCCAAGTCGCAGCGGCACCTTGGCTAGCGCTGCCGGCCTTCGTCGCGCCAGAGCTGCACTGGGGGGCGATTCTGTACATCGTGCCAGTCGCTCTGGCGCCCGCCATTGAGCACATTGGCGGGGTCATCGCGATTGGCAGCGTCACCGGCAAAAACTTCATCAAGAAGCCCGGCCTGCACCGCACCTTGCTTGGCGACGGCCTGGCGACGTCAGCAGCCGGTTTGCTCGGCGGCCCGCCCAACACCACCTACGCGGAAGTCACCGGCGCGGTGATGCTGACCAAAAACTACAACCCGAAAATCATGACCTGGGCCGCCTGCTTTGCCATCGGCCTGGCTTTTGTCGGCAAGTTCGGCACCGCGCTACAGAGCATTCCGGTGCCTGTAATGGGCGGCATTCTCTGCCTGCTATTTGGCTCCATCGCGGTGGTCGGTTTGAACACCCTGATCCGCCATCAGGTCGACCTGTCCGAGGCGCGCAACCTGATCATCGTCTCGATCACCCTGGTGTTCGGCATTGGCGGCATGGTCATGGGTAACAGCGACTTCGCCTTGTCTGGCATCTCGCTGTGCGCCATTACGGCACTGCTGCTCAACCTTCTGCTGCCCGGCGGCGAAGGCTGGCGCAGCAAAACCGTGCTGGAAGAGCCTGACCTGTAAATCGCACCCACTAAAAAGCCCCGCACTTGGCGGGGCTTTTTTATGCAGAGTGAAACGTCTACGAGTCTGTTTTCAACACAGCAGGGCCGACACGCAAAGGATCGCGGCCAGACTCAGACGGACTGGCCGACCACCCCTGCAAGCGCACCAAACTTTCGCGGTA
The DNA here is from genome assembly GCA_018816095.1 of Gammaproteobacteria bacterium. Lineage (GTDB taxonomy): Bacteria > Pseudomonadota > Gammaproteobacteria > Pseudomonadales > Pseudomonadaceae > Aquipseudomonas > Aquipseudomonas spirodelae. Next base: position 70,939 of record JAHIWP010000087.1, read on the forward strand.
GGGCTTGAGGCCCATGCTCAACAGCACAATGGAGCTGAACACCGCAAAAGCGGTAACGATCAGCAGCGAGTAACGCAGGGCGTTGTCATCGGCGAATACATAGTCAGTGACCAACGCCACCGCCGTCGGGCCAATGCCCAAGCCGATCAGAGTGATCACAAACAGGTAGATCGCCGAAGCCTGGCCGCGCATCGAGTTAGGCATGATCTCCTGAATGGCCGCCGGGGCCACGCCAAACGGCATGCTCAGGAAGAACACCGTCGGTGCCATCAGCACCGCGGCCCACAGCGCACTGTCCATCAGCGGGAAGGTCAGCACACAGGGCACGGCACCCAACGCGGCATACAGGCCGACGCGCATGTTGGCGTCACTGCTGCCACGCTTGACCATCCAATCCGCTAGGCGGCCGCCGAAGACGATGCCCAGGCAACCGAACACCGCGACAATGCTGCCATAGATGATGCCAACCTGACCGGCATCCCAGCCATAGGTGCGAATAAAGAAAGTCGGCACCCAGGCGGCACTGCCATAGCCAGCAAACGCCAGGCCGGCAAAACCGAAGTTATGGCACAGCACGGTGCGCCGATTCGCACGGATATAACGGCCAACGTCCGCCAACGGCACCGCCACCCCGGCACCAACACCGCGCCGCGCCGGCTCCTTGACCGCCAACATAAGCAAGGTGAACAACACCCCAGCCGCGCCGAGAATCAGGAAAATCAGCTGCCATGGGCGCACCTCGCCGAATACCGGCAGCATCACATCGCCCTGGGCCGAGGCAAATTTGATCACCAGGCCGCCAAGCAGAAACGCGATACCGGAGCCGAGGTAAACCCCCATCGAATACACGCTGATGGCTGTGGCACGGCGCTCGGCTGGGAAACTGTCGGCAATCAGCGAATAGGCCGCTGGCGACAACGCGGCCTCGCCCACGCCAACCCCGATGCGGCAGATCAGAAACTGCCAGTACAGCTTGGCCATGCCACAGGCAGCGGTGGCCGCACTCCAGAACAGCACGCCAATGGCAATCAACCCGCGACGACTTTTAGTGTCAGCCAGACGGCCCAGTGGAATCCCGCAGACGGTGTAGAACAGCGCAAAGGACAAGCCCATCAGTAGGCTCATCTGCGTGTCACTGATCATCAAATCGCGGCGGATCGGGCCGACCAACAGGTTGAGAATCTGCCGATCGATAAAGGACAGCACATACGCCACCATCAGGATGGCGACAGTCACCCAGGCACGGGTGGAAGAGGGATAGCCGTTATTATTGTTGGGCACTGGCAGTCTCCTCGGCACCGCTGGTGCGGTGCACGACGGTTGAAAGAACTGCCAGCTTAGGCCGAGATACAGGGCAATGAGTATCGCCCTTAGGTGTTATCAATCAGACGAATGCGCGGCATCCCTTCGAGCGAATGACAGCCGCGCCACATTCAGTTAGAGCATCAATGGAGCGCGTTCACTCAGGGTTTTCAACGCGGCCACCCAGCTTGGATGATCATTCAGGCACGGCACCAGCTGCAGGCTCTCGCCGCCCGCCTCGACAAACTGTTCGCGGCCACGGTCGCCAATTTCTTCCAGGGTTTCGATGCAGTCAGCGACGAAGGCCGGGCACATCACCAGCAACTTCTTCACCCCCTTCGCGGCCAGTTCATCGAGGCGTGCCTCGGTGTAGGGTTCAATCCACTTGGCACGGCCCAAGCGCGACTGGAACGACACCGACCACTGCTCGGGTTTTAGCCCCATGCGCAGGGCAAACAGCTCGGCGCTGCGCAGGCACTGCGCGCGGTAACAATTGGCCAGCACCTCAGGTGATGCCGTACGGCAGCAATCATCGCCCTTCAAGCAATGGCCTGTGGCGTCCAGCTTGTGCAAGTGCCGCTCCGGCAAGCCGTGAAAGCTCAGCAGCAAATGGTCGAAATCCTGTTCCAGATAGGGCTTGGCGCTGTCAACCAAGGCGTCCAGATATTCGGGCTGATCGTAGAACGGCGGCAGGATGGAGAAGCGTATTGGCAGCTGCTGCTCACGCACCACCCGCTTGGCTTCTTCAATCACTGTGGTGGTGGTGCTATCAGCAAACTGCGGGTACAGCGGCGCCAAGGTGACCTGCTTGATGCCCTGGCCGGCCAGGCGGGTCAGCACGGTTTGCAGCGACGGTTCACCGTAGCGCATGGCCAACTCAACCGGGCCGTGCGCCCAGGATGTCTTCATCGCCTGCTGCAAGCGCTTACTCAACACCACCAGTGGCGAGCCGTCTTCCCACCAGATCGAGGCGTAGGCATGTGCCGAGGCCTTAGGCCGGTTGATCAGAATCAGTGAAACGATCAGCCGGCGCAGTGGCCAGGGCACATCAATCACATAGGGATCCATAAGGAACTGGTTGAGGTAGCTGCGCACGTCAGCCACGGAGGTGGAGGCAGGTGAACCCAGATTCACCAGTAACAAGGCGTGATCGGTCATGCGTAATCCTAGTTAGGCTGGCCCAGCAAATCCGCCAGTGCCACATCCAAATGAGTGAAACGAAAACTAAATCTTTGGTCCTGCAGGCGCGTCGGCAAGGCGCGTTGGCCACCCAGCAGCAACTCTGCCAGTTCGCCCAACGCCAGGCGCAGGACAAACGCCGGGGCCGGAATAAAGGCCGGCCGATGCAGCTCACGGCCCAGCGCCTGGCTGAAGGCGCGGTTACGCTCAGGCGTCGGCGCGCAGGCATTATAAGGACCGCTGGCCTCCTGCTGCTGCAGGAGAAAATCAATCAGGGCGATTTGATCGTCAATGTGAATCCACGGCATCCACTGCCGACCATCGCCCAGAGGGCCGCCCAAGCCGAGCTTGAACGGTAATAACAGACGTTTTAGAAAACCACCGTCACGGGCCAATACCAACCCGGTGCGCAGCAGCACCACACGCATGCCCAGCGCCTCGGCACGCCGGGCGGTTTCTTCCCAGGCACCGCACAGTTGCGCGGCGAAATCTTCGCTGACGGGCGGTGAATCCTCATGCAGCTCGCGCTCACCGCCGTCGCCATACCAACCCACTGCCGAACCAGACAGCAACACGCCCGGTTTCTGCTCGCGGCTTTGCAGCCAGGCCAGCAGTTGTTCGGTCAGGCCAATCCGGCTGGCCCACAACAGGGCTTTGCGCTTGCGTGTCCAGGGACGATCGGCAATCGGCGCGCCCGCCAGGTTGACTACGGCATCCAGCGGCTCTTCGGCCAATTCTTCGAGCCGAGCAATACCGCGTACGGCCTCGCCACACAGGGCTTTAACCTGCTCGGGACGACGGCTCCACACCGTCAGCTGGTGGCCTTGCTGCAACCAATACCGGCACAGCGCGCGGCCGATTAAACCCGTACCACCCGTCAGAAGTATGTGCATCCGTTGTTCCCTCGCATGGCCGTTGCATCGCCTTTGCATAAATAACCGCTCTTGGCGGATTTATGCGCTGCTGTGGCTTTAATCCGGCCACAGGTTGTCTTAACTATAGAAAAGACCGGACATATACCGAACCAGCTTATACACAAAAACAATATTGTATAGCTTTTGTCTAAAGCGTAGCCTAACGCTTGAACACATGAGGTAGACCATGACCACTCTTCTCCCGATCGCCATTATCGGCACCGGCATTGCCGGGCTGTCTGCCGCACAGGCGCTGCATGCCGCCGGCCACCCGGTGCAACTGTTCGACAAGAGCCGTGGCAGTGGCGGGCGCATGTCCAGTAAACGCAGCGATGCCGGCGCACTGGACCTGGGCGCACAGTACTTCACCGCCCGCGACCGCCGCTTCGTCGACGTGGTGCAGCAATGGCAGGCCCGCGGCTGGGTCGCCGAATGGACCCCAAGTCTCTACAACTTCAATAACGGCCAACTCACTGCCTCGCCAGATGAGCAGGTGCGCTGGGTCGGCAGCCCACGCATGAGTGCGATTACCCGCGCCATGCTCGGCGCCCTGCCGGTGAACTTCTCCTGCCGCATCACCGAAGTGTTTCGCGGTGAGCAGCATTGGCACTTGCAGGATGCCGACGGCAATAGTCACGGCCCATTTAGCCACGTCATCGTCGCCACCCCGGCCCCACAAGCCAGCCCCCTGCTGTCGAGCGTACCGAAACTCGCCGGCGCGGCCGCCAGCGTGCCCATGGACCCAACCTGGGCGGTCGCATTGGCATTCCCCACCGCGCTGGAGACCCGGGTTGAAGGCTGCTTTGTGCAGGACAGCCCGCTCGACTGGCTGGCCCGCAACCGCAGCAAGCCCGGACGCGACACACAACTCGACACCTGGGTGCTGCACGCCACCAGTCAGTGGACCAAGCAACACCTGGATATGCCCAAAGAAGCGGTGACTGAACACCTGCTAGGGGCGTTTGCCGAACTGATTGGTTGCGCCGTCCTCGCCCCCGCGTTCAGCCTGGCGCACCGTTGGCTCTACGCGCGTCCCGCTAGCGCGCATCAATGGGGGGTACTGGCCGATTCTGATCTGGGCATTTACGCCTGCGGCGACTGGTGCCTGTCTGGCCGTGTCGAAGGCGCCTGGCTCAGCGGCCAGGAAGCCGCGCGGCGACTGCTCGAGCACCTGCAATGACCCCTCAAGCACGCCATACGCCGGCCAAACACCGGCTTAACCCGCGCAAGCTGCTGCTGTCGAAATGGACCGCCACACAGCCGCAGAACCGCGAGAAGCATTTCCTCGTCACCGAACTGTTCTGTGACGAGGAAGGCACGGTGCTGCAGATCGAACTGCAGGCCGTACTCAATCAGCGCTGCCAGCGTCTTGACTGGCGCGTGCTGGAAAACTCCGAGCAGTGGCGCATGGGCTGGAAGTAACAGCCACACAAAACCATACCGTAGTTGTACAAATTTATTGACTTGTACAATTATAGTCCTATGATGAACCCAAGTTGTACATCCACCAGGATCTGTACAAGTCGTCATAGGAGGTTGCCCATGCGCTCACCAGAAACCATCACCGGCAAACCCAAACTGGGCATCAGTGCCTGCTTACTGGGCTCCGAGGTTCGCTATAACGGCGGGCACAAGGAATCGCGCCTGTGTAGCCGCACACTCAGTGAATACTTTGATTTCGCCCCCGTGTGCCCCGAAGTAGGGATTGGCATGAGCATCCCCCGTGAGCCGATCCGTCTGGTCGGTGACGCGCAAGCGCCGCGCGCGGTGGGTACCGTTAACCGCGAGGTGGATGTCACCGCACCGTTGACCGCATACGGCGAGCGCATGGCGACTGAACTGACTGATATCTGCGGCTACATCTTTATGCAGCAGTCCCCGTCCTGCGGCCTGCACCGGGTCAAGGTTTACCAAGACAACGGCCGTCCCAGTGAACCAGGCCGCGGCATCTTCGCCGAGGCGTTCTGCGCCCGTCACCCCAACCTGCCTGTAGAAGAAGACGGCCGCCTCAACGACCCGGTCCTGCGCGAGAACTTCATCACCCGCGTGTTCGCCTACTCCGAATGGCAACAACTGCTGCGCGATGGCTTGAGCCGCCAAAGCTTGATTGCCTTCCACTCGCGCTACAAATACCTGCTGATGGCCACTAACCCGCAGCAATACAAGCTACTCGGGCGCATGCTCGGCAACCTCGGCCAGCACGACCTCAATGAGTTGGCCCCACGCTATTTCAGCGAGCTGATGAGCGCGCTTAAAAGCTGCGCCACCCGCCGCAGCCACAGCAACGTGCTACAGCACATCAGCGGCTACCTCAAGCAAGCCCTGAGCAGCGAAGACAAGCAGGAAATGCAGCAACTGATCGGCCAGTACCGTCACGGTGTGGTGCCGCTGGTGGTGCCCATGACCCTGCTCAAGCACCACTTCCGCCGCCACCCTGACACCTACATCGCGCAACAGGTTTACCTGCAGCCGCACCCGGAAAACCTCAGCTTGCGTAACGCCCTATGAGTCTTGAGTCGAGCCACCCTGAGGCGAGCGCCGACGACTACCAGGCAGCCATCGCCCAGGGTTTTATGCCGATCCGCGATGTCGCGCGCATCACCGGCGTCAACGCGGTCACCCTGCGCGCCTGGGAACGCCGTTACGGCCTGATCGTGCCGCACCGTACGCCCAAAGGTCATCGCCTGTATTCGGATGAACATGTCGCGCACATTCAGGCGATCCTGACCTGGCTCAACCGCGGCGTTTCGGTCAGCCAGGTCAAGGGCCTGCTACGCAGTAACCAGCCAGCCTTTGCCGAAGCCAGCTCGCAGTGGGAAGCAAAGCGCCAGCAGTTGCAGGAAGCCATTTGCAACCTCAACGAGCGCCGCTTGGACGACTGTTTCAACAGCGAGCTGGCGCTTTACCCACCCAACACGCTGTGCGAACAACTGCTGCTGCCGCTGTTTGAGGAGCTTGAGCTGCGCTGGCGCAACCAGTTTGGAGCGCAGGCCGAGCGAGTGTTTTTCTATTCCTGGCTGCGCAGCAAGCTCGGTGCGCGCCTCTACCACAACAACCGCCAGCACAATGGCGCGCCGCTGTTGTTGATCAACGTTTCTGACCTGCCCATGGCACCCGGTCTGTGGCTGACCGCCTGGCTGGTGAGTAATGCGGGGGTTGCCGTCGAGGTCTTTGACTGGCCGCTACCACCGCCTGAATTAGCCCTGGCGGTCGAACATATTCAGCCGCGCGCCGTGCTGCTGTATTCCAGCCAGGCGCTGAACAGTACGCACCTGCAACGCCTGCTGGGCGGCTATGACTGCCCTTGCCTGCTGGTCGGCCAAGTGGTGCAGATCCACGCGGACGAACTAAAGGCCATCACCCAGCAGAACGCCGAACTGAGCCTGGCGGGCGACCCGTTGGCAGCGCTGCACAGCCTCACCGACCTCAACCTGCTGCACAGCTGATGGGACATTCCATGCTGCAATTGATGTGGTTCCGCACCGACCTACGGGTCCAGGACAACAGCGCCCTGGCTGCAGCCATGAGCAGCGGCCCGACCGTGGCGCTGTACCTGATCAGCCCTGCCCAGTGGCTGGCGCACGATGACGCGCCAAGCAAGGTCGACTTCTGGCTACGTAACCTGAAAAGTCTGGCCGGCGAGCTGAGCAAACTCAATGTGCCGCTACTGGTTCGCCTGGCCGACGATTGGAGCGCTGCGCCGCAGGTGATCGGCGAGCTGTGCCAGCAACTGCAGATCAGCACGGTGCACGCCAACGAAGAATACGGCGTGCACGAAAGCCGCCGCGATCAGGCGGTGGCCGATACACTCGATACGCTGGGGATCCACTTCAATAGCCAGCTCGATCAGATCTTCTTCAAGCCCGGCAGCGTGCTGACCAAATCCGGCACCTATTTCCAGGTCTACAGCCAGTTCCGTAAGGTCTGCTATCAGCGGTTGCACAGCGCCTTACCGAGCGTGATCGCCACACCCAAGGCTCAAGATCCTCTGGCGATCAACAGCGATGCCGTACCGGAACAAGTCGCCGGGTTTGCCACGCCCAGCGACACCCTGCGCCAGCTCTGGCCGGCAGGTGAGGCCGAGGCGCGCAGGCGCATGGATGATTTCGCCGCAGAGCAGATCGACTTCTACCAGAGCGCCCGCGACTTCCCCGCCAAACCCGGCACCAGCCAACTGTCCGCGTACCTCGCCGCCGGGGTGATTTCGCCGCGCCAGTGCCTGCATGCCGCGTTGGCCGCCAATCAGGGCGAGTTCGACAGCGGCAACATCGGCGTGGTGACCTGGATCAACGAGCTGCTCTGGCGCGAGTTCTACAAACACATCCTGGTCGGCTACCCGCGCGTGTCCATGCACCGCGCCTTCCGCCCGGAAACCGAAGCGCTGGCTTGGCGCGATGCACCGCAGGAGCTCAAAGCCTGGCAGGAAGGCCGTACCGGCTTGCCGATCATTGATGCGGCGATGCGCCAACTGCTGGCCACCGGCTGGATGCACAACCGTCTGCGGATGATCGTGGCGATGTTTCTGACCAAAAATCTGCTGATCGACTGGCGCGAAGGCGAGCGCTTCTTTATGCGCCACCTGATCGACGGTGACTTGGCAGCGAACAATGGCGGCTGGCAGTGGAGCTCCTCCACCGGCACCGATTCGGCGCCCTACTTCCGCATCTTCAACCCGCTCAGCCAGTCGCAAAAGTTTGACCCTGACGGGCGCTTTCTGCGCCAGTGGCTGCCCGAACTGGTTGGCCTGAACAAAACCAATATCCATAACCCGGCGGCCATGGGCGGGCTGTTTGGCATTGCCGACTACCCCGCGCCGATTGTCGACCTGAGCAAGAGTCGCGCGCGTGCGCTGGCCGCCTTCAAAAGCCTGCCGCACTTTGCCGGTGAGGAGGCCTCTTGAGCGACTTCCTGCGCCAGTTCGCCCAGGACTTTGCCGGGCTGAACAAAGACAACCTTGAGCGCCTGGGCCAGCTCTACAGCGACGACGCGCTGTTTTGCGACCCACTGCATGAAGTGCGCGGGCTGGCCAATATGCAGCGCTACTTCGCCGAGATGTACGCCAACGTCAGCGAGCTGCGCTTTGACTTCTATGGCTTTGATCAAGCGCGTGAAGGTGAAGGCTACCTGCGCTGGACCATGAGCTACCGCCATCCGCGTCTGGCCAAAGGCCAACTGATCCGCGTGGAAGGCTGCTCGCACCTGCTGTGGCAAGATAAGAAGGTCTATCGTCACCGTGACTACTTCGACGCCGGCAGCCTGCTCTATGAGCACCTGCCTTTACTCGGCTCGGCGATTCGCTGGCTGAAAAGGAGGTTGGCATGAACGCACGCCGTATTTGGTTAACCGGTGCGAGCAGCGGGATCGGCGCAGCACTGGCCGAACAGCTGCTGCAGCAAGGTCATCGTTTAGCCCTCAGTGCCCGCAGCCTTGAGCCATTGCAGGCCTTGGCCAAACGCTACCCGCAGCAGGTATTAGTGGTGGCCGGCGATCTCAGTGATGCCACTCAAGTGCAGGCCATTGGCGAGCATATCGCCCAAGTCTGGGGCGCCCTGGATTGCGCCATCCTGAATGCCGGCACCTGTGAGTACGTTGATGTCAGCAGCTTCGAAGCCGCCATGATCGAGCGGGTGATGCGCGCCAATCTGTTTACCGCCAGCTACTGCATCGAAGCCGCCCTGCCCTTGCTGCGCCTGGGCAACCACCCGCATCTGGTCGGCGTGGGCAGCTCGGTGACCTTTATGCCGCTGCCGCGCGCCGAGGCTTACGGGGCATCGAAAGCCGCCATGCGCTACCTGATGGACACCCTGCGCATCGATCTGCGCGCCGAGAACATCGCCGTCACCCTGGTCAGCCCCGGGTTTGTCGACACTCCGCTGACGCAGAAAAATGACTTCGCCATGCCCATGCGCTGGCCAGTCGATAAAGCCGCCCGCTATATCGCCAAGCGCTTGGCGGCACAGCCTTTTGAAATCGCCTTCCCCGGCCCCTTTATTGCCATTCTCAAGCTGCTGGGCCATCTGCCCATGCGTTTGCAAGTGGCCATCGGCGCCCGCCTGGCGCGCTCTGAAGCCAAAACCAAGGACAATCCATGAAAATCGCCATTATCGGCAGCGGCATTGCCGGTTTGACCAGCGCCTACCTGCTTAACCGTTGCCACGACATTACGGTATTCGAGGCCAGCGACTGGATTGGTGGGCACACCCACACCGTGGACGTGCAGGTCGATGGCCAGACCTACGCCGTGGACACCGGCTTTATTGTGTTTAACAACTGGACCTACCCTAACTTTATCCGCCTGCTCAACCAACTGGGCGTCGGTTTCAAGGACACCGAGATGAGCTTCTCGGTCAGCGACCCAGTGAGCGGCGTGGAATACAACGGACATGGCCTCAACAGCCTGTTTGCCCAGCGCAGCAACCTGATTTCACCGAAGTTCTGGGGCATGGTGCGCGACATCCTGCGTTTTAACCGCGAAGCCTTGAACGACCTGAATCAGCAACGTATTGCCCGCGACATGACCCTCGGTGACTACCTCAAGGCCAATGCCTACAGCGAGCGTTTTATTCAGCATTACATCGTGCCCATGGGCGCGGCGATCTGGTCGATGTCGCTGCAAGACATGCTGGCGTTCCCGCTGCAGTTCTTCGTGCGTTTCTTCAAAAACCACGGTTTGCTTTCCGTCTGCGACCGCCCGCAATGGTGCGTGATCGAGGGCGGATCGAGCAGTTATGTCGCGCCGCTGACCGAATCGTTCAAGCAGCATATCCGCCTCAACTGCCCGGTCACCCGGGTTGATCGTGATGAAGACGGTGTAACCGTGCACAGCGCCCAGGGTAGCGAGCGCTTCGACAAGGTGGTGTTTGCCTGTCACAGCGACCAGGCCCTGGCGCTTCTGGCGCAACCGAGCCGGATTGAGACTGAAATCCTCGGCGCACTGCCTTATGCCGACAACGACGTGGTGCTGCACACCGACACGCGCCTGCTGCCGAAACGACCACTGGCCTGGGCCAGCTGGAACTATCGCCTCGGCGGGCCGGTGGATCAGCCCGCAGCCGTGACCTATGACATGAATATTTTGCAGGGCCTTCAGAGCGACACCACCTTCTGCGTAAGCCTGAATCAGACCGCCTTGATTGACCCGAGCAAAATCCTCGCCCGCTACACCTACGCGCACCCGCAATACAGCCTCGCCGGCACACAAGCCCAGGCGCGCTGGGAAGAGCTGCTGGGGGCCAATCACAGCTACTTCTGCGGCGCTTACTGGGCCAATGGCTTCCACGAAGACGGCGTGGTCAGCGCGCTGCGTGTGGCCCGTGAATTTGGTGAGTTGCTGTAGTGAAAAGCCCAACAGCAATGAACAGCGCTCTGTACAGCGGCTGGGTGCAACACCGGCGGTTTGCTCCGCGCCTGCATAACTTCCGCTACCGCATGGGCCTGCTTTACCTGGACCTCAGCGAGCAAGAGCAGGTGCTTGCACTGTCGCCGCTGGCCGGCCGTGGCCGCTTTTCAGCCTTCGCCTTTCGCGAAACCGACTACCTGCCGCAGTTCACCGGCAGCGGCATGCGCCTGATCGACGCCGTGCGCCAACGGGTCAGTGAAGCCCTGGGCCGCACGCCACTGGGCCACATTTGTTTGCTGACTCAGCCACGCAGCTGGGGCCTGGCCTTTAACCCGGCAAGCTTCTTCTATTGCTATGAGGCCGACGGCCATTTGGCGGCGATTCTCTGCGAGGTCAGCAATACCCCGTTCCGTGAGCGCTATCACTATGTCGTGCCGGCCGAGGGCACGGGGCATCAGCATGTGGCCGTGACCAAGGCCTTTCATGTCTCGCCGTTTCTACCGCGCGACCTGGAATACCGCATGAGCTTCAGCCCGGCCGGCGAACGCCTGGGTATTCATATGGCCGACTGGCAGGCGGATGAAAAAATCTTCGACGCCAGCCTCAGCCTGCAGCGCACGGAGCTGAACCGGGCCAGCCTGCATCGCTACCTGATTCAGTTTCCCTGGATGACCGGCAAGACCGTTGCGGCCATCTACTGGCAAGCCCTGCGCCTGCTACTCAAACGCATCCCTCTGTTCACCCATCGGGCCGCTGAAGGTGATTTCCGCGTTGCCCGCACCGCACCAAAGGACGTCCCCCATGAAAAGCTCTAGCCTTGCGTCTGCCAAACACACCGTGCGCGCCGGCAGCGGCATTGGTGCCAGCCTGTTGCGCCGTGCGGTGCTGCGCCAGCTTAAGCAGCTGCGCCATGGCCAACTGCTGATCGTTGAAGGTGAAGAGCGCTTGGAATTCGGCGACGCCCATTCCAACCTCTGCGCCGAGATTCACGTTCAGGATGGTGCGCTCTGGGGCCTGGTCGCCGGCAATGGTTCGATTGGTGCTGGCGAGGCGTATATCCATGGTTACTGGACGTCCCCAGACCTGACTGCGGTGGTTCGCCTATTCGTCAGTAACCTCGATGTATTGGACGCGATGGAAAGCGGCTTAGCCAAGCTAGGGCGCCCACTGATTCAGGGGCTGCACTGGCTTAACCGAAACACCCGCAAGGGCTCGCGCAAGAACATCTCCGCCCACTATGACCTGGGCAACGACCTGTTCGAGCTGTTCCTCGACCCGAGCATGATGTACTCGGCGGCCATGTTCCGCAGCGTCGATGACAGCCTGGAACAGGCGCAACTCAACAAACTCGAACGCATCTGCCAGAAGCTCGCCCTGAAACCCAGCGATCACCTGCTGGAAATCGGTACGGGCTGGGGCAGCATGGCGATCTACGCGGCCACCCACTATGGCTGCAAGGTCACCACCACCACGCTGTCGCGCGAGCAGTTCGCCTACACCGAGCAGCGCATCAAGACGCTGGGGCTGCAGGGGCAGATTACACTGCTGCTAGAGGATTACCGTGACCTCTCCGGCCAGTACGACAAGCTGGTATCAATCGAGATGATCGAGGCAGTCGGCCACCGCTTTCTGCCCACCTATTTTGAACAGTGTGCGGCCTTGCTCAAGCCTGATGGGTTGATGCTGCTACAAGCCATCACCATCCGCGACCAACGCTATGAACAGGCGAAAAACGCCGTCGACTTTATCCAGCGCTATATCTTCCCCGGCGGCGCGCTGCCGTCGGTGAACAAGATGCTCGACGTTATCAGCACCAAGACCGATATGAACCTGCACCACATGGAAGACTTCGGCCTGCACTACGCACGTACCCTGCGCATCTGGCACGACAACCTGCGCCACGCGCGGCACAAGCTGGAGCAACAGGGCTACGACGATTACTTCTTCCGCCTCTGGGAGTTTTACCTGTGCTATTGCGAGGGCGGCTTTATCGAGCGCACCATCGGCACCGCGCAGCTGCTGCTGGCCAAACCAGCGGCCCGTCCGGCGCCACTAATGGGAAATCTAGATGGCTAAGTTAATCGTCAACACCCTGCTGTTTCAGCTTGGCTGGTTCGCCTGCGCATTTGGCGGCGACAGCCTGTGGCTGCTGATTGTTGCAGGCGTGGTGGCCGTGCATCTGCTGTGGACCAGCAGTTGGGCAGCCGAAGGCAAACTGCTGGTCAGCGTGTTTATCGCCGGCAGCGCGCTGGACAGCTTTCTGCTTAACCTCGGGGTGTTTGATTTCGGCGAACCGCGCACTTTGATTCCGCTGTGGCTGGCCTGCTTGTGGCTACTGCTGGCCACCACGCTGAATCATTGCTTGGCCTGGACGGCGCAGCCCTGGTGGCGCGGTAGCTTGCTCGGCGCCATCGGCGCACCGCTGTCCTATTACGCAGGCGCACAAATAGCCGGGGTTGGTTTGCCGTATGGCACCTGGCAGAGCCTGCTGCTGATTGGCGCGATCTGGGCCCTGGTCATGCCCGTGCTACACGGCTTCGCCAAGCTCTACCGTGCGCAATATGAGCAAAGCCAAAGAACCCGCAAGACCGCTTAGGTTGCAGCGCCAGCAAAGCCTAGGGTTTTGCAGCACGGATGAAATCCGGGAATCCAGTTTCATGGCGGTCATCGGTGGGTGGCTAAAAAGTCACCCACCCTACGTCAGCAGCAGGCGTCGCCATAACGCCGATGGCGTACACTGCGCAGCATGAGCCAAGAGATACCGCACACCCAATTATCGGACGCCCCCGCAGTCAGTTGCAGCAACTGCGCGGCCTGCTGCTGCCAGCTGGAAGTCATGCTAATCACCGATACCGGTGTGCCTAAACGCTATATCGATACCGACGACTGGGGCGGTGAAGTCATGCTGCGCCTGGATGACGGCTGGTGCGCCGCGCTGGACCGCAACACCATGCGCTGCACCATCTACGAGGTGCGACCGCTGATCTGCCGGGAATTTGAAACCGCCTCCCCAGAATGCCTGGATGAGCGCAAGGGCATGGCCAGTATCTACCGCTAAATGCGCCGTCTGCTGAGATAAAAAACCGGATTGCTATCCGGTTTTTTCAACGCTCCCAAGCATTAAAAACTCATGCGGTAATGCAGGGTGTAACTCTCAACCCCATCATTAGGCTTTTTAAGCCCCGCATTCGAGTAATGCAGCGCACGCACACCAACTTCCTGACCGGCGAAGCGCACACCGAAACCTATGCGGTCTTCAAACTGGAAGGACGAGCCCAGGTCGTTGTCCTCCAGCTCGGTGCTGCTGAATGCAGCAATACCAATGCCCGCCTCGACATAGGGCCTGAAGCGCTCGCCAGCAAACTCGTAGACGAACACCGGGCTCAGCGACAGGCTGTGGTTACTCGCCGTTTGGTCACCCTCCCAGTAGGTGTAGGCCCCATCCCAGTAACCAGTCAGGCGACCGACATCACTGGCAAACCAACTCTGCTGAAAATCGAACTGCGCCCCCAGGCGATAGGTCATGGTCGAGTCCCCGCTTTGCCCAACGGCCACACTCAGGTCCATTGCCTGCACCGCACTCACCGGCCCCCAAGCCAAGGCAGCCAGTGCCGCAAGGGTGATCATTTTTCTCATGGTTATTATCCTTTTCCACTCGATACGAAAGACCGCGCAACAGCTGCCAACGAGTATAGAAATATTTAGCGCCACGAACAGTTCAGCCCTGATAAAACCTACGGCAGCGCACAAACCCTGGCAGCTGAGCCCCAAAGCAAGGGCAGCACGTGCTGCATGGCCTGCGGTTCGCCGCTCGACCAAAATTGCGCAGGCTGCGCAGGCCCCGTCGCGAGCAGGTCACGCTCAGCTAACAGCCGCTGCACCTGGCGCGCTACGGCCGCCCCCGTATCGATCAGGCTGACCGACTCAGGGACCAGGCTGCGCAAAAGCGGTTTGATAAAGGGGTAATGGGTACAGCCGAGGATCAGCGTGTCGCACCCTTCAGCCAATAACGGCGCGACATAACCTTGCAACAACTCACGCGTGGCGGCAGCGTCCAGCTCACCGGCTTCGATACGTTCGACCAACCCCGGACAAGGCTGGGTAATCACCCGCACATCACTGGCAAAACGGTCGAGCAAGGCGGCGAACTTGGCGCTTTTCAGCGTACCGGTGGTGGCCAGCACGCCCACCACGCCACTTTGCGTGGCGGCTGCCGCAGGCTTGACCGCCGGTTCCATGCCCACCAACGGCAGCTGCGGGTATAACTCACGCAACTCGGCCACCCCGGCCACCGTGGCAGTGTTGCAGGCCAGCACCAGCGCCTTCGCGCCCTGAGACAGAAGGAAGGCGGCCAGCACCCGGCAGCGCTCGCGGATAAATTCCGGGCTCTTCTCGCCATAGGGCACATGGCCGCTGTCGGCGACATACATCAGCGATTCGTTGGGCAATAAGCTGCGAATCTCGCGCAGCACCGACAACCCGCCAACACCGGAGTCAAACACCCCAATAGGCGCGGCTCTTGATGCGTTACTGGGCATCACTGCCACAGACACTGCAACCCGGATCACGCTTGACCCGCAGCTCACGGAAACGACAGCCCAGCGCATCGATCAATAGCAGGCGACCGACCAGTGGCTCGCCAAACGGTGCCAGTAATTTCAAGGCTTCTAACGCCTGCAGGCTGCCGACCAAGCCCACCAGCGGGCCAGCCACACCGGCTTCGCTGCAGGTCAACTCGGCTTCACTGCCATGGCCGTAGATGCAGTGGTAACAGGGGCTGTCCTCACGGCGCGGATCGAACACCGAGAGCTGACCTTCCAGGCGAATCGCCGCGCCGCTGACCAGCGGCACCTTGGCCGCCACGCACGCGGCATTCACCGCTTCACGGGTGCTGAAGTTGTCCGAGCAATCCAGCACCACATCGACCGCTGCTACAGCGGCGGCCAGCGAGTCACTGTCCAACCCCTGACGATGGGCCTGCAGGCGCAGCTGCGGGTTGAGCGCCAGCAGACGCTGGCTCGCCGAATCGATCTTGCTTTGGCCAATACTGGCGGTGTCATGAATGATCTGCCGCTGCAGGTTGGTCAGGTCGACCGTATCGAAATCCGCCAGGTGCAATTCACCGACGCCGGCCGCCGCCAGATACAGCGCCACCGGTGAGCCCAAACCGCCCAGGCCGACGATCAGCGCGCGGCTGTTTTTCAGGCGCAGCTGCCCGTCGATATCGATCTGTTGCAGGAGAATCTGCCGGCTGTAGCGCAGCAGCTCCTCATCACTCAGCATGTCGTGCGGATTCATGGCATCACTCATTATCGAAACGCCCCAGACTGATGCGCTCATGGCCGCCCAGGTCACGCCGGCTCTCCACGGCGCTAAAGCCACGCGCACTGAGCAGCTCACGCACCGCCGCCGCCTGATCGAAACCGTGCTCCAGCAACAACCAACCACCCGCCTCAAGATAGCCAGGCGCCTGCTGGATGATCAGGCGAATATCATCCAGACCATCCGCACCCGCCACCAGCGCGCTGCTCGGCTCGAAGCGCACATCGCCTTCGGCCAAGTGACGATCATCGGCGGCGATATACGGCGGGTTACTGACAATCAGTTGAAAACGCTGGCCGGCCAGGGCGCTAAACCAATGACTCTCAACGAAGCTGGCATTCCCCAGTTTGAGTCGCGCGCGATTGCGTTCGGCCAGAGCCACCGCCTCGGGGATGCGATCGACACCAGTGACCTGCCAGGCTGGGCGTTCGCTGGCCAACGCCAGGGCGATGGCCCCCGTACCTGTGCCCAGGTCCAATAAGCGCGCCTGCGTGGCGGGCAGCAACGTGAGGGCGCTTTCCACCAGCAGTTCGGTATCCGGACGCGGAATCAGGGTGTGCTCAGCAACCTCAAGCTCCAGGCTCCAGAAGCCCTGCTGGCCGAGGATATAGGCCACTGGCTCACCGGCCTGACGCCGTGCAAGCGCAACCTGGTAGCACTCAAGCTGCGCCGCCTCAACCTCACGCTCAGGCCAGGTGCGCAGGTAGCTGCGTGACTTACCCAAGGCATGGGCGAGCAATAATTCAGCGTCCAGCTGCGGCGTTGGCGAGTCGGGCAGTTCAGTGTGGGCGAGCAAGTGTTCGATGGTGGCCATGGCATTCATTCCGTAGCCCGGATGCACTCCGGGGCAGGCTTCAACGGGCGCTCCCGGCTTGCATCCGGGCGACGAGAAAACGCGAATCAGTCGCCCAGTGCCGCCAGCTGATCAGCCTGGTATTCAACCAGCAGCGGCTCAATGATCGCCTCAACCCCGCCAGCAATCACTTCGTTGAGCGAATACAGGGTCAGGTTGATGCGGTGATCGGTGACCCGGCCCTGCGGGAAGTTGTAGGTGCGAATGCGCTCGGAGCGGTCACCGGAACCCACCAGCAATTTACGCGAATCAGAAATTTCCTTATGCGCGGCGGCTTCCTGCTGGTCTTTCAACTTAGCCGCCAGCCAGGCCATGGCCTTGGCGCGGTTCTTGTGCTGCGAGCGCTCTTCCTGACATTCGACCACTGTACCGGTGGGGATGTGAGTGATGCGGATCGCCGAATCCGTGGTGTTCACGTGCTGACCACCCGCGCCCGAGGAGCGGTAGGTGTCCACGCGCAGGTCGGCCGGGTTGATGTCGATGGCCATCTGCTCATCCGGCTCAGGCAATACGGCAACGGTACAGGCCGAGGTGTGAATACGGCCCTGGGATTCGGTTTCTGGCACGCGCTGCACGCGGTGCGCGCCCGACTCGAACTTGAGCTTGCCGTAGACGTTATCGCCCTCGACCCGAGCAATCACCTCTTTATAACCGCCGTGCTCGCCTTCACTGGCCGACAACACTTCGACGCGCCAGCCCTGCTTCTCGGCATAGCGCGAGTACATACGGAACAGGTCGCCGGAGAAGATCGCTGCCTCATCGCCGCCGGTGCCGGCACGTACTTCGAGGAACACGTTGCGCCCGTCATTGGGGTCTTTGGGCAGCAACATACGCTGCAGCGTGGCTTCCAGTTCGAGCAGCTGCTCTTTGGCCTCGGCCACTTCTTCTTCGGCCATCGCGCGCATGTCCGGGTCGCTGTCTTTGAGCAGCGCCTGGGCGCCCTCAAGATCGTTCTGCACCTTACGGAACGCGCTGAACGCTTGGTATACCGGCTCAATCTCGGCGTACTCCTTGGAGTAGGCGCGAAATTGCGTCTGATTGCTGATTACTTCAGCGTCACCGAGCAGCGCGGTCAGCTCTTCGAAACGATCCTGCAACAGGTCGAGTTTATTGATCAGTGACGCTTTCATTACAGACCTTTATTTTTGGCCGAGCCGGGCGACACGCCCTCCTCGAGGGCAAACAGTTCTTGGGCCACGCCCAGCGCATCAACGCGGCCGTCAGCAGAGAATTTCTTTAGTTGCACGCTGGGGGCATGCAACAACTTGTTGGTCAGGCCACGGGCCAGTTGTGCCAGCACGTCCTCGGCCGATGTACCGTTGCTGAGTAGACGCAGGGCCTTGTTCAGCTCCTCGTCACGCAAACGCTCGGCTTGCTGGCGATAGGCCTTGAGCACATCCACGGCGGCCAGTTCACGCAGGCGCTGCATAAAGTCCTGCGCGCCAACGCTCACCAGCTCCTCAGCCGCTTCGGCAGCGCCCTGACGGCTCTTGAGATTTTCCGCGATCACCTCATGCAGGTCATCGACGGTATACAGGTAGACGTCATCCAGCTCGCCAACCTCGGGTTCAATGTCGCGCGGCACGGCGATATCGACCATGAAAATCGGTTTGTGCTTGCGCTGCTTCAGCGCCCGCTCGACCGCGCCCTTACCGAGAATCGGCAGCTGGCTGGCGGTGGAGCTGATCACGATATCGCTGTTGACCAGCTCGTCCGGGATTTCCGAGAGCAGCACCGCGTGCGCGCCAAATTGTTCGGCCAGGGTGCTGGCCCGCTCAAGCGTACGGTTGGCCACCACAATGCGCTTGATGCCCTGGTCGTGCAGGTGGCGTGCGACCAGGCTGATGGTTTCGCCCGCGCCGATCAGCAGGGCCTGGCTGCGGTGCAAGTCAGTAAAGATCTGCTTGGCCAGACTCACCGCGGCAAACGCCACCGACACGGGGTTTTCACCAATCGCGGTATCGGTACGCACGGTTTTGGCGGTGCTGAAGGTGGCCTGAAACAAACGCCCGAGCAGCGGCCCGAGGGTGCCGGCTTCACGGGCCACAGCAAACGCTGACTTCATCTGACCGAGAATCTGCGGCTCTCCCAGCACCATCGAGTCCAGCCCCGAGGCCACGCGCATCATATGCCGCACCGCTTCGTCATCGGCATGGATATAGGCACAGGCACGCAGTTCGTCGAGGCTCAAACGGTGATAGTTGGCCAACCAGGCCAGCACTTCATCAGCGCTCAGGTCATCCTGCTCAAGGTATAACTCGCTGCGGTTGCAGGTCGAGAGAATGGCCGCTTCCCGGCTGGACGTGTTGTGGCACAGCAGACGCAGGGCCTCAACCAACTGCTCGGGCGTGAAGGCCACGCGTTCGCGGACATCCACCGAGGCGGTCTTATGGTTGATACCGAGGGCAATAAAGGCCATGCACGATCGCTGACTGGGAGTGGAAGCCGGCAATTGTCCTACTTCGGCAAAGCGAGAACAACCACTGCTAGCTATTGTCCTAATAGCCAGGTTTATCCGACTCACTCAGGATCATGGCCGCCCATGGGCTTGCCCGAACGCTTGTGTCATGATGCCGAAACCGCAGGTTGGCCACATACTCCTCCTATGAATAGATCCTTTGCCTTGCTGACTGCCGCTGCTTTTTTGAGCGGTTGCCAGACCTTTGCCCCCTCTACCCCGGATGGCACGCCACCCGTGGAAGACCCCGCCGTGACTACAGCAAAAGCCGAGCCGCAGGTGTACCGCGCTTTCAGCCAGGAAACCCTGCTGTCGCTGCTGGTTGCCGAACTGGCGGGCCAGCGAAATCGTTTCGACATTGCGCTGGAAAATTATGTCGAGCAGGCCAATGCCACTCAGGATGCGGGGGTCGCCGAGCGCGGTTTCCGTATCGCGGAGTACCTGGGAGCCGAGCAATCCGCCCTGGAAACCAGCCTGCTGTGGGCCAAGACCGCACCCGAGAATATCGACGCACAGCGCGCTGCGGCGGTGCAACTGGCCCGCGCCGGTCGCTATGATGAATCCATGACGTTTATGGAACAGGTCCTGCAGCGTCAGGGTGACACCCACTTCGACTTCCTTGCCCTGTCCGCCGCCGAGACTGACCCGGACACACGCGCCGGCCTGCTGCAGAGTTTTGATCGCTTGCAGGCAAAGTACCCAGACAATAGCCAGCTGCAATTTGGTAAAGCGCTGCTGTTGCAACAGGATGAGCGCCCCCAGGAAGCCCTGGAGCTGCTTGAGCAACAACCGAGCAAAAACCGCCCGATTGCCTCCATCCTGCTGCATGCGCGCCTGCTGCAAAGCCTGGAACGCAACGCTGACGCACTGCAATTGCTGGAAAAAGGCATCAAGCTGCACCCCGATGACAGGCGCCTGCGCCTAACCTATGCACGCCTGCTGGTAACCGAAGACCGCCTGGACGATGCCCGAGGCGAGTTCTCCTCACTGCTGCAAGAAAACCCCAATGATGATGACCTGCGCTTCTCTCTGGCACTCGTCTGCCTGGAGGCCGAAGCCTGGAAAGAGGCCATTGTCTATTTAGAGGAACTGGTCGAGCGCGGTAACCACGTCGACGCCGCACATTACAACCTGGGCCGCGCCTATGAAGAGCTTGGTGACACTGCCAGCGCCCTGATCGAGTACGCCTTGGTTGGCCCAGGCAACGACTATCTGCCAGCCCAGGCTCGGCAAAGTGATTTGTTATTCCAGCAACAGCGCGGCGATGAAGCCTCTGAGCGCTTGCGCCAGGCACGTGACAGCCAACCTGATTACGCCATCCAGCTGTACCTGATTGAGACCGAGGCCTGGTCCAAACAGCAGGACACCGAACACGCTTGGCAGTTGATCGAACAAGCCCTGGAGCAGTTTCCGGAAGACCTCAACCTGCTCTACACCCGCGCCATGCTGGCGGAAAAACGCGACAACCTGGCCCTGCTGGAGCAAGACCTGCGTTTTATTCTCGAACGCGAGCCGGATAACGCCATGGCCCTCAACGCCCTCGGCTACACCCTGGCCGACCGCACCACGCGTTACGCCGAAGCCAAGCAGTTGATCGAGCAAGCCCACCAGCTCAACCCGCAAGACCCGGCGATTCTCGACAGCCTCGGCTGGGTAAATTACCGCATGGGCAACCTGGACGAAGCGGAACGTCTGCTACGCCAAGCCATGCAGGCGTTTCCCGACCATGAAGTCGCCGCCCACCTCGGTGAGGTACTGTGGGCTCAGGGCAAACACCAAGAAGCCCGCACGCTCTGGCGTGAAGCCCTGAAACAGCAACCTGACAGCGAAATCCTGCGCAGCACACTGTTGCGCCTGACCGGAGCAGAGACACTCTGATGCTTGCGCGCCACCTGATAGTTTTCAGCCTGATTACATTACTCGCCGGCTGCGCCGGCCTGACTTCACGCGAAGCCCTTGAAGGCCAGGGCAACGCGCAAAGCTGGCAAGCGCATAAGCAGCAGATCAGCGGCCTGGATGCCTGGCAGATCAACGGTAAAGTCGGCATCCGCGCCCCCAAAGACTCTGGTAGCGGCACCCTCTTCTGGTTGCAGCGCCAGGATTACTACGACATCCGCCTGTCCGGCCCGCTCGGCCGCGGCGCCGCTCGCCTCACCGGCCGCCCCGGCGCCGTTTTGCTCGAAGTGGCCAACCAAGGCCGCTATCAAGCCGAATCACCAGAACAACTGTTACAAGCCAAACTCGGCCTTAACCTGCCCGTTTCACATCTGCTTTGGTGGATTCGCGGCCTGCCCTCCCCCGACAGCAAAAGCCGCTTAAACCTCGACAGCCAAAGCCATCTGGCAAACCTGAGCCAGGACGGCTGGGATGTTGAATACCTCAGTTACACAGAGCAGAACGGCTTCTGGCTGCCAGAACGCATCAAGCTGAACGGCTTCGATCTGCAAGTCACCCTGGTGATCAAGGACTGGCAGCCACGCCAGCTCGGTCAATGAGCGTCCCGGCGATTCCCGCTGCCGCTGAATTGATTCTGCCGGCACCGGCCAAACTTAACCTGATGCTGCACATCCTCGGCCGCCGCGCTGACGGCTACCACGAGCTGCAAACGCTGTTTCAGTTTCTCGACTTTGGCGATGAACTGGGTTTTGCCGTGCGCCAGGATGGTCAGATTCATCTGCACACGCCTATTGAAGGCGTGCCCCACGACAGCAACCTGATCGTGCGCGCCGCGCGCCTGCTGCAACAGCAAAGCGGCTGTAACCTGGGCGCCGACATCTGGCTCGACAAGCGCTTGCCGATGGGCGGTGGTATTGGCGGTGGCAGCTCGGATGCCGCCACCACTCTGCTCGGTCTCAATCATCTCTGGCAACTGGCATGCAGCGAAGATCAACTCGCTGACATGGGCCTCAGCCTGGGCGCAGACGTACCCGTATTCGTGCGCGGCCATGCAGCATTCGCCGAAGGCGTCGGGGAAAAACTCCAGCCGGTGACCCTCAGCGAGCCCTGGTTTCTCGTAGCAATTCCGCAAGTACTTGTCAGTACTGTAGAAATTTTCTCTGACCCTGAGTTGACACGGGATACTCCGCCCATTAAAGTTCGCAGCCTTCTTGAGGGGGGTGGTCATAACGACTGCCTGCCGGTGGTTCAGAAGCGTTACCCAGAAGTACGTAACGTTTTGATTTTGTTGAACAAATTTGTTCCTGCAAAATTAACCGGCACTGGAGCTTGTGTGTTTGGGAGCTTCCCAAACGAGGACGATGCTGATAAAGTCGCCCGCCAACTTCCAGGCACTTTGCCAAGTTTTGTTGCTCAAGGCCGTAACATCTCGATGTTGCACCGAAAGCTGGAAAAATTGGTCAAGAAGTGAATCTACGCTGTAAGTTGTAAAAGCAACGGGTTGTATGTAGGGGCGTCGCCAAGCGGTAAGGCACCAGGTTTTGATCCTGGCATGCGTTGGTTCGAATCCAGCCGCCCCTGCCATTCCGTCACACGACGGGTAGGCAACTCAATGCACTCGGTTACACAAGATACAGGGGCGTCGCCAAGCGGTAAGGCACCAGGTTTTGATCCTGGCATGCGTTGGTTCGAATCCAGCCGCCCCTGCCATTTTCTGTACTCATCCAGGTATACCCTCAGCCGGCAGGTACTGCGCGTGTCCAAGATGATGGTCTTTACGGGGAACGCTAACCCCGATCTGGCGCGACGTATCGTACGTCAGCTGCACATTCCCCTCGGTGATGCTTCTGTCGGTAAGTTTTCCGACGGCGAGATCATGATTGAAATCAATGAAAATGTCCGCGGTAAAGACGTTTTCCTGATTCAACCGACGTGCGCGCCAACCAATGACAACCTGATGGAACTGGTCGTGATGGCAGATGCCTTCCGCCGCTCATCAGCTACTCGAATTACTGCTGTTATCCCCTACTTTGGCTATGCCCGCCAGGATCGCCGTCCGCGCTCCGCTCGTGTGGCTATTAGCGCTAAAGTTGTGGCTGACATGCTCACCGTAGTAGGTATCGACCGGGTTCTTACCGTCGACCTGCACGCGGATCAGATCCAAGGCTTCTTCGATATTCCAGTAGATAACATCTACGGTTCGCCTGTACTGGTGGACGATATCGAAGACCAGCGCTTCGAAAACCTGATGATCGTTTCTCCAGATATCGGCGGCGTCGTGCGTGCACGTGCTGTTGCTAAATCTCTGGGTGTAGACTTGGCGATCATCGACAAGCGTCGTGAAAAAGCCAACCACTCGGAAGTGATGCACATTATCGGTGATGTTGAAGGCCGTACCTGCATCTTGGTCGATGACATGGTGGATACCGCCGGCACGCTGTGCCATGCGGCTAAAGCGCTGAAAGAACATGGCGCATCCAAAGTCTTCGCCTATGCAACGCATGCCGTGCTGTCTGGCCGCGCGATTGAAAATATCGAAAAATCTGTACTCGACGAGCTGGTGGTGACGAATACCATCCCGCTGTCCGCCGCTGCGCAATCCTGTTCGCGTATTCGCCAACTGGACATCGCACCGGTAGTCGCCGAAGCAGTACGCCGCATCAGCAACGAAGAATCGATCAGCGCGATGTTCCGTTAATTCGTAATACGCCCTGAACGCACACGCCCTGCCCTAACGGCATGGCCTTTCAACCAACCGTCCCGTCGCTGGTCGCAAGCGTAACGGACGGTTTGGTTATTTTGGAGAAATGAAATGACTGTTGAATTTACCCTGAATGCTGAAGCGCGTTCTGACCTGGGGAAAGGTGCGAGCCGCCGCCTGCGTCGTAACGTGGCCATGGTTCCTGCCGTAATTTACGGCGGCGACAAAGCCCCACAATCGATCAGCCTGCTGGCTAAAGATTTCGCCAAACTGCTGGAAAACGAAGCAGCCTACAGCCACGTGCTGAGCCTGAACGTTGCCGGCAGCAACGAAAGCGTAATCATCAAAGCCCTGCAGCGCCACCCAGCCAAAGGCTTTGTCCTGCACGCTGACTTCGTTCGCGTTGTCGCTGGCCAGAAACTGACCGCTATCGTTCCTCTGCACTTCATCAACCAGGAAACTTCGGTTGGCGTTAAGCAGCAAGGCGGCGAAGTCTCCCACGTCCTGGCTGAAGTAGAAGTTTCCTGCCTGCCGAAAGACCTGCCTGAATTCATCGAAGTCGACATGGCTGCCGTTGAAGTTGGCCAGATCGTTCACTTGGCTGACCTGAAACTGCCGAAAGGCGTTGAGCTGGTTGCACTGGCTCACGGTAACGACCTGGCAGTGGCTAACATCCACGCCTCCCGCGTTGCTAAAGACGCAGAAGAAGGCGCTGCCGAGTAAATCTCGCAGCGTCGGAAACCAGCTCGGCATGCGACTATGCCGAGCGATTTCCACGAAAGGGCTCCTGACATGACTGCCGTACAACTGATCGTTGGCTTAGGTAACCCTGGCCCCGAATACGACCAGACCCGGCATAATGCAGGGGCCCTTTTTGTTGAGCGCCTGGCTGACAGCCAGCGCATCAACCTCAATGCCGACAAAAAGTATTTTGGTCTGGTGGGCAAATTCAGCCATCAGGGCCGCGATGTTCGTCTGCTAATCCCCACCACCTTTATGAACCGCAGCGGCCAGGCCGTAGCGGCATTAGCGAATTTCTTCCGCATCCCGCCGGAAGCCATTCTGGTGGCCCACGACGAACTCGACATGCCCCCCGGCGTCGCCAAACTCAAACAGGGTGGCGGGCACGGCGGGCATAACGGGCTGCGCGACATCATTGCCCAGCTCGGCAATCAGAATAATTTTTACCGCCTGCGGCTTGGCATCGGCCATCCCGGGCACAGCAGCATGGTCTCCAACTTCGTCCTTGGCCGCGCACCACGCAGCGAGCAGGAACTGTTGGATACCAGCATCGATTTTGCCCTAGGCACCCTGCCGGAGATACTCGCAGGTGACTGGAGCAAGGCCATGCACAAGCTGCACAGCCAGAAAGCCACCTCTTAACTCTTTACCGCCATTCGCGCGAGGGACACACCATGGGATTTAACTGCGGCATCGTCGGCCTGCCCAACGTCGGCAAGTCCACCCTGTTCAACGCCCTCACCAAATCAGGGATTGCGGCAGAGAACTTTCCGTTCTGCACCATCGAGCCGAATAGCGGCATCGTAGCGATGCCAGACCCACGCCTGGCAGCGTTGGCGGCCATCGTTAACCCTAAGCGCATCCTGCCTACCACCATGGAATTCGTCGACATCGCCGGCCTGGTAGAGGGTGCATCGAAAGGTGAAGGCCTGGGCAACAAGTTCCTCGCCAACATTCGTGAAACAGACGCCATCGCCCACGTAGTGCGCTGCTTCGAAGACGACAACGTTATTCACGTTGCCAACAGCGTCGACCCCAAGCGCGACATCGAGATCATCGACCTCGAACTGATCTTCGCTGACCTCGACAGCTGCGAAAAGCAACTGCAAAAGACCACCCGTAACGCCAAGGGCGGCGACAAAGAAGCTGTCGCACAGAAAGCCCTGCTGGAAAAGCTCATCCCCCACTTCAGCGAAGGCAAGCCTGCGCGCACCCTGATGAAGACCCTGGGCGACGACGAAAAGCAGCTGATCAAGGGCTTCCATCTGCTCACCAGCAAGCCGGTGATGTACATCGCCAACGTCGCCGAAGATGGCTTTGAGAACAACCCACTGCTCGACATCGTCCAGGCCATTGCCGACGCTGAAGGCGCCCCCGTGGTACCGGTGTGCAACAAAATCGAAGCGGAAATCGCCGAACTTGATGACGGCGAAGAAAAAGACATGTTCCTCGAAGCCCTAGGCCTGGAAGAACCCGGTCTGAACCGCGTAATCCGCGCCGGCTACGAACTGCTCAACCTGCAAACCTACTTCACCTCAGGCGTCGAAGAAGTCCGCGCCTGGACTGTAAAAGTCGGCGCCACCGCCCCACAGGCCGCCGGCGTGATCCACACCGACTTCGAAAAAGGCTTTATCCGCGCCGAAGTCATCGCCTACAACGACTTCATCCAATACAAAGGTGAGGCTGGCGCAAAGGAAGCCGGCAAATGGCGCCTGGAAGGTAAGGAATACATCGTTAAAGACGGCGACGTCATGCATTTCCGTTTTAACGTGTAAACAAACATTCGGATCCTATCGGATCTTGCTGGACACCAAACCCCTTGAATTTAGCCGATTCAAGGGGTTTTTCTTTTCCACCAACATCCCTCAGAGCACATTGAGATCCACACCTTTACCGGGTACGCTACCGGGTATAGCAATCTCATACCCGGAAAATTAACCGGGTATAGCGCGCCGGAGCAAATATGCCACTTACCGACACTCAGTGCCGCACTGCAAAACCCAAGGAGAAGCCTTACAAGCTCACAGACGGCAATGGCCTCTATCTTGAGGTAAAGCCAAACGGAGTTAAGGCTTGGCGCTATCGATTCGAACTGAGCGACGGCAATACGAGGAAGGAAAGCGTATTTGCCATTGGGGAATACGTGGTCGCCCCCAAGGGTGAAACATCCGAGCAGGCCGAAGATCGCCGCAACGGCCGGCTTCTTACGCTTTCCGAGGCGCGCGAAGCACGCTCTAAAGCACGCTCACTGGTTGTGCAAGGCATCAACCCTGCGCATCATCGCCAGCAGGAACGTGTAAAGCGCGACCACGAGAAAGCAACCACCTTCGAGGCCGTGGCCAAAGAATGGCTGGCCTTAAAAGACTGGGAGGAAACAACTAAGTCCAAGCGGCTTGGAATGTTGAAACGTGTCATTTTCCCGAAAATTGGTGACATGCCTGTAAAAGCAATCACACCAGCACACATCCTGGACGTACTAAGATCGGCCGCCAAGGACAACGGGCTATCAGTAGCCAATGAAGCAAAACGCACCATGTCTAGCATCTTCGAGCTAGCCATTGCCACCCTTCGCGCCAGTACCGACCCCGTTCATCCAGTGCGCAAAGCGCTACCCAAAAACAAAACCCAACACAAGCGAGCACTTTCCACAGATGAGATCGGCCAGCTGCTCAGGGACGTTGACTCCCATGGTGGCCGCCATGAAACGCTCTGTGCGTTCCGACTTATGTGGATGACTCTAAGCAGGCCCAATGAAGCAGCTGAGGCTCAATGGTCAGAATTTGACCTTGAAAAGGCCCTATGGCGCATTCCTGCCGAACGAATGAAAAAGCGTAAAGAGCATATAAACCCACTGCCCACGCAGGCAGTGGAGATGCTGCAGGCTCTAAAAGGCGTTACGGGGAAGTACGCTCATCTGTTCCCGCACCGAGACGTCCGCACCCGCCCTATGGTTTCAGCCTCGTTTCGCCAGATGCTTAACGTCCTAGGCTGGGGTGGCAAATACAGCCCACACGCCACTCGAACTACAGGCAGCACCAGACTCAATGAAATGGGCTTTTCCGCAGACTGGATCGAAATGCAACTGGCTCACACCGAACAAAATACAGTGCGCGTCACCTACAACCATGCGAAATACCTGACCGACAGAGCACAAATGATGCAGCAATGGGCTGATTTGCTGGATCAATGGAAAAAGGAAAGCACTTAGATGGGCACTGATACTGATGGCGGACTGGGCCGAGTTCTGCACGAGCCAAAAGTGACTACTGAGCAGCCAGTAGCAACAGGCAAAAACCGGCCAGAAGTAGCCGTTCGATGTGTCTAGACACTACTGGGCGATTCAAATCAGCACCGCAGCAAGAAGAATCAGTTGGTCAATTAAACACATGCGTACTGTTGCCTCAGATAACAGACCGCCACCGAGCGTGATCCAAGGTGGCGGCGGTGCTCAGGGTATAAGGTCCAGCTCTTGTTTGAGCTGTTCTGCGCTCGGGCGTAGCTGCGAAGCGCCGCTGCGCATACGCCGTTGACCGAGATAAAACAGGATAGGTGCCGCAATTAGAACCGACGAACTGGTGCCCACCACTATGCCAAATAGCATGGGCAGCGCAAAGCTGGCCACCGCCGCTCCGCCAGCGATGGCCATGGGCAGCAGCGCAAGAAACGTAGTGAGAGAAGTGAATACAGTTCGCGTCAGTGTTGAAGTGATGCTTTCGTTAAGCAATTGCAGCAGAGGCCTGTCCGGCGTCAGACGCAGATTTTCCCGAACCCTGTCGAATACTACGACCTTGTCATTGATCGAATAGCCAATCAACGCCAGCAGCGCCGCCACCGCAGTCAGGTTGAATTCCACCCCGGCCAGCACGAAAAAACCGATGGTCTTGGTCAGATCCAGCGCAATAGTCAGCGTGGCAGCAAGGGCGAAGTGGTATTCAAAGCGCATCCATAGGTATGCCAGCATGCCCGCGGCAGCAAGCAGTACGGCCAGGATGCTGGCTTCAACAAAATCACCACTGACCTTGGGGCCAACCATCTCCACCCTCGGGAAAGTAGCATCGGCAGCATGCGTGATGACGGCTGCTTTCAACGCCTCTACCGGCTCGCCCGTGGCTACCTGTTCAGCGCCCTGCATCGGCAGGCGCACCAGATATTGGCCGGCGTCCCCCGACTCCTGGATAGCCGCTTGCCCCATGCCATGCTCTTGCAGGCTGCTGCGTAGAGCCTCGACGCTGGTATTGGGTGCTTGTACTTCCACCATAGTGCCGCCGGTAAAGTCGATGCCGTATTCAAGCCCAGGACCGAAGAACAACACCAGTGACCCGACCGACAGTACCAGCGACAGCGCCAGCCCCATTACTCTTCCGCGCATGACGTTAAGGCTGTCGCTGGTCAGGCGATCGAGCAGCTTGATACCGGATATTGCCAGAGGCTGCCGGCCCATCCGCCGGATGCGCCACTCCATCAATAACCGCGTCACTGAGATGGCGGTGAACATCGAGGTCAGCAAGCCGATGCCGATGGTCACTGCAAAGCCTTTGACCGGTCCGTTGCCAAACAGGAAGAGTAGGCTGACGGCGATCAACGTGGTGGCATTGGAGTCCAGAATGGTGCTGTAGGCCCGATCAAAGCCTTCGCTCATCGCACTGAAGGCCGACTTGCCGTTGCGTGTCTCCTCGCGGATTCGCTCATTGATCAGAATGTTCGCATCCACTGCCATGCCGATACCCAGAATGATACCGGCGATGCCAGGTAGCGTCAGGGTAGCGCCAAGCAGGCTTAGAGTGCCGAATATCAACCCCACGTTAATCGTCAGACCCACGCAGGCGATAAAGCCCCAGAGACCGTAGACGGCAAGCATAAAGCCGACGACGAGCAATGCACCGAGCAGACCGGTACTGACGCCCATGGCAATGGCATCGCTGCCCAGATCCGGCCCGACGGTGCGCTCCTCGATGACTTTCAAGGGAGCGGGCAAGGCACCGGCACGCAGGAGCAAAGCCAGGTTGCTGGCCTCTCTGGAGGTGAAGGAACCGCTGATCTCACCACTACCGCCGGCAATCACGCCACGAATTACCGGCGCGGTGATGACTTTCTGATCGAGAACAATGGCCAGCGGCCGACCGATATTGACGCGGGTCATTTCACTGAACAGGTCGGCACCTTCGCGGTCCAGTTTAAAGTTGACCACCGGTTGCCCTGAATCGGGGTTGAAGGCCAGTCGGGCATCGCGGATATGCTTGCCCTCCATTGCCACCCGCTCCTCCAGCTCATAGGAGGTGCCTTGCGTTTCATCGGTCAACCTGAAGACAGGGCGGGATTTATCATCGGCAACCCAATGAAACGCCATTTTCGCTGTAGTGCCGAGCAGTTGTCGTATTTCCTGCGGATTAGCCACGCCCGGCATCTGCACCAGAATCCCGTCGGCTCCCTGGCGTGTGATGCTTGGCTCGACCAGGCCGGTTTCATCCAGTCGCCGGCGCACTACCTCCAGGCTGCGATTCACCGCATCGCTGGTCAGCTTCTCGCGATGCGCCTCGGTCATGGTCAGGGTTAACCGATCCTGCCCCTGCTTTACTGTGAAGCGCTTTCCGGTGCCGTCGCTCAGTGTGTTCAGCGATTGAACAATACGCCGCAGGTTGGCCATGGTCTGGGTATTGTCTTGGGATTCTCCTACAGTGATCTGAACTGACTCGCCGGAGACCACAGGTCGGCTGAAGGAAATGCGCGCCTTGCGCAATGCATCGCTCAAATCGGTGGTCAGTTGCTGGGTGTCGTTGCGCAGCAGTTCGCGGGTATCCACCTCCAGCAGCAGATGCGAACCGCCGCGCAGATCCAGCCCCAGGGCCAAGGTGTTATCGGCATACCAACTGGGTAGTTTTTCTGAAACAGATCCAGGTAGCACGTTGGGCAACGCACAAAGCAGCCCAAACAGAATCAACAGGCCGTAGACCACGGCCCGTGAAAATAATGATTTCATGAGTAATCCTCGACACTAGCGTCGTATCAATAAAACGAACGGGTGAGTCAGGTGGGATTACGCAAAGGGTGGAGCGCGGGGAGCCTGCTGATAGTAATTGGCGCGATAAGAGAAGATGAGGGCGGGTGCCGTTGAGTAGCACGTAGCCTGCGGGAGCAGGACAACTGGGGTGGTGCAGGGAGTGATAGCCAGCCACTGATGGGCAGGGTCTCCGTCACCGCTAGGTTTAATGTCTTCAGAGCGCGTCGAAAAGCGACCGTTATCGCTGTTTCCGGCAAATATCAGGTGTTCGATCTGGCTAAAAAAGCCCGGACCAGAAGCGGCTTTAATGCCAAGGGATGCCGAGTTGATCCCGAACGCCAACGCCACTAACAGCAGCCACGCCAAAGGTAGCCAGGGCAGTGGCTGCACCGGGACTGTTGCGTAGAGGAGCCGATGCGACGAACGAACGTGCATTGGGGGTAGTCCGTGGATAAAACTTCCAGTCTGAAGTCGAGCATCAAGCTAGTCAATAAGCGCGCTCGATAACAGGACCATCTTCGATGGAGTTATAAATGCCGAGTAGCTTTCGCACGGCTAAGCAGGCTCGGCCTATGGGCTCGCCATCTTGGCCCTGCCCATGCGCGAAGCGAGCGACCCTGACTTGGCAAACGACTTATCGTGATGCCAGCACGGTCGGAGCGCATGCCTCTACGTCAGTTGGGCCTTGGTCGCGCCGGATGCTTCTGTGTGGCATCCAAACTGTTGGGCTAGGGCAGGGCTCTCCGAGGTGCCTGTGAGACCCTTTCAGTCTTAAGCACATCCGCCCGCTTTTGGCCGGACTTCTGCCGGATACTTCTGTCTGGAGTCGGCCAGAAAGTGGCCATTAGTAGCCCAGACCAGTGATTTACCCACACCCCATTGCCTTAGTTGCAACAAGACGTCTTAACGCCCTCGATTTGGTCAACAATATGGGCGCTGCTGCCGTTCAAAACTCCCGCACCTTTCGTTAACCCAGCGCCCTGTTCTTGCGCCAGTACTGCACCGTTATCACCAGCAGGGTAATGGCTGTCATCGGCAGCACATATCCAAGCATGGCCGTGCCAAATTGCTGCGCAAGCGGACGGCCTGAGGCGTTGAGAACCAAATACAGGGTGTAGGCCACGTAGTAACTGATAAACAATAAGCCTTCCCAACGATTAATTCGGTAGCCAGAAAAGAAGATCGGCAGACACACCAGCGCTACGCCGATCATCACTGGGAAATCGAAAGCCAGCGCATTGGCTGCCACCAGGACAGGCGCTGGTGATACGAGAGAGGCCAAGCCGAGTACGCAAAGCAGGTTAAATATATTACTGCCGACAATATTACCCACTGCAATATCGCGCTCGCCGCGAATCGCCGCTAGCAAGGAGGTAGCCAGCTCCGGCAGAGAGGTACCCACCGCTACAACAGTCAAGCCAATCACCAACTCCGAAAGGCCTAGTGCACGCGCCAGACTCACTGCGCCCTCTACCAACAGACTGGCGCCGCCAACCAGCAGCACCAACCCGACCAAGATGAGCACCAGATTGATTACCCAGCCATAGGGCTTAGCCGGCTGATTCTGGGCAAACTCCTTGGTGAACTCATCGTCTGCAGCAATATTCTTTTCCCGGTAAGCGCTGACAATCAGAAAAATGGTGTAAACCACAATGCCGGTGAACAGCAGCAGGCCGTCGAGTTTGCTCAGGCTGCCATCCCAGGCCAGAGCCATGGTCAACATACTTGCGCCGATCATAATCGGCACATCCAAACGGATTAGCTGACGCGAGACGATCAGCGGAGCGATAAGCGCAGTTAATCCGAGAATAAAGAGCACGTTGGCAATATTACTGCCCACCACGTTGCCAATAGCCAGATCACCACTACCAGCCAATGCTGCCTGTACGCTAACTGCCGTTTCCGGCGCACTTGTGCCAAAGGCCACCACAGTCAGGCCGATAATCAACGGTGGGATACCAAACTGCGCTGCCACCTTGGCCGCACCCCGCACAAGCACTTCAGCGCCGATTACCAACAAAACCAAACCGGCTACGAGGTAACCCCAGACCATCAAGCTCATTGCGAATACTCCAGGAAAGATGCGCGGGCCTTAGTAAGCAGCCAGAGGGCGCACGCGATAAATTTTTTAGGGCGGCAGGACAAAGCCGCTGGTTAATATTGGCCGTTAGCGACAACCTTACTTCGACCCTTCTCGTCAGAATAAAACCTTAGTCTGTTCAGCCATCGCTAAGGCGTTATTAGCCTCAATCTGCTGTCGATGCCAGACCCCGTTTTCGTTCTGTATTTACAAGACTTACTTGGATGGGCCACTACCTCCGCGCCAGAGTGGAGGTTTCTGTCTGACCCGTTTTCTTTATTCCAGCGCTGAAGCCGCTAACCGCTGCGAAACGGCCAAGAATGGAAACTGGTGGGTAACAGCAAGCGTTTACCAGCAGCAAACCTCCACACTGCCTTGCTTAGGTTTCAACAGCCGTTTTATCGATCGGCTCAACTGGCTGGTGATCCTGAGGTTGTTGTTTCTCCGCCTGGTCCTGCGGGGGCTCCTCCGAAGGCTTGCCCAGCCACTCATTGGTCGACTGCTGAACGTCGTCCGCCTTCTTATTGATGTGTTGCAGGGTCTCATCAATTGCTTCACGGGCGACATCCTGCACCGCCTGTTCAGTCTTCTCGAGCAGTTTCTGCGCCGATTGTTCGGCTGCGTCACAGCCGGCTAGCCCCACCAACAGCAGCCCAAAGGCCGTCATTTGCAGCATCTTTTTCATCACAGTCTCCATTACCCGGCGTTGCCCATTTGATAGATGGCAGCCGACTGGCAGCTACCATCCGTTTGGATTTAGACCTGTGATCCAGCCGGCATCTGCCCACGGGTTTTCCACAACGACAGTAGCACGCCGCCCAGCAGTAGGCCTACGGTCACGCTCAAGGAAATAACCGCCGGGATCTTGCCAATGATGCCGACCAGGAAGATCTTGCTGCCGATAAATACCAGCACCAGTGCCAGGGCATATTTGAGGTAGGCGAAACGGTGAATCATCGCCGCTAGGGCGAAATACAACGCACGCAGACCAAGGATGGCAAAGATGTTCGAGGTGTAGACGATAAAGGGGTCTTGAGTAATGGCGAAGATCGCCGGCACGCTATCGACCGCGAACACTAGGTCGGCACACTCGATTAGCACCAAAGCCAAGAACAATGGCGTTGCCCATACTACGGAATTACCACTGGCGTCAGGCTGACGAACAAAGAAGCGCCCTTCGTGCAGCCCCTCGGTCACACGCATGTGTTTGCGGAGGAACTTCACCAGCATATTTTCGCTGAGGTCCGGATGGTCATCGACCTTGCTGAACAACATCTTCACGCCGGTTAACAGCAGGAAGATGCCGAATACATAGAGAATCCAGTCGAACTCGGCAATCAACGCCGCTCCCAGCCCGATCATGATCGCACGCAGCACGATCACCCCGAGAATGCCCCAGAACAACACTTCATGCTGGTACTTACGTGGGATGGCGAGGAAGCTGAAGATCATCGCCATGATGAAAACGTTGTCCATCGACAACGATTTCTCGATCAGAAAGCCGGTGTAGAAATCCATTCCGGCGTCACCGCCCTTGACCTGCCAGACCCAGAGGCCAAAGAGCAAGCCAGCCGTGATATAGCCGGCGGACAGCAGCAGGCTTTCACGAACGCCGATTTCTCGATGCTCACGGTGAAGGATCCCGAGATCGAAGACCAACAGGCCAATCACGATGCTGATAAAAACGAGCCAAAGCCATGTGGCGGTGCCGAGGAACTCGGCGAGTAAGAACGGTTCTAGGGCAGTCATGAGCCCCTCCTCTAAGTGTCGAAGTTGTACAAACTGCAACTCCGACATGGCAGCGGTTAGCTGTCAGAGGGGCCCGGCGTTGCGGGCGGAAATTTAGAGAAGAGCGCGGACTTTCTCAATAGCACAAGGGTTGCAAGGTGTTTCCGAATTTTCCCTGCTTTTCTAGACACCCTATGACCGCTTTTGGCCCAGACTGTGTAAAAACGCAGGCACCAATCTTGATATGATTTGACCAGACTTCATCTCAGCAGGAGATGCCTGTGCGGCGATTCATTCAAGGTGAAAATCGGACTCAAGTTACCTTGCTCCCAGAGAGTTTGGACG
>JAHIWP010000015.1 GCA_018816095.1 Gammaproteobacteria bacterium
TCAATGGCCATGATCCGTACGCTTACCTGAAGGATGTCCTCACGCGCCTGCCGACGCAGCGGGCGAGTGACATCGATCAATTGCTACCGCATAAGTGGCAGCCACTTTAATCACGCAAGGCGTGATGCCCGGACGCATACGTATCAGCGGCGTCGACGCTCTTCAGGCTGAGGGGCTGGTTTAGTGCTGCGTACCGGGATGGGTTGCAATGTTGGCCGCTCAAGCAGACCAAGGGTTCTCAACAGATCAAGCAGGGCGTGCTGTAACTTGGCGTTCATAAATAGCCTCCAACCAAGATCATCGAACAGGTGCTTGTGAATCTCGTCTTATGTTAGTTCACGTCAGCTGAAACTGCCGCCGCGGCGCTGTTACACGCTAAAACAGCAAGCGTAAGCCTGCATACAAGGTTCGCCCCGGCCCCGGCCCCGGCTCAAAATAGCGAGCGCTGCCATCGTTAATGCGCAGGTTGTCGAAGTACTCACGCCCCAGCAGGTTATCGATACCCAGGTAAGGTTCCAGGCTTTGCTCGCCGAGCTGCAAGCGCTTGCCGAGGCGCAGGTTAAGCAAGGCATAACCGGGGGCTGACTGAGTATTGGCATCGTTGGTGTATACGCGCGCCTGGGCTGTAGCGCCCAAGCGTATGTATGCACCTTGGTGCTCATAGGCCAATTCAGTGAAAAGGGTTTGCCTTGGAAGACCAGGACTATGCTTGCCAGCAAAGTCGCCTGCAGACGTTTGATACTCGGTAAAACGGTAGTGGTTGTAGGCATAGGCCACGGACCAGCGCCAGGCATCGTCAAGCTGCCAGTCCAGGCTCAATTCAAGGCCATCACGGCGCGACTGCCCGGCATTGCGATAGAAGTTACGCCCCGGCTGAGTGGGCAGGCTAAACGCCACCAGCTCATCTTTCAGGTCAATCCGGTACAGCGCTAAGGCATAACGCAGCGAGGTCCACTCACCTTTCAGACCAAGCTCACGGCTTACTGCCTGAGCCGGCTGTACCGCTGCATTGAAACCACCCCCTTGCGGGTTTGCCAGCTCATTGATGGTCGGCGTTTCGAATGAACTGGCCAGCCGAGCGTAAAGCGACTGCTGCGGCGTCAGGCGATAACTCAGGCCAGCGCTGTAGTTCCAGTCTGCCAGGCTGCGCGAACCTGAATCATCGCGACTGTCGACCAAGTAAAGGTCATCCACTGCTAGGCGCACGTGGTCATAGCGCAAACCAAGGGTGGCCTGCCACTGCTCAGTCAGGTTGATCTGATCCTCGATAAACAGTCCTTGGCTAAGCGCGGACTCATCTTGCTGCTGGCGCAACTGCCCGCGTTCGCCGAACAAATTGTCATAGCGCCGCCGATCATCTTGCTGGGCTTCCAGGTCGAAACCTGTGGTGATTTTATGTGGCACGCCAATTAATTCGCGGTAATGACTGTATTGCCCGCCTACACCGCTGAAATAGCGTTTAAAGGTCGTTTGGCCGCTCGTGGCAAACCCCAGCTGATTACCGAACTCACGGTGCCCCAGATAGCTGCGCAGTTGGTACTGGTCGGCTCCAGCAGCGTAGCCATCCCAAACCAATGCCAGGCGTTGCTGACGAATAAACTCATCGGCATCGAAGCGCAGGTTGTTCGGCGCCGCTTGCCGGCGATCCACGGCGACTTGGGCCGCCGTTAAACCACCGGGATCCTCGGCGCGGTTATCGATCGCATTGAAACTTAGGCGTAAGCGCCCCGCCGGCGCATACCAACGCAACTTAGCGGTCAGGCTGTTGGTTTGCGCTGCGCCGTGCTGGCGATACCCGTCTAAATGGGTGCTGTTAAACGCCAGCAACGCGCCCAAGTTGCCGTCACTGCCTGCCATTTCGACGCGTGTTCGCTGATAGCCGAGGCTTGCAGCGCTCAGATCAAGCTGCATTGAGGGCAACGCCGGCGGTTCGCGGGTTTCGATCGCTAGAACTCCACCGGCAGCATTGCCGTAGAGCACCGAGGCCGGTCCGCGCAAAACCTCCATGCGCTCAACCAAACCAAGGTCGAGGCCGTCGAGTTCAGTTTGCCCATCCGGCATGGTCAGGGGTACACCATCAACAAGCACCCGAATACCGCGCACACCAAAGTTACCGCGCGCGCCGAATCCACGAATCGACGGACGCAGACCTTGGGCCAGGTTGTAACGATTGAGGCTGAATACCCCTGGCACACGTGCCAGCCAGGTATCCAGAGCGAGGTTCTGCTCACCCGGTATGTTTCCCGCATCGACCACCGTTACCGCCGCCGGCGTACTCAGCCAGCGCACGTTACTGCGTGGGCTGGTGATGAGTAGCGGTGCCGGCGCAACTGCGCTGTGGTCAACTTCGGTCGCGTGCAATACGCGGCTATCGGCCAGCAGCCAAAGGCCGCTAGCGACGAAACTCAGCGGCACACGCATGCCGCTCAATACTCCCGATCGGCTTGATCTTTGCGCCGATAGGGGAACACATCGATCACCTTGCCTGCGCTAATCGCCTCTTGCAGGCTTTTCCAATAATCGGCGTCGTACAGCTCCCCATGCAGCTCACTGAACAGTTTGCGCTGCTGCATATTGGCGAACAGAAATGGTGGGAACTCCTCGGGGAACACATCCATCGGCGCGATCGAATACCACGGCTCGGAGGACATTTCATCCTCTGGGTAGCGCGCCTGGGGGATATGACGAAAATTCACCTCCGTCAGGTAGCAGATTTCATCGTAGTCGTAGAACACCACGCGGCCGTGACGGGTCACGCCAAAGTTTTTCAGCAGCATGTCGCCGGGAAAGATATTGGCGGCCGCCAGCTGTTTGATCGCCAGACCGTAATCGTCTAACGCCTCACGCACCTGAGCTTCACTGCCACTTTCCACATACAGATTCAGCGGCGTCATGCGCCGCTCAGTCCAACAGTGGCGCACCAGCACGGTGTCGCCATCAACCTCAACGGTCGACGGCGCCACGTCCAGCAGCTCGGCCAGGCATTGCGGGTCAAACTTGCTCAGAGGGAAGCGAAAATCGGCGAATTCCTGGGTATCGGCCATGCGCCCGACCCGGTCGACGGTTTTTACCAGGCGGTATTTCTCGATCACCGTATTGCGATCGACGTTTTTCGACGGTGAGAAGCGGTCCTTGATGATCTTGAATACCGTGTTGAAGCCCGGCAGCGTGAATACGCTCATCACCATGCCGCGCACCCCTGGTGCCATGACGAATTTGTCATCGGTGGTGGCCAGGTGGTTGATCAGGGATCGATAAAACTCTGATTTGCCGTGTTTGTAGAAGCCAATCGAGGTGTACAGCTCAGCAATGTGCTTACCCGGCAAGATACGCTTGAGGAAGCCGACGAACTCCGCAGGGTAGCCAACCCGCACCATGAAGTAGGAGCGGGTGAAGGAGAAAATGATCGACACCTCCGCCTCATCGGTAATCAGTGCATCAATCTGAATCCCCTGCCCTTCGCGGTGTAACAGCGGTATCACCAGCGGCCATTGTTCATCGCGGGTGTAAATACGCCCCACCAGGTAGGCACCTTTGTTGCGATACAGGCGCGAGGCAAACAACTCGATGCGCAAGTCAGGGTCTTTACACACCCAATCCGGCAGGCTTTGACGCAATTGTTTGAGCAGTCGCGCCAGATCGCGCGGCAGATTTTCGTAGCCCACTTCGAAACTGAAATCGTCGAAGATCTGGCACAGAGACGTCTCAACATCGCCATTGGGCTCATACAACCGCGTTTGCGGCGTACGTGTATTAACCCGTAGCGAAGGGCGAGTGGTGTGGATGAACATGCAGCCATCATTGATCTGGTCATGGCTGAACAACCCGCAGAAAATCGAGTTAAACCAGGTCTCCGCCAACTCATCGTCATCCCGCAGGTTAATCAAGGCGATATAGGCCGACTTGACCAGTGGCCACTGGTCAACATCCAGCAATGCCTCGGCCGCATAGGCCTCGCGCAACTGCTGGCTGACAGCGGTCACGCACTTTTCATACAAGGCAATACGCGCCGCCGATGCGTTTTGTATTTCCTGCCACAGGGCCTGCTCAAATCGTACGCGTGCGCCGTTGGTAATCTGCCGAAACTGCTCGCGGTAGTCGTCAAAGCCATCAAGGATAAACGCCGCTATCGCGCTGGCCGGCCTTTGCTGTGGCATATACGAACCCCTACAGGTGAGTGCGGACAAGCCACCGAGCTTATCCAGTGACGACTTGAAGTAAAAGCGGCCAGCGCATGGATGCGTGCTTATCTACAACGAAATGCTGTCATGTAAGCATTTGAAAGCGCATTTCGAATTGCCTTGGCGCCCCGGCCCAGCAACACTGCTCACCCTTTCTGACCGCTGTGGAGTCCGTTGTGCGCCTTGCCGACCTGATGCGTCTGCTGTTACTTGCTGCTATCTGGGGCGCAAGCTTTCTGTTTATGCGCATCGTTGCGCCAGTGCTTGGCAGCCTGCCGACTGCTTTTTTTCGCGCCAGCCTGGGCATGCTTGGGCTGCTGGTGATATTGCTGCTGATGCGCGTGCGCTGGGACTTTAACGGCAAGCTCAAACACTGCCTGATACTCGGGGTGATCAACGCGGGGTTGCCTTCTGCCATGTACTGCATGGCTGCCTTGGTGCTGCCAGCAGGCTATTCCGCCATTTTCAACGCCACCACGCCGATGATGGGCGTATTGATCGGCATGCTGTTCTTTGCTGAAGCGATGACCCTGAGTAAAGCCGCCGGAGTCGCTGTCGGCCTACTGGGTGTAGCGGTGCTGACCCGCACGGGTCCAATTGAGTTTGACTTGACCCTATTGCTCGGCGCAGCCGCCTGCCTGGTGGCGACCGCTTGCTATGGTTTTGCCGGTTTTCTTACGCGGCGCTGGATTGGCATGCAGGGCGGCCTGGACAACCGTTTGACCGCCTTTGCAAGCTTGTGTGGCGCCAGCCTGTTTCTACTGCCGCTGTTCGGCGGCGCTCTGGTCATACAACCGCCGGCCAGCTGGGGCGGGCTCGACGTCTGGCTGTCTCTCGCAGGGCTAGGCTTTGTCTGCACGGCCCTGGCTTATGTCTTGTACTTCCGCCTACTGAGTGATGTAGGACCGATCAAAGCCAGCACCACGACCTTCCTGATTCCGCCCTTTGGTGTGCTGTGGGGCGCCCTGTTACTCGACGAGCCTTTGTCTTGGGCGTATCTGTACGGCGGCGTATTGATCGCCATCGCCCTATGGCTGGTCGTGCGACCAACCGCCAGCGCTCAAGCTGATCGCTGAAACACTCCATAACTGCTCGCAATAACGTCGTGCACACACGGCCAATACATACGAAATTTACCTAGATTGATAACGGCAACGCGACGTAGCCGGTAATCCTCAGCGCCCAAAAACACACGCCCCACGAGCGCGCAGCACTTGTGGGGCGTGTGAGTGAGCATCTGAATGACTCTGGAGCGCAGGCTTTAAAAGCCCGGCAGATTAGAGGCTCAGCTGGCGATTAGACGCCTTAAGGAACTCGCGTTTGAGCGCCTCAAAGGTATGCACCGCAGGGAATTGCGGGAATTCGCGAATCACATTGTCCGGGGCATGGAACAGAATGCCGGCATGGGCTTCGCTGAGCATGGTGGTGTCGTTGTATGAGTCGCCGGCGGCAATTACTCGGTAGTACAGGCTCTTAAAGGCCAGTACCGACTGACGCTTTGGGTCCTTTTGACGCAACTGGTAATCCACCACACGATCCGTTTCATCGGTAACCAGCTTGTGGCACAACAAGGTCGGGAAACCCAGTTGACGCATCAGCGGCTGGGAGAACTCATAAAAGGTGTCCGAAAGAATCACTACCTGGAAGCGCTCGCGCAGCCAATTAACAAACCCCACCGCACCGTCGAGGGGCTTGAGCGTGGCAATCACCTCCTGAATGTCGGACAGCTTCAAACCGTGCTCATCCAGAATACGCAGACGCTGCTTCATCAGCACGTCATAGTCCGGAATATCCCGGGTGGTCGCTTTTAGCGATTCGATGCCAGTTTTTTCCGCGAAGGCGATCCAGATTTCCGGTACCAGTACGCCTTCTAGGTCGAGACACGCGATTTCCACAGGACACTCCTAACTTGGATTTTTTAGAAGGCGGCACTCTAGCTGCTCCCCCAGTGCTCTGCAACGCAGTGCTTATACTCAAATCAGAGGTCTACTGAGGCACTTCGTTATTTAGTCGAATAACCTGCGTTTGCTACCATCGCCACACAAGACGCGCAGCGTCACCCTAACTAGGAATTCAGCCCGATGAGCCACCCCTTCGACGCAGCCGAACTAGCGGCGAGCTATGCCAACAAGTCGCCTCAGGACATTCTCAAACTCGCCTTCGAACACTTTGGCGATGAGCTGTGGCTATCGTTCAGCGGCGCCGAGGACGTGGTGCTGGTCGACATGGCCTGGAAGCTCAACAAGAACGTCAAGGTCTTCAGCCTCGACACCGGCCGCCTGCATCCGGAAACCTATCGGTTTGTTGATCAGGTGCGCGAGCACTATGGCATCAGCATCGACATACTCTCACCTGACGCTGCCGCCCTGGAGCCCTTCGTCAAGGAGAAGGGGCTATTCAGCTTCTACCAAGACGGTCACGGTGAATGCTGTGGCATCCGCAAAACCGCCCCGCTACGCCGCAAACTCGCCACGGTTAAAGCGTGGGCCACCGGCCAGCGGCGCGACCAAAGCCCCGGCACGCGCAGCCAGGTTGCGGCGGTCGAGCTCGATACGGCCTTCTCCACAGCGGACAACACCCTGTACAAATTCAACCCGCTGGCACAGATGAGCAGTGAAGATATCTGGGCCTATATCCGCATGCTCGAACTGCCTTATAACAGCCTGCATGAGCGCGGTTTTATCAGCATCGGCTGCGAACCCTGCACGCGCCCCGTACTGCCTAACCAGCATGAGCGTGAAGGCCGCTGGTGGTGGGAAGAAGCCACACAGAAAGAATGCGGCTTGCATGCCGGCAACTTGATTGCCAAGACCTGATCGCTAAAACAGATATAAAAAAGGCCAGTCTCTGACTGGCCTTTTTTATATCTGAATCACTCAGTTCTTATCCGTACGCCCCTTGCGCTGCATGTAACGCTCAACGTAGGAGCATGACGGAATGACCGTATAGCCCAAGCGATCAGCATATTGCAGTGCATGTTCGGTCAACGCAGCAGCGATGCCTCGCCCACGCAGCGAGGTGGGGACAAAGGTGCGGTAGATATCCAGCGTTTGCTTGCCAAGATCCATATAAGCCAGATAGGCCCGATCACCATCCACTGTGGTCTCGAACTGATGACCTGCCAGGTCATGGTGAATGGACAGCGCCTCGCTCATCGCAATTCCTCTGTTCGCTCGCGCAACCCGCTCGCAGCCTCTGCAGCAATGGGGTTACAGAATTTCTTACCTATTAAGTTGTAGGCGATTATGACGAGCTTATCAGGCCAGAACCTGTGAGGTCACGTGAATCAATGACTTAGATCACACCGGCAGCACCGGGCTATACGCCAAAACCCCGCCACTGGGTCTGCCTACAACGCAAGTTATCTGCCACAAACGTATAGCCATTCAGATGCCAGTGAACATCGAGATTATCGTCAAAATACTTTGCAACGACTGCAATCCCTAAACGCCAACAGTTACTGCGCAAAGAACTGCCAACAGCCTGAAACTGATTGTTTTTTAAGCAGCCAATCAGCAGAAAACGCCTAACTCTACTGCAATCGAAAAAAAACCTTTGCGCCTTGCCTTGCCTCCGTTTACTTACTACAAGTTATAGGTACTATGTACGCCGGCTAATTTCCTATTATCAGGAAATTGCTTTTATGGAAAACCTCCACCTCAAGGGGAACACGATGAACAACGTTCTGAAATTCTCTGCTCTGGCATTGGCCGCAGTTCTGGCTACCGGTTGCAGCAGCATGTCCAAAGAAACTGAAGCTCGTCTGACTGCAACTGAAGATGCAGCTGCTCGCGCTCAAGCCCGTGCCGATGAAGCCTACCGTAAGGCTGATGACGCTATGGCTGCTGCTCAGAAGGCTCAGCAAACTGCTGACGAAGCCAATGAGCGCGCTCTGCGTATGCTGGAAAAAGCCAGCCGCAAGTAATAGCTCTCAAGGCTATGAAAAGCCGACCCAGTCTCTGGGTCGGCTTTTTTATTAGCTGCATACTGACTTCTGAATGAGTTCAAGGGCTAATCGCACCAGAAGCCCCTGTCGACCCGAAAGCTTAAGGCGTTAGTAGCCCAGCCAACCTAACGGACACAGCGCTTTTTCTTGAGATAGATGCGCTTCACCGCACATGAAAAAAGCATCAGCAAAATAACTGGCAAGCCCTAAAACAAAAAAGCCTGACCATTTCTGGCCAAGCTCTAATGTAATAATTATATGGTCGGGACGGAGTGATTCGAACACTCGACCCCTAGCACCCCATGCTAGGGGTAAAAATCACTAAGTCATTGATT
This sequence comes from Gammaproteobacteria bacterium, assembly GCA_018816095.1. Lineage (GTDB taxonomy): Bacteria > Pseudomonadota > Gammaproteobacteria > Pseudomonadales > Pseudomonadaceae > Aquipseudomonas > Aquipseudomonas spirodelae. The sequence continues at coordinate 8,463 of JAHIWP010000015.1, forward strand.
TAAAAGGAATCGCATAGAATTTGATTGGCACAAATTGACAACCAATCGCGATTTTGCAAACGGTAGAATGCGGGTTCCAGAGGCCTTTTTGCGCAGCATTTCTGGTGGATCCTGCACCAAAACTTACACTCACCTTGGTGACGCTCTCGCGCTGAACCCTCGACGTGAACACCTTAAATTCCCAGTCGCCTGCAACGATCTCCCAAGTAAATGCTAACTGCCTTAGCAGTAAAGCTCTCAGTACTCCCGCATCTAATCCGTTAGGGATTTGAACGCTGTTTACTACACGCCCACACCGCCACACCCACCTCTACAGCCCAATGAATCCGGCACCTGCTGGTTTTGGACGGTTTGCAGCGGCCTGGGTTTTGCCCCCAAAAAACACGGGGCAAAAATGTAGAGTGCGCTACCTGCTTCAGGACAAAGCAACTCGCCCAGCGTGGAGAGAGCGGGTATTTCTTCAACTGACGGAAATAGACACCGGCTATCAGCAAAAGCTCCTCACTCCCCACTATCACCTCCCCCACCGAGGACATCCCCTACAAGCTCACAACCGGACACTCAGTCGATGGGTGAACGAAATATTGCCTGTAAGAAATCGCCCAATACAGTATCTCCTACATCTTTGCCTCAACCTCATCGTGTTCATACGCGAGGCAATCGGACAGTGAGCTGAATTCACCATAGCGACACAGCCAATGCGTGAGGAAGGTGTAGCCGGATGCCAACAACCCAATCTGGACGCTTGCAGCCCGATGTGCACGACGATTACGCGCTTCAGCCTGGGCTCGCGTTTCATCCTTGTATTTCGTTGACAGCATGGACGCGAACAGAATCGCCATCAGGAGGTAGAAAACGCTCACCAAGGAAACCTTAGCGATGAAGGACAGCAGCACTTTCCACCCTGCGTCGTTCGCAATATAGGCTGTGTAGGCAGTGAATAGCCCGGCGAGGACAACTGCTGCAATAAATACAATTTTTGGCGCCGGACTTGGAACCTCAAGCCAAGACAGTAAGCCATAGGCAACCAAACCAACCAACGGAAGAACGTTTGTTACTGCTGCATCGGTGTAATCGATATAGACCGTCATCTCTTCTTTCCGATGCAGCGCGATGGCTATGAGAACCAGGACGATCAGCACAACCAAGGTGTATTTCCACGCGGGCCCCTCAATGAAGCGATCCCACAATGTCTTACTACGAACCTCGACTGGCTGCGCTGTAGGCTGAGAGGTATAGCCTGTCGAAGGCACTTGATATTGCGTGGGGGCCGTTGGTACACGCTGCGCTTCTGATGCAGCCTGGCGAGCTGCTGCTTCGGCTTGTTGTTGCGCACGCATTTGAGCTTGCCGAGCCGCCTCCTGCTGACGAACCTCTTCAGCAGCGATTAATTCAGCCTGTTGGTGTTGAAATTCAGCGGCTTGGATTTGCTCCCTTTCTGTCTGTGCATAGACCTGGAGCGCGTAAATGCGATCAGACATCTTCTGATTCAGACATGTTTGAGAAGCGCATTGGTCGCGCTCTGCAATCCATTGGCGCTGAGAATCACGCAACGCTACCTGATCTCGCGATACCTGCTGCGTGTTGCGATACTCAGTTGCAAGCATGGAATCTAGCTTTGAAAGGTAACCATCCCGACATATCTCTATCTCGGAATAGCTCGACGCCTTTGCGCAGTCAAAGCTGGCGGCCCCTGCATTTCCCACAGCCAACGCGAGCAGCAACAGGGTGGCAAAGCGCGCAATCATATCGTCATCCTTGGCAGTTTTCAGGAGGGGGCTAGAGATTGTTATAGGAGCTTGTATCGGGGAATTCATGCCACTTCATAATGCAAAGCTTAAAGGCTGATGTCCATGTGCTATGACGATAAAGATGGCATCGTCATGTACGCCCGCCCTTTTGCCTATAGCTAGTTTTCTGGGCTTCTTCCTGACTCAATCATCATCCATTCGCGGACGAGCCCCGAGAAAAGACTCAAGGGCATCGCAGGCAGAGGTCACCCGGGCGTAGTGAGCCAGTTCATCTGCGTGACGCTCAGCTACCAGTGGATGGCAGTCACTGGCCAAGCGTGATGCCTTACTCATGACTTCATCATGAATGGGTCTTCGAAGCATCAGATCCTCATACAAATGCGATGATCTAAATCGGAGCAATCTCGCCGCCTAGCAAAAGCCCTACGTCCTGCACCTTGCCCTGGAGGGCTTGAATAATATTGCCTCGAAGTTTTTCATCAATTTCCTTATGCAGACGAATTTTGCCAATTGCCAAGGCGATGATGAACTCCATCGATGCTTCACCGCGCTCAAAGCCATGCCCCTGAACAATACGCAGGATGATGTCAGCTATGGATGCGCTGTAGGTCTCATTAGCGCTGTAATCGAGCTCTGCGGGTAACGCCGCCCGGAGAAATGCCCCCTGAATGATGCCATCGTCATACCGGGAAAATATCTCAGGCGATAGCAGTACCTGCTGCGGATTCCACGGTCATCTGGCCACCCATTCCATGAGCATCTGACCACCGATTCCACGCTGATCCGGCCACCCATTCCACGCGCATCCGGCCACTGATTCCACGGCCATCCGGCCACTCAACCGGGTAGGCAGCTACGCA
>JAHIWP010000016.1 GCA_018816095.1 Gammaproteobacteria bacterium
ATCGACATCTGTACAAGGCTCGCAACCTGGTAGAGCGCTTTTTCCAGAAGCTGAAGCAGTTCCGCCGGATAGCGACACGATATGAGCGACTGGCCAGGAATTACCAGTCGATGTTATCCCTTGTGTCTGCTGTCATATGGCTCTCCTGAATGAGAACACCCCCTAGACTCGAACCATGGTTTTACCCCCGGTTGAGTGTGTTGCTGCCGACACAGTCAACGAGCCCCACAAGGGTACGGTGGAAGAACCGAGACTCCAAACACAACAAAAGCAACTGGAGGTTTTAATGAAGATGGTGAAATCCACATTGGCAGTACTGACCACCGCCGCGGTTCTCGGCGTTAGCAGTTTTGCTCAAGCTGGCGCTACTTTGGACGCAATCCAGAAGAAAGGTTTTGTTCAGTGCGGCATCAGTGATGGTCTGCCTGGCTTCTCCTACGCCGATGAGAAAGGCAATTACATGGGCCTCGACGTCGACGTATGCCGCGCAGTTGCTGCTGCAGTATTCGGTGATGCGACCAAGGTCAAGTACAGCCCGCTGACCGCCAAAGAGCGCTTCACCGCGCTGCAGTCTGGCGAAGTCGATGTTCTTTCGCGTAACACCACTTGGACCAGCTCGCGCGATTCCGGCCTGGGTCTGAACTTTGCCGGCGTTAACTACTACGACGGTCAAGGCTTCCTGGTTAACAAAAAGCTGGGTGTTTCCAGCGCCAAGGAACTTGACGGTGCAACTGTCTGCATCCAAGCCGGTACCACCACCGAGCTGAACCTTTCCGACTACTTCCGCGCCAATGGCCTGAAATACACCCCCATCACTTACGACACCTCCGACGAGAGCGCCAAATCGGTTGAAGCCGGCCGTTGCGACGTGCTGACGTCCGACCAATCGCAGTTGTATGCACAGCGCATCAAGCTGGCTGATCCGGACTCCTACGTGGTGCTGCCGGAAGTGATCTCCAAAGAGCCGCTGGGTCCGGTTGTACGCCAGGGTGATGAGGAGTGGTTCGACATCGTGCGCTGGTCGCTGTACGCGATGGTCAACGCTGAAGAGCTGGGCATCACTTCGGCCAACGTCGAAGAGCAAGCCAAATCCACCAAGAACCCTGACGTAGCACGTCTGCTCGGTGCTGAAGGTGAGTTTGGCAAAGACCTGAAATTGCCGAAGGACTGGGCTGTACAGATCGTCAAGCAAGTCGGTAACTACGGCGAAAGCTTCGAGCGCAACGTCGGTGTTGGCAGTCAGCTGAAGATTGAACGTGGCCTCAACGCCCTGTGGAACAAGGGTGGTCTGCAGTACGCACCGCCGGTGCGCTGACCGTCTGTTGCCGGCCACTCGCCCTGAGTGGCCGGCATTGTTCTGATTGATGTGAGCCGTATGCCCGCCGACGCGGGCATAGGGTTCCAAGAGGGCTCCTATGCAAACCACTGCAAATGCCCCGCGCCCCGGTGGATCGGTCTGGACCGACCCCAAGGCACGCGCTTGGCTATTTCAAATTATTGCCGTTATCGCCGTTGTGGCGCTCGGCTGGTTCCTGTTTGACAACACCCAGACCAACCTCGAGAAACGCGGGATTACCTCTGGGTTTTCCTTTCTCAATAACAGTGCCGGCTTCGGTATTGCCCAACACCTGATCGACTACGACGAAAGCAACTCCTATGGGCGTGTTTTCGTGGTGGGCCTGCTCAACACCTTGTTGGTGTCGGTGATTGGTATTGTCCTGGCGACGCTGTTGGGTTTCCTATTGGGTGTGGCGCGTCTGTCGCCGAACTGGTTGATCAGCAAGCTGGCAACCGTGTACATCGAGATCTTCCGTAACATCCCGCCGCTGCTGCAAATCTTCTTCTGGTACTTCGCCGTGATGCTCTCCCTGCCAGGGCCGCGGCAAAGCATGGGCGTGGGTGAGACGTTTTTCCTCAACAGCCGTGGCTTGTATATGCCGGCACCGAGCCCTGCGGATAACTTCGGTCTGTTTGCTGGCGCGGTGATTGTCGCCATCATCGGTGTGGTGTTGCTGTCGCGTTGGTCGAAGTCGCGTTTTGAGGCCACCGGCAAGCTGTTTCCGGTGTCCATGGGGGCGATTCCACTGTTGATCGGCTTGCCGGGGCTGGCCATTCTGCTGGGCGGTAACCCGCTGCAGTGGAGCGTGCCGGAGTTGAGCGGCTTCAACTTCCGTGGTGGCTGGGTGCTGATCCCGGAGCTGATGGCGCTGACCCTGGCGTTGACCATCTATACCGCGGCCTTTATCGCCGAAAACGTGCGTTCCGGGATCATGGCGGTCAGCCACGGGCAAACTGAGGCCGCCCGCTCGCTGGGCATGCCTGCCGGCAAGACCTTGCGTCTGGTGATCATTCCGCAGGCGCTGCGGGTCATCATTCCGCCGCTGACCAGCCAATACCTGAACCTGGCGAAGAACTCCTCGTTGGCCGCCGGTATTGGTTATCCGGACATGGTCTCGTTGTTTGCCGGAACGGTACTCAACCAGACCGGGCAGGCCATTGAAGTGATTGCCATCACTATGAGCGTGTACCTGGCGATCAGTATCAGCATTTCCATGCTGATGAACTGGTACAACAAGCGCATTGCGCTGATCGAGCGGTAAGGAGCAGCCATGCAAACTCATACCTTCAAACCTGATCTACCGCCACCCGCGCTCAGCGTCGGGGTGGTCGGTTGGCTGCGCGCCAACCTGTTTTCCAGCTGGTTCAATACGCTGCTGACGCTGTTCGCGGCTTACCTGGTCTGGCTGATTATTCCGCCGCTGATTCAGTGGGCCTTGATCGACGCTGACTGGACCGGTACTACCCGTGCCGATTGCACCAGCGGCGGTGCCTGCTGGGTGTTTGTGCAGCAGCGCTTTGGTCAGTTTATGTACGGCTTTTACCCGACCGAACTGCGCTGGCGCGTTGACCTGACCCTGTGGTTGGCGGTAATCGGCGCCGCACCGCTGTTCATCCCACAAATGCCACGCAAAGCCATCTACGGCCTGGTTTTCTTGGTGGTCTATCCGCTGCTGGCTTATTGGTTGCTGCACGGCGGCTTCTTCGGCCTGACGACGGTGTCGACCAGCCGCTGGGGTGGCCTGATGTTGACCCTGGTGATCGCCGCTGTCGGTATTGCCGGTGCTTTGCCGCTGGGCATCGTGCTGGCGTTGGGGCGACGTTCGGATATGCCAGCCATCCGGGTTATCTGCGTAACCTTTATCGAGTTTTGGCGCGGCGTACCGTTGATTACCGTGCTGTTTATGTCCTCGGTGATGCTGCCCCTGTTCCTGCCTGAGGGCTTGAGCTTCGACAAGCTGGTGCGGGCATTGATCGGCGTGATTCTGTTCCAGTCGGCCTACATCGCCGAAGTGGTGCGCGGTGGTCTGCAGGCGATTCCCAAGGGCCAATACGAGGCCGCTGCGGCCATGGGCCTTGGCTACTGGCGGATGATGGGCCTGGTGATTCTGCCGCAAGCCTTGAAGCTGGTGATCCCTGGCATCGTTAACACCTTTATTGCGCTGTTCAAGGACACCAGCCTAGTGATCATCATCGGCCTGTTCGACTTGCTTAACAGCATCAAGCAAGCCACCACCGATCCGGCTTGGCTGGGCATGGCCACTGAAGGCTATGTGTTTGCAGCGCTAATTTTCTGGATTTTCTGTTTTGGTATGTCCCGCTACTCCCAACATCTGGAGCGCAAGCTGGACACCGGCCATAAGCGTTAGGAGACCTTTCAATGCCTGAAGCAATTAAACAAACCAGCGCTGAGCCGATGATCCTCATGGAGGGTGTGCACAAGTGGTACGGCCAGTTCCACGTGCTCAAGGACATCAACCTGAGCGTGCAGCAGGGCGAGCGCATCGTGCTGTGTGGCCCATCCGGTTCTGGGAAATCGACCGCGATTCGTTGCCTCAATCGTTTGGAAGAGCATCAGCAGGGTCGCATCATCATTGATGGCACCGAGCTGACTCACGACCTAAAGCACATCGAAGCGGTGCGCCGCGAAGTGGGCATGGTGTTCCAGCACTTCAACCTGTTCCCGCACCTCACCGTGCTGCAGAACTGCACCCTGGCACCGATGTGGGTGCGCAAGATGCCCAAGCGCGAAGCTGAAGAAGTGGCCATGCACTACCTGGAACGCGTGCGCATTCCGGAGCAGGCACACAAGTACCCGGGGCAACTCTCCGGTGGTCAGCAGCAGCGCGTGGCGATTGCCCGTGCGCTGTGCATGAAACCGAAGATCATGCTGTTCGACGAGCCGACCTCGGCCCTCGATCCGGAAATGGTTAAAGAAGTTCTCGACACCATGGTCGGCCTGGCTGAAGACGGCATGACCATGCTCTGTGTTACCCACGAAATGGGCTTTGCCCGCACCGTGGCGAACCGGGTGATATTCCTCGATAAAGGCGAGATTGTTGAGCAAAACGAGCCCAACGCCTTCTTCACCAACCCGCAGAACGAACGCACCAAGCTGTTCCTCAGCCAGATCATTCACTGAGTTTCAGCCGCAACAAAAAAGGGAGCCCTTGGGCTCCCTTTTTATGGCCTGCCATCCATGGCAGCGACCCTGCGGGCCGTCGCTGTGCGCTTAGTTGCTTTCCGGCCAGAGGCGCAGTGGTTTGCCTTGTGCGGGCCAGAGACGCAGCTGCTCAGTGGGCGAGAAGTCCCAGCGCTGCACCGTGCTCAGGCTCTCGAGAAAGCGCGCTTCCTGCTCCATCAGGGCCGGCGCGCACATTTTGCGCGTACTGCCGGCAGCACTGAAGCTGAGCTTATCGCCTTGTAGCGTGTAGCCAGCAAACCAATGGTTGCAGCCGGCGTTACCGTAGGCGCGGCCATCATCACCCAGAGTGATGGTCAGGTGGCTGTTGTCGATCAGCGGGCGTTCGCCGATCCATTCCACTTGGTAAGTCTGTTCGGTTTCCAGTTGCGGCGCGGATGTGGCGCAGCCTGCAAGGCTTGCTGCCAGTAGGCTGATGGTTAATGTGCGGTTCATGGAGCCTCCTTGTTGATGCACGTCGGGCATAGGTGCTTGGCGTTCTTCGACAGCCAACCGAGCTCTTTGATCCGTGCTTCGGCGGCGGGTGCCTGAGCTTTTTTGCCGAGAGCGGCATCGACAGCGAACTCGAAATCCAGTTGCGCATTGCAGCTGTCGCAATTGACCTGCCAATTGAAGATAGCCAGTTCGCCGAACGCCGGGCCGGTGGCCACGGCCACCCACTGGCCGCGTGGGTTGATCAGGTGGCGAACCTTGTCAGCTTGCAGGCGCATGGACAGCTCGCGACTGCCTTTGAGGGTGACCAGCAGGGTGTCGCCGCTCTGGATCGAGCCGCCATTGCCGGTGACCTGATAGCGGCCGGGTGCGAGTGCGCGGCATTCGATCAGGGTGTGCTCGGGGTTGAGCAAGTTGTAGCGAAAATCGTGTTCAGCCATGGATCCTCCAAATGTGTGCGCGATGCTATCACGCGGCAGGAAGTAGCTGATTGATTGGCGCTCCGCTCAGCCAGGCGGCGATATTGTCGCGGGTGGTGCCGGCAATCGCCGCCAACGCTTCGTGGGTGAGAAAAGCCTGATGCGCGGTAATCAGCACATTGGGGAAGCTCAGCAGGCGCGCCAGTACATCATCCTGCAGCGGTTGCTGCGAGTGATCCTCAAAGAACAGCTCGGCCTCTTCTTCATAGACATCCAGGCCCAGGTAACCCAGTTGTCCGCTTTTCAGCGCGCCGATCAGTGACGGCGTATCGATCAAGGCCCCGCGTCCGGTATTGATCAACATCGCGCCACGCTTCATTTGTTGTAAGCGCGCGGCGTCGATCAGGTGGTGAGTGGCCGTGTTGAGCGGGCAGTGCAGGCTTATGATGTCGCTGCTTTCGAGCAGTTGATCCAGTTCGACTTGCCGCGCACCAGCGGGTAGGCCGGCAATGGGGTGTGGGTCATGGATCAATAAGGTGCAGCCGAAGCCGGCCATGATCCGCGCAAAGGTCAGGCCGATTTGCCCGGCGCCGATGATGCCGACGTGTTTGCCATGCAGGTCGAAGCCGATCAGCCCGTGCAGGGAGAAGTCACCTTCGCGGGTGCGGTTGAAGGCGCGGTGGGTGCGGCGGTTGAGGGTCATGATCAGCGCCACCGCATGCTCGGCGACGGCATGCGGTGAATACGCGGGCACCCGAACCACGGTCAGGCCAAGGGCGTGTGCGGCGTGCAGGTCAACATGGTTGTAGCCGGCCGAGCGCAGGGCAATTAGCCGGGTGCCGCCCGCCGCGAGTTGCTGCAATACCTCAGCACTGAGGTCGTCATTGATAAAGGCGCACACCACGTCGTAACTGGCGGCCAAACCAGCGCTGTCCTGACGCAGATGGGCTTCCTGAAAGCTCAATTGCCAGTCGTCAGGAAATCCCGCGGCGTCAAAGCTCTGTTGGTCATAGGGCTTGCTGCTGAACAGAATGATGCGCATGGGGTTCCTCGGCTTGTGGATTGGATCTGCCTGATTCAGGCGCTGAGCTGTGAATGCTGAGCCAGCCGGTCGATGGCGGCCTCCAGTTGGTCCAGCGCTTGTTGGGCCGCTGGATCGTTCTGTTTCAGTAGCGTTTCACTGCGTTGGCAGGCAGCGCGCAGTTGCGGCACGCCGCAATAGCGAGTGGCCCCGTGCAGGCGGTGTACGCGCTCAATCAAACTGGTGCGTTCGCCGCTGTCGCGGGCTTGGCGAATGGCTTGGCGATCACCCGGCAAGCCTGCCAGCAGCATGCTCAGCATATCGGCGGCCAGGTCCGCTTTACCGGCAGCCAGGCGCAGGCCTTCTTCGGCATCCAGTACGCTGAGGTTGTTATGTGTCGCGCTGATGCCGGTGTGCTCGCTGCTCTGGCTACGCAGGGCCAGGCCGGTCCATTTGAGCACCACCTGGGCCAATTGGCGTTCACTGATGGGTTTGGTCAGGTAGTCGTCCAGCCCGCTTTGCAGCAGGGCGCGTTTTTCGTTGGCCAGTGCGTGGGCAGTCAGCGCGACAATCGCGACCGGGGGCTGGCCATGCTCATTTTCGTGCAGGCGAATCGCTTCGGTGGCCTGGCGGCCGTCCATGCCGGGCATTTGCACGTCCATAAAAATCAGGTCGAAGGTTTGTTCGGCGGCTTTTTCCACAGCTTCATAGCCGCTGTTGGCGATGCTGACCTGGGCGCCCATATCGTCCAGCAGGGTTTGCACCAGCAGCAGGTTCGCCGGGTTGTCGTCGACGCAGAGAATCAGCGGTGGTCGGCTGGGCGCAGTATGTTTGTAGTCTGCACGGTTCTGCCTCGGGCTAATCAGCTCGGCCAGGCCACGTTGCAGCTTGCGTGTACAGGCGGGTTTAGCTTGCAGCTGGCTGTACGCATCCGGCAAAAAGCTGTGGTAAAGCGACTGCTCAGTGGTCGGGCAGAGCAGCAAGGTTTTGCAGGCCAGTCGCTCAAGCTCCCAGATACGCTGGTCAAGGCGCTCTGGTGGCAGGGTCTGAGTACTGACGCCGAGCACCGCCAACTCAATCGGTTGAGCGCTATGTCGGGCTTCGGCCACCGCGCTGAGCAAGCTGTCGAGGCTGTCAAAACTACTGACCTGCAGGCCACAGTCTTCCAGCTGATGCTGCAGGGCCTGGCGGGCCAGGTCATGGCTTTCCAGTGCGGCCACGCGGCGCCCGAGCAGCGGTGGGCGAGGCTGGTCTTCGGCATCATCACGGGCCTTGGGCAGGCTCAGGGTGATCCAGAATTCCGAGCCTTCCTCGGGGGTGCTGTCGACACCGATCTCACCGCCCATTTGCTCAATCAAACGTTTGGAAATCACCAGGCCCAAGCCTGTGCCACCGGCCTGCCGGCTGAGCGAATTGTCGGCCTGGCTGAAGGCCTGGAACAATTCACGCAAGTCGTCATCGGAGAGGCCGATGCCGGTGTCCTGCACGCTGATGCGCAGCTGGGCGCGGTCGGCGCTTTCGTCTTCGAGCATGGCGCGGATCACAATGCTGCCAGCGCGGGTGAATTTGATCGCGTTGCTCACCAGGTTGGTCAGCACCTGCTTGAGCCGCAGCGGGTCGCCGATTAGCGACAGCGGCGTGTCGCGATAGACCAGGCTGAGCAGCTCCAGCTGCTTGGCGTGGGCGGCGGGGGCGAGGATGGTCAGGCTTTCCTGGAGCAGATCACGCAGGTTGAACGGGATATTTTCCAGGACCAGCTTGCCGGCCTCGATTTTAGAAAAGTCGAGGATCTCGTTGATGATTGCCAGCAGGCTGTCGGCGGATTTTTCGATGGTGCCCAGGTAGTCCTGCTGGCGCGGGGTCAGCTCGCTTTTTTGCAGCAGGTTGGTGAAACCGAGGATGCCGTTGAGCGGTGTGCGGATTTCATGGCTCATGTTGGCCAGGAATTCAGATTTTATCCGGCTGGCCTCCAGGGCCTCTTTGCGCGCCAGGTCCAATTCGATGTTCTGAATTTCGATGGTTTCCAGGTTCTGCCGCACATCCTCAGTGGCCTGGTCGACACTGTGTTGCAGTTCTTCCTGGGCGTTCTGTAGGGACTCGGCCATGCGGTTGATGCCCGACGCCAGCTCGTCCAGTTCATGGCTGCCCAACGGAGGCAAACGGGTTTCCAGATGGCCGTCTTTGAGCTGGGCGACGCCGTGTTTGATCCGCCGCAGTGGTTCGTTGATGGTGTGGCTCATGCGCACGGCAAGCAGGGCGGTGACCATCAGGCCGGCAGCAATCAACAGCAGGCTGGCGAGCAGGCTGCGGTAGCCGATGATCAGAGTGCTGTGATGCGAGAGCTCCAGCTCGACCCAGCCGAGCAACTGGGTGCCCGGGTTACTGGTGGCCTTGCCGGTCAGGCTCAGGTGCTGCGCATACACCGGCAGAAGAAAGCGCGTTGCGTTCTGGTTGCTGTTTTGTACAAGCTGCTGCTCACCCGTCGCTGGCGAGGGGTTGAGCATGCTCGGTCCTGCATGGGCGAGGGCGTTACGATCGGCGCTGAGGAAGCTTACGGCGCGCACGTCGGGCTGCTCGAGTGCCTGGCTGGCGATGCGCTGCAACAGCTCGGCGTCGCCGCTTTGCAGGGCTGGGGCGGCGAGGGGGGCGAGTTGCTCGATGATCATCTGCCCGCGCTGCAGCAACTGCTCCTGCAAACCGGACAACTGCATCCAGGTGAAATAGCCACCGAGCACCAGGGCCAACAGGCTGGTGGGCAGTAGGGTGAGCATGAGCACCCGGCCTTTGATGCCTAAATCCGTTATCACGCGCTGCCTCCTGTACTGACGTCGCGGCAGTTTAGCGGTTGCGTCCGCTCTCATGGCAAATGCTGTCGTGCAAAGCGGGTCTGTTATATAGCCGAGGGTGGTTTGCCGGTATCATGAGGGCCTTCTTCGCTTCTGGATCCTCTTGTTCACCATGAGCCTGCATTACCCAACCATCGCCGATTGCGTCGGCAACACCCCGCTGGTTCGCCTGCAACGTTTGCCGGGTAACACCAGCAATACCTTGCTGCTGAAACTTGAAGGCAATAATCCGGCGGGCTCGGTAAAAGACCGTCCTGCCTTGTCGATGATTAGCCGCGCTGAGCAGCGTGGTGATATCACGCCCGGTGATGTGCTGATCGAAGCCACCAGCGGCAATACCGGCATTGCCCTGGCCATGGCCGCGGCGATCAAGGGTTACCGGATGGTGCTGATCATGCCGGACAACTCCACCGCCGAACGTAAGGCGGCGATGACGGCCTATGGCGCGCAGTTGATTCTGGTCAGTGGTATGGAAGAGGCCCGCGACCTGGCCTTGCAGATGCAAGCCGACGGCAAGGGCAAGGTGCTCGATCAGTTCGCCAATGGCGATAACCCGATTGCGCACTACACCAGCACCGGCCCGGAAATCTGGCAGCAAACGGGCGGGCAGGTCACCCATTTCATCAGCTCCATGGGCACCACCGGCACCATCATGGGGGTATCGCGCTTCTTGAAAGAACAGAAGCCTGAGGTGCAGATCGTCGGCCTGCAGCCGATGGAAGGCGCCTCGATTCCTGGTATCCGTCGCTGGCCGCAGGAGTATCTGCCGAGCATTTATCAGGCTGAGCGGGTTGATCGCATTATCGACATGGGCCAGCAGGAAGCCGAAGAGGTGATGCGCCGTTTGGCGCGTGAGGAGGGCATCTTCTGTGGGGTGTCTTCCGGCGGTTCGGTGGCTGCCATGCTGCGGTTGTCGCAAGAAGTTGAGAATGCGGTGATGGTGGCGATTATCTGCGACCGTGGCGACCGTTACCTGTCCAGTGGCATTTATGCCGAACCGAGTAACTGATGGCCAAGAAAGACGGCGGTCTACGCTTTCAACCCAGCGGTGGTTCCCGTGCGCCGCAGGTGCCGGTGGGCAAGAAACAGAAGCTGGCCATCGAGCGCCTGGCTAACGATGGCCGCGGTATCGGCTTTGTCGAGGGCCGCACCTGGTTTGTCAGTGGCGCGTTGGCCGGTGAGCAGATTGAGGCGCGCGTGCTGGGAGCCCACGGTAAGGTGGTTGAGGCACGCACTGAGCGGATTCTCACCGCCAGTGCCGAGCGGCGCAGCGAGGCCTGCGCCCATGCCAAGGTCTGTGGCGGCTGCAGCTTGCAGCATATGCCCCATGCCGATCAGCTTGCCCTTAAACAGCGCATGCTCGCCGAGCAGCTGAGCCGTCTGGCTAACCTTGAACCGCGTGAATGGTCCGCCCCGCTGATCGGTTCTGAGCTGGCGTATCGCCGCCGCGCGCGGATTGCCGTGCGTTGGGACAACAAGGCCAAGCGTTTGGACGTTGGTTTCCGCGCCGCGGCCAGTCAGGACATCATCGCCATTAGCGAATGCCCGGTATTGGTACAGCCTTTGCAGCCGATCATGCGCGCGTTACCTCAGGTACTGCGTGAGTTGGATAAACCCCAGGCGATTGGCCATGTCGAGTTGTTCAGTGGCAGCAGCAGCGCGGTGCTGGTGCGGCATACCGCAGCACTGAGCGAGGCTGACCTCGATCGTTTGCAGGCATTTTGCACCGCGCAGGATGCCCAGTTGTGGTTACAGGGCGGTGCTGAGCCGCAGCCGTTGGATCCTCAGCAGCAACTGAGTTATCGCCTGGGTGCCTACGACCTCAACCTGGCCTACCGGCCTGGGGACTTTGTTCAGGTCAACCAGCCGGTTAACGACGCGATGGTCGCGCAGGCGCTGGAATGGCTCGCGCCGCAGGCCGATGAGCGGGTGCTGGATCTTTTTTGCGGCCTGGGCAATTTCGCCTTACCGCTGGCCCAGCGGGTGCGTGAATTGGTGGCGGTAGAAGGCGTGCAGACCATGGTCGAGCGCGCCGCACTGAATGCCGAAAGGAATAACCTGCGCAATGCGCACTTTTTCCAGGCCGACCTGTCCAACCCGCTGGCCGAGGCCGGCTGGGCGCAGGGTGGTTTCGCTGCCGTGCTGCTGGACCCACCGCGCGATGGTGCGTTACAGGTGGTTAAGCAGATGACCGCGCTGGGCGCTAAACGGGTGTTGTATGTATCGTGTAACCCGGCGACCTTAGCTCGCGACAGCGCTGAATTACTGGCGCAGGGGTATCAGCTCGAACGGGTTGGTGTCCTCGATATGTTTCCGCAAACCGCGCATGTTGAAGCCATGGCGCTGTTTGTTAAGCCGTAGATAGACGCATCGAAATATGGCGGCAGGCTCTGGTTTATAAAGGGCTTGCACTGTGCTCGATGCAGCAGGGGTGCACAGGGATTGCGCCTTAAGTGGTTAAACCGACCAGCCCGTAGAAGGCTGGCGACTGTTCGGTGTGCATATCACGCACTGTAGGGAAGGTAAGCAAGATGGTTCAGGTCAGAGCGCATCAGCCGATCAACGATGACGGCAGTATCAATCTTGAGGTATGGCTCGAACATGTACTAAATGTCGACCCCGCGCTGGATCGCGACGCCCTGCGTGAGGCGTGTGAGTTCGCCCGCGCGGCTGAGCAGCAGGCCAATGCCGCGAAGAATTTATGGACTGAAGGTGCGTCGAGCTTCCGCGCCGGTCTGGAGATCGCCGAAATTCTCGCCGATCTTAAACTCGACCAGGACTCCCTGGTCGCTGCCGTGATTTACCGCTGCGTGCGTGAGGGCAAGGTGCCGTTAGCGCTGGTCCATCAGCGCTTCGGGCCGGTGGTGGCCAAGCTGGTCGAAGGCGTGCTGCGCATGGCCGCCATCAGCGCGTCGATGAACCCGCGTGATTCCTTGGTGCTGGGCTCCCAGGGCCAGGTGGAAAACCTGCGCAAGATGCTCGTGGCGATGGTTGATGATGTGCGCGTTGCGCTGATCAAGCTGGCTGAGCGCACCTGCGCGATCCGGGCGGTAAAAGAGGCCGACGACGAGAAGCGTCAGCGCGTGGCCCGCGAGGTGTTCGACATCTACGCCCCGCTGGCTCACCGCTTAGGTATCGGGCATATCAAGTGGGAGCTCGAAGACCTGTCATTCCGCTACCTGGAGCCCGAGCAGTACAAGCAGATCGCCAAGCTGCTGCACGAGCGCCGTCTGGACCGCGAGCACTACATTAATGAAGTGATGGGCCAGCTGCGTGGCGAGCTGGATACCACAGGAATCAAGGCCGACATCAGTGGCCGGGTGAAACATATCTATTCGATCTGGCGGAAAATGCAGCGCAAAGGGCTGCAGTTCAACCAGATTTATGACGTGCGTGCAGTGCGGGTGCTGGTGCCGGAAGTGCGTGATTGCTACACCGCGCTGGGTATCGTGCACACCTTGTGGCGGCACATACCCAAGGAGTTTGACGACTACATCGCCAACCCCAAAGAGAACGGCTACCGCTCGCTGCACACTGCCGTGCTTGGCCCGGAAGGCAAGGTGCTGGAGGTGCAAATCCGCACCCAGGCCATGCACGAGGAAGCCGAGCTGGGAGTGTGCGCGCACTGGCGCTACAAAGGCACCGACGTCAAGGCTGGCTCCAACCATTACGAGGAGAAGATTTCCTGGCTGCGTCAGGTGCTCGAATGGCATGAGGAACTCGGCGATATCGGCGGCCTGGCCGAACAGCTGCGGGTGGATATCGAGCCCGACCGGGTTTACGTGTTCACCCCGGACGGTCACGCCATCGACCTGCCCAAGGGCGCGACCCCGTTAGATTTTGCCTACCGGGTGCACACCGAAATCGGCCATAACTGCCGCGGTGCGAAGATTAACGGGCGCATTGTGCCGCTCAACTACAGCCTGCAAACCGGCGAGCAGGTGGAGATCATCACCAGCAAGCACGGCACGCCGAGCCGTGACTGGCTGAACTCCAACCTCGGTTACATCACCACCTCGCGAGCGCGGGCGAAGATCGTTCATTGGTTCAAACTGCAGGACCGTGATCAGAACGTTGCGGCGGGTAAAACCCAGCTCGAGCGTGAGCTGCAGCGCCTGGCACTGCCGCACGTGGACTTCGAAAAACTGGCGGAAAAAGCCAACCTGAAGACCAGCGATGATCTGTTCGCGTCGCTCGGTGCGGGTGATTTGCGCCTGGCGCAATTGGTCAACCTGGCGCAGCAACTGGTTGAACCCGATCGGGTCAACGAGCAGCTGGAACTGATCCCCCGAAAAGCCCTGGGCTTCAAACCCGGTAAGCGTGGCGATATCCAGATTCAGGGCGTGGGTAATCTGCTCACGCAGATGGCGGGCTGCTGCCAGCCGCTGCCAGGTGATCCGATTGTGGGCTATATCACCCTCGGTCGTGGGGTGAGTATCCACCGCCAGGATTGTGCCTCGGTGCTGCAATTGGCCGGGCGTGAGCCGGAGCGGATTATCCAGGTTGGCTGGGGGCCGGTGCCGGTACAAACCTATCCGGTGGACATCATCATTCGCGCCTACGACCGCGCTGGTCTATTGCGTGACGTGACCCAGATGCTGCTCAACGAAAAGCTCAATGTGCTGGCGCTTAATACCCGCTCGAACAAAGAGGACAACACCGCTTCGATGTCCATCACGGTTGAGATTCCGGGGCTGGATGCGTTGGGGCGGCTACTGGGACGTATCTCGCGCCTGCCAAACATTATTGAAGTGCGCCGTCACCGGGCTTAACCCGGTGGCGCGGGTTAGGCGCAGGCATTGCGGCGCCTAACTGATGCAGTGGCTTTAGCCGTGACCTTGTTGGGCACGGTTAAAGCCTTTGCCGTTAAAGCCGGCAACTTTAGTCGACTTTCAGCACCAGCTTGCCGAAGTTCTCGCCGCTGAACAGCTTGAGCAAGGTTTCCGGGAAGGTCTGCAGACCGCTGACAATGTCTTCTTTGGACTTCAATTGGCCGCTGGCCAACCAACCGCCCATCTCCGCAGCCGCCTCGGCAAAGCGCGGGGCGTAGGTCATCACCACCATGCCTTCCATGCGCGCGCTGTTGACGAGCAGGTTGAGGTAGTTAGCCGGGCCTTTGACGGCCTGCTTGTTGTTGTACTGGCTGATCGCGCCGCAAATGATTACCCGCGCCTTGAAGGCCAGACGGGTGAGTACGGCATCGAGAATATCGCCGCCGACGTTATCGAAATACACGTCCACGCCTTTCGGGCATTCGCGCTTAAGGCCGGCGACCACCTCTTCATTCTTGTAATCGATGGCGCCGTCAAAGCCCAACTCATCGATCAGAAACTTGCACTTGTCTGCGCCGCCAGCAATGCCGACGACTCGGCAGCCTTTGAGCTTGGCGATTTGCCCGGCCACGCTGCCCACGGCGCCGGCTGCACCGGAGATCACTACAGTTTCACCGGCCTTCGGCGCGCCCACATCGAGCAGGGCGAAATAGGCGGTCATGCCCGTCATGCCCAGCGCCGACAGGTACAGTGGCAAGGGCGCGCGCTTGGGGTCGACCTTGTAGAAGCCCTTGGGCTCACCGAGGAAGTAATCCTGCACACCGAGTGCGCCGTTGACATGGTCACCTACGGCAAAGTCCGGGTGCTGCGAGGCGATAACTTCCCCCACGCCGAGGGCGCGCATGACTTCGCCAATACCGACGGGTGGAATATAGGACTTGGCATCATTCATCCAGCCACGCATGGCCGGATCCAGCGACAGGTAGGCGTTTTTTACCAGAATCTGTCCGGGGCCGGGTTCGCCGACGCTGGTTTCTACATAACTGAAGGTTTCGCGGCTGGGTAGGCCAACGGGGCGTTGGGCAAGCAGGAACTGACGATTGAGTGGGGCAGTCATGGCGGGTACTCACTGAGCGGAAAGACTGTTGATAGCCCGTACGACCGCGATGAGCAAGATTTGCCCAGGCAACGAATGGTTGTTTATCCATTCGAGTGATAGGCGGTGTAGGGTGTTAATCACTCATTTGGATGAAGCCTTCACCGCTAGTTTGATAGTGCTGCCGTGGGCGTGGGCAGCTGATTAGACTCGGCGCAGTTTTTTATTCCTTGCGAGGACACGCAGATGAGCTTGAGCTTTTCCGGCCGGGTTGCCCTGGTCACCGGTGGTGCTGCTGGTATTGGTCGTGCTACCGCACTGGCATTCGCCAACGAAGGTTTGCAAGTGGTGGTGTCCGATGTCGATGTGGCGGGCGGAGAGGGTACGGTTGCGTTGATCCGTGAGGCTGGCGGCGATGCGCTGTTTGTTCGCTGCGACGTGACCCGCGACGCCGAGGTCCAGGTGCTCATGGAACGCACGCTGGGGGCTTATGGGCGCCTGGACTATGCCTTCAACAACGCCGGCATTGAGATCGAGAAAGGCAAGCTGGCTGAGGGCAGCGAAAGCGAATTCGACGCCATCATGGGCGTTAACGTCAAAGGCGTGTGGCTGTGCATGAAGCACCAGATTCCGTTGCTGCTGGCCCAGGGCGGAGGCGCCATCGTCAATACGGCGTCGGTGGCTGGCCTGGGTGCAGCGCCGAAGATGAGTATCTACTCGGCGTCCAAGCATGCAGTCATTGGCCTGACCAAGTCCGCAGCGGTTGAATATGCGAAGAAGAAAGTCCGCGTCAACGCCGTTTGCCCAGCGGTGATCGACACCGACATGTTCCGCCGCGCCTATGAAGCCGACCCGAAGAAGGGTGAATTCGCAGCGGCCATGCACCCGGTCGGGCGCATCGGTAAGGTCGAAGAGATTGCCACCGCGGTGCTTTACCTGTGTTGCGATAACGCAGCCTTCACCACCGGCCATGCGCTGGCAGTGGATGGTGGTGCAACGGCGATCTGATTTGCAGATGCGGCGATAAAAAAGGTGCCTTTATGGCGCCTTTTTGTATATAGGGTTCCCCGGTTGGCTGATTGGCCGCTAAAGTCACTGCGAGCATCGTCATGCGCTCGCCAGAATCGTTGCGCTGTCCCGATCCCGGAGTAGAACAATAATGACTGCTGATCCGTTACTGACCCTGTTTCTTCCCGTTGCCCTGGGCATCATCATGCTCGGCCTGGGCTTGTCGTTGACCCTGGCGGATTTCGCCCGCGTGGTGAAACTGCCTAAGCCGGTCCTGATCGGCTTGAGCTGCCAGCTGGTGCTGCTGCCGCTGGTGTGCTTTTTTCTGGCCAAGGCGTTTGGCCTGGAGCCCGCGCTGGCCGTTGGCTTGATGCTGTTAGCCGCCTCGCCAGGCGGTACCACGGCGAATCTCTACAGCCATTTGGCCCATGGTGATGTGGCTCTGAATATCACCCTGACGGCGGTGAATTCGGTGATCGCGGTGCTGACCATGCCGCTGATCGTTAACCTGTCGCTGGCCTACTTTATGGACGGTGATCAGGCGCTGCCGTTGCAGTTCACCAAAGTGGTCCAGGTGTTTGCCATCGTGCTCGGCCCAGTGGCCATCGGCATGTGGATTCGCAGCCGTTTCGAAGGCTTTGCCGCACGCATGGAAAAGCCGGTAAAAATCATCTCCGCGCTGTTTTTGCTGATCATCATCCTGCTGGCTGTGGTCAAGGATTGGCAGACGTTCGTTGACTACGCGCCCTTGGTGGGCGGCGCGGCGCTGGCCTTCAATTTGATCAGCCTGGCGGTGGGCTATTGGGTGCCGCGCTTGTTGAAACTGAGCCTGCGCCAGTCGATTGCCATTGGTATGGAAATTGGCATCCACAACGGCACCTTGGCGATTGCCTTAGCACTCAGTCCGATGCTGCTGAACAACCCAACCATGTCGATCCCGGCGGCGATCTACAGCATTATCATGTTCTTTACCGCAGGCGCATTTGGCTGGTGGGTGAACTTTGCCCATGGCAAGGAACTGCAGCGCGGCGAGTGAGCGGCTGTTTATAGCGGGCAACAAAAAGCCGGTCATGTGACCGGCTTTTTGTTGAATCGAGACTAGTGCAGCGGCAGTTCAACGCCTTCAAACAGTTCTTCCAACTCGACCTTGCCGTGGCATTGCACGGCTTTGGCCATGACATCACGGGTCAGATGCGGGGCGAACTTCTCGATAAAATCGCACATGAAACCACGCAGGAAGGTGCCGCGGCGGAAGCCGATTTTGGTCACGCTGGATTCAAACAGGTCGCTAGCATCCAATACCACCAGGTCCGGATCAAGGGTGGCATCAACGGCCATCTTTGCCACGATGCCCACGCCAAGGCCTAGGCGCACATAGGTCTTGATGACGTCGGCATCGGCGGCAGTGAACACCACTTTTGGCGTCAGGCCACGGTGGCTAAAGGCTTCATCGAGCTTGGAGCGGCCGGTAAAACCGAATACGTAGGTGACGATGGAATACTCAGCCAATGCTTCCAGCGTCAACTTAGGCAGCTTGGTCAGCGGGTGGCCCTGGGGCACCACCACGCAGCGGTTCCAGCGGTAGCAGGGCATCATGATCAGGTCGTTGAATAGCTCCAGGCCTTCGGTGGCAATGGCGAAATCAACCGTGCCATCGGCGGCCATTTCGGCAATCTGCATCGGCGTGCCCTGGTGCATGTGCAGCGATACATCCGGGTACTGCTTGATAAACGCGCTGATCACTGGCGGCAGGGCATAGCGCGCCTGGGTGTGGGTGGTGGCAATCGACAAGGTGCCTTTTTTCTCGTTGGAGAATTCTTGGGCGATCTGCTTGATGCTTTCAACTTTGCGCAGGATCTCACCGGCGGTGTTGATGATGCGCTCGCCGGCCGGGGTGATACGGGTCAGGTGTTTACCGCTGCGGGCGAATACTTCCACGCCCAGCTCGTCTTCCAATAAGCGGATTTGCTTACTGATGCCAGGCTGCGAGGTGTAGAGGCTTTGCGCCGTGGCAGAAACGTTGAGGTCGTGATGCGCGACTTCCCAGATATAGCGCAATTGCTGAAGCTTCATAAAAATCCCTCAAAGCAGAAAGACAGCCGCTCAGGTCGTCGGCGTTTATATAACCATAATGATTAGTTAAGCATTAAAACTAGACCAAAAAATAAAATCTGCTGCACTTCTTTAAAGATCACCTCGGTTGCGGTGCTGCAGCATCGGCACCAGGTACACCGGTACTTCGGCCAACTGCACCAGGCGGGACGCGGTACGGCCCAGTGGAATGTCCATATCT
Source organism: Gammaproteobacteria bacterium (assembly GCA_018816095.1). Classification (GTDB taxonomy): domain Bacteria; phylum Pseudomonadota; class Gammaproteobacteria; order Pseudomonadales; family Pseudomonadaceae; genus Aquipseudomonas; species Aquipseudomonas spirodelae. Next base: position 18,428 of record JAHIWP010000016.1, read on the forward strand.
GTGCCGTGGCTGTGGCTACCTAAGACCAGCAGGTCGACGCCAAGTTGCTGCGCGGCATCGAGTATCACCAGCGGTGGATCACCCTGTACCACCCGTACCGCCTTGATCAGGTCAAGGTCATGCAAGGTCTCGCCCACTTCATCACGAAAGCCTTCCAGCACGCGCTGCTCGATGCTGGCCATCACGGTGCTCAGGCCGTTTTCACGCAGTTCTTTGAGGCGCTCTTCATCCAGATACGTCTGTAACACCGACTCGGCAAACAGGCCCATGGGCTCCACAGCGTGCACCACATAGAGGTTGGCATTGAAGGAGCGGGTCAGCTCCAGCGCGTGTTGCAATATATAAGGCGCGTAGAGGCCCAGATCGGTGGCATAGAGAATCGAACGGATCATGCGGCCTCCTTGACTGCCTGACTGGCGGGCCCGATTTGAGCTTAGCAGTACAATTGGCAGGTCAATGAAGCTCAGGGTTTTGAGGACGAATGGTTATATGCGCAAGCGGGGCAGCGGGGCGCAGTGCCCCGCTTAGAAGGCTGGGTTAAGGCTGAGGTTCGTTGCTGATGCCATGCGGCACATGCCCGGTGGCGACCACTTCGCGGGCTTTTTCGCAGTGCCCGGCCTGGTCGTCGAAGAACACATCGGCGCCGAAGGTTTCCAGAATGGCGGCTTTCTCCAGACCGCCGAGGAAGTAGGATTCATCCAGGCGAATATTCCACTCGCGCAAGGTTCGGATCACCCGTTCATGGGCCGGGGCCGAGCGCGCGGTGACCAAGGCGGTCCGAATCGGGCATTGCTCTTCAGGAAACTCCTGTTGCAAGCGATGCAGGGCCGCAAGGAAGGGTTTGAACGGGCCGCCGCCGAGCAGCTCACGGGCCGACTGGCGTTCGTGGCTCTGAAAGGCCTCCAGGCCACCCTGCTGATAGACCCGCTCGGACTCATCAGAAAACAACACCGCGTCGCCATCGAAGGCAATGCGCAGTTCATTGCTGGCTGCCCGCCGCGCACCGCCGGAGAGAATGGTCGCCGCACCAAAGCCGGCGCGCAGTGCGCTGCGCACATCCTCAGCATGGGTGGAGAGGAACAGCTGGCAGCCGAATGCTGCGAGATACGGGTCCGGGCTGCGCCCGCCGACAAAGGCGGCGCGGGAAATGCCCAGGCCATAGTGTTGGATCGAGTTGAATGCCCGCAGCCCAGTGTCGGCACTGTTGCGCGACACCAGAATCACCTCGACCCGCTGTTGCTTGAGGGTGGTATTGAGCGCCAACAGCTTTTCGACCAGAGGGAAGGCGTCACCAGGGGCGAGGATCTCGTCCTCATGCTCAATCTGGTATTGGCGATAAGCTGCAACGCCCTGGCTTTCATAGATGTGATGGCTTTCGCGCAGGTCGAAAAGCGCCCGCGAGGAAATCGCCAGTACCAGTTTGTCGCCTAATCCCTTGCTCATGGCTGCTCCCGTTTTACGGTTGGCGTTGTTCGAGATAACGCAAGCTTTGGTAGAGCATCTCGGTGCGTGGCATGGCGCAATCGACCTTGGCAGCGGCGGCCAGGGGGACGGCATAAATAGCGTGCACCTCCAGCGGGCGTTGCAGGGCAAAGTCGTGGTACATGCTCGGTAAATAGTCCGGTGTGCGCTCGGTGGCCGCCAGCAATTTACCGGCAAACTCCGCAGGCAGTGGATAGCCACAGGCGCTGGCAGCTTCTACCACCTCTTGCATGAGGGCGGCGATCAGGGCCCGGCTCTCGGCGTTGCTCATCAGAGCGCTGGTACCGCTATTCAGCAGTACGGCCAGGCCGTTGAAGGGCGCGTTCCACACCAGCTTCTGCCAGCGCGCCTGCTTCAGCTCGGCCATCGCCTTGGAGGCCAGCCCTGCGGTTTGAAACAAGCCGGTGCCTTGCTCAAGGATCAGCTGGCGACTCTCTGTATCCAGCGCCGGGCCTGAGTGATAACCAAGGTTGACGCCGCCCAGGGCCTGATGCTCAACCACACCTGGCGCGCTGCGATGCGCGTATATGTAGCAAAGGCCGCCGAGCAGGTGCAGTGAGTCGGGTAACAGCGGGCGTAGTTCGTCTTCGACATCCAGGCCGTTTTGCATCAGCACCACCTTGGCGCCGGGCGCCGCCGCCTGGCTGATAAGCGGGGCCAGTTCGGCGTTGCTGGTGGTTTTGGCGGCGACTAGCAGCCAGTCGCACGGCGGCATGTCGGTGACCGACGGGTACGCCTGCACGTTATCCAGATGCAGCGAGCCGTGCACAGCACTGTTGACTCGCAGGCCTTCACTGGCCACAGCCGTGAATTCACTGCGCAGCAGAAAATGCACATCAAAGCCGGCGCGGGCCAGCATCAGGCCATAAAAGCCGCCAATCGCGCCGCAGCCGATAATGCCGATACGGGGTGCTGCAGTCATCAGGGAAGCTCCTCAGCGGGGCGCGACAGGGCAGTGTCCAGCGCCAGGGTTAATTCGCTGCTCAGCAAGCGAGCCTGCACAGCGCCATAAAATTGGCCATCACGCACGGCAAACAGGGCCGGCAGATGGAAGACCTCGTAACGCGTAACCAAACCGCCATTGTTGCCCGCATCGACCCACGCCAGGCGCTGCACGGGCAGGTCCAGCTTGGCCAATTCACGGCGCGCCCAACGGCAACTGGCACAACCTATGCTGGTGAATATCAGCAATGACGTGCCGGGCAGGTCGAGCAGGTGACGATCCGCATCTAAATCGGTGAGTTCCAGTTCAGTCACTATACTGCTCATGTCTGATATCAAATTGATGGCATCTGAGGTCGTAAGCGATGCGTCACTTTCTGCGTCATCCCAGTGATATGCCGGTGGAGTTGGTGTTGCGCAAACAGGCGTGTGTGCCCAAACAGCGGCTCAACAATATCAGCCTCGGCGGCGTGGCTTGCAACTCCAGCCGTGCTTTTCGCCGCGGCACGGCTGTTGAAATGCGCATCCCGCTGTTCGGCGAGCAGGCGCGCTACCCGGGGCTGGTGGCATGGTGCCGTAAACAGGGTGAGCATTATCTGGTGGGTATCGCCTTTATTGATGAGGACACCTTGTTTCGCGCCCGCATGGTCGAACAGGTGTGCCACATCGAGCACTACCGCAAGCAATGTGAGCAGCAGCAGGGCTGTAGCTTATCGATTGAGGCCGTGGCGCAAGAGTGGATCAGCCAGCACGCTGCCGAGTTTTCCCGCGATAGTTTGAATTAGTCAATCCAACCATCGGCACGGCTCAAGCCGCCAAGCCCATTGTCGAGCCGTGCCTTTACGCGCTAAGGTTCGGCTTCCCCGCAGTGCTCCTATTGCTGTGCTCCGCCACACGGGGATCGCTGGCGGCCGGCACCCGTGACCTGATGACTCTTACTGATGAATAGCACGATGGCTGATTTACCGATTGATGACCTCAACGTTGCCTCCAACGATACCCTGATAACCCCCGCACAGCTCAAGCGTGAAATTCCGCTGACTGACGCTGCCCTGCGCACGGTTGCCAGCGGGCGTGAGGTAATCCGCAATATTCTCGATGGCAAGGATCACCGCCTGTTTGTGGTGGTCGGGCCGTGCTCGATTCACGACATCAAGGCCGCCCACGAGTATGCCGAGCGCCTCAAGGCGCTGGCTGCTGAGCTGTCGGACAGCCTGTATCTGGTTATGCGCGTGTATTTCGAAAAGCCGCGTACCACCGTCGGCTGGAAAGGCCTGATCAACGATCCATTTATGGACGACTCGTTCAAGATTCAGGACGGTCTGCATATCGGTCGCCAGTTGCTGCGTGACCTGGCGGAAATGGGCCTGCCAACCGCGACCGAAGCCCTCGACCCGATCTCCCCGCAGTACCTGCAGGATTTGATCAGCTGGTCGGCCATTGGCGCGCGCACCACTGAATCGCAAACCCACCGTGAAATGGCTTCCGGCTTGTCCTCCTCGGTTGGCTTCAAAAATGGTACTGATGGCGGCCTGACGGTAGCGATCAACGCCCTGCAGTCGGTTTCCAGCCCGCACCGTTTCCTTGGTATCAACCAGGAAGGTGGCGTCTCCATCGTCACCACCAAAGGCAATGCCTACGGTCACGTGGTGCTGCGCGGTGGCAACGGCAAGCCGAACTACGACTCGGTGAGTGTGGCCGTGTGTGAGCAGGAACTGACCAAAGCCGGCATCCGTCCGAACATTATGGTCGACTGCAGCCACGCCAACTCCAACAAGGATCCGGCCCTGCAACCACTGGTCATGGACAACGTTGCCAACCAGATTCTGGAAGGCAACCAATCCATCGTCGGCCTGATGGTCGAAAGCCACCTAGGCTGGGGCGCTCAGTCGATTCCTAAGGACCTGAGCCAGCTCAAGTACGGCGTCTCCATCACCGATGCCTGCATCGACTGGGACACCACCGAGAAAACCCTGCGCGGCATGCACGCCAAGCTCAAAGACGTGTTGCCTAATCGTCAGCGCGGCTAAGTACAACCGCTTCAATAAAAACGGGCTTATGCGTGATGCATAAGCCCGTTTTTTGTGGCGATAGCCGCACCGAAACGCCTTTTACACCCCTTGGGCAAGCAAATCCTGGCGATCGATGCCTTTCCTACGCTCCTTACCATTTTTCGCAGTAGGGGCGCACTTCGGAGATAAAGGTCCAGGCATCCTTGGGCTGATGCGCCAAGTGAAAGACTTCAGCGGCGATGCTCTTGGGTTGGATGAAGAAATTATCCGGCGCTTTGCTGTGCATCTCGCGCGCCCAAGGCACATCGATGACCGCATCGATAACCAGATAAGCCACATGCACGCCTTTTGGCCCCAGATCCCTGGCCAGCGACTCAGCGAGAATGCGTTGCGCGGCCTTGGTTGGCGCGAACCCGGCAAAGTTGGGCGAGCCACGCAGCGCCGAGGTATTACCCGTGACGACGATGGCGCCTTCGCCAGCCTTGATCATCGCCGGGGCGACCATTTGCGCCAGGTTCAGCAGCGCCATGGTGTTGATTTCAAAGTTGCGGCGCAGCGTTTCTGGATTGGTCTCGAGGAAGGGGGCAAAGGAGCCGCCGACCGCGTTGTGCACCACCACTTGCGGTGCGCCAATCTGCTCAAGCACCTGCTTGAGTGCCCCGGCGTCGGTAACATCACAGGGCATGGCAAAGGTGCCGGGCACTTCGGCCTCAAGTTCGGCCAGCCGTGCCGAGTCGCGAGCGATCATCGCCACGCGATAACCGCCTTCGGCGAAACGACAAACCAGGGATGAGCCGACGCCGGGGCCGACACCGGTAATCAACGCCAGGGGTTGCTGAGTAGCTGCAGTCATAATGGTTACACTCCCGCCAAATGTTCGCGAACAAAATCAAGTCGATCATTACCAAAGAACAAGTTCACCCCGAGCAGAAAACTCGGTGCGCCAAACACGCCGCGCTCGGCCGCCTCCTGGTTGTTTTTTTCCAGTCGCTCAAGGGTTTCTTGTGCATCGATCAGGTCAGCTAGGCTCGCTGTTTCGATGCCTGCCGCTTCAAGCACACCAAGCACTTCAGCGCTTGTGGTCAGGGTCTGTCCGTCCCGCCAGCAGGCATTAAACAGTGCGCTGGTGATCTGCCGTGCGGCCTCACTGGACGGCGCCGCAAGCACTGCTCGCGCACAGGCGGCGTTGTTCATGGCACGCATGTCAGGGCGCTTGAGCGCGACGCCATAGCGGCGCGCCCAGCGCGCAAGGTCGGTGCCGGCGTAGCGACCTTTCGCTGCACAGGTGACGGTGGTTGGCGTATTGCCAACCATTTTCATCACGCTCAACACATGTATGGGGCGCAGGCTGACATCCGCCTGCAGGCTGTCCAGTTGGCTGTACGCCAGGTAGCTATAGGGGCTTACGAAATCAAAGAAAAAATCAACGGTTTGCTTCATGTGTGAACTCCTGTGGATGAGCATCAGAACGCGAGTCTTTCTTCCCGGGCTTGCGACGTAATGTGGATTCCGGGTGTGCCTTGCGGTGAGCGTGGCTCAGGTTTTTTGCCAGCGATTTACCCCTCAAGTTGCAGGCTTTTACGGATGCCAGCGTCGAGAATTCCTGCCGGGGCGAAGGCGCGTAGCAGGCTCAGACGGCCAGCCGCTACACCTGCGGTATAACGCAGCTTAGGGCGCGCGGCGCTGGCCGCTTTTACGACGACCTTGGCCACAACGTCTGGATCATCGGCGTTTGCCATCGATTGGCTGAACACCTTGGCGAGGCTCGTGCGGACGTTGTGGTACTCATCGAGCTTGGCATCGGGCTCGATGTTGTTCGCTTCGAACTGGGTCTTGGTAAAAGCCGGTTCGATGACCGCGACACGAATGCCGCGTGTGCGTAACTCGTGATCAAGCGCTTCCGAGTAGCCTTCTACGGCATGTTTGCTATGCGGCATAGAGTGCGATGTAGGGCATGGGCACGACGCCCAGAATCGAGCCGATGTTGATAATTCGGCCGCGGCCTTGGCGGCGCATGTGCGGGACTACGGCGCGGGTCATGCGCACAATGCCAAAGAAGTTTGTGTCGAAAAGCGCCTGGGCCTGTTCGAGCGAGCTTTCTTCTGCACCGGCAGGGGCAATGCCGAAACCGGCATTGTTCACCAACAGATCGATACGCCCTTCAAGCTGGATCAGTTCGTTGACCGCAGCTGATACAGACACATCATCCGTGACATCGAGCGCCAGCATTGTGATGTTGCTTTGCGCGGCCTGGATGCCGCGCCTGCTGGTGCCATAAACCTTGTAACCGGCCTTCGTGAGTTGTTTGGCGGTGGCTGCGCCAATGCCGGATGAAGCGCCGGTGACCAGCGCGACTGGAGTGTTGGATGTCATAGCGGCACCTTAATTTTCAGGATATGTGGCAGCCACTCATAGAGCAGCAACGATCAGTTTTAACGCGAGTCTTAGTTGCGCGCGCGCAGGCGTCGGGTGCGATAGGTGCCCCAGCTACTCATGGCCAGCGATTTGACGAACGCCAGCAGGCCGCTTTCATTGGCGCGCGGCTCGCGGCCCTTGGCGATTCGCTTGAGTTGCAGGGAGTACCAGAGAATCTCCATCAGCCCCATGCGGTCGATCGGCTTGATGCCTGTCTTGATGGTGTGCACCTGCTGGGCGCTGTCCTTTCCCTGCAGCAGTGCGGTCGGTGCGTCGGGGTCGATTGCCAGCAGCCTCGCCAGGCCAATGACATCTACCGCGCCAGAAGCCAGCGCGGCATTCATGCCGGCGGCACTGCGAAAACCACCGGTGAGCATCAGCGGGACGTGCACCGTGGCGCGGACTTTTTCGGCGAATTCGAGGAAGTAGGCTTCACGGGCTGCAGTGGATGGTTTTTTCTGTTCTTGGAGCCCGCCGCTCATGGCAGGAGCTTCATAGGTGCCGCCGGATATTTCGATCAGATCGATGCCGGCATCGACCAGCGCTTTAATCGTTGCCAGCGACTCTTCTTCGGTAAAACCAGCCGTGCTGGAAATCTGCGGAGTTGAGTTTGATCGCTACTGGGAAGTCATCGCCCACCTGACGGCGAATCTCGGCGTAAACGGCCAGCAAGAAGCGGCGGCGGTTCTCCGGCGAGCCCCCCCATTGATCCGTGCGCTGGTTGTGGTGCGGGGAGAGGAACTGGTTGATCAGGTAGCCATGCGCGCCATGGATTTCGATACCGCTGAAACCCGCTTTCTTGCAGATGGCGGCACTACGACCGAAGCGCGAGATGATCTCCTGGATTTCGGCATGGGTGGCTTCTTCGGGCGTTTCAAAGAACGCCGCCATGTCCTCGCGAAACGGCACCGCCGATGGTGCGATATTGCGTGCGTTCAGGCCTTTGGGCGATTGCTTGCCGGGGTGGTTGAGCTGTACCCAGATGGCGGCACCACTGATCGGTGGCGGCGCGCGCCCACTGTTGCAGGATGGGCAAATCCGCTTCGTCCTCGATCACCACGTTGCCCGGTTCACCCAGTGCCCGCCGATCGATCATCACGTTGCCAGTCAGGATCAGTCCAATACCGGAAGCGGCCCAGCGCTGGTAAAGCGTGACCAGCCCTTGGGTGGGGCGGTTGTTGTAGGTGCCCAGCGCCTCACTCATCGACGCCTTGGCCAAGCGATTACGCAACAGGCTGCCGTTGGGCAGACGCAGCTGTTGCGCCAGGTAATTTGGGTTGGACGAAGCTGATTGGGACATGTGGGAGCTACCTGAAAATAAAATGAGCAAAGTTCGCTAGTAAGTCGCTTTGTCTATGCCGCGCCAGACCTGCGCTCTGCAATCACCTAAGCCGCGATTGAGAGGCGTTTTTTGACGCGAGCGGGTTTATGATTACGGTCATAATCAAAATAGTCAAACATTTTGATGATGAGTAACATCAATGTATTCTTGCCGGGTGGTTGTCGGCATAAAGGGGAGCAGGGCATGAAGGTTACAAAGGCGCAGGTCGAGGCAAATCGAGCGCACATCGTCGAAACGGCCTGCACGTTATTTCGTGAGCGCGGCTACGACGGTGTCGGTGTGGCGGAGCTGATGGCGACTGCCGGCCTCACGCATGGCGGGTTCTACCGGCACTTCGGCTCCAAGGCAGAGTTGATGGCAGAGGCTGCTGCGTGTGGGGTGGCCAAGACGAAGTCACAGATGGACGGCGTGGATATGACGGATTTTTTTCGTCACTACCTCTCACGCGAGCACCGCGACGACCGCGGTGGCGGTTGCACACTTGCGGCGCTGAGCGGTGACGCGGCGCGGCAGTCTGATGCGATCAAGGCGACCTTTGCGGCGGGGCTCGAAAATCTGCTGTCAGATCTGCAAGGCGCAGAGGACGGGCGCAGTGCTGAGGCACTGCGGCACGCGCGGGCCCGAGCGATTAACAACGTTGCCCATGCTCTGGGCGCACTGGTTTTGTCCCGGGCCTGCCCTGACGACTCCCCACTGGCAGATGAAATTCTTGAGAGCTGTCGCTCAGCGAATGTTGACTCGCGTTAAGCCACGACAGCGCCTGATTGATGGCAACAGATCACACTTATGGATTGTTTTAGGGTGTCGGTAATGACGCTACGCTACGTTATAGGCATTTAGCCTGCCGCTCTAACGCGCGGCCTAGCTTTGGCGGTTATTCGGGATAGAAATCGACTCAACGCTGTCCTTCGCGCATGACAGCCAACGCCCATCCGCACTACGTAAAAGCCGGGGGAGATTCAGTGTTGCGTCAACCGCTGGGGTCTACAACTCAACGGGTATACTCGAAAAACATGGACTGAATGTATGGCGTTGAATCTATGACCACAGATCGCTCCGCAGCCGATACAACCAAAGCTGTGCGACTTGAACAGCTCAGAGTCGAACTTAACCAACGCTGGATTGAGCAAGAACTCGAGCGCGTTAATGAGGTTTTCCTCGCTGCCCTCAAAGACGCTGTGGAGTACTGTGAGCAACTGCGTAGTGAACTTGCGAGCCAGCAACTGCTGGAGCAAGAAACCCAAGCCAAACTGACTGTTGCGGACAAGTTACGCCTCAAGCTGGGTGTTCCTTTTTCGTCCTCAAGTATGTCGGCAGCAGCGCAAAAACTGTCGATGATTAGAGAGCGTATCGAGCAGCTGCAAAATGAAATTCTGCTGAACAGCCCAGGCGCTAAAGCCACCTCACCGGATACCCGTTCAAAGCTGCTCACTGCAATAGCGCAAAACGATAGAGCAGTACACCTCGCCCAAGCCAGCAATAACAGCGCGCGCTCCGCCTGGGTAGAGGCACAACTACAAAACCAACTGATTGATCAACGTGGCCAGTTAGACGCGTGGCGCAAAGAGGCTACGCAGACCAAAGCCCACCGCAAGGCATTGCGCTCTAACGTCAAACTGACAGTCACAATCGAAGGTCAGCGCGGCATGTTGACGGGCGTGACCAGAGACATCTCCGACACGGGCGTTTTTGTCGAGCTAAAAGATGCCGACAAGACCTTCATCGAAGGTGAGTTGCTGACCGTGCAGGTCAGTGGCCTGCCAGCTGAGTCGACGGCAGTACGCGGGGTCGCGGTGCGCGTTAGCAGCAATGGCTTGGGCGTGCGCCTGAACTCGGCTAAAAACGCCTTGCGTACGCAGATTGAAAACCAGGATGACTCGCAGTAATTAAGACTCGGCCTGTGGGTCGCCCTCACAGCGGTTTTTAGGTGCGCGAGTGGCGGCAACCTTTCGGGCGGTTGCCGCCGAGGTGATTACTGGCGCCGCATCAACAGTAGTGTGACGACGATCGCCAACGCGGCTATCAAGGCGGCGATGACGCCGATTGATTCAAGGCCGTAGCGTTCAATGCCGATACCGCCAAGAATCGCGCCCAAGCCGATGCCCGCGTTGGCGGCGGAAATGTTCATGGTTGCGGCCAAGGCTTGAGCCTGCGCACCGGCCTGCATAACCCGCACTTGGCAGACCACGAACAGCGCCGTATAGCCGATCCCCCATGCCACCAGGGCAACCATCAGCCCAATGTGATGAGGGGCCAGTGGAACTGCGGCGAGCATACCGGCGCCCGCCAGCACTAAAAATAGCACCATGGCGGCCAGTGGCCTGCGGTCGACCATGCTGCCAGCCAGGTGATTACCGAGCATGCCGACTGCGCCGAAGCCCATCAGCCACCAGCCCACCTGGCCAGCCGGAATGTTGCCCAGGCGCTCAAGGATGTCGGCTAAATAGGTGTAAGCGGTGAACAACGCGGTGAAGGTCAGGATCGACAACAGCAAATGAGCCAGGAAGCGAGGTTGGCCTAATATCGCCGTCTGCTTGTTGTCAGGGTGCGAGCTGGCAGACACCGGTAACTTAGGCATCACCACATGCATCAGCACACCAATCAGCAGCGAGATCGCGGCGAGTATCCAGAAGCTGCCTCGCCAGCCGACCGAATCAGCAGCCAGGGTCCCGAGCGGTACGCCGAATACCAGAGCGGCGGTAATCCCTAGGTAGACGCGCCCAACAGCCTTGCCTGATTGCCCAGGGCCTGCGAGTTGCCCGGCCGTCTCGCTGGCTGTGCCCCAAAACACGGGCAGCGCCAGAGCCGGGATGAAGCGCGCCAGGGCCAACACCCAGATGTTAGTGGCGATCGCCGCCAGCACGTTGGACGCGGCGAATACCATGAGGATCAATGTGAAGAGTTTCTTGCGCTCCACATGCGCCAGTTTGGCGGTGAGTAGCGGCCCGAACACCATCACGGTAAAGGCGAACAGGGTCACGACCTGGCCAGCCAAGGCGATAGAGATGTTCAGCTCTCGCGACAACGCAGGCAGTAGACCGACAATCAGAAATTCGGTGGTGACGATAATGAAGGCTGCGACTGCCATGATCAGGATCTGCAGCCCTGAGCGCGACGTTTCGGCAGGGGACAGCGTCGCGTCTGCGACAGATGAGGAATGCATGACACTTAACTCCAACTAGGTTTTCACATAGCCTATTGGAGAAATAGCGCTTGATCTTGGTTGGTTTTTACCAAGTGATTGGAATTTAATTCATTAATTGGGGCCGCCATGTTTTCTTCTGAGCGCTTAAAAGGTATCGATGTGTTCGTCATCGTGGCCGATCTGGGCAGCTTTACCGCCGCAGCTGAGCGCTTGCACCTGACCAGCTCCGCGGTGAGCAAGAGCATTGGGCGCCTTGAGGCGCGTCTGGGCATTCGTTTGTTTCAGCGCACCACGCGTCGCGTGTCGCTCACCGAAGCAGGGGAGACCTTTTACCGCACCTGCACGACGGTACTTGTCGATCTGGAGGAGGTCGAGGTCGCGCTGACCGCCACTCAGACCGAGCCGCACGGCAAGGTGCGGATTGATTTGCCGGCGTCCTATGGGCGGCTGCATGTACTGCCGCTCATTCTTGATTTCGTCAAAGAGCACCCACGGTTATCACCGCATGTGTCGTTTTCCGATCGTTACGTCGATCCGGTACATGAGGGCATCGATATCGTTGTCAGGATTGGCGGTTCTGATGCATGGCCTGCCTCTCTTGGGCACCAGTTTTTCGGCACGCCGAAGCTGATTTTTTGCGCCTCGCCGGATTACCTGCGCCGTTACGGGATGCCCCAAGCAGAATCGGACTTGGACGGGCACCTGTGCGTGGGTTACGGCCAGAACGATGGGATGGCGATCCCGTGGTATTTCAAAGGGCGTCAACCGGGTGATATGGAGCGCAGAATCATGCACCCGCATATCGCCGTCGGTGACGGGGAAGGGGAGGTGATGGCCGTGCTGGCCGGGTTGGGCATCGCCCAGCTGCCTACATGGCTGGTTCAGGCGCATTTGAACGATGGCAGCCTGGTAGAAGTGTTGCCACACCTCTCCACCGAAGGGCAGCCGATGAATCTGGTATGGCTCAAGAGCCGTGAAGCGATGCCCAAGGTCAGTGCCTTGCTCGCCTACCTCGGAGCAAATCTCACCCCTGCGGGGAGGCGCTGGCCCGCCGCGTGAGTAGAAGAATGACGTTATTCATTGGCGTGAATCTACCCATGCGCAGCCGTTAGTCGTTGGAAAACTCCACCCGCACATCCCGCGAACCTAGCGCCTGAGACAGACCAGCCGGGTCGTCCACACGACCAAGCCGCGTATAGGCGTAAGACGAGTTAAAGCGCAGGTAGAAAACCACCAGCGTGTCGGCGCCATACAACATCAGGTCGCCATTGTGCAGCGTTCCCGGAATACTGGCATCAGTGGGCTGCGCTTGAGGAAGGCTGGCGAATTTCTCATTGTGGTTGAGATCGCTCATCTCCAACGTCAACGGCAGCAACGCGGCAAATGCACGGGCGCTCGCAGAGTCGGTCAAGGTGATGGCGAACCGATGCTCGCCGACGGCCATAAACATGCGGGGTTTCTCCAGTATCAACGCCGCCGATGCGGCATCTTGCGCAGCTGTTTCATGTGAGCCAGATGCAGGGTGTGAGTGGGCTTCGCAACCGCCGAGTAGCAGCATGGCATACAGCAGTCCCCACCAGTGTAGGCGCTTCAGGGCCGAGACTCGGCGCTGGCCGATTGCCGCGGCGAATAGGCGCATAACTCGAAGCAGGGCGCTGCAGCGGATCAGGGTCATGTTGCGTCTCTGTTCTCGCGCGCGGTTCAGGCTGCTCGCGGCATGGGCGCGCGTGAGGTTAAAAAAGTAAGCAGCGCTGCCAGCACAAGCACGCCGGCGCTCGTTACGAATGTACTTTGGTAGCCGCGACTGTCGAACAGTAAACCGCCAACTGTGGAGCCCAGCGCAATGGCCAACTGAATCACGGCCACCATCAGGCCGCCGCCGGCCTCAGCGTTTTTAGGCAGGGCTTGGGCAATCCAGCTCCACCAACCGACAGGCGCTGCTGTAGCCACCAGCCCCCACAGCCCGAGCAGCCCCGCAACGGTAACGACCGAGCTGCCGAAGGGGATCAGCGCCAAGGCGATCGCGGCCATTAGTAAGGGAATAGTGACGAGTGTTCGAAACAGCCCATGCCGCAATAACGCACCGATAATCAGGGTGCCGATGAAGCCGGCGGCGCCAATCACCAGCAAGATCAGCGACAACGTGGTTACGTCCACCTGTGTCACGGTTTCGAGGTACGGCCGCAGGTACGTGAACAGCGTGAACTGCCCCATGAAGAAGGCGGCGCATCCGGCCATGCCCAGCGCCACGGCGCGCAGCTTTAACAGCGTGAAGATATTTGCAGCGCCCGGCGTGCGCTCACCCGCCGGCATGCTCGGCAGGCTGATCCATAGCCATATAAAGGCAATCGCCGCAACCGGTACCAGGCAAAAAAAGGCGCCGCGCCAGCCCATGAGCGCCCCCAGATAGCTGCCCAGTGGCGCGGCAATCACCGTCGCCAACGCGTTACCGCCGTTGAAGATGGCCAAGGCCTTGGGCACGTGGTTGGCTGGCACCAGGCGCATGGCCGTTGCAACGGACATGGACCAAAAACCACCGATGACCACGCCGATGAGTGCGCGGCCAACCATGTAGGTCAGGTAGTTTGGCGCTATCGCGACCACAGCACCGGATAGCGCCATCAAACCGGTCAGCGCCAGCAACAGCGTCTTGCGGTTGAGGGCGCCAGCCAGCTTGGCAATCGACAAGCTGGTCAGCACCGCGAAGGCTCCGGAAATAGCGATGCCTTGGCCTACGAGTCCTTCGCTGACGTGCAGATCAACGGCTATCGGTGTCAGCAGGCTGACGGGCATGAACTCCGAGGCGATCAGCGCGAAAACGCAAAGTGTCATGGCAAAGACGCCGCTCCAGTGAGCGGGTTGTTCATGTGCTTCAGCGAGTGGGAAAACAGCGGCCATTGGGCCTCACCTTGATTCAAAATTATGAAGCGAATGGTGAGGCAAGGCCTTTGTGCTGACTAGCTAATCAATGCTTAATGGGGCAATAAGCTCAGCTACTTAATAAGTTGCAAGGCGTCGGCATATGGTCAGAAGAAACCTCAACGATCTGCAGTCTTTCGTGACCGTGGCGCGTGAAGGCAGTTTTACCCGCGCCGCCTCGATCCTGGGCATCAGCCAATCGGCGTTAAGCCAGGCCATCAGCGGCCTGGAAGCACGCTTGCAGATCAGGTTGCTGACACGCACCACGCGCAGCGTCTCGCCGACGGTCGCGGGCGAGCGGCTGCTGCAGGCCATCGGCCATCGCTTTGATGAAATCGAAGCGGAACTGGATGAGCTGACGGAGTTGCGCGACAAACCTGCGGGGACTGTACGCATCACCTGTGGCGATCACGTGCTGCGCAAAACATTGATGCCCAAGCTCACGCCGTTGCTGCGCGAATACCCGGACATCGAAATCGAGTTCGACATCAATTACGGCTTTCGGGATATCGTCGCGGACCGCTTTGATGCAGGTGTGCGGTTGGGCGATACCATCGACAAAGACATGATCGCCGTGCCCATAGGCCCGCCCTTGCGGATGGCGGCCGTCGCCACGCCTGCTTACTTTGCCTCGCGCGCCATCCCTAAAAAACCGCACGACTTGATGGACCATCGCTGTATCAACCAGCGCATGCAGACATCAGGCGGGCTCTACGTGTGGGACTTTGAACGCCGCGGCAAGCAGGTGAACGTGCGCGTAACCGGGCAGCTCACCTTCAATACCTCGGTGCACATAGTGGAGGCGGCATTGGCAGGGCTGGGCATTGCCTATTTACCCGAGGAGGAGTTTGAACCCCATCTGCAGGAAGGCAGGTTGATGCGCGTACTGGAAGACTGGTGCCCTCCATTCGCCGGCTACTACCTGTATTACCCCAGCAGGCGGCAACCTTCACCCGCATTTTCGCTGGTATCCAGTGCACTGCGTGAAGGTTAGGGGCCGCGCTTAGCGGCCCCGGGTAAAGGCAGGCGTCAGCCGTGGGGCCTGCTGCCACTTACATGGGGGCTGGGTTGTGGGCAATGCGCTTACGCGTCCTGCTTGCCCCAGTTGAGAATGGCCAGGGTCAGCAAGCCGGCGACGATGCCCCAGAAGGCCGAACCCACTGAAAACAACGTCATGCCCGAGGCCGTCACGAGAAAGGTGATCAGCGCCGCTTCGCGTTCTTTCGGCTCGCTCATGGCTTGGGTCAAACCGCCGATGATCGAGGCGAACAGGGCCAGGGCGGCGATGGACAGGATCAGGGCTTTCGGCAGCGCGCTAAACAGTGCGGCGAGGGTGGCGCCGAAGATCCCGGCGATGCCGTAGAACACCCCGCACCAGATGGCGGCGGTGTAGCGTTTTTTCGGGTCTTCGTGGGCTTCCGGGCCGGCGCAGATCGCCGCGCTAATGGCCGCCATATGGATGCCGTGGCTGCCGAACGGAGCCAGCAGCATTGACGTCAGCCCGGTGGTGGTCAGCAATGGGCTGGCAGGAACGTCATAACCGTTGGCGCGCAGCACGGCCATGCCCGGCAGGTTCTGTGAGGCCATGGCGACAATAAACAGCGGGATGCCGATGCTGATCGCCGCAGCTAGGGAAAAGCTCGGTGTGGTCCATTCCGGTACCGCCAGTTGCAGTTCAAACTGCTCGAAATTCAGCAGGCCGAAGACTCCGGCCAGCACGCTGCCAACAATCAGCGCGGCGAGTACTGCATAACGCGGCAGCAGGCGTTTGCCCAGCAGGTAGGCGAGCAGCATGGCCAGCACCAGCACCGGTTGCTGTTCGGCGGCCACGCAGATTTCCAGGCCGATCTTGAACAGCACGCCGGCCAGCAGGGCGGCGGCCAGGGAGCCGGGAATGCGCCGCATGATACGGTCGAAGGTGCCTGTCAGGCCGATCAGCACGATCAACCCGGAGGCGAGGATGTAGGCACCAATGGCTTCGCCATAGGGCACACCCGGCAGGCTGGTGATCAGCAAGGCGGCGCCCGGCGTGGACCAGGCAATCATGATCGGCGCGCGGTAGCGCAGCGACAGGCCAATGCAGCAGATCGCCATGCCAATCGACAGCGACCAGATCCATGAGGAAATCTGGCCGTCTGTCAGCCCGGCAGCTTGGCCGGCCTGGAACATTAGCACCAACGAGCTGGTGTAACCGGTCAGCATGGCAATAAAACCGGCGACGACTGCCGAGGTGGACGTGTCGGCCAGCGGCCTTAGGCGGGGTTGCGGCAGGTCGTGCATCAGAGCAGTCCGGTGTCAGCGAAGATGGGATACAGCGAGGCCACGAGCAATAGGGCCATGCCGATGTTGAATACACGCAAGGCGCGGGCGTTGTTCAGCCAGTTGCGCAGCATACTGCCGGCGATGGTCCACAGGCCGACGCTGGGGCAATTGACCAAGGCAAAGAGTGCGGCAATCAGCAGTACATTGACCACGAAATTGTCTTGCGGGGTGTAGGTGGTGATGGCGCCGATCGCCATGATCCAGGCTTTCGGGTTGACCCACTGAAAGGCCGCCGCCTGTAAAAAGCTAAAGGGTTTGCCCGCTGCGTTGGCCTGATGGTCGGGGGCGCCCGAGTTGGCGATTTTCCAGGCCAGGTACAGCAGGTAGGCGGCGCCCAGGTAGCGCAGCACGCTGTACAGCAGCGGCACTTGTTCGAACAACTGGCCAAGGCCGAGACCGACAGCGGCCACCAGCAACATAAAGCCCAGGCTGATGCCGAACATATGCGGCAGGCTGCGGCGCAGGCCGAAGTTCACCCCGCTGGCGAGCAGCATCATGTTGTTTGGTCCAGGCGTCACTGATGTGACAAAGGCAAACGCAACAAAGGCGAGTAGCAGTTCGAGGGTCATGGCGCAGCACTCATAGGCAGTGCTCGACAGCCTAGGGGCGCAGGGGCAGAGCGTCGCGGTACAGCGACGCAGGCAATCAGCGGTACAGTTTTACTGTGCTTGTCTATGGCGACGGTACAGTTAGTGAGTTGCTCAGCGCCGCTAACTATCAGTCATCGCCCGCCACTTATTAGCGACTGTTGCCCAACGTTTGGTTGACCAGCAACCAACCACTGACGGCCGTCTCACCTGCTTCATTCAGCACGCGCTGCAGCAGCTTGGTTTGTTCGCGGCGCAGGGCTTTTTCCAGCTTGGTGCCTTCGGCGGTGAAGCCGAGCAGGCGTTTGCGTTTGTCATCTGCGGCCGCAAGGCTCTGCACCAAGCCCATTTCCAGTAACTGCCGCAGCGGGGTATTCAAGGCCTGCTTGCTGACGCCCAGATAAGCCAGCAGTTCTTTCATGCTCAGGCCTGGGTACTTGGCGATAAAAAACAGGATGCGGTGATGCACCCGCGACAAACCGCGGCGCGCCAGCATTTCATCTGCTTTGGCGGTAAAAGCCTGATAGCCGGAGAAAAAGGCTTCCATGGCAATTTGCTGAGTGGCTGTGCTTTTGAAGTCAATCATTAAGGTCAAGCCTATTGACGTATATACGGTGGTCGGCGTAGTTTCTGGCAACCAGTTTGACCTATTTCTATTTGCCTTTGCTACCGGTGTATCCATGGCCTTCTCCGAACGTGTTGCCCGCCTAAAAAGCTCTCTTATTCGTGAAATTCTGGCGGCGGCGCAGCGCCCGGAAGTGATGTCGTTTGCCGGCGGCTTACCCGCCGAGCCGATGCTACCGAAGGTCGAGTGGGACGCGATGCCGGCAAGCATGGGCCAGTACGGTACCAGTGAAGGCGAGCCGGCCCTGCGCGAGGCGATTGCCGCCGAGGCGCGTGCCTTGGGCGTGCCATGCGATGCCAGCCAGGTGTTGATTGTCAGCGGCTCGCAGCAAACCCTGGATTTGGCCAGCAAGCTGTTTATCGATCCGGGTACCGAAGTGCTGCTTGAAGCGCCGACCTACCTCGCCGCGCTGCAAGCCTTCCAGCTGTTCGGTGCTGACTGCATCGCCGTGCCGCAGGAGTCCGATGGCCCGCAGCTTGAGGCGTTGCGTCAACGTTTGCAGGATCACAAACCGGCGTTCGCCTATCTGATCCCAACCTTCCAAAACCCTTCGGCCGTGCGCTACAGCGAAGCCAAGCGCGATGCTGTTGCCGCTTTGCTCGACGAGTTTGCTGTGACCCTGATTGAAGATGAGCCATACCGCGAACTGGTGTTCGATGACGGCAGCGCCACGCCGATTGTCAGCCGCCTCAAGAAGGCCAGCTGGATCTACACCGGCACCGTGTCGAAAACCCTGCTGCCAGGGCTGCGCGTCGGCTACCTGATTGCCACGCCGGATCTGTACCCCTATTTGCTGCGCCTCAAGCAGTCGGCGGATCTGCACACCAACCGCATCGGCCAGTGGCAGGCGCTGCAATGGCTGGGCAGCGAGAAATACCGTGGCCATCTGGCCGAGCTGCGCGACTTTTATCGCCTCCGTCGTGATGCCATGCAGGCCGTCCTGCAAGAGCATTTCAGTGACTTGGCCGACTGGCAGATCCCCCAGGGCGGGCTGTTTTTTTGGCTAACCCTCAAGCAGCCGCTGGATACGCGCACGCTGCTGGCCCCGGCCTTGGCGCAGAACGTGGCGTTTATGCCAGGCGAACCGTTTTTTATCGACCCCGACGCTCACCCTGGCCATCTGCGACTGAACTTCAGCCACGTCGCACCGGAGCGCCTGAATGAGGGGCTCAAACGCTTGGCCGCCGTAATCCGTGAGGCGCAAGCACGCTAGCTGCACAGGTTTAGTCAGAGGAGGGTGATATGTACAAGGTTTACGGCGATTACCGTTCGGGCAACTGTTACAAGGTCAAACTGATGCTGCACCTGCTGGATCAGCCCTATGAGTGGATACCGATTGATATCCTCAAGGGCGAAACCCAGAGCGAAGCGTTTTTGGCCAAGAACCCCAACGGCAAGATCCCGGTGCTGGAGTTGGATGACGGCACCTGTTTGTGGGAGTCCAACGCCATTCTCAACTTCCTCGCCGATGGCAGCGCGTTTTTGCCAACCGAGCCGCGTCTGCGCACTCAGGTGCTGCAGTGGCAGTTTTTCGAGCAGTACAGCCATGAGCCTAACGTCGCGGTGGCGCGCTTTATTAAGTTGTATCAGGGGCTGCCGGATACACGCCGCGCAGAGTACGAGGCGTGTCAGGCGCTGGGTTACAAAGCACTCAAGGTGATGGAGAAGCAGCTGCAGCGCACCTCCTATCTGGTTGGCGAGGATTTCTCGATTGCCGACATCGCCCTGTATGCCTACACCCATGTGGCGGACGAAGGCGGCTTTGACCTGACGCCATTCCCCGCCATTCGTACATGGTTGGCGCGGGTGGCCAGCCATCCGCGTTACGTCGGCATGCTCGACTGACCATCTGGCGGTGTCAGTTGGCGTATATGGGCAGTGCCCGTGCGCCAACTAGCATCGTCAGCTCGGTGTAAAAAACACTTATCATTCAACGATCTATCTACATGACTGGGTCGCGGATGCCATCTGCTGTTCAGCGCTACACGCGGCGCATCGCCGCTGCCCTGGCGCGCTATTTTCCCCACACCACGGCGTACCTGCGTGCCGACCGCGAGGCCACGGCTTTATTAAAAAAGCCAACCGCCCGCGCAAAGAAGCCCGCCGCAGGTAAAGCTAAATCAAGCACTGCAAAGCCGCCGGCGAAACCGCGCCGCACTGCCAGCAAAGCCAGCACCACAGGTATTTATGGGCCGGCCATGTTGCCGATCGATGCCGCGCAGAGCCTGGCGATGCGTGAGCAGGTGGCGCGCGCGGTGCAGGCCGGGTTGCTCAGTGCGCCTTCGGATGAGCAGTGGGCGATGATCCTCAGCCACCATCCGCTAACGCGCATTTTCGCCGGTGCCGGGTCGGGCAAGTCCACCACGCTGGTGCTGCGGGTGGTGTTTATGCTCTGCCATCTGGGCATCAAGCCGGAGCAACTGACGGTGATTTCCTTCACCAATGCGTCTTGCGCCGAGTTGCGCGAGCAGTTGCTCAAGGTGCTTGGGTTTTTCAACTACCCCTTCGATGAGGCCCAGGCGCGGCAGTCTGTGCGCACCTTTCACTCGGCCATGGGCGCCATGGCTAAAGGCGTGCTCGGCAACCCGCGCTGGTTTGAGCAATTAGACGATAAACAGGCGGCCGGCCGCGAGCTGGATAACCCGCTGATGGCGAGCCGTTTACGCCCCGCGCAGCAGCGCCTGCTGAAACAGGCCTACCAGCAGTGTTATGCCGAGCAGCCGGTGTTTCGCCAGCGGGTGCATAGCCTGTTGCAGTTACCCCAGCCGCCGGCAGACAGCAAACGCCCGCCCAAGGCGCCGCTGGATGCCTTCACGCTGCAGGGCGAGTTCAGCGCCGCGCCGCTGTATGAGGCCTTCTACGCCCAGGCCGGATTTGCCGAGAGCATTGCTATTGAGGTCGCCGCTTTGCAGCCGCAGGGGCTAAATGGTTCGGCTCAGGTGCGCGAGTTCTGTGAGGCCTTGGTGCTGTTCTGGCCGTACTTTGATCGAGGCCTGCAAGAGCAGGGGCTGATGACCTTCAATACGGCGTTCAAGCAACTGACCGCGCGGCTGAACGCGGGCGGACAGGGCGTCCCCGCCGAGTTACTGGCCCCCTTTAGTCACTTGCTAATCGACGAATTTCAGGACATCTCGCCGCAGATCGTGCAGTGGCTGCAAGCCGTGCAGCGCGCTCAAAGCGGGCAGAGCAGCGCCGTCAGCTTGATGGCGATTGGTGATGACTGGCAGTCGATCTACGGTTGGCGCGGCAGTTCGCCGGAGCTGTTTATCGACTTCGACCGGCACTTTCCCGGTAAGGGCCGCGCCAAACACAGCGCCGTGCTGACGCTGGCCAATAACTACCGTTCGATTGAACCGATTATCCGCGACGCCGAAGCGCTGCTCGGCGGCGTGCGGCACAAACAGGCGAAAACCAGCCAGGCGATCAAGCCTGTGCAGCCGGGCGATCACGGTGTGCGGCTGATCCAGCGGTTTGACAGCAAGGCGCGTTTGCCGGAGCTGCTCAAACAGATTCAGCAGCAATGCGCGTATGCCGCTGAGCGCAATAGCCGTGAGCGCACTGCGGTGCTACTGCTCAGCCGACGCAACGAGCCGTTAAAAGCCATCACCGCGCAGCTGGACAAAAAGTTACCGGTTAAGGCTTACACCATTCACCGCGCCAAGGGCCTGCAGGCCGAAGTGGCGATCATCCTCGATGATTGCATGCCGCCCACGCCGCATCCGCTGCGCAACGCGCTGTATGCCTATTGCGGGTTCTTCAGCAACAGCTACGACCAGGCGATGCAGGACGAAAGTCTGCGCCTGGCTTATGTGGCGGTCACGCGCGGCGTCAGCCGGGTGTTCTGGTATTGCCAGAAAACCCAGGGCGCAACGCAAGTCTTGGCGCGGCGGAGCTGATTGCGACCCTTAACAGTCGCTGCGGCTGGCCGTTAAGGATCGCGAGGCGTAAGCGTGGCTGTTTACCAGAGGGCTGGTGAACGTTGCGTTATCGGGTGGTTATCCATGTTCCTGGCCTTCGCCGCGCCGGTCAGTTTTCAGCGGTTCACGCACAGATTTTCAGGTGATGAGTAAATCGTTGCGCATGGCTAAGAAGGCTGATCGTTGTTCAGCGGTAAACGGCAGCGTTGGACTTTCCACCACGTCGGCAGCAGCTTGCGCACAGCAGGTTGGTTGAAGCGGTCATCAATCAGGTAAACCACGCCTTGGTCTTTGACCGTGCGGATGACTCGCCCGGCGGCCTGTACGACTTTTTGCAGGCCGGGGTAGAGGTAGGTGTAGTCGTAGCCATTGTTGCTGCCGAACATGATTTCCATGCGCTGTTTGATTTCTTCATTGACCGGATTGATCTGGGGCAGGCCGAGGGTGGCAATAAACGCCCCGATCAACCGATCCCCCGGCAGGTCGATCCCTTCGCCAAATGCGCCGCCCAATACGGCAAAGCCGATGCCACGACCCTTGCTGCAAAAACGCTCGAGAAAGGCTTGGCGTTCGCCTTCATCCATCTGCCGTGATTGCACCCACACCGGAATCTGCGGGTGGCTTGCGCGAAACGCATCCAGCACTGATTGCAGGTAGGCATAGCTGCTGAAGAACGCCAGGTAATTGCCCGGCCGCTCAGCAAACTGGCGCGCCATTAATGCCGCAATCGGGTCCAATGAGAAGTCGCGATGGGCATAGCGGGTGGAGAGGTTGCTGACCGCTTGCACGTGCAGCTGCTCGGCACTGAAGGGCGACTCTACATCGATCCACGGGGTTTCTTCCGGCAGGCCCAGCAGGTCGGCGTAGAAGTGCGCCGGGCTCAGGGTGGCGGAAAACAGCGTGCAGCTGTGCGCATCCGCGAAGCGTGGCGCCAGGAATGGCGCGGGTACGATGTTGCGAATGCACAGGTTAGAAACAGACTGGCCGTTGTTGTCGTCACGGCTGATATCGAACAGTGAGTGCGGCCCAAAAGCCTCGGCCAGGCGGCAGAACAGCATGGCGTCGAGGTAAAAGTGCAGCAACTCAGTAGCATTGCCCGCCGGTTGCTCACTCAGGTGATCGGTGAGGGTGCTGACCGCTTTTTGCAGCGCCATGATGAACAGGTCAGGGGTGGTCGGGTAAACCTGATAGGCCACCTCTTGGTCACGCTCCAGCTGCCGCCAGTGCCGGCTGATGCGCTCCAGCGGGGCCTTCATCACGCTCGGTGCAATGCGCCTTACGGCCTCAAAGCGCAGTTGATTGAGTTCGGCGGTGTACATGCTGCGGGCCCGCTCAATCAGGTTATGGGCTTCATCCACCAGCAGGGTGATGCGCCATTCGTTGAGCAGGGTCAGGCCGTACAGCAGGCCGCCCATGTCGAAGTAGTAGTTGTAATCACAGACCACCACATCGGACCAACGGCAGAGTTCCTGGCTCAGGTAATAGGGGCAGATCTGATGGGCCAGGGCGGTTTTGCGCACGCTTTCATGGCTCAGCCATTGGCCTTCGAGTGCCGCCTTACGCGCCTCTGGCAAACGGTCGTAGAAGCCTTTGGCCAAGGGGCATGAGTCGCCATGGCAGGCTTTGTCCGGGTGCTCGCACGCTTTGTCTCGGGCTACATGTTCCAGCACCCGCAGCGGCATGGCCTCTTCCTGGCTACGCAGGGTGGCCAGGGCATCCAAAGCCAGGCGCCGGCCGGGTGTTTTCGCGGTGAGAAAGAACAGCCGGTCCAGCTCCTGTTCGGGAAACGCCTTGAGCTGCGGAAACAGGGTGCCGAGGGTTTTACCGATGCCGGTGGTGGCCTGAGCCATCAGGCAGTGGCCATCGCGCGCGGCGCGGTAGACGGTGTTGGCCAACTGGCGCTGGCCACTGCGAAACTCGGCATGAGGAAAGCGCAGGCGTTTTAGCGCCTCATCACGCAGGCGGCGGTGTTCGCGCTCGTATTCGGCCCAGTGGATATAGCGGCTGCATTGCAGCTCAAAAAACTCGCGCAACTCATCAGCACTGAGCGTCAGGTGAAAGGCTGTTTCATGCTGGGTGATGACGTTGAAGTAGACCACCGCCAAGTTGATCTCCGCCATGTCGCGCTCGCGGCACAGCAGCCAGCCGTAGACCTTGGCCTGCGCCCAATGCAGCAAACGGTGGTTCTCGGGGATACGGCTGATATCGCCGCGGTGGGTTTTGATTTCCTCAAGCCGGTTTTCATCCGGGTCGTAGCCGTCTGCCCGGCCGCGCACGTGCAAACCTTGGTAGTCGCCACTGAGCGGCAGCTCGGCGTAATAGCTTGGGCCGCGCCTAGCCACCACGATGGCGTGGCCGGTCATGCCTTCCTGGGCGGTCGGTGAGGGGGTGAAGCGCAAATCCAGGTCACCGACTTTGGCGGTGAATTCGCACAGCGCGCGCACGGCGACTTGGTAGTTCACGCGTCCGCCCACTGCACGTAACACACGTCCACCGGCATACCGTGTTCGGCGCAGAAGGCCAGCCAGCGGCGTTGGTTGTCTTGCAAGCGGTCGCCAGGGCCTTTGACCTCAATCATTCGGTAGCGCTGTTCGGCTGGCCACAGTTGAATCAGATCAGGCATGCCGGCCCGGTTGGCTTTGATATCGAGCAGCAAGCGCTTGAACCACGCCAGCAAGTGCGCGGCAGGCAGGCAGTCGAGGGCTTGCTCCAACAAGGCTGGATCGAGCGCTGCCCAGAATACGAACGGCGACTGGATGCCGAATTTGTCTGCGTAGTTCTGCCGGATCACCTGCTTATAGTGCGGCGTATCAAGGTGCGCCAAACACTCAGCAAAGACCTCGGCGCGGCGCGGGTGAAAGTCAGTACTGAACAGGTCAACCGGGCCGGTATGAAACGGATGGAAGAACGCCCCCGGCACTGGCGCGAAGATGGCCTTCCAGCACAGCAACCCGAACAAGCTACAGATCAGGCTGTTCTCGACATAGTGCACCGGCCCGTCAGGCTCGCTTAGGTGCGCTTTGACGGCGAACTCGACGCTCTGCGCTGCCGGTTTCGGCAAGCAGAGATCAATCCGCTGCGGCGCGACAACTTTGGCTTTATCCGGCTGTGGTTGTCCCAACTGGCGCGCCAGACGCACCAAGGCGCGTGCGACGGCTTGCGCTTCGGCATCGTTCTCCGGCGCGTGGGCCGCCTGCTTGGCCAGTGCGTAGGCCTGCGCTTGATGGCCCAGGCGCTCAAGCACGCGAATCTGCCGCAGCCGCGCGCCGACATAACGGCAGTCGGCATAAAAGGCCAAGGCACCGTCCAGATTGGCCTCGCGCTCCAACTGCTGGCCCATGCGAAACAGCAGTTTGTGCCGTCGCGCGGCCAGAAAGGGCGTGTCGCAGAGCAGGGCGCTGATCTGTTGCAGGACGTTATCGATCGGCTCGCCGGCCTCGAACTGTTCGCGGCTGCGTTGCAGCTGTAAGTAGCAGTCGACATCTGCGCGGTGGCGAAAGGCCCGCGAGTCAACACTCAGTGCCA
The DNA here is from genome assembly GCA_018816095.1 of Gammaproteobacteria bacterium. Classification (GTDB taxonomy): domain Bacteria; phylum Pseudomonadota; class Gammaproteobacteria; order Pseudomonadales; family Pseudomonadaceae; genus Aquipseudomonas; species Aquipseudomonas spirodelae. The sequence continues at coordinate 43,661 of JAHIWP010000016.1, forward strand.
CAGGCTCGTAGCGGAAGATGCCGAGCTCAGCGAGCACGAACGCTGACCAGTCTTGACGCAGGTTGCCGAAAAACATCAAACGCAGGCGTTCACACAGGGCATCGACAGTCAGGCTAAGCACCTGATCCTCGCTGGCGGGGCACCACGTCGCGAAGTCGCGGGGCTCACTGTAAGTCTCGCGCAGTTGCTCCAGCAGCTCGCCTTTACTCAGCGTTTTTTGTTGCGCGCGCTCACCGAGGTGTTCGAGTACTTCATCCTTGCGCAGCAGGTTGAACAGCTCATCCAACGACAGCGCGGCGTCCTGTCGAACCCAGCCGGCGTCGAGCAGCGGCTTTGCCGCCAAGCGGCTGCAGCCGATCTCGGCATAGTCCAGCTTGCTCACACGAAAGTGCGAGCCCTTGCGCATGATCATGCGTACCAGCAACGCCTGGGCGGCTCTTGGCGCGGCTAAAAATTGCTGCAAGAAGGCGCACTCGGGCTCGCTCAGCAAGTCGGCATAGCGCTCTTGCAGCCAAGCCAACGCTTGACGGAAATTCGCCAGGTAATAAAAACGCGGGTCGTCTTGCAGCTGCATGGAGGTGCCGGTGGCTATGTGCATCATCAGGTATCAGCTGGTCATTCAGCGTGGACGGGTAGGGCGCAAGGTGTGGACGCAGAGTATGCCGCCTTTCAGCGCCGCACGCCTTGCAGGTGGCGAGAGCACGATGGGCATCGGTATTTTTGATGGCGATGTACTGCTGGTCAACCGCGCCATGCCGTGGCGACACCTTTATCAGACGACTGATTTAGGATGGCCGGCAGATCGTGTTGCAGATGGAGAATCCCGCCTTGCACCGCGCTACCTTCTGCAAGGTGACGAGTTGCTGATTTGCGCTGTGCTCAGGGTCATCTGAGTGGGATTAGCGGGTGGGAAGGGCAGATACGACTCGGGGCCCTAAGGGCCCCGATGCGTTTAACTTATGACAGCTTCATGGCGCTGTTGGCCGGCGCTGCTGCATCGTCCTCTTTATATGACGATTTGACTGCCAGCACGGCGATCAGTGAGATCGCCACTGTGCCCAGCAGGTAGATCGCCACGGGCTGCCAGCTGCCGTTGTAACGGCTAAGTAGCCAGGTCGCGATCAGCGGCGCGGTACCACCGGCCAATGCTGCACCCAATTGATAACCCAGGGTGATGCCGGTGTAGCGCACGCGAGTCGAGAAGATCTCTGAACTCATCGTGCCCAGCACGGCAGTGACCGGTGCCCAGAGGACACCGACGGCGACTACGGTCGCCAGAGTCAGAGCCCAGGTGGCTCTGGTATCGAGCAGCATAAAGTACGGCACGACCCACATCGCCATGAGCAGGATGCCGCTGATGTACACGGTTTTGCGACCGACCTTGTCGGACAACCAGCCCATGATCGGGATCATGATCGAGGCAACCGCGGCGCCGATCATTACGGCGGTCAGTACACTGCCCTTGGCGTAGTCCAGAGTGGTGACGGCATAACTGACTACGAAGGTCGAAAAAATATAGAACGGTGCGGTTTCAGCCACCTTAAGGCCCATGGCAATCAGCACCTCGCGCCAATGGTCACGCAAGGTTTCGACCAGCGGCATCTTGGCGACGTTTCCTGTCTCCTTGGCCTTCTTGAAGTCCGGTGTTTCATCCAGGCCGTGGCGAATCCACAGGCCAAGGAACACCAGGCCGGCACTGAGCAGGAACGGCACACGCCAGCCCCAGGACAGGAAGTCCTCCTCAGGCAGCATTGTCATCAGGCCCACGGCCATAGTCGCCAGCAGCATGCCCAAGGTGACCCCCACCTGCGGCACGCTACCGAACAGGCCTTTGCGCTTTTGCGGCGCGTATTCGTAGGCCAGCAGCAATGCACCTCCCCACTCGCCCCCAATACCTAGCCCCTGAATCACGCGCAAGCTGATCAGCAAGATCGGAGCCCACACCCCGATGTGATCATAGGTTGGCAAGCAACCGATCAGCACCGTGGCGCCGCCCATCAGTGACAAGGTGATGACGAGGGTTTTCTTGCGGCCGATGCGGTCGCCGATATGTGCAAACAACACGCCGCCGATTGGCCGAACGAAGAAGGTCAGGGAAAACGACAAATAGGACAGCAGCAGGCCAACGACTGGGTCGAAATTGGGAAAGAACAGCTTGTTGAAGACCAAGGCAGCGGCGGTGCCATAGAGAAAGTAGTCGAACCATTCGATCGAGCTGCCAGTCAGGCTGGCGACCAAGGCGCGGCGACGTCCCTCGGACGCGTTTGGAGTTGTGTTGGATTGCGTCATTTGAGTTCCCGTTTTTTAGTTTTATGTCGGTGAGCACTGTTAAAACAGCGCAAAAGAGCACCAGGTAGCCCCTGGCATTGCCGCTGATGCGCTTTTTAAGCGAATTTCAAGGGTTCATTGGCCTACGCGCAGGCCAATGAACGATGGCCTGCGGACGATTTCAAAGGCTGCATATGGGGCTAAATCCGCCGCCGAGAGCTGAATCGCATCATTGCAAGCAGCTGGCACCAAGCGCGGCAGCGCTATTGGTCGATTTGGCATGTGAACTCCTGCCTTATCAGCCCGTGTTTAATTACTCTTATGCTGGATTTGCCTGGAATGCGTCGTAGGCCAGTGAGGCGGCCGCTAGATCTTCCAATGCGGTACCCACAGCCTTAAAGACGGTGATTTCGTCGCGAGAGGTGCGGCCAGGATGTTGGCCGCGGCAGAGTTGCTCCAACGTCGCAGCAACCCGTTGTTCATTGAATGCACCACTTTCAATCGGCGCGAGAATGTCCCCGGCTTTGAGCAAGGCCTCGGTGGTATCAAGGAAAACCGTGCCTTTGCGCATGCATTCGTCATCGCTCTCGCGCATGGCCGGCGTGAAACCGCCGATCAAATCCAGGTGCACTCCCGGCTTCAGCCATTTGCCTTGGATCAGCGGCGCTGTCGACAACGTCGCGCAGGTGATGATGTCAGCTTCCTGCGCGGCGTCTTCTAGGCTGTTCACCGCGTGTGCATCTATGCCTTGCTCGCGCAGGTTGCCGACCAGCGTATCGGCGGACTCGCTGAGTCGATTCCAGACCAAAACACGTTCGATCGGCCGTACGCTGCGATACGCTTCGGGCAGCAGGCTGCCGACCCTGCCAGCGCCGACGACCAACAGCGTGCTTGAATCCGGGCGGCTCAACCATTTGGCCGCGAGTGCCGACGCCGCAGCAGTGCGTCGGGAGGTGATCACATCACCATCCAAAATCGCCAAGGGCGCGCCAGTTGCAGCGTCGTAAAGAATAAACACCGAATGCAGCCCAGGCAGGCCACGGGCGCTGTTGTTCGGGAAGATGGAGACCGTTTTAACGCCAAGGCGCTTTCCCGGCTGCCAGGCAGGCATCAGCAGAAGTATTCCACTGTCACTGGCGGTATTGCCGGATATGGCATGGTTATGCCGTAACGGAACCTCGCAGCCTTCCTTGAAAAAGTCTTCAAGTGTTTGAATCAGAATGTCGAAAGGCAGCTGAGCAGCTGTTTGGGTGTTGGTCAGGACGCGCATGCTATGCTCCACACAGGACCAGGATGTTTTACTTATCCTGCTTATTTTTTTCGTATGGGAAATTTTATATCGCAAAAGCAACATGCCCGTCCACTGCTTTGGCTCGACGGTTGCTGCGCGCTAATTACCTGCCATGACCTTAGAAAATCGCGAACCCGCTCCGGCGCTGCCTGCCCCAGAGCTCTCCAGCAGCGTGCTGGCAGCCAAACTTCGATTGCTCCGGCGCAATGCTGAGCTGACTCTTCAGCAGTTAAGCCGGCGCTGCGGGATCTCTGCGTCAGCGCTGTCGAAGATCGAAAATGGTCAGCTGTCACCGACTTACGAAAAGATTGCCGCACTGGCGCTGGGCCTGAATGTCGAGGTCGGGGAGCTTTTCAGTCCGACCGTCAAGGCCGCGCCTCTGGGCCGTCGAAGCGTCACCCGTCGACATCAAGGCGTAGCGCACCGTACCGATCAATACACCTATGAAATGTTGCACACGGACCTTGCGGATAAGCGCTTCATTCCACTGGTCACTACAGTGCGGGCGCATGACCGCGCTGAATTCACAAAACTGCTGAGTCATGACGGCGAAGAACTACTTTTTGTGCTGACCGGTGAAGTGATTCTGCACACAGAGGGGTACGAGCCTCTGCATATGAGCCCCGGGGACTCTTGTTATTTCGACAGTAGGATGGGGCACGCCTGCGTTTCTGGCACGGAAGAGGACGCAACCGTCTTGTGGGTCAGCTCCCATGCGAATATGCGTTAATGAGCCAGGGGCCTTGTGCTCGTTTCGACGCGTTGTCGACGGCAGCGTCTTCAAGACCGAAGGACGCTCAATCTGACTTACGTGCACTGGCTTTATCTGCCTAATCAAGCCATCAATTACTGATCAAGTGACACGGCCTGTGTCTATCTCATTGCCGCCGCGCTGATGAACTAACAGGACCCCAACCTGGAGAAATTCAAAATCGCCAGGGTGGGGCCGTGTCCAATCAGTCGGCAGTGGCGACTGTATCGCTCGGGCTCCAACCACCGCCCAGGGCTTTGTACAGTTGGATTTCCCGGTTCAGCTGAAGCAAGTGGTCGCTGAGCAGTTGGCGCTGGGAGGCGAAGAGTTCGCGCTGGGCATCGAGCACGGTGAAATAGGTGTCCACGCCTTCGTCGTAACGCTGGCGTGCCAGTTGATAGTAAGCCTGGTTGTTGTCGACCAGATCACTCTGTGCCTGCACCTGTTCGCCGAAGGTGCCGCGCGCCGCCAAGCCGTCTGCGACCTCGCGGAAGGCGACCTGGATGCTCTTCTCATACTGGGCGACGTTGATGTCCTTGAGCACCTCGGCGTAGTCCAGGTTGGCTTTGAGCCGCCCGGCGGTGAAGAGCGGGATGTTGATCCGTGGCGCAAAGCTCCACAGGCCGGAGCCACCTTCGAACAGGCCGTCCAACTCACTGCTGGCCGTCCCGGCGGCGCCCGTCAGGCTGATGCTGGGGAAGAACGCTGCCCGCGCCGCACCAATATTGGCGTTGGCGGCCAGCAGGCGGTGTTCCGCCGCGCGGATATCCGGCCGGCGCAACAGCAGGTCAGCCGGCAGGCCAGCGGAGAATTCGGCAAGCAACGCCATGTCGGGCTTGCCGCTCTCGGGCAAGTCCGTTGGGATGTCGCTGCCGAGCAGGAGGCGCAGGGCGTTGCCATCTTCGGCGATAAGCCGGGTGAACAGCGCCTTCTGGGTCCGCGCCTGATCAACCAGGGTGCGTGCCTGGCGTACGTCGAGTTCCGAGGCAGTGCCCACTTCGGCACTGGATGTGATCAGCCCCAGGCTCTTCCGGTAGCTTTCCAGGGTGGCCTCGGTCAGCTCCAGCTGGGTCTGGTTGCTGCGCCAGCTGAAGTAGGCCGTGGCCACATCGCCGACCAGGGCGATATGCACACTGCGCTGCGCCTCTGCGGTGGCCAGGTATTCCTCCAATGCGGCACGGCTGAGGCTGCGGATGCGGCCGAAGACGTCCAGCTCGTAGGCGACGCCAAGCGACGCCTGGTACTGGCTCTGGATTCCCGACTCGCCGGTCGGTGACAGGTCCGCCGGCAGGCGCTGGCGCTGACCGCCAGCACTGGCGTCGATCGTTGGGAACAGCTCGGAGCGCTGGATACGGTGCAGCGCTCGATAGGCCTCGACGTTAAGGGCGGCCTGGCGCAGGTCGCGGTTGTTGTGCAACGCCACGCCGATCAACTGGCGCAACGCCGGGTCGCGGAAGAACGCCTGCCAGCTCAGTTCGGCGGCACTGCTGCCGCTCCTCTGGGCCGTGCCATAAGCTGCACCTTGCGGCCAGGCGGCCGCAATGGGTGCCTCGGGGCGCTCATAGTCGGGAATCAGGCTGCAGCCGCCCAGCACCAGGGCCACCGCGAGGGTTAGAGGCTTGAGTCTCATTTCGACTCTCCTTCGGCCACGGCTGGCGCCTTCTTGAAGCCCTCGAACAATTTGACCACCACCACGTAGAACAGCGGCACGAAGAACACTGCGAGCACCGTGGCGGTGATCATCCCACCGACCACGCCGGTGGCGACCGAGTGCTGGCTGCCGGCACCGGCACCTGTGGCCAGTGCCATCGGCAGCACGCCGAAGGTGAAGGCCAGCGACGTCATGATGATCGGCCGCAAACGCAGCTTGGCGGCTTCGATGGCGGCTTGGGCCAGCGGCATGCCTTGCTTCTCGTAAAGCTCCTTAGCGAACTCGATGATCAGGATGGCGTTCTTCGCCGCCAGACCGACGGTGGTCATCAGGCCGATCTGGAAGTACACGTCAGCGTTCAGTTCGCGCCCCAGGGTGGCGATCACTGCGCCGAGGATGCCCAGTGGCACCACCAACATTACCGATACCGGCACCGACCAGCTCTCATAGAGGGCGGCCAGGCAGAGGAACACGATCAGCACGGTCAAGGCGTAGAGCATGGGTGCCTGGTCGCCGGTCTGGATTTCCTCGTAAGACAGGCCGGTATAACTCAAGCCGATGCCTGGTGGCAGCTGCTGCATGATCTCGGCAATGGCGATCATCGCGTCGCCGGTGCTGTAGCCGGGCATCGGCTCGCCGAGGATCTCCACCGAGGAAATGCCGCCGTAGCGTTCCAGCTTGGGCGAACCGAACACCCACTCGCCGCTGGCGAAGGCCGAGAACGGCACCATCTCACCGAGGGCATTGCGCACGTACCACTTGTCGAAGTCTTCTGGCGAGATGCGCGCCGTATCTTCGCCTTGGATGTAGACGCGCTTAACCCGTCCCGCGTCGATGAAGTCGTTGACGTACATCGAGCCCCAGGCCGCGGTCATGGTTTCGTTGATCGCCGCGATGCTGACCTGCAGCGCCCGCGCTTTCTCATCGTTAATGTTGACCTGGAACTGTGGCTCGTCGTCCTTGCCGTTGGGCCGCACCGCGCGCAGCTTCGGATGCTCGTTGGCCAGCTGCAGGAACTGATTACGTGCCTCCATCAGCGCCTCGTGGCCAAGGCTCGCACTGTCCTGAAGGTAAAGGTCGAAGCCCATGGCGTTGCCCATTTCCAGGATCGCCGGTGGCACGAAGGCCATTACCGTGGCGTCCTTGATTTGTGCAAAGCGCTTGTTGGCGCGCTCAGCCATGCTGAACACGTCCTGGCCCTCAGCGCCACGCTCGCTCCAGTCCTTGAGCATGACCAGGCCCAGGCCCGAGTTCTGACCGCGACCGGCGAAGTTGAAGCCGTTGACGGTCAATGCCGAGTTCACCAAATCGGCTTCTTCTTTCAGCAGGTAGTCCTTAACCTCCGTCAGTACCGCTTCGGTGCGTTCGGCCGACGCGTTCACCGGCATGCGCACCTCGACCATCATCAAGCCCTGGTCTTCATTGGGCAGGAAGGCCTTGGGGATTTGGCTGAACAGGTAGCCCGTGCCGGCGGTGATCAGCGCGAAGGCCAGCAGGTAGCGTCCGCGGTGCTTGAGCATGCCGCCGACGCCGCGCTCGAAGCGCGCTGTACCGCGGTCGAAGGTACGGTTGAACCAGCCGAAGAAGCCTTTTTTCTCGTGATGGGCATCGCCCTTGGGCGACCTGAGGATGGTGGCACACAGCGCCGGGGTGAAAATCAGCGCAACCAGCACGGATAGGCCCATGCAGGCGACGATGGTGACGGCGAACTGCTTATAGATGATGCCCGCTGAACCGCCGAAGAACGCCATGGGCACGAACACCGCCGACAGCACCATGCCGATGCCGATCAGCGCGCCGGATATCTGCCCCATGGATTTGCGTGTGGCTTCCAGTGGCGACAGACCTTCTTCGTGCATCAGGCGCTCGACGTTTTCCACCACCACAATGGCGTCGTCCACCAGCAAGCCGATGGCCAACACCATGGCGTACATGGTCAGCACGTTGATGCTGATACCGAAATAAGGCAGCAAGGCGAAGGCGCCAAGCAGCACAACGGGCACCGCCAGGGTCGGAATCAGCGTGGCGCGGAAGTTCTGCAGAAACAGGAACATCACCAGGAACACCAGAACAACGGCCTCCACGATGGTGGCCACCACTGAACTGATTGAGGCTTCTACCACTGGCGTGGTGTCGTAGGGATAGAGCACCTCGACGCCTTCCGGCAGATAGGCTTTCTGCTGCTCCATCACGGCTTTCACCGCGTCCACGGTTTCCAACAGGTTACCGCCGCTGGCCAAGCGCAAGGCCAGGCCGGCTGAGGGGATGCCGTTGTAATTGCTGGAAATGGAGAAGTTGTCGGCACCCAGCTCGACGCGGGCCACGTCCTTGACGCGAACCTGCGCACCATCGGCCTTGACCTTGATGAGCACTTCCTCGAACTCCGCCGCCGTGGTCATGCGGGTCTTGCCCAGTACGGTGGCGTTGAGTTGCACGCCGCGACGGGTCGGCAGGCCGCCGAGCTGGCCAGACGACACCTGTACGTTCTGCTCACGAATAGCCGCAGCCACATCGCCTGGGGTCAGCTGATAGCTGTTGAGTTTGGCCGGGTCGAGCCAGATGCGCATGGCATTCGGCGAGCCGAACACTTGGAAGTCGCCCACGCCATTGATGCGCGAAATCGGATCCTGCAGCTGTGCCGAAATCAGGTTGCCAAGGTCGAAGTTGTCCAGTTTGCCGGTGTTGTCCAGCAGGCCGATGATCAGGAAGAAGTTCTTCTGATACTTCACCACCCGTAGGCCCTGGCGCTGCACTTCCTCCGGCAGCCTGGGCGTTGCCAGCTGCAGTTTGTTCTGCACTTGGACCTGGGCGATATCCGGATTCGTGCCCTGCTCGAAGGTCACGATGATGCTCATGCTACCGTCGGAACTGCTTTCGGCGGACATGTAGAGGAAGCCGTCGAGGCCGCTGAGCTGCTGCTCGATGACCTGCACCACGGTGTCTTGCACCGTCTGCGCCGAGGCGCCGGGGTAGTTGGCCGAGATGGCGACCGCCGGGGCGGCGATATTCGGATACTGGCTAATGGGCATGTTTACCAGCGACAACGCACCGGCGAGCATGGCGACGATGGCCAGCACCCAGGCGAAGATCGGCCGGTCAATAAAAAAACGGGACATGAACCTCTAGCTCCTCAGTTGGCCGCGGCAGTGGATTTCGGGCCGAACTCGGCAACCAGCTCGACGTTCGTCGCCTCCACCGGCTTGACCGTGATGCCGTTGCGAGCGCGCTGGGTGCCTTCGGTGATCACGCGCTCGCCGTCGGCGACGCCCTTGCCAATCAACCAGGCGTTGCCAACCGTGCGCAGGGTTTCGACCTCACGACGCTCGACGCTGTTGTCCGGCTTGACCACCCAGACACTGGGTACGCCACGCGTATCACGGCTCACCGCCTGCTGTGGCACCAGAATCGCGTCCTGCTGGGTACCTTCCTGGAGCAGCGCATGCACAAACATGCCAGGCAGCAGCTTGCGATCCGGGTTGGGGAACTCGGCGCGTAGGGTCACCGAACCCGTGGTGGGGGCAACACTGACCTCGGAGAACTTCAGGGTCCCCGACAATGGGTAAGCGCTGCCGTCGTCCAGCGTCAGGCTGACCTGTGCCTGGTCTTCGCCGGAACGCTGCAAACGCCCGGACTCCAGCGCACGGCGCAACTCCAGCAGCTTGGTGACCGGCTGGTTGACGTCGACGTAGATCGGATCGAGTTGGGTGACTGTGGACAGTTCCTGGGCCTGGCTGTTGGTTACCAGTGCGCCCTCGGTGACCGCAGAACGACCGATGCGCCCGGAAATCGGCGCCAGCACCTTGGTGTACTGCACGTCGATGCGCGCCACCTGAGCCACTGCCTGAGCCTGCTTCCAGGCTGCCAGGGCGTCGTCGTACTGCTGGCGGCTGACCGCGTTGGTCTTGAGCAGGCGCTCGTAACGCCTGGCCAGGTTCTGGGCAGTCACCAAGTTGGCCTCTGCTCTAGACAACACGGCCTCATAGGTGCGCGGGTCGATCTGGTAAAGCTGCTGGCCCTTCTTGACCTCGGAGCCTTCGGTGAACAGGCGCTGCTGCACGATACCGGCGACTTGCGGGCGAACCTCGGCGATACGGTAGGCCGAGGTCCGGCCCGGCAGATCAGTCGTCAGGGTCAGCGGCTTTGCCTGCAGGGTATACACGCCAACCTCAGGCGCTGGCGGGGCACTGGCCACAGGTTCCCCTTCCGAGCAGCCGGCCAACAGCAGCAGGGCCGTCAGGGGAAGTATCTGCCGCGCACGCAGTGCTTTTGAGTGTTTCACCTGTTTATCTCCTTGGAACGCACAAAGGTCATGTATCGCAATATGGTTTAGTGTATCACTATGCGGTTAATCCCAATCAAGATAAAACTGGCTGGGGGTGAGCAAGTACGCCCTTACCGTCCGGTTATAGGTGTGGCCGTCGGGCTGCAGGCCAGCGTTGTAGCTGGCATCTACGGCAGGTCCGCTGGACAATGGCGGCGGCACGCATGGCGCGTAGGCACAGAATAAGAGAGGACCCAATGACGCAAACTGACCAAGCCAGCGAAGGCGGCAAGCACGTCGGCATTCAAGTGATTGCCCGAGCGGCTGCCGTGATGCGAGCCCTGGGCAACCACCCGCAAGGGTTGAGCCTCGCCGCCATCGCTCAGGTCGTCGACCTGCCGCGCTCGACGGTGCAGCGCATCATCAATGCCCTGGAAGAGGAGTTGCTCGTCGAAGCGTTGGGTCCTGGCGGCGGCTTTCGTCTCGGCCCTGCGCTCGGGCAACTGATCAATCAGGCGCAGACGGACATCATTTCGCTGGTCAGGCCCCACCTGATCGCGCTCTCGGAACAGCTCCAGGAATCGACTTGCCTGTCTTCGTTGGCCGGCGATAAAACCTATGTGCTGGATCGCATCGTTGCTGAGCGCGAATTGCGCGTGGTCTTCCCCATCGGCATCAACGCGCCAGCGACCGCCACCGCCAGTGGCAAGCTATTGCTGGCCGAGTTAAGCGAAGAGGCGGTGCGCGCCTTACTGCCTGATCCCTTGCCCGTGTTCACCCCCCTGACCCTGACGCGCGAGGCGCTGTTTGAGCAACTGGTGGAGATCAAGGCATGCGGGTTCGCGGTTGACCGGGGCGAGTACATCGAGGGGCTGTGTTCCTTTGCCGTGTTGCTGGATACCTACCTGGGCCGCTACACCATTGCCATAGTCGCCCCATCGACACGCATGGTGTCGCGCAGCGAACAATTCCAACAGGCGCTGCTGGCGTGCAAACACAATATCGAGCGGGCGATCGGGCGCACCCCGGCAAAGTCGTAAGGGCAAACCGAATACGGCCAGAAAGACTGCGGTTGAAGCAGCAAAAATCGAAAGAGAGTGCGCGAGGTTGTGGGGGGGACGTGTTTCTCGTGATGCTCTTTATAAGACCACGCTTGCGCAGGTCACGCCGCCATCGATGGCGAGCAGATACCCAACGGCTGGCAGATTAAAACCGACTGACGGCAGACGTCGCGATAGCGTTGCTGCTGTTTTATCAAAAGCTGGCGATGGTCTTGGGGCATCAAACGCCCGGTTAGCCGCATGAGTTCGATGTTGCGTTGAGCTTGTCGCTCCTTGCGGTGAGAATCTCGGAACCCATAGCAAGGGTTTATTTGGGCGGTTACACGCACTGGGTTTACTTCAGCGACTTTTGATGGTGAGCGCCTAGGGTTACCCCAGCGCTCACCATCACTCAATTATTCACGTGTTGAACCGCTATCTGCGCCGCAAAAAGCGTGTTGACTGGCTTAGCCGGCCATGCGTTTGAGCGTGTCATCCTTCTTGACGAAGTGGTGAAACAGCGCCGCACCTATATGGCCCACTACCAGCGCCAGCAACAGCCAAGCCAACGGCGAGTGCAGGTTGCCGAGGCTGATCAGCCAGTCGGTTTTCAGGCCGGTTTTGGCGAGCAGTTGTACGCCAAAGACCTTTAGGCCGTAACCGTTGCCGAGCATCACACAAAGGCCGGTGAGGGGCATCAGCAGCATGCTGGCATAGAGCAGACCGTGGCCGGCTTTGACTAGCAGCGCGGTTGGGCCGACAGGCTGTGGGCGTTGTTGCCGTTGAGTCAGCGCCCAGAGCAGGCGCACTACGATCAGTATCAGCAGCAGGCTGCCGATGGAAACATGCCAGGGCACCAGGGTCTGGCCGACCCAATGTTCACCGTCGTTAATGCGGTCGCCCAGTTTGAGAAGTTGCCAGCCGATCAACAGGGCCATGGCCCAATGCAGAAGCCGAGAAATACCGCCATAACGCTGGGCTGAATCATTCATGTTGCTCTCCTTGTACTATGGGTAAAGGTCACGACGCCTGCCGGTCCCAGGTAAATTCGGGTAACGGCGCGGCCGCCATGCGTTGTAAATGCTCACCTACGATTGTTTGCAGGCGCAAAAGTTGCTCGCTGTCAGCGGCCTGCACGCGCACATGCAAGCCGCCTTGCTGGGCTTCAAGCACGCAGGGCCCCAAGCCAAGCTGAATCTCACCGCGCTGCTCGTCGAAGCTGACCTGGAACTTGTGGCTCCAGTGCTTACACAGGCGGGTGATCAGTCGTTGCGGATTATCTGTGGTGATCTGTGCAGTAGAACTCAACATGCTAAAACTCCTCTAGGTTCGCCCTCGTCGGCGGCTGCGCGACGAAGGCGAGGGGATGTCAGGCAATGCTTTCGACGATACCGCCTTCGACCCGCAAGGCTGAACCCGTGGTCGCGCTGGCCTGGGGCGAGGCGGCATAGACGCAGAGGTTGGCGACCTCCTCGGGGCTGGCAAAGCGGCGGATCAGGCTCGATGGGCGATTCTCGACGAGGAACAGCGCTTCCATTTCTGTCGCAGACACGCCGCGCTCGCGCGTCATGTTTTCGATAAAGGCGATAGCGCCCTCGGTACGGGTTGGCCCCGGCAGGATGGTGTTGACGGTCACGCCGCTGCCGGCCAATACCTTGGCCAGGCCGCGCGAAAGGCCCTGCAGGGCGGCCTTGCTGACGCCGTAGTGGAGCATTTCGCTGGGAATGTTTAGCGCCGACTCGCTGGAGATGAACTGAATCCGCCCCCAGCCGCGCGCTTGCATGCCCAGGGCGTAATGGCGGGCCAAACGCACGCCGCTCAGCACGTTGATCTGGAAGATATCCTCCCAGTCCTCGTCGCTGATGTCGAAGAACGCCTTGGCGCCGTAAACCCCCAAATTATTGACCAGGATGTCGGCCTGCGGCTCGGCACGGATCAGCGCCTGGCAGCCCTCTGCGGTGCCCAGGTCGGCGACCACGCCGCGCGCTTGAGCGCCGGCCTGGGTAGGGCGTAGCTGGTTCAGCGCGGCATCGACGTGGTCCTGTTGGCGGCCACAGATGACGACGCTCGCGCCAGCTTCGGCCAGCCCCTTGGCAATGGCCAGGCCGATCCCCCCTGTGGAGCCGGTGACAATCGCGGTTTTGCCGGAAAGGTTGATGATCATGGGTAACTCCTGTTGAAACTAGCCAAAACGGAAGGCCGACAGTGCGGTTTCCATCACGTGGTCGGTGAAGATGCAGTGGCCGGCGTCGTCACCGGCCGCGCCTGCCGCCAGCATCAGCGGCAAAAGGTGCTCCTCGGCACGCGGCGGATGGCACAACCGCGCCGAGGGCGCTTGTGCCCAGTCGACCAGTGCTTGCTCGCGTTGCAACGGCGGGGACTCAACCGCTTGGACCAGCCAGCGGTCGAAGGTCTCGGAAATCGGCCCGAAACGTGGGTCGCCATAACCGCGCATGTTGTGGAAGCTCATGCCGCTGCCGACGATCAGCACGCCTTCGTCGCGCAACGAGGCCAGCGCGCGTCCGGCGTGCAGATGCACTTGCGGGTCTAAATCATGGCGCAGGGACAGTTGCACCACGGGAATGTCGGCACCCGGGAACATCAATTTGAGCGGGATGAACATGCCGTGATCGAAGCCCCGCGTGGGGTGCTGTTGCGCGGGCAGGTGCGCCTGGCCGAGCAGCTCACTGATACGCGCCGCTAAGTTGGGCGCACCGGGGGCCGGGTAGGTCAGCTCGTAGGTATGCTCAGGGAAGCCGTTGTAGTCGTAAATCAGTGCCGGTTGTGCGCCGCTGGTCACGCTGAATGTCGGCTCCAGCCAGTGAGCCGAGACCATCACGATGGCCGTCGGGCGCGCGGGCAGGGTAGCGGCCAGGTTTTTCAGAAAGTCGGCCATGCGGTTCCATGCGGTGGGCGGGCTCCAGTCCATAAAGAAGCAAGGCCCCGCACCATGGGGCACGAACAGCGTTGGCATCCGGGTGTTGTTGTGAGTGGTCATGGTCACTTACCGCACGGTTAATTCAGGTGCAGAGAGTATCGCTTGAATCATTTACATTGATAATCCATCAAATAATGCGTTTACTTCCTGCTAATAAGAGGAAATAGACATGCTCGACCGTGTCACTGGCATGCGCATCTTCGTTCGGACAGTCAGCGCCGGCAGCTTTTCTGCTGCGGGCCGGCAGATGGGGATATCGCCGGCGATGGCCACCAAACATGTGGATGCGCTAGAAGATCACCTGGGAGTCAAACTGCTGCACCGGACCACGCGTCGCCTGAGCCTGACCGAGGCCGGCGGTGATTATCTGGAGGCTTGCCTGCGCATTTTGCCCGAGATCGACGAAGCCGAAGCCAGCGTCGCCTCGCAACGGGTCGAGGCACGCGGCTTGCTGCGCATGAGTCTACCGCTGTCGTTCGGGAGTCGTTTTATCGCGCCGTTGCTGCCGGCCTTCAACCGGCGGCATCCGGCGCTGAATATCGAGTTGGGGCTGACCGACAGCCGGGTCGACCTGGTTGATGGCGGCTGGGACCTGGCTGTGCGTATCGGCCGATTGGCCGACAGCCCATTGCGGGCACGCAAGTTGGGTGATTGCGCGATGTTGGTTTGTGCCGCGCCGAGTTATCTCGACGACCATGGCGTACCTCGGCGAGTGGCCGAGTTGGCCCAACATAATTGCCTGGGCTACACCCTGTCGTCCTGGGCCGGGGGCAAAGAATGGGCGTTTGGCCACGATGGCAGTGTGCGCGTGGCGATCAGGGGGGATCTTGCTGCCAATAATGGCGACGTGCTGCTGGCCGCTGCGGTGGCAGGCCAAGGGGTGATTTATCAGCCGGACTTTATTGTGGCCGACGCGCTACAGCACGACCAACTGATTGCCCTGCCGCTCGATCATCCGCCTTATGCCCCAGGAGGAATTTATGCTGTGTATCCGCAGGACCGTCGCCCGCCCGCCAAGGTACGGCTGATGATCGATTATCTTGCCGAGGCATTCGCTCAGGCCCCCGGATTGCCGCGTGCGTTAGCCGCTGATTGATAAACGCCCCCGCGCCGCATCGATTGGCTGGCTCTGTAACTGTGCTGGGCTTTGGGGCGGCTACGCAGGTTCAACGCGGAAAATAAATCCATGCGTTTTGCCCGTCGCCCGCGCCAAGATTGAATACACTGTGCGCCCGATTATCCCGGGCCATCACGATGGCTGCACCGTACAAGGACCTCGCCTCCATGGCTTCCCCAGATAAACAGCAAAAACGCGCCAGGCGGGCTAAAGCCAAGGCTAAACAGAACCGTTCGGGCCAATCCAAAGCCCATGTGGTGCATCCGCTGCTGGCCAATCCGTTGATCAACGAGCCGTTCGATGATGTCGAAATTGACCTGAGCACCTTCGACTTCAAAGACATCGAAGAGAACGGCTTCGACCCGGCGCACTTCGACGATCTGTTCCAAACGATGAAAGCTGCCGAAGGCATCAGCCTGCTGGCGATGTGCTTGGTGTTCCTGCAATACCCGGTGTTGGAGCTGGTGGTCGCTGAGGAAACGGAAGACGCCGCCACCGACTTTATGATGGGCCTGCTGATCACCTATCGCGGGATCTTCCATGATGAAGACGAAGACACGGCAGTCGAGTGGATCGGCGGCGACACCTTCCAGCATGCCTACAACGAAGCATCGATGATCCTGCAGCAGAAGAATGCGCGCGGCACCCCAGGCGCTCGCGCATAAAAAATAAGACCGACAGCGGCGCTGAACCGTCGGTTACACACAGCTGCATGAGCCGCCGCAGCCTTGCTCTTGCACAGGCGGTTAAATGTCGCGAAACAGGTCGTGGGCGTTGAGCAGGCTGTAGGCAATTTCCGGGCGTTTTTCCAGGCCGCGGCGGATGGCGGTGGGAATGGCCAGGCGGGTTTTGCGGCACAGGCCTGGCAGCTCGGCGATATGGATGCCGATACCGCGCATGCTGCGCACTTCGTTAAAGCCCGGTGCAACTGTCAGGTGGATGCCGAGTTGTTCGTGCAGCCGCCGTTGCATCTTTTCCAGGTCGCTCAGGCTTTCAAGGTTTTCCAGCCGCTCAAGCAGGCGCTTTTCTTCTGCGCGGGTGAGCAGCAGGATGCGCAAGTCGTTGCCTAATGTATCCAACAGCTGCTCGCGGCCGCAGTCGCAGACGCCGGGCGGGCAGGGTTGGCGCAGCGGAGGGGTGCTGGTCATGGCCCGATCATAGCCAGCTGGGTGGGCGTTTGCCCATCTCAGGCATAGACAAATAATGCATTGGGTGGATAATCCGCCACACCACCTGTGCTGAAGACCACCTCGCACCATGTCCAAAACCCTGCGTACTGCCCTGATCTGGATGCTAATGCTCGCCCTCCCGGCGCAGAGCATGGCCGCCATCAGCATGCAGTTATGTGCGGTTTCGCAGCAGAGCGACGTAGCCGGCCAGGTTGCGCCACAAATGGCCGCGCATCACCCGGGCGCGATGCAGATGACTCAGGCTACTGAGGCCTCTGCCACCCGCGCGCATCACACCAGCGAGTAGTCCAGCAATACTGCCCCCGTCAGCGATAACAGCCTGTGCAGCCTCTGCGCTTTTTGTGTCGGTGCGGTGGCGTTGAGCGCCGTTGTCGTCACCAGTCCGCCGCAACATGCCGCTGAGCCGTCCTTGGCTCGTCTGCAGCAGTTTGTCGGCTTTATCGCCGAAACCCCCGATAGACCCCCACGCCTGTTTCTCGCCTAAGCCAAACCGCGCGTTGATCTGCCCGCTGTAGCGATTGCTGTGGCTCGCACGATGCGTATTGAGCTATTCGCCGGTGTTCGCCTGTTCTGCGCAGGCGCACCGTTGCACGCGAGAGTATTTGATGATGCGTTTTCCCTTAATTCGCCGGCCGGTGTTTACCTGCCTGGCGTTGCTGATGCTGCCACTGCGCAGCTGGGCCGAGCTGCCCAACCCGCTTAATGGCGAGGCCGTCACGCCGGCCTTGCACTATCAATCACCGCTCAAGGCCTATCAGGGTTTTAGTGAGCAACCGCTGAGTGACTGGCCCGAGGCTAATGAGCGGGTTGCTCGCATCGGCGGCTGGCGTACCTATGCGCAGGAACCTTGGACTCAACCTGCGGATAACGCGGCCATGCCATCTGCTGAGCCAGCGGCGACTAACCCGCATAGCCAGCATGGAGGAATGTCCCATGAGTGATTTTTCACGGGTTGTGCGGGCTGGGCTGTGCGCCGTTGTTGTGCTGCTCGGTGGTTGCGCCAGCTTTACCCCGGATGGTGGCTTCACGGCAGTCGAGCAGGCAGGCCAGCAACTGGACAAACAGGTGACGTGGGTGAAAACCCCCGAGCAACGCAGCCAGGTCGACGAACGGGTGAGTGAGTTACTCGCGCAGCCGCTTAGCGTGGAGGCGGCGGTGCAGGTTGCCCTGTTGAATAACCGTGGCCTGCAGGCGAGCTTTGATGCGCTGGGGATCAGCGAGGCGGAGCGGGTGCAGGCAGGGCGTATCCCTAACCCGGGCTTCTCCTTCGGTCGCCTGGAAAAAGGCAGTGAGGTGGAGTACGAGCGCGGGCTGCATATCAACCTGGCACGCTTGATCGCCATGCCGTTGACCTCGGGTATGGAAGCCAAACGCTTCGAGCAGATGCAGCGCCAGACTAGCCTGGCGCTGTTCGAGCTAGCCACGCAAACGCGCAAGGCCTGGTATCGCGCGGTGGCTGCGCAGGAAAGCCTGGGCTTTATGCAGCAGGTGGTGGACTCCGCGGAGGCGGGTGCCGAGCTGGCGCGGCGCTTGGCGGCAGTGGGCAATTACAGCCTGCTGCAGCAGGCGCAGGAGCAAAGTTTCTATGCCGATGCCGGGCTTAACCTGATCCGCGCCGAGCAGGCGCGGGTGCAGACGCGCGAGCAGTTAACCCGCTTGCTCGGGTTGTGGGGCGAGCAGCTCGACTTCCGCTTACCTGAGCGCCTGCCGCAATTGCCGGCAACGGCCGAGCCATTGCCCGATGTTGAGCGCCTGGCCATGAGTCAGCGCTTGGATATTCAGGCCGTGCGCCTGGATGCTGAGCGTCTGGCCAGCAACTTGGGGCTGAGCAAGACCACGCGCTTTATCAATGTGCTGGAGCTGGGCCTGGTGAATAACCGCTCCAATCAGGAGCCGACTCAGCGTGGCTATGAGATCAGCGTCGAGTTGCCGCTATTCGACTGGAGTGGGGCCAAGGTGGCCAAGGCCGAGGCGCAGTACCGGCAAATGCTCAACCGTGCTGCCGAGACGGCAATCAATGCGCGCTCGCAAGTGCGCGAGGCTTATTTGGGTTACCAGGCCAGCCATGACATTGCCCGGCATTACCGCGACGAGGTGCTCCCGCTGCGTGCGCGCATCGCCGAGGAAAACGTCCTGCAGTACAACGGCATGTTTATCAGCACCTTTGAGCTACTGGCCGATGCGCGCAAGCAGATCCTCGCGATCGATGGCTACCTGCAGGCGCAGCGCGACTTCTGGATCGCCAACGCCGATTTGCAGATGGCCATGCAGGGTGCGCCGAGCTTGCCCTCCACTGTGGCGACCACTGCTGTTGCCGACGAGCCCGCTGGGCACTGATCAAGGAATTATTCCCATGGTTTCACGACGTGATTTTTTCCTCGGTGCCAGCGCTATCACGGCCGCTGTCGCCACTTCTGCGGTTAGCCGGGTGTCACTGGCGGGCATTCCCGAGGCGGTGTCGCAAAGCAGCGCCGACACCATGCCGCCGCTGCAGCCGCAAAACGGTCGGCCTTACAACCCGGTGGTCACCCTCAATGGCTGGACGCTGCCTTGGCGCATGAACAACGGCGTCAAGGAGTTCCACCTGGTCGCCGAGCCGGTGGTGCGCGAGTTGGCACCTGGCTACAAGGCCCATCTGTGGGGCTACAACGGCCAATCGCCGGGGCCGACTATTGAAGTGGTGGAGGGCGACCGGGTGCGCATCTTCGTCACCAACAAATTGCCTGAGCACACCAGTATCCACTGGCATGGCCAGCGCCTGCCCAATGGCATGGACGGCGTATCGGGTTTGACCCAGCCGGCGATTCCGGTGGGGAAAACCTTCGTTTACGAGTTCGAAGCACGCCGCCCCGGCACCTTTATGTACCACCCGCATGCCGACGAAATGACCCAGATGGCCATGGGCATGATGGGCTTTTGGGTCACCCACCCAAAGAGCCATCATCCGCTGATCAGCGAAGTGGATCGGGATTTCTGCTTTTTGCTCAATGCCTATGACATCGAGCCGGGCGCTTACACGCCAAAAATCATGACCATGCTCGACTTCAACCTGTGGACCTTTAACA
Source organism: Gammaproteobacteria bacterium (assembly GCA_018816095.1). Classification (GTDB taxonomy): domain Bacteria; phylum Pseudomonadota; class Gammaproteobacteria; order Pseudomonadales; family Pseudomonadaceae; genus Aquipseudomonas; species Aquipseudomonas spirodelae. The sequence goes on from JAHIWP010000016.1 coordinate 63,233, forward strand.
GCCGCATTTTTCCCGGCATTGATCCGCTGGTGGTGCGGCAGAACGACAAGGTGCGCCTGCGGGTCGGCAACCTGACCATGACCAATCACCCCATCCATTTGCATGGTCACGAGTTTGAGGTGACTGGCACCGATGGTGGGCCGACACCTGTGGGCGCGCGTTGGCCTGAGGTCACCACCGACATCGCGGTGGGGCAAATGCGCCAAGTCGAGTTTCTCGCCGATGAGGAGGGCGACTGGGCATTTCATTGCCACAAGAGCCACCACACCATGAACGCCATGGGCCATGACGTGCCGACGCTGATCGGTGTGGACCACCGTGAAATGACGCGCAAGATCGCCAAAATAATCCCTGACTACATGGTGATGGGTGAGCGCGGCATGGCCGATATGGCGGAAATGCAGATGCCGCTGCCGGCCAACACCGCGCCGATGATGACCGGTGACGGCCCCTTCGGCTCGGTAGAAATGGGCGGCATGTTCACCATGCTCAAAGTGCGCAAAGACCAACCGGCCGGTGATTACCGCGATCCGGGCTGGTTCAAGCATCCAGCTGGCAGCGTGGCGTATGAATGGACCGGTGAGGTGGCCAAGCCGGCGCGCTCAACCGCGGCAGGTGGGCAGTCGATGCCGCTTAAACAGCCGCTCGCTGAGCCGGTTGAAGTACAGGTGCGTAAGCCCGGCAGCCATGCCGAACATTGAGACGCAAAAGTTTGTGGGCGGGGCCGGGCGGTGTACTGCTTTAGCCGCGCCCAGTCGAATTCGTACTTAAGAGGAAGTGGATTAATGCAGCAGATAAAACCTTTGTCCTTGGCGCTGGCTCTGATTGGCTTACTGGCCAGTGGCGCGGTGCTGGCTCACAGCGACCAGCATGCTATGCAGCACAGCATGATGGTGGTTAAGGAGCAAAAGCCCTGGGGCATTGCCGGTGATCGTGAGCAGGTCACGCGCACCATCAAGATTGGCATGAGCGATCAGATGCGCTTTAGCCCTGATCAGTTGCAGATCAAACAAGGCGAAACCATCCGCTTTGTGCACCGCAACGAGGGCCAGTTAATGCACGAGTTTGTGCTCGGCACTCAGGCCGATCTGGATGCGCACGCCGCGATGATGGCCAAATTTCCCGGTATGCAGCACGACGAGCCTTACATGGCCCACGTTGGGCCGGGCCAGGGCGGGGAAATCATCTGGACCTTTAATCGTGCCGGTGAGTTTGATTTCGCCTGCCTGATCGCCGGCCATTACCAGGCTGGCATGGTCGGCAAGATTCGCGTGTTGGCCGAATAAACCTTTAACCAAGCAAGAGGATTAACGATGAAAAATCTACTCAGTGTTATCGCCCTAACCAGCCTGTTGGCCGGCCCTGTCATGGCCAGCGAGCAAGCTGACGCGCCCGCCACTAGCAGTGCGGCGGCCACCAGCCAAGGTGAAGTACGCAAAATTGATACGGCCAACCAGAAGGTGACGCTGCGCCACGGCCCACTGGCCAACCTGGGCATGCCGCCGATGACCATGGTGTTTAAGGTGCAGGACGCCGCTCAGCTTGAGGGGCTCAAGGTCGGCGACAAGGTGAGTTTTGTTGCGCAGCAGCAGGGCAGCCAGTTCGTTGCAAGCGAGTTACAGGCTGTGCAGCCTTAATGGATTAATCGGGGCCGTTGCGGCCCCGATTACCTGATCAGACAGCGGCGAAGCGCTCGTTAAGGTAGGCGATGATTGCCTTGGACTCGTACAGCCAGGTGCTCTGGCCGTTCTCTTCGATGCGCAGACACGGCACTTTGATCTTGCCGCCTTGCTGTTCCAAGTCGCTGCGCGCTTGGGCGTCGTTCTTCGCGTCGCGCAGGGCAACCGGTACATTGAGTTTGTGCAAGGTGCGGCGGGTTTTTACGCAGAACGGGCAGGCGTGGAATTGATACAACGCCAGATTGGCGGCGCTTTTTTCAACCGCCGTTTGCGCCTCAGGGGTTCGTTTGAGTTTGGCTGGGCGGCTGATCCAGTCGAGGAAGATGATCAACTGGCCGAGGCCGATGCGCAGTGCCTTGATAATCATGCTGAAGCAAACCTTGGGTCGATAAACACGGGCGCGCAGCTTACCCGAGTTTGCGCCACTGGCGTAGGCGCTGGCCTGGGTCTAAGCCGAACGGCATAATTTACGGCCTGATGCGCACCCAACCAGAGTGCGTACATGCCACCTCGCGAGTGCCTGATGAAGCCCGAAGATCTGCTGTTGCTGGTAACCCGTGAAATGCCCTTCGGCAAATACAAAGGTCGCTTACTTGCCGACCTTCCCGGCAATTACCTTAACTGGTTCGCTCGCGAAGGTTTCCCCCAAGGTGAAATCGGCCGATTGTTGGCGCTGATGCAGGAAATTGATCACAACGGCTTGTCAGGGCTGCTGGATCCATTGCGCACTAAGCCGCGTGTACCGTTTAACGGTCACTAAACCTAGAAAAAAATTGCTCGCTTCCATAGCCTTAACTTATTGATGTCAATAGATTTTATCAATAGTATTGGCGCCTGCTCCAATATACCCATGCAGTTTATGTGCTTTTTAGGTGATTTTGTATACAATTGTTTCGGGCTTGTCTGCCCGTTTGAGTGCTGGGCGCAGCAGCCGGCGTTCAGCTTCTACCCTCTGCGCTCATGGTCCTGAGGCTTGCGCTAGACCAAGGCTGCAGGTGACACGCCGCAGGCTTATCGGGCCCTTGCTTCACCGCCTAGGTCTAGAGCTCTTAGGGCGATTGCCTGCTGTTTTGCGGGCTTTCACTGGACCGCCAGCCTTTGCTGCGATCCGTTGCTTTTCCCCTATCAAGCTGTTTAGCCCGCAGCAGCTTTTCAGTGACTCGATCTCGACATGGACTTCCTTGATCCCACTAAGTGCCTAGCACACGGATTGCGCCGTTGCTGGTGCGGGTGTGTGCCTGTGGTTAATAAACCATGGCGGTATATCGATCTAATCCAAGGACGAATTCCACTATACGAGTATTCATTACGGGTGCACTGGCAATTGTTCGGAAAGATTAGGGGTTACAAATCTGTGCATTGATCTGATGCGCTGTGGTTAAAAAATAGCTGTGTGTTCACGGTTTTGATCGGTATGTGTCGCGGCCAAGTGCCGTCCCAGGAAATGATTTATGCGCAGTAATAGAAATATCACAAATATCGAGCAAACGTTTTCAGGCGACCAGCGTTTGATATCAGCGACTGATATTTCCGGGAAAATAACCTACTGCAATAAAGAATTCATAAAAATCAGTGGTTATTCAGAAGCTGAACTGCTGGGCAGTCCGCACAGTCTAGTGCGTCATCCTGATATGCCGACGGCAGTGTTTGCTGTGATGTGGAGCTATTTAAAAGCCGGCAAAAGCTGGATGGGGATTGTTAAAAATCGCTGCAAGAATGGCGATTACTATTGGGTGAGCGCCTATGTGACCCCGATTATTGAAAGCGGTAAAGTGGTTGGCTATGAGTCGGTCAGAGTAAAACCGACGCGTGAACAAGTTGAGCGTGCTCAAGGTGTTTATAAAAGAATTTTTGCAGGCAAGAAAGCCAACCCAGTATTTAATTCTGCAGCAAATATTTTTGAGGTTTTTGCGCTGCCGGTGGCAGCGATCATCGGTGCGGTTTGCTCAATTGGTTATCTTTCCAGTTTTTATGCTCAAGTAGCGACTGCCATAATATTTGCGCTATTCGGCTGGTGGGCATATACACGGTTAGATAAGCACCTGGCGAAAATACTGCGCAGTGCACCCGACGCATTTTTTGATCCTGTTAGTGCGGCTGCCTACAGCGATGCGTCAGGCGCTTCGGCGCAAATGGAAATGGTCCTGATCAGTGAAGATGCTCGACTTAAAACAGCCTTAACCCGGCTGAGTGACTTGACAGTGTTGGTCGCCGACTCCGCCAAACACTCGTCATCGCTATCCAGTCAGACAGAGTCATCATTGTTAGAGCAGCGCGCGGAGATAGACATGACCGCCGCCGCCATGACGGAAATGGCAGCGTCTATTTCCGAAGTGGCAGGCCATGTGCAGCAAACTGCAACTGAGGCACAAAAAGCTAATGAACTGGCTGCCGAGGGTGATGCTGTAGCAGAAACATTGCGCACTGCTATTCAGTCACTGGCTACCACAGTCTCCAATATCAGCTCTGCTGTTGATCACCTGGCAAATGAAACGCAGCAAATCATGAGTGCTGCCGGAGTTATCCAGACGATTGCCGACCAAACCAATCTTCTGGCATTGAATGCTGGGCGGCCGCGAAAACTGAGTGCAACACCTGACCTTTCCGGTACGGTGCTGCCCCTATGTCTTATTCCGAACTCAGTGTTGAAGAGCGCGCCACCATTCAGCTCGGTCAAGCCCAAGGCTTCAGCCTGCGAGGGATTG
>JAHIWP010000017.1 GCA_018816095.1 Gammaproteobacteria bacterium
GCTATGGGACAGACTTGGACTGGTCTCGATACTGGATACGATCAATCGGCTTAACCGCATGGCCTGAACCGCCGTGTACGGAACCGTACGCACGGTGGTGTGGGAGGACGGCGGCCGTGAGGCCGCCTCCTACCCGATCCGGGGGCTTAGAAGTCGCCCCACAACTGTTGCGCCACACTCAGCGCCACCACCGGCGCGGTTTCGGTGCGCAGCACCCGCGGGCCGAGGCGCGCGGCATGAAAGCTGTGATGCTTGGCCTGTGCCACTTCGTTGTCGCTGAGGCCGCCTTCCGGGCCGATCAGGAACGCCAAGGACTGAGGCTGCGGGTGGCTGGCCCAAGGTTCGGCGACCGGGTGCAGCACCAGCTTCAACTCGGCGCGGGTCTGCACCAGCCATTCGTTGAGGCTGATGGGCGGGTGAATGATCGGCAGCACCGAGCGGCCGCATTGTTCGCAGGCGCTGATTGCCACTTGTCGCCAGTGGGCCATGCGTTTGTCGGCGCGTTCGTCCTTGAGGCGCACCTCACAGCGCTCGCTGACGATCAGGCTGATTTCATTGGCGCCTAGCTCGGTGGCCTTCTGGATCGCCCAGTCCATCCGCTCGCCGCGCGATAAGCCCTGGCCAAGGTGAATACGCAGAGGGGATTCGGCCTGACCGGTGAATGCCTCGCGCAACTCGACGCGCACATTCTTTTTACCAACCTCAATCAGTTCGCCCAGGTACTCCTGGCCACTGCCGTCGAACAATTGCACCGTATCGCCGACGGCGTGACGCAGCACACGCCCGATATAGTGGGCCTGGGCTTCTGGCAGCTCGTGCTGGCCGAGGGAGAGGGGGGCGTCGATAAAGAATCGGGATAGGCGCATAAGACGTGAACCTAGAGTAAAGGCGCGAATTCTAGCCGCAGGGCGCGTGGTGCGCATGGATATCCGTAGGGTGGATGACAAGCGCGACATCCACCCCGCTGCTGTATTTAGCCCGGATCGCGAAAGCCCGGATAGTTGGCGTTGCCCATTGCCACGCTGACCGAGTTACGGGTGGCGATATCGATGCCTTCACTGGCTACTTCCGCGAGGAAGTCGATCTGCTCAGGGGTAATCACATAAGGCGGCAGGAAGTACACCACGCTGCCCAGCGGACGCAGCAGTGCGCCGCGCTTGAGGGCGTGCTGGAATACTTTGAGGCCGCGGCGTTCCTGCCAGGGGTAGGCGGTTTTACTGGCTTTGTCCTGGACCATCTCGATGGCCAGCGCCATGCCGGTTTGGCGAACCTCGGCGACATGCGGGTGGTCGACCAGGTGTGCGGTGGCGCTGGCCATCCGCGCGGCCAAGGCTTTGTTGGCTTCGATTACATTGTCCTGCTCGAAGATGTCCAGGGTTGCCAGAGCCGCCGCGCAGGCCAGCGGGTTACCGGTGTAACTGTGTGAATGCAGGAAGGCGCGCAGGGTCGAATAGTCGTCATAGAACGCTTCATACACCTCGTTGGTGGTCAGGCAGGCTGCCATGGGTAGATAGCCGCCGGTGAGGGCTTTCGACAGGCAGAGGAAATCCGGACGGATACCGGCCTGTTCACAGGCGAACATCGTGCCGGTGCGGCCAAAGCCCACGGCGATCTCGTCATGGATCAGGTGCACGCCGTAGCGGTCGCAGGCCTCGCGCAGCAGCTTGAGGTAGATCGGGTGGTACATGCGCATACCGCCGGCGCCCTGGATCAGTGGCTCGACGATTACCGCCGCGACTTCATGGCCGTGCTCGGCCAGGGTCTGCTCCATATGGGCGAACATGGTGCGCGAGTGTTCTTCCCAGCTGACGCCCTCGGGGCGGTGGTAGCAGTCCGGGCTGGGCACCTTGATAGTGTCCAGCAGTAAAGTTTTATAGATGTCAGTGAACAGCGCGACATCGCCGACCGACATCGCCGCGATGGTTTCGCCGTGGTAGCTGTTGCTCAGGGTGACAAAGCGCTTTTTCGCCGGTTTACCGACGTTGAGCCAGTAGTGAAAGCTCATCTTCAACGCGACTTCGATGCAGGATGAGCCGTTGTCGGCATAGAACACCCGGTCGAGCCCCGCCGGGGTCATGTTGACCAAGCGCTCGGAGAGTTCGATCACCGGTTGATGGCTGAAGCCCGCGAGAATCACATGCTCCAGTTGGTCGACCTGATCTTTGATGCGCTGGTTGATGCGCGGGTTGGCATGGCCGAAGACGTTGACCCACCAGGAGCTGACCGCGTCGATATAGCGTTTGCCGTCGAAGTCTTCCAGCCACACGCCTTCACCGCGTTTGATCGGTACCAGGGGCAGCTGCTCGTGATCCTTCATTTGTGTGCAGGGGTGCCACAGCACCTTCAGGTCACGTTGCATCCACTGGTCATTCAGGCTCATCGCGGGTCTCCCATGAAAATCTGCGCCAAGCCTATCAGAAGCACCGTGGACGATGAGCGGCACACGCGTGGCGGTATTCCTCTGGCAGCCCGCCGATTGGCTCTATCATGGCGCCTGCAGAGCGGTCGCGGAACGTTATGGCGCGCCGCTAGACTAATGACTCTGCGTAAGAGACTCGAATGAAGCATCGTATTTCTCGATATTTCAAAGCGAAAAATTCCGCTTTTAGTCGATAGGTTTGTTGCTAGTCTTGCTCGATTCGCGGCCCCGACCTTTATTTTTTGGAACCTTTGCAATGCAATGGCGCAATAGCTCTTCTCACTACGGTCTTGTCAGCATCCTGATGCACTGGCTGGTGGCGCTGGCCGTGTTCGGCCTGTTTGCCTTGGGTTACTGGATGGTCGGGCTGGACTATTACAGTGGCTGGTACAAGACCGCGCCGGACCTGCATAAAAGCATCGGCTTGGTGCTGTTTACTGTGATGCTGGCTCGGGTGCTGTGGCGCGGGTTTAGTCCGCCGCCGGCGAGCTTGCCGGACCATGGTCGGCTGACTCGCCTGGCCAGCAAGTTAGGTCACAGCTTTCTCTACCTGGGGCTGTTTGTGCTGATGATTTCCGGCTACCTGATCTCTACAGCTGACGGACGCGGCATCCCGGTATTCGGCTTGTTTGAAGTGCCGGCCAGCTTGACCAGTATTCCTGACCAGGAAGACGTGGCCGGATTGGTGCATGAGTATCTGGCGTGGGCGCTGGTGATCTTTGCCGGCATTCATGCCCTGGCTGCATTGAAACACCACTTTATTGATCGCGACCGTACGCTGATGCGGATGTTCGGTCGCTAGTTGCGTTTGCTGTTTCCGGGGCTGGACTGGCCCCATCCCACACTCACAAGGAGTATGCCGATGTTGAAAAAAACCCTCGTAGCCCTGGCACTGGGTGGCGCATTGATGGGCGCTGGTCAGGTGATGGCTGCTGATTACGCCATCGACAAACAGGGCCAGCACGCCTTCGTCAATTTCAAGATCAGCCACCTGGGCTACAGCTGGCTCTACGGTACGTTCAAAGACTTCGACGGTAGCTTCAGCTTCGACGCTGCCAAGCCGCAGGACAGCAAGGTCAACGTGACGTTGAACACTACCAGCGTTGACACCAACCATGCCGAGCGCGACAAGCACATCCGCAGCGATGACTTCCTCAACGTCAGCAAGCACCCCACCGCGACCTTTGCCTCGACCTCGGTCAAGTCCACAGGTGAAGGCACTGCCGATATCAGCGGCGACCTGACCCTTAATGGTGTGACCAAGCCGGTGGTGATTGCTGCCAAGTTTATCGGTGAAGGCAAGGACCCATGGGGCGGCTACCGCGCCGGCTTCGAGGGCACTACCACGTTGAAGCTGAAAGACTTTGATATCAGCACAGACCTGGGTCCGGCGTCGGAAAGCCTTGAGCTGATCATTTCGGTTGAAGGCGTGCGCAAGTAACGTCTGTGTACCTGCCGCGCCTCTTCCCTCGGTGCGGTAGGCTTGGCCCGTTGGCGCAGCTGACGGGCTTTCCTATCTATTCTATTGCAGGCTGCGGCCTGTGATTCGCTTGGGCTGCCCTAGTGATGGGCTGGCCGGCACCAGCGGCAATATTCTGAGACGGATGGTTTATTTACAAACATCGCTGAATGTATATAGTGCCGCCTCGTTTTTTCCTATTTTGAAACGCATTCGTGCCATGCCGCGCGCTGCGGATTTCAGCGCTTCGCCATCGCCGTCGCCTCCGCTTTGTGAGGTCCAGCATGTGTCTGAACACGCTCCCACGAGGTCTTTTGTATGTCCCGCAAAGCTGCCTACGCCGCCCCCCTGGTCCTTGCCGCACTGCTGGCCGGGTGCTCCGAGCCGGGAGAAGAAGCCGCACCGCCGATGCAGAAGGTCGGCTTCGTCACGCTGCAGGCGCAACCCTTTGCGGTGACCAGCGAATTACCGGGTCGCACCGCCGCTTACCGGATCGCCGAAGTGCGGCCGCAGGTCAACGGCATCATCCAGAAGCGCCTGTTTGATGAAGGCAGCGAGGTCAAGGCTGGGCAGCAGCTCTATCAGATTGACGGCTCGGTGTATGGCGCGGCCCTGAAAAGTGCCGAAGCCAGCGTGGCGTCGAGCCGTTCACTGGCGGAACGCTATGCCGATCTGGTCAAGGATCAGGCGGTCAGTAAGCAAGCCTACGACGAGGCCCGCGCGGCCAGCCTGCAGGCCGAGGCGGCGCTGGAGCGGGCGCGTATCGATGTGCGTTACACCAAGGTGCTGGCACCGATATCGGGCGTGATCGGCCGCTCGGCGGTCACCGAGGGTGCGCTGGTCAGCAGCGGTCAGGCGCAGCAGTTGGCAACCATTCAACAGCTCGACCCGATCTATGTCGACGTGACCCAGCCGGCGCGCGAGTTGCTCCAGCTGCGCCGTGACCTGGCCGAGGGACGTCTGGAGAAGGCCGGCGAAAATGCCGCGCGGGTGACCCTGGTGCTGGAAGGTGGCGAGGAATACAGCCAGCCGGGGCAACTGGCGTTTTCCGAGGTGTCGGTGGATGCCGGCACCGGTTCGGTGACTTTGCGCGCCGTGTTCCCCAACCCTGACCGGGTGCTGCTGCCGGGCATGTTCGTGCATGCACGGCTGGTGGCCGGGGTGAGGAGCGAGGCGATTCTGGCACCCCAACAGGGCGTGACCCGTGACGCGCGCGGCCAGCCCATTGCCATGGTGCTGGACGCCGACAACAAGGTGCAGGCGCGCACCCTCAAGGCTGAACGTACCGCCGGCAGCCAGTGGCTGATTGGTGACGGCCTGCAGTCCGGCGACCGCCTGATTACCGAGGGGCTGCAATTTATCCAGCCGGGTCAGCAGGTCGAGCCGGTTCCGGCCACCAACGTTAGCGCAGCCGCGTCCACGCCAGATGGCGCTAGCCAGTAGGGGTCCACGATGTCCAATTTCTTTATTGATCGGCCCATCTTCGCCTGGGTGCTGGCGCTGGTGATCATGCTGGTCGGCGGTCTGTCCATCGTCGGCCTGCCGGTCAACCAGTACCCGAGCATCGCCCCGCCTGCGGTGGGCATTTCCGTGGCGTACCCAGGTGCTTCCGCGCAAACCGTGCAGGACACCGTGGTGCAGGTTATCGAGCAACAGCTCAACGGCATCGATGGCCTGCGTTACATGTCTTCGGAGAGCAACTCCGACGGCAGCATGGGCATCACCGTGACGTTCGAGCAGGGCACCGACCCGGATATCGCTCAGGTTCAGGTGCAGAACAAGTTGCAGCTGGCGACGCCTTTGTTGCCGCAGGAAGTCCAGCAGCAAGGCATCCGGGTGACCAAATCGACGGTCAACTTCCTGATGGTGGTGGGCCTGGTGTCCGAGGATGGCCGCTACGATAAGAGCGACCTGGCCGACTACATCGTTTCCAATATCCAGGACCCGCTGTCACGAACCCCCGGCGTGGGCGATTTTCAGGTCTTCGGCTCGCAGTACGCCATGCGTATCTGGCTCGATCCGGCCAAGCTGAACAATTATCAGCTGACGCCCGTCGACGTGCGCACATCCATCCAGCAGCAGAACGTGCAGATCGCCTCCGGCCAACTGGGTGGCCTGCCGTCGGTTGAAGATCAGCAACTGACCGCCACGGTGATCGGCAAGACCCGTTTGCAGACCCCGGAAGAATTCCGCGCGATCCTGCTGAAGGTCAATGCCGACGGTTCCCAGGTCAAACTCGGTGATGTCGCCAAGGTCGAGCTGGCCGGGCAAAACGTCGCCATCAACTCCGAATACAACGGCCACCCGGCCACCGGTATCGCCATCAAACTGGCGACCGGTGCCAACGCGCTGGACACCGCGAAGAACATCCGCGCCACCCTGGCGGAGCTTGAGCCATTCTTCCCGCAGGGCATGAAGCTGGTTTTCCCGTACGACACCACGCCGGTGATTTCGGCCTCCATCGAGGGCGTGGTTTACACGCTGATCGAGGCGATCGTGCTGGTGTTCCTGGTGATGTACCTGTTCCTGCAGAACTTCCGCGCCACCATCATCCCGACCCTGGCGGTGCCGGTGGTGTTGCTGGGCACCTTCGCGGTGCTCTCGGCATTCGGTTTCAGCATCAATACCCTGACCATGTTTGCCATGGTTCTGGCCATCGGCCTGCTGGTCGACGATGCCATCGTGGTGGTGGAGAACGTTGAGCGGGTGATGGCCGAAGAAGGCCTCTCGCCGCGCGAGGCGACGCGCAAGTCGATGGGCCAGATCCAGGGTGCGCTGGTCGGCATCGGCCTGGTGCTGTCGGCGGTGTACCTGCCGATGGCGTTCTTCGGCGGTTCCACGGGGGTCATCTACCAACAATTCTCGATCACTATCATCTCGGCCATGGTGCTGTCGGTGCTGGTCGCGTTGATCTTCACCCCGGCGCTCTGCGCAACGCTGCTCAAGCCGATCGAGCCCGGCCATCATGGACAGAAGCGCGGCTTCTTCGGCTGGTTCAACCGCACTTTTGACCGTGGCGTGGACAGCTACGGCCGTGGCGTGCGCAGTGTGATCAATCGCAAGTACCGCTACTTGGTGATCTTTGCGCTGATCATGGCGCTGATGATCTGGCTGTTTATGCGCCTGCCTGCCTCGTTCCTGCCGCCGGAAGACCAGGGCGTGCTGTTCGCCCAGGTGCAGACGCCGGCTGGTTCCACCGTGGCGCGTACCGATCTGGTGGTCGACGAGATGCGCAAGTACCTGCTCGAAGAAGAGTCGGATGTGGTCAGCGGTGTGTTCACCGTCACCGGGTTCAACTTTGCCGGGCGTGGGCAAAACTCTGCCATTGCCTTTATCAACCTGAAGAACTGGGATCAGCGCCCCGAGGCCGAGCAGAGCGTGTTCGCCCTACAGGAGCGTTTGCAAGGACGTTTTGGCGAGCTCCGCGATGCCATGGTCTTTGCCTTTGCGCCGCCGGCAGTGATGGAGCTGGGCAACGCGTTGGGCTTCGACTTCTATCTGCAGGACCGCAGCGGCGTGGGCCATGAAGCCCTCACCGCGGCGCGCAACCAGTTCCTCGGCATGGCCGCGAAAAGCCCGGTTCTGATCGGTGTGCGACCCAACGGGCAGAACGACGAGCCGCAATACAAGCTGGAGATCGACGATGAAAAGGCGCGCATCCATGGGGTGTCCCTGAGCGACATCAACCAGACCCTGTCGATCGCCTGGGGTAGCGGCTACGTCAACGACTTCATCGATCGCGGCCGGGTCAAGAAGGTCTACCTGCAAGGCCAGGCCGACTCGCGCATGAACCCGGAAGACTTCCAGAAGTGGCACGTGCGCAACGCTGCTGGCGAGATGGTGCCCTTCAGTGCCTTCGCCAGCGGCGAGTGGATCTACGGACCGCCCAAGCTGTCGCGTTACAACGGCGTATCTGCCATGCAGGTGCTGGGCGAGCCGGCACCGGGCTACAGCAGCGGCGATGCCATGGCCGAAGTCGAGCGCCTGGCCAAGCAGCTGCCGCCGGGTGTTGGGATTGCCTGGACCGGCCTGTCGTTTGAAGAACGCCTGTCCGGCGGGCAGGCACCGGTGTTGTTCGCACTGTCGCTGCTGGTGGTGTTCCTGTGCCTGGCTGCGCTCTACGAGAGCTGGTCGATTCCTGTCGCGGTGATCATGGTGGTGCCTCTGGGTATCGTCGGTGTGCTGCTGGCGACCTACGGGCGCGGGTTGTCCAACGACGTCTATTTCCAGGTGGGGTTGCTGACCACCATCGGCCTGTCGGCGCGTAACGCGATCCTGGTCGTGGAGTTTGCGCGATCGTTGTACGAGGATGGCATGGACCTCACCGAAGCGGCGGTCAAGGCCTGCCGAATGCGTCTGCGGCCGATCATTATGACCTCGCTGGCGTTTATTCTTGGGGTCGTACCGTTGGCCATTGCCAGCGGCGCGGGTGCCGGTAGCAAGCACGCCATTGGTACGGGTGTGATCGGCGGCATGCTCAGCGCGATGATCCTGGCGATCTTCTGGATTCCGCTGTTCTACGTGCTGATAACCCGTTGGTTCGGCGACAAGAGCGCCCGCACTATCGACGGTCAGCAGGCATCCGATAAGGAGAATGTGCAGTGAGGAAGTCCTTGTTGGCGGTAGCAGTGGCGGGCTTGCTCGGCGGCTGCTCGATGATCCCCGATTACCAGCGGCCTGCTGCGCCGGTTCCGACTAGTTGGCCAGCAGGCCAAGGCCAGGCGACGGGCAGCACGGCCGCGACTGCGGTGCCTGGCTGGGAAACGTTTTTCAGTGACCCGCAGCTGCGCGAGCTGATCGGCCTGGCGCTGGCGAATAACCGCGACCTGCGGGTGGCGACGCTCAACGTCGAAGCCTACCGTGCGCAGTACCGCATCCAGCGCGCCGAGCTGTTTCCGGCGGTCAACGCCCATGGCGATGGCAGTCGCGGGCGCACGCCGGCAGACCTCAGCCCGCTGGGCGAATCCTCGGTTGGTGGGCAGTACAGCGCCACCCTCGGTGTGTCCTGGGAGCTGGACCTGTTCGGCCGTCTGGACAGCCTGCGCGAACAGGCGCTGGAACAGTACTTCGCCAGTGAGCAGGCCCAGCGCGGCGCGCAAATCAGCCTGATTGCCAGCGTCGCCAATGCCTGGCTGACCTGGCAGGCCGACCAGGCGCTGTTGCGCCTGACCGAAGACACCCTCAAGACCTACGAGCGCAGCCTGCAACTGACTCAACGCAGCTTCGATGTGGGCGTCGCCTCGGCCGTTGAGCTGCGCCAGGCGCAGTCGGCGGTGGAATCGGCGCGGGTCGAACGTGCGCGTTATTTCCGCCTGCAGGCCCAGGACCGCAATGCCTTGGCGCTGCTGCTGGGGAAAACCCCTCCGGCTGAGTCGCTGCAACCGCGTGAACTGGGGCAGCCGCTGTTGGCTGCATTGCCGGTAGGCCTGCCGTCCGATCTGCTGCAGCAACGCCCGGACATCCTGCAGGCCGAGCACCAGTTGCTCGCAGCCAATGCCAGCATCGGCGCAGCGCGCGCGGCGTTCTTCCCGAGAATCAGCCTGACCGGCGCGGCGGGCACTGCCAGCAGCGAATTGTCCGGCCTGTTCGATGGCGGCTCCGGCTACTGGAATTTCGCGCCGAGCATCAGCGTGCCGATCTTCAACGCCGGTCAGTTGCGGGCCAACCGCGACTACAGCGAAGTCAGCAAGAATATCCAGGTTGCCGAGTACGAAAAGGCCATTCAAGTGGCCTTCCGCGAGGTCGCCGACGGCCTGACTGCGCGAACCAGCTTCGACGAGCAGTTGCAAGCCCAGCGCGATCTGCTGCGCAGCAGCGAGGCCTATTATCAATTGGCTGACCGTCGCTACCGGGGCGGGGTGGACAACTACCTGACCGTGCTCGATGCCCAGCGCCAGTTGTTCGGCGTGCAGCAGGGCGTGATCAATGATCGCTTCAATCAACTGGTCAGCGAGGTGAACCTGTTCAAGGCGCTGGGTGGTGGTTGGACGCAATCGGCCGAGCCGAGTTCGGGTAGATAAGGAGCGGCACGAATGGATCATTTCAATTCCGTGCTGCTGCTGATCGTGATCGGCATGGTGCTGCTCTGCCTGGGTTATCAGCGTCGCGCAACGGCCTGGGGAATTGGTGTTATGTGGGTCGGCGCGATGACCATGCTGGGCATGATGTTTTATACGATCTTCGAGGCCATTTCGCTCTGACTGTTGATCCGGTGGGAGTGGCGTAAGCCGCCACCGCCGGAGTAGCTTGGGCACGGCGGGCCATCTACTTGACCCTGTACCCGAGAAAAAACGCCCACACAAAAACGCCGCCCAATGGGCGGCGTTTTTGTGTGCGGCTAGCAGGCTGTTGAAAAGCTACCTGCGTTGCCATCGCGGTGTTAAAAACAGGCTCAAAATGCTCATTTACAACTCGTAAACTCCGCTTTTTCGCCTGTTTCGCCTTGCGCTGGCTGCCTCGGCAACGTTTTTCAACGGCCTGCTGCGGACTATGACTCTTCGCGGTTGCGCGTCAGCAGGGCCGGCTTTTCGCCGCGCGGACGTGCGCTCGCCAATTCGTCGAGCTGCTCCGGTGTCGGGAAGCGGTCCAGGCGCGAGCCCTTGTGCACGATCACCGGTTGCTTGTCGCGCGGGCTTTTTACCGCCGCTTCCTGGCGTGGCAGCTCATCGCGGTTCAGCGATGTGGTGCGGGTATCACGCGGCGGACGTGCACGGCCGGAGCCATTACGGCCCTGACCGCCCTGGCCACCAGAGCCTGAGCCCTGACGACGGCCCTGACCGCCAGCATTGGCACCGCCGCCATTGCTGCGCGGCGGTTTGGCTGGACGAGCACCCAGACCGACGCCATTGCTGGCGCTCGGGCCGCTGGGCGCTGCAGGCGTACCGGGCCGACGGCCACGGTTCTGCTGCTTGTTCTGGTTCGGGCTTACATAGTCGGCACGGTTGCCGAAATTATCGATTTCATCGTCGCGGAACTCATCCGGCGCGCGGTCCGGAGGTAATGCGGGTACTGCCGGCGCGGCAGCGCGCCCCGAGGACGAGTTGCGTGGTTGTTGGCTGCGGCCGCCCTGAGGCTTGGCTGCGCGGCTGTGTTCCTTGCCGCTGTCCTTGCCTTTGTCCTTGCGCCCGCCCCCATGGCGTTCGCCTTCTGGCTTGGCGCCGCGCGGTTGACGTGGCTTCTGCGGCTCACGCACTTCCGGACGTTCGGCTTCAACCGTACTGGCATCAAAACCGAGCAGGTCACCGTCGCCGATCTTCTGCTTGGTCATGCGCTCAATGCCCTTGAGCAGCTTCTCTTCGTCCGGTGCAACCAGGGAGATCGCTTCACCGCTGCGGCCAGCACGGCCAGTACGGCCGATGCGGTGCACGTAATCTTCTTCGATATTCGGCAGCTCGAAGTTGACCACGTGCGGCAGCTGATCGATATCCAGGCCGCGGGCGGCGATATCAGTGGCCACCAGAATGCGGACCTTGCTGGCCTTGAAGTCAGCCAGGGCTGTGGTGCGGGCGTTCTGGCTCTTGTTACCGTGGATCGCTACAGCCGGCAGGCCGTGTTTATCCAGGTACTCGGCCAGGCGGTTAGCGCCGTGCTTGGTGCGAGTGAACACCAGTACCTGTTCCCAGGCGCCAGCGGTGATCAGGTGAGCGAGCAGGGCGCGCTTGTGGCTGGCCTGAACGCGGAATACACGCTGTTCGATGCGCTCGACCGTGGTGTTCGGCGGCGTGACTTCGATGCGTTCCGGGTTGTGCAGCAGCTTGCCGGCCAGATCGGTGATGTCTTTCGAGAAAGTCGCCGAGAACAGCAGGTTCTGGCGTTTGGCCGGAAGCTTGGCGAGGACCTTCTTCACGTCATGGATAAAACCCATGTCGAGCATGCGGTCGGCTTCGTCAAGGACGAGGATTTCCACGTGTGACAGGTCAATAGCGCGCTGGTTGGCCAGGTCGAGCAGGCGACCGGGGCAGGCCACCAGGACGTCGACGCCCTTGGCCAGAGCCTGGACCTGCGGGTTCATGCCAACGCCGCCAAAGATGCAGGCGCTGACGAATTTCAAATCGCGGGCATACAGCTTGAAGCTGTCATGCACCTGGGCGGCCAGTTCGCGGGTCGGGGTCAATACCAGGACGCGCGGTTGTTTCGGGCCGTGGCGCTGTTCGCGATCGGGGTGACCGTTGGGGAACAGTCGCTCAAGGATCGGCAGGGCAAAGCCGCCTGTCTTACCTGTACCCGTCTGGGCTGCAACCATCAGGTCGCGACCTTGCAACGCGGCGGGGATGGCCCGCTGTTGCACCGGAGTGGGTTGGGTGTAGCCGGCGGATTCGACCGCACGGACTAAAGCCTCGGAGAGACCGAGGGAGGCAAAGGACATGTGTAATCCTGTCTAGTGAGGGCGCAGCCCTATGGGGTGTATTGCCTGGCTTGAATCACGCTTGGGGGGCGTAATCCCGTCCGGTACTACTGGCCTCTGGGGGCTAGCATCCGGGCGCAAGCCTGGCGGGAAGGCCCGAGTATAACAGAGCTGGGTCGATCTGCAGCATTCGCCTGCTTAACGGGCTGCAGGGGTTTTTGGCGCGGGTTATAGGTACAGCGGTATGGCTCAGCGGGTGTAGCGGGCGCTGAGGGCAGCATACCCCGGCTCACCTTTGAAACGACGCAGCTCGTTACTGAAGCGCTGGGCGAACGCCTCCAGGCCGGCGTTGCGGCGTAGGCCCAGATACAACAGGTCGCGGCTAATCACCAGGGGGTGATGGCCGATGTCATTCTGGATGCCCATCTGCTGGGCCAGAAATAGGCCGCCGCGTTTGTCGTTGATCACCAGGTCGACTCGCTCGCGCAGCAACTTGCCGAAGTTCGCGATGTGGCTGGGTGCGGGCTCACGGATGAACAGGTCGGACTCGCGAAACGCGCGATTGGCATACCAGTAACCGGCGGATACACCGACTTTTAGGCCTTGCAGGTCCTCTAACTGGCTGAACGGATAAGGCCTGGCACTGGCGTAGAACAGCACAAACTCGATCTGCGACATGGGCTCGTCGGGGTAAAGGATGCTGATTTCGCGCTCAGGGGTGCGGAAGATATCCAGGATGGCGTCGGCCTGCCCCTGTTCAATTGCCGCTAGGCAGCGTTTCCAGGGCAGGAACTGCCATTCAGCCTCGATGCCCAGGCGCTGCAGGACAATTTGTGTGGTCTCGTAGTCGAGACCTTTTACTGTGCCTTGCTCTTCATACACATAGGGCGCCCAGCTTTCACTGACGATGCGCAGCGTCTGGGCGTGAGCGCAGAGGCTCAGGCCCATCAGGCACAGTGCAGCGATTATCTGGCGCGGGGAGGTTGGCATGTCGCCAGAGTAGCGACTTGGGTCGAGTCTGAGTAGTCGGGGTGCGATGAATAGTTGCGCTCGGCTACTCGCCATCACAACAGCGAACGGCGCTGCATGGGCAGCGCTGTTCGGCCTATTGCTCGTGCGGTCTGGAGCTATTTGGTCAGCCGGTAGCAGGGCACATAGGCGCTGTTGCCTGGCAGTTTCATCCGATGTTGATCAACGAAGGCCTGCAGCAGCGTATCGAGCTTCTGCATGATGTCGCGGTCACCGGTGATTTCGTAGGGGCCATGTTGTTCGATCAGGCGGATGCCCTTGTCCTTGACGTTACCCGCGACAATCCCGGAAAACGCCCGGCGCAGGTTGGCCGCCAGTTCGTGCGCGGGCTGCTCGCGGGTCAGCTTGAGGCTGGCCATGTGGGCGTGCGTCGGCTCGAAGGGGTGCTGGAAGCTTTCGTCGATCTTCAGCAGCCAGTTGAAGTGGAACGCATCGTTGTGTTCACGGCGGAATTGTTTGACCGCCTTGATCCCAGCGGCCATTTCCCGGGCGACCTGCTCGGGATCGTTGATGATGATGCTGTAACGCTGCTGCGCCGCTTCGCCGAGGGTCGCGCCGATAAACTCATGTAACTGTTCGAGGTAGGCGGCGGCGCTGCTTGGTCCGGTCATGATCAACGGGAAGGGGATGTTCTGGTTGTCCGGGTGCATGAGGATGCCGAGGAAATACAGCAGCTCTTCTGCTGTACCCGCGCCGCCGGGGAAGATGATGATGCCGTGGCCAATACGCACGAAGGCTTCCAGGCGCTTTTCGATATCCGGCAGGATCACCAACTCATTGACGATCGGGTTCGGCGCTTCGGCGGCAATGATCCCCGGCTCAGTCAGGCCCAGATAACGACCATGCACGTTGCGCTGTTTGGCGTGAGAAATGGTTGCGCCCTTCATCGGCCCCTTCATCACGCCAGGGCCGCAGCCGGTGCAGATATCCAGCCCGCGCAGGCCCAGCTCGTGGCCAACTTTCTTGGTGTATTTGTATTCCTCGGTGCTGATCGAATGGCCGCCCCAGCACACCACGATCTTCGGCTCGGCACCGGCCCGCAGGGTGCGGGCGTTGCGCAGCAGGTGGAAGACGTAGTCGGTGATGCCTTGGGAGCTGCTGAAGTCGACCCGCTTGTTTTCCAGCTCGCTCTGCGTGTAGACGATATCGCGCAGGGCGCTGAACAGCATTTCGCGGGTGCTGGCGATCATCTCGCCATCGACGAAGGCGTCGGCCGGGGCATTGAACAGTTCCAGGCGAATGCCGCGGTCTTGCTGCACGATGTGGATTTCAAAGTCCGGGTAGGCTTCCAGAATGGTCTTGGCGTTATCGCTGTGCGAACCGGTGTTGAGGATCGCCAGGGCGCACTGACGAAACAGCGCATAGACGCTGCCTGAGCCGGTTTCGCGCAGCTGCTGCACTTCACGCTGCGAAAGGGTTTCCAGGCTGCCTTTGGGATTAACTGAGGCATTGATGGTTTTTCGTGCGGCCATTGCGGCGCTCCATGGTTGTCATATCGCGTAAGCCTTTCATGGCTAAACGCTTGCTGAAAGTATGGTCGTGACTGAGTACGTTGGACTATGCGCAGACCAGGTAGTGCGTTGCAAAAGGCTACCGTGGTTTGTCGGGAGGATGGAAAAAAACTGCAACCGAGGCGCGCAGAGGCATGCCGAATGGCGGGTGAAAGCATCGGCACCCGCAGGGCGCAGGTGCCGATATAGCGGGCGTTAAAACTTAACGCGGCAGCTTGAGGTTGTTCCAGATCGCCAGGCTCGGTTCAGCCTGGTTCATGCTGTAGAAGTGCAAACCTGGAGCGCCGCCTTGCAGCAGGCGTTCGCACATTTCCGTGATGACCTGCTCGCCATACGCCTGGATGCTGTCGGTGTCGTCACCGTATGCTTCCAGTTGCTTGCGCACCCAGCGCGGGATCTCCGCACCGCAGGCGTCGGAGAAGCGCGCCAGCTTGCTGTAGTTGGTGATCGGCATGATGCCTGGCACCACTGGGATATCTACACCCAGCTTGCGCACGCGCTCGACGAAGTAGAAGTAGCAGTCGGCATTGAAGAAATACTGGGTGATTGCGCTGTCGGCGCCGGCCTTGGCCTTGCGTACGAAGTTGGCAATATCGTCTTCGAAGTTGCGGGCCTGCGGATGCATTTCCGGGTAGGCGGCCACTTCGATATGGAAGGGATCCCCGGTTTCTTCGCGGATGAACTCGACCAGTTCGTTGGCGTAGCGCAGCTCACCGCTGGCCATGCCCATACCGGATGGCAGGTCGCCGCGTAGGGCGACGATGCGCTTGATCCCGGCGTTTTGGTACAGGGTCAGTAGGTCGCGCAGCTCGGCCTTGCTGTCACCGACGCAGGACAGGTGCGGCGCAGTGCTCACACCGACATCGTTATTCAACTGCAGCACGGTATTCAGCGTGCGGTCGCGGGTGGAGCCACCGGCACCGTAAGTGCAGGAGAAGAAATCGGGGTTGTAGGTCGCCAGTTGGCGCGCCACATTCATCAGCTTTTCGTGCCCGGCTTCGGTCTTGGTAGGGAAGAACTCGAAGCTGTAACGGCGTTCTTGAGACATAAGAAAATTCCGAAAGGTGGGTCAGCCTCAGGCATAACCCACCGGGGTTCTCGACAGGCTGGCCGCAGAGCGGCTAACCCATCCTACGCATCAATAGCGGTAAGCGTGCGGCTTGAACGGGCCTTCCACGGTTACACCGATGTAGTCGGCCTGAGTCTTGGTCAGCTGGGTGACGACGCCACCGAAGCCTTTGACCATTTCCAGGGCTACTTCCTCGTCGAGCTTCTTCGGCAGCACTTCCACGGTCAGGCGATCTGCTTTCTGCGCTGGGCTCAGGTCGGCGTACTTCTGGCCGAACAGGAAGATCTGCGCCAGCACCTGGTTGGCGAACGAGCCGTCCATGATCCGGCTTGGGTGGCCAGTGGCGTTGCCGAGGTTTACCAGGCGGCCTTCCGACAGCAGGATCAGGTAGTCGTCGTTCTGCGCGTCGAATGCGCCAGGGCCAGTGCGGTGAACCTTGTGCACCTGTGGCTTCACTTCTTCCCATGCCCAGTTCTTGCGCATAAAGGCCGTGTCGATCTCGTTGTCGAAGTGGCCGATGTTGCACACCACAGCGCGTTTTTTCAGCGCTTTGAGCATGTTCGAGTCGCAGACGTTGAAGTTACCGGTGGTGGTCACCAGCAGGTCGATCTTGCCCAGCAGTTGGGTGTCGATGCAGGCTTCGGTGCCGTCGTTGATGCCGTCTTTGAATGGCGAAACCACTTCATAGCCGTCCATACAGGCTTGCATGGCGCAGATCGGGTCGACTTCGGTCACGCGTACGATCATGCCTTCCTGACGCAGCGATTGTGCCGAGCCTTTGCCCACGTCACCGTAGCCGATGACTAGCGCTTGCTTGCCGGACAGCAGGTGGTCGGTGCCGCGCTTGATCGCGTCGCTCAGGCTGTGACGGCAGCCGTACTTGTTGTCGTTCTTGCTCTTGGTCACCGAGTCGTTGACGTTGATCGCCGGGATTTTCAGCTCGCCCTTGGCCAGCATGTCCAGCAGGCGGTGTACGCCGGTGGTGGTTTCTTCGGTGACGCCGTGGATGCGCTCAAGCATCTGCGGGTATTTCTTGTGCAGGATCTCGGTCAGGTCGCCGCCGTCGTCGAGGATCATGTTGGCATCCCATGGCTGGCCATCTTTGAGGATGGTTTGCTCGATGCACCACTCGTACTCTTCCTCAGTTTCGCCCTTCCAGGCGAATACCGGGATACCGGCGGCAGCGATGGCGGCAGCGGCCTGGTCCTGAGTCGAGAAGATGTTGCACGATGACCAGCGTACTTCGGCGCCCAGTGCAGTCAGGGTTTCGATCAGCACGGCGGTCTGGATGGTCATGTGGATGCAGCCGATGATCTTCGCGCCTTTCAGCGGCTGTTCGCCGGCGTATTTGCGGCGCAGGCCCATCAGGGCAGGCATCTCGGATTCGGCGATGATGGTTTCGCGACGGCCCCAGGCAGCCAGGGAAATGTCGGCGACTTTGTAATCGGTGAAGCCGGCAGGCGTCAGTACAGCGCTCATAAATGAGTTCTCCATTCGTTTGTGTCGAATGGGCGCCGTTGATGCGTATGGTTAACGCCCCATCCGAGCCTGACAGGCGGAAGTCTGTTTTGAATCCGCCTGATTGCATTGCTGGAATGCAGGGCTTGGGGATTCACAACAAACTTACCGCGTGCTGCAGCGCCCCTCGGACAGGTGGCGGGAGCGACCGGAGCTGTGCCGGTTGCGTGAAGCGGTGGTGATTATAGCCATGCTGAGGATTTAGCCCAAGGCTTTCCGTCGCCCAGCCTCGACGCGGATGGTAGCCTTGCTGCATCGCGTAGTTATGGACCTGTCATGGGCAATCACAAAATCGAGATTCGCCGGCGCAACGTTGAAAAGATTCTGCTGGCTGCCGAAAAGGTCTTCGCCGAAAAGGGCCATGGCGGTACGTCCATGGGCGATATCGCCGCAGAGGTCGAGCTGCCGCGCTCCAACCTGCATTACTACTTCAGCACCAAGGACGAACTGTACCGCGCGGTGCTGCTCGACCTGCTGGAGGTGTGGAAGCAGGACGCGCTGTGCTTCGAGATGTATGACGATCCGCGGGTGGTGCTCAGTACCTATATCCGCGCCAAGATGAACCACTCGCGCAGTCGGCCGCACGGTTCCAAAGTTTGGGCCAACGAGATCATCCATGGTGCGCCGATGCTCGGCGCAACCCTTGATGACAGCCTGTATACCTGGGCCAAGATGAAGGAAGCGAAGATCCGCCAATGGGTCGAAGACAAACGCATCCTGGCCGTCGAGCCGTCCGCGTTGCTGTATATGATTTGGGCGTCAACCCAGCACTACGCCGACTTTAGCCATCAGGTCAGCGTGCTGAACGAGCACCAGGCGCTGTCCGAGCTGCAGTTCGAGCGCGCAGTGCAGACGGTGACCAGCGTGATATTGCGTGGGATTGGCCTGGAGCCATAACCGCAGTCACTGCCTGTCGCGGCTAAAACGGAACGCCGTCCGGCCCTTCCCACGGCCCGAGTGCAATTTGTGGGAGGGGCTTTAGCCGCGATCCGTTTTAGCAGCGAGCCTGTTAACTGGCCACGCGATACGGATTGCGTGGGTCGTGGTTCCAGTCGAGGAAAGGCTTGCCGGTGTCCTGAGTCACCATCTCGATGCAGTTTTCCACCGGACAGGTGATCTGGCACAGGTTGCAGCCCACGCATTCTTCATCGATCACCTCGTATTTATGGGTGCCGTCGGCCTGGGTCAGGCTGGCGATGGCCTGGTGCGAGGTGTCTTCGCAGGCGATATGGCAGCGGCCGCAGCCGATGCAGGCGTCCTGATCGATCTTGGCGATCACCTGGTAGTTGATGTCCAAGTACTTCCAGTCGGTGGTATTGCCCACCGCACGGCCTGAGAAGTCCGCCAGACTGTCGTAGCCCTGACTGTCCATCCAGCGCGACAGGCCGTCCTTCATATCCTCGACGATGCGAAAGCCATGCAGCATGGCCGCCGTGCATACCTGCACCGCGCCACAGCCGAGGGCGACGAACTCCGCCGCATCGCGCCAGCTGCCAATGCCGCCGATACCGCAGATTGGCAGGCCACGGGTTTCCGGGTCGCGGGCAATTTCCGCGACCATATTCAGCGCAATCGGTTTGACTGCCGAACCGCAATAACCGCCGTGGGTGCTCTGGGTGCCGACAATGGGGTGGGCGACCATGCGCTCGAGATCGACGCTGGTGATCGAGTTGATGGTGTTGATCAACGACACCGCGTCCGCGCCGCCACGATGGGCCGCGCGGGCGGACAGGCGCACGTCGGTGATGTTCGGTGTCAGTTTGACGATCACCGGCAGCGAGCTGTAGGTCTTGCACCAGCGGGTGACCATCTCCACGTATTCCGGCACCTGGCCAACCGCTGCGCCCATGCCGCGCTCGGGCATGCCGTGGGGGCAGCCGAAGTTCAGCTCGATGCCGTCGCAGCCGGTGGCCTCAACCAGCGGCAGGATGGTTTTCCAGGATTCCTCGACGCACGGCACCATCAAGGAAACGATCATCGCGCGGTCTGGCCAGTCCTTCTTTACCTGGGTGATTTCGCGCAGGTTGATTTCCAGTGAGCGATCGGTGATCAGCTCGATGTTGTTGATGCCTTGCACTTGGCGGTTAGGGCCGAAATGTGCCGAGTAGCGCGACGACACATTGACCGCTGCCGGGTCTTCGCCGAGGGTCTTCCAGACCACGCCGCCCCAGCCGGCTTCAAAGGCGCGGACCACGTTATAGGCTTTGTCGGTCGGCGGCGCGCTGGCCAGCCAGAACGGGTTGGGAGCTTTGATACCGGCGAATTCGATGGATAGATCGGCCATTTATGCGGCCTCCACGTTGAGCATCAGATGAGAGTGGATGGCCTCGGCGGCCAGCTTGCCGTGCTGCACGGCTTGTACGGTGAGGTCCTGACCCAGGGCGGTGCAGTCGCCGCCGGCGTAGATGCCGGGCACGCTGGTTTGCTGCTGGGCGTCAACCCAGATGCGTTCACCTTCGCGTTTCAGCTCGCTGGCCAGCGGATCGCTCAGGGCTTGGCCGTCAAAGGCCTGGCCAATGGCGCTGAAGATGGCATCGGCGGCCAGCTCGAAGGTTTGCCCAGTGCTGTGCAGGCGGCCGTTCTCCACGCGGGTACGGGCGAAGCGCATGCCGCGCACTTGGCCCTGTTCATTGAGTAGCACGTCTTGCGGCTGTGCCCAGGTCAGCAGGCGCACCTGATTGGCTTTGGCGATGTCTTGTTCATGTTCGGTGGCGCCCATTTCCTCGAAACCACGGCGATAGACCAGGTTTACGTCGCGGGCGCCGAGCTTGCTCATTTGCACCGCCATGTCGATAGCGGTATTGCCGGCACCGAGGACGATGCAGCGCTCGGCCACGGGCAACTGGGTCAGGTCATCGCTCTGGCGTAGTTCGCGGATGTAGTCGGTGGCGGCGAGCAGCCCCGGTGCGTCTTCGCCTGGCAGGCCGAGGCGTTTGCTGGCGGCCAGGCCGATGCCGAGAAACACCGCGGCGAACTGCTGGTGCAGCTCGCTCAGGCTGAGGTCGTCACCGAGTTTGTGCCCGTGGCGGATCTCGATGCCGCCGATTTGCAGGAGGAACTCCACTTCGCGCTGGGCGAAATCGTCCACCAGCTTGTAGGCGGCGATGCCGTATTCGTTGAGGCCGCCGGCTTTCTCGCGCGCCTCGAAGATCACCACGTCGTGACCATGCATGGCCAGGCGGTGGGCGCAGGACAAACCTGCAGGCCCGGCGCCGACTACGGCGATGCGTTTGCCGCTGGCTGGGGCGCGTTTAAACGGGTGTTCGCTGAACTGCGCGTTGTCGATGGCGTAACGCTGCAGCAGGCCGATCAGCACTGGCGCGCACTCCTGCGCGTTGTTGCGCACGCAGGCCTGCTGGCAAAGGATTTCTGTCGGGCAAACGCGGGCGCAGCTGCCGCCGAGGATATTCGCCGAGAGAATTTTCTCGGCGGCGCCCTGGACGTTTTCATGGCTGATATTGCGAATGAACGAGGGAATATCGATCTCGCTGGGGCAGGCATTGATGCAGGGCGCGTCGTAGCAGTACAGGCAACGGGCGCTTTCCAGTGCGGCCTGGCGAGCGTTAAGCGGCGGGGCCAGATCGCTAAAGCGATCGGCCAGTTCGGCCGCGTCGGCATCCGGTCGTGGCAAATGGCTGAGGGTGTCTATCACGGTTATTGCCTCACGGTTTTGTGGCTTTTATTGGGCAGTTAACAGCTGATAAGCGGCCGTCCGGCCTCTGTGGGTCGGTGCGGCTAAGTCATGCTTGGTGCCTGGGCGCGGGTTTAGCGCTCGACGGCGGTAGGGCGATTCTTTTCGGCGCGTTTACTCAGCAGGTCGAATACCGCCGGGTACGCCGGGCGCTCGACATAGCGGCCGGCGCCACGTTCGGCGCGCAGGTCGCCATCGACCCAGACCAGCTTGCCCTGGCTGATGGTGTGGCTGGGCACGCCGCGCACGGTCTTGCCTTCGAAGATGTTGAAGTCGACCTGCTGGTGATGCGTTTTGGCCGAAATGGTGCGCGTGCCCTGTGGGTCCCAGAGCACCAGGTCAGCATCGGCGCCTAAGCGTAGCGCGCCCTTGCGTGGGAACAGGTTGAAGATCTTCGCTGTATTGGTGCTGGTCAGCGCGACGAAGTCGGTGATCGACAGCTTGCCGCTGTTGACCCCTTCGTCCCACAGCACGGCCATGCGGTCTTCAATACCGGCAGTGCCGTTGGGGATTTTGCTGAAATCGTCGCGGCCGGCGGCTTTTTGCTCGGCGCAGAAGCAGCAATGGTCGGTGGCTGTGGTGTGCAGGTTGCCCGACTGCAGTCCGCGCCAGAGTGCTGCTTGATGCTCTTTGGGGCGGAACGGTGGGCTCATCACGTAACCGGCGGCGGTTTGCCAATCCGGGTGACGATAGACGCTGTCATCGAGCAGCAGGTGGCCGGCTAGTACTTCGCCATACACAGGCTGGCCTTTGGCGCGGGCATAAGTGATTTCATCCAAGGCTTCTTGGGTGGAAACATGCACCAGGTACAACGGCGTACCTAGGGTCTCGGCAATGCGTATGGCGCGACTGGCCGCCTCACCTTCGACCTGCGAAGGCCGTGACAGCGGATGGGCTTCTGGCCCGGTTAAACCTTGGGCCAGCAGTTTTTGTTGCAGGTGATAGACCAGCTCGCCGTTTTCCGCGTGCACGGTGGGCACTGCGCCCAGTTGCAGGCAGCGCTCGAAGCTGGCGACCAGGGTGTCGTCGGCGGCCATGATGGCGTTCTTGTAGGCCATAAAGTGCTTGAAGCTGTTGACCCCGAACTTTGCCACCAGCTCGCCCATCTCGGCGGCAACTTGCTCGCTCCACCAGGTGATGGCGACATGGAAGCCGTAGTCGGATGCGGACTTCTCCGCCCAGCCGCGCCAGGTGTGGAAGGCTTCGAGCAGCGATTGCTGCGGGTTGGGAATGACGAAGTCGATGATCGAGGTGGTGCCGCCGGCCAGGCCTGCAGCCGTGCCGCTGAAAAAGTCTTCGCTGGCCACGGTGCCCATAAACGGCAATTGCATATGGGTGTGCGGATCGATGCCGCCGGGCATCAGGTACTGGCCGCTGCCGTCGAGTACTTGGCAACCGGCGGGGGCGTCGAGGTTGTCGCCAATGGCCTGGATCAGACCGTTGGCACAGAGCACGTCAGCGCGGTAGCTCTCTTCATGGGTGACCAGGGTGGCACCGCGTATCAACAGCGACATAGCGAGTTCCTCTCAGGCTGACCGGTGCATGCCGGTTCTTAGTGTTATGACCTGTCAGGTGAGAGGTTTTATTCCTGTCACTGCTGACAGGAATTGAATCTAGTCGCTGCTCAATGATTGATCAAGAATATTTTTAAATACTCTTTTTGTATTTTAAGTTATTGAAAATAAAGGAAAAAATAAAGAAATAAACAAAATGGTGCAGGCCCTAACCATTTTGACGCACTTGACAAGAACCAAATATGAGCAAGATTTCCTATGCAAAATCAGGCGTTTGAACCCGACGCAGGGTCCGCGCTGCGGGCGCAAAAAATATTTGCCTGCACCACTTTGAATCCTGACGGGTGAGACAGGCTTGTTGGTGGCGGAAAAAGCCGGCATGTGAGGTGCAGAGGGAGAATCTAGCAGTTGATATAAAGTCCATATAAATCAGCTATTTATGCGTTTTATTGGCAAGCAATGCATGAGTTGAACAGGTTCCCGGCACGCTTATTGATAGCCGTCGCTATCGAGCTGGCCGGCCGAGATGAACGCGTACTCCGGCCATCGCGAACGGCCTTTGCCAGTGCCGCCCCTGGCAAATGGTTGGTAATCCCGATGAGCAAATAATCAGAACAATCACTGGAGAGGCCCCATGCAACAGAGCAGATCGCAAGTGACTGAGCGCGATGGCTTGTACGAACTGGCCGCTGGCCCCGACGTACTCGACAGCCCGCGCTATAACCACGACATCGCCCCGACCCAGGTGCACGAACGCACCTGGAACAAGTGGCACATCACCGCCCTATGGGTCGGTATGTCGATCTGCGTGCCGACCTACACCCTGGGCGGCGTGCTGACCGCCTACTTCGGGTTGTCGGTGAGCGAGGCGCTGCTGGCGATCTTGCTGGCCAATATCATCGTGCTGATTCCGCTAACGCTGAATGCCTTTCCCGGTACCAAGTACGGCATACCGTTCCCGGTGCTGCTGCGCTCGTCGTTCGGGGTGATCGGTTCCAACGTGCCCTGTCTGATTCGCGCGGTCGTGGCCTGTGGTTGGTTCGGTATTCAGACCATGTTCGGCGGCCTGGCCATTCACCTGCTGCTCGGCTCGATCTTCGATGGCTGGAAAAGCCTCGGCGGCACCGGTGAGGTGATCGGCTTTATGGTCTTCTGGACCCTCAACTTGTGGGTGGTGCTGCGCGGGGCGGAATCGATCAAGTGGCTGGAAACCCTGTCCGCGCCGCTGCTGGTGCTGGTCGGTGCCGGCTTGCTGATA
>JAHIWP010000018.1 GCA_018816095.1 Gammaproteobacteria bacterium
GGCGGCACCGGTGAGGTGATCGGCTTTATGGTCTTCTGGACCCTCAACTTGTGGGTGGTGCTGCGCGGGGCGGAATCGATCAAGTGGCTGGAAACCCTGTCCGCGCCGCTGCTGGTGCTGGTCGGTGCCGGCTTGCTGATATGGGCGCTGCCCAATGTGTCGATGAGCGAACTGCTGGCGCAGCCGGCCAACCGTCCTGAGGGTGCCGGTGTGACCAGTTACTTCCTGGCCGGGCTGACCGCCATGGTTGGTTTCTGGGCCACCTTGTCGTTGAACATCCCCGACTTCAGCCGTTACGCCAAGAGCCAGAAAGATCAGATCGTCGGCCAGATCATTGGTCTGCCGCTGACCATGTTCCTGTTCGCCGCCCTCGGTGTGGTGATGACTGCCGCGTCGGCCTCGCTGGTCGGTGAAACCGTGTCGGACCCGGTCACCCTGATCGGCCATATCCAGAGCCCTGGCTGGGTCGCCTTGGCCATGGCATTGATCATTGTCGCCACGCTATCGACCAATACGGCGGCGAATATCGTTTCGCCCACCAATGACTTCCAGAATATCGCGCCCAAGCTGATCAACCGTACCAAGGCGGTGATGCTCACCGGCCTGATCGGCCTGGGTCTGATGGGCCATGAGTTGCTGAAGAAGCTCGGCCTGCTGGTTTCCGACCTGAGCTTGGAAAGCGTCTATTCCAACTGGTTGCTGGGCTACTCCAGCCTGCTCGGGCCGATCGCCGGGATCATGGTGGTGGACTACTTCCTGATCAAGAAACAGCGTCTCGACCTGGCCGGCCTGTACCGCGATGACGTGTACCCAGCGTGGAACTGGATTGGTTTTGTCGCCTTCGCAGTTCCAGTGGCGCTGACCCTGTTGTCGCTCGGTAGCAACGCCTTCAGCTGGTTCTACGACTACGGCTGGTTTACCGGCTCGTTCTTCGGCGGCTTGATTTATTTCGGCC
The DNA here is from genome assembly GCA_018816095.1 of Gammaproteobacteria bacterium. GTDB lineage: Bacteria > Pseudomonadota > Gammaproteobacteria > Pseudomonadales > Pseudomonadaceae > Aquipseudomonas > Aquipseudomonas spirodelae. Next base: position 956 of record JAHIWP010000018.1, read on the forward strand.
TCTGCAGCCTGCGTAGTACGCAGCCGGTGGTGGTTGATAGCGCCGCCTAAAGCAGCCATCTGGCAGGCCAGCACAGCAGCATGTGCTGGCCCGCAAAGCCACCCAACACGCTCGCCGTTCTGTCAGGCGGGTCAAACATGATCGACAAGGAGAACGCCATGAACACGGTTAGCGAGGTTCTGCAATCCACTCAACCGCACATCAACAGTGAGCGTCTGTGGCAATCGCTAATGGAGCTGGCACAGCTGGGTGCCACGGTTAAAGGTGGTGTCTGCCGGCTGGCGCTGACCGACCTCGACCGTCAGGCGCGCGACTTGTTTGTGCGCTGGTGCGAGGAGGCCGGCTGTACGGTGAGCGTGGATGGCGTGGGCAACATTTTTTCCCGCCGCCCTGGGCGTAATAACGCACTGCCGCCGGTGATGACCGGCAGCCATATCGACACCCAGCCCACTGGCGGCAAGTTTGACGGCTGCTTTGGCGTGCTGGCCGGCGTCGAGGTGCTGCGTACCCTGAATGATCTGGGCGTGCAAACCGAGGCGCCGCTGGAAGTGGTGGTGTGGACCAACGAAGAGGGCTCGCGCTTTGCCCCGTGCATGATGGGCTCCGGGGTATTCGCCGAGAAATTCACCCTGGAAGAAACCCTGGCCAAGCGCGATGCCGAGGGCGTCAGCGTCGGTGAAGCGCTGAACGCTATCGGCTATGCCGGCAGCCGTGCGGTGACCGGGCATCCGGTCGGTGCCTATTTCGAGGCGCATATCGAGCAGGGGCCGATTCTTGAAGACCAAGGTAAGACTATCGGCGTGGTACTTGGCGCCCTCGGGCAGAAGTGGTTCGATCTGAATCTCAAGGGCGTCGAAGCGCATGCCGGCCCAACGCCGATGCACCTGCGCAAGGATGCCCTGGTTGGCGCGGCTGCGGTGGTGGCCGCGGTGAATCGGGTGGCGCTGGAGCACCAGCCGCATGCCTGTGGCACGGTCGGTTGCCTGCAGGCCTACCCCGGCTCGCGCAACGTGATCCCCGGTGAAGTGCGCATGACCCTGGATTTTCGTCACCTGGAACCGGCGCGGTTGGATTCGATGATCGCTGAGGTGCGTGGGGTGATCGAAGACACGTGCGCCAAGCATGGCCTGAGCTTCGAGCTAACACCGACGGCAGACTTCCCGCCGCTGTATTTCGAGCAGGGCTGCGTTGAGGCGGTACGCAGTGCTGCGCAGGGGCTGGGTCTGTCGCATATGGATATCGTCAGCGGCGCTGGGCATGACGCGATCTTTCTCGCTGAACTGGGACCGGCGGGGATGATCTTTGTGCCGTGCGAGGGCGGCATCAGCCACAACGAGATCGAGAATGCCGCGCCGGGTGATCTCGCCGCCGGTTGCGCGGTGTTGCTGCGTGCCATGCTCGCAGCCTCGGTGGCGCTGGCCAACGGAAAACTGGCGGCATGATTGGCTGAATATCCGGTGGCTTGTGGGCAAGTGTCATGGTCGCGGGCTAGGGTTGCAGGCCAAGCTACAGCTTTGCTGTTCAGACCTTAGGAGTTGCCATGACCGTTGCTTACTGGTGTGTGTTGATTGCCCTGTTTTTACCTTACCTGTCGACTGCGACGGCCAAAGCCGTCAGCGGCGGCTTTAGCCCCCGGCACAATCATGACCCGCGTGCGCTGTTGGATAACCTCAGCGGTCTCGGCCGCCGCGCCAACAATGCCCAGCTCAATAGCTTCGAAATCACTCCGGCATTCTCTGCGGCGGTGATCATCGCCCACCTGGCAGGTGGTGCCGAGCAGGCATTGCTCGATCAATTGGCCATGGCCTTTATTGCCAGCCGTATCCTTTATTTCATCTTCTATGTGGCCGACTGGGCGACCCTGCGTTCGCTGGTGTGGTTCGTCAACATAGGGCTGATCATCAGTCTGTTTGTAGTTTCGGCCTGAGTCGGCTGCGAGTGCGGCCTATGCTCTTGTCATCTGCGGCAAAACACCACGCTTGGCCGTTGGCGGGTGGGTGGCGATACTGTCACCCGTTATCCACCCGGTTGTTGGTATTGAAGGTGTTATGAAGCTTAAAACCCTGTTCCTCATTTTATTGGCGCTGACTGTGAGTGGTTGTGGCGGTGTCGATCCTAATTCGCCGCAAGGCCAGCGTCAGGCGCTTTTCAAGCAGATGCTCAAGGTCAGCGAAAACCTGGGTGGCATGCTGCGCGGCCGGGTGGCGTTCAAGGAAGAGGCGTTTGTTGCCGGTGCGGCCGAGCTTGACCAGCTGACGCGTAAGCCTTGGCAGCACTTTCCGCAGGTGCGTGAAGGGGGTGGCGAGAGCCGCGCCAAGGATGAAGTGTGGCAGCGTCAGGCGCGCTTCCAGGAGCTGGCGCGCGCGATGGAAGCCAGCACTGCGGCGCTGGTGAGCGCCACCCAAGCTCAGCCCCTAACCCCTGAGTTGCTGGCGGCACCGATGCAGCGTGTTGAAGACAGCTGCAAGGCGTGCCATGAAGAGTTCCGCGCCTTCTAAGTCAAGGCGCACAGCTGGTTGCGCCAGCTTCGCCGTTCTGTTTAGCAGACGCAAAGCCCGTTAAGCGAGTCGTGCCCAGGGGCGGGCACGCACCTGTGGGCGGTCGCTGCACCTTGCCTGCAATGGCTTTAGTTGAGCCACCCTACGCGCGCTATTTGTTGAGTTCTTCGCGGGCTTGTTGCAGCTCTGTACGCGACTCCTGCAGTTTGCGCTGGCGCTTGCTGATGTCGTCCTGATCGCCGTCGGCCTGTGCTTCACGCAGATCCTGCTCGCGTTCTGCAATTTCGTCCTCGGCTTTGCTCACCTTGGCTTCGCGCTTGGCGCGCAGGTCGTCATCGTTGCAGTTGTTTTCAACTTCCTTCAGGGCTTTCTCCAGGCCGGCTTGCTGATTGCTATTGCTGTGGCTTTTGGCGATTTCGAGTTGCGCTGAGATGGCCTGAATTTTCGCCGCGCAGCCGGTGAGCGGCGTTGTGCTTTGATCGGCGTGGGCCAGGGTGGCGGTCAGCAGCAGGGCGCTCAGGAGCAAGGTTCTGTGCATGGTTATTCCTCGGTAGTGGGGTGTGCAATTGACAGTTCAGCGGGGGCAAAGTTTATCGGCAGTTTAGAAACCGGCGATTTGCGCTGTGCGCAGCTGTGTACGCAGAGCCTGTACTTCCGGGTGTTGGAAAAATGCCTGCAGCTGCGCCGCGCGCTGTGGGCCGACGCCGGGCTGGTGCTGCCAGTCGCTGATGCTGCGTTGCGCCAGGGTGTCCCAGTCGGCGTCCAATGTCACGTTGCCTGGCACGCCCAGGGCGCGCAGCCAGGCCTGTTGTGGGCGTTGGCGCGCCAGCTGGAAACTCTGTTGCAGGGCAGCGGCGCTGCGTGGTCCAAGGCCCGGTACGCGGCTGAGCTGCTCGGTCGAGAGGTCTAGCCAGTCGGTGAGGCTGTTGATCTGTTGGGCGCGCAGTAGCTTATCCCAGGTGCCGGGGCCAACACCCGGTAACGCCAGGCCCTGTTTACCGCTAAGCCAGACCAGGCGTGCGCGAAACTGACTGGCGCACGCCGGCGTGGCGCGCCAGCAGCTGAGGCTGTGATAGGCCTTGGCATCTGGCACCTGCAGTTCGGCGCGCTGCTGCGTGCGCCAGAGCACGCTGTCCAGTGCGGGGATGGTCAGCCCGGACAGGCGAATTACCACCTGATCTCCGGGGCGAATATCCAGGCTTTGCCAGCGTTGCAGGGAACCGGCGCTGACATATTCGATGCGCCGGTCATCCAGTTTCACCGGCTGTACGCGCAGCACAGGGGTGATACGTCCGCTGCGGCCGATGCGAAAATCCACCGCCTGCACCACGGCCAATGCCTGGCTGGCTGGGTACTTCCAGGCGACGGCCCAGTGCGGCGGTTCGGCTTGCCAGCGGGCGGCAGGCGGGCGTTTGCCTTGACGCAATACGACCCCGTCAGTCGCGAAAGGCAGGGGGCTGTTGTACCACTGTGCGCGCCAGTGGCTGGCATCGGTCAATGTGCGGATCGGTTGGCTAAAGTTCTGGCTGTCGGCAAAGCCCAGAGTGTTGAGTTGCTGCAGGCGTTCGTTGATGCTGCTCGGGCCGTCAGGCCAGTCCCAGACAAACAGGCCGATGCCAGCGCTTTCCTCGGTTGTTAGCGTCTGTCGGGCCAGCAATCCGGCGACCTTGCTGCGCGCTCCCAGGCTGCCGGCCTGGTGTTGAATATGCGCAGGCATGCGCCAATACAGCTCGCCCTGTAATACCAGATCAGGCCGGCTGGGCAAGTGTTGGGGAATGGCTGGCAGCTGACGCGCCTGGGTGGTCCAGTCCTGGCCGTTGCGGCCGTCGCCGCGACTAATCAATTGCGCCAGCTGACCCTGGCGGTAGATCAGGCTAACGGCCACACCATCGACCTTGGGTTGGATCCATAGGTCTTCTCGGCTGGCGATCCAGTTGGCGACGGCGCGACTGTCCGCGAGCTTGCGCAGCCCGGTTTGGGCAATGGGATGGGGGACTGGGCCGGTACTGCTGTTGAGCGGGTTTGCTTCCGCCGGGCCGGCGCCGGGGAAGCAGAGGCGCCAGTGTTGCAGGTTGGCGCTGGCTTGATCGTAGAGCTCATCGGCAACCAGGCTCTGGCCTTGGCGGTGGTAGGCGTCGTCCCAGGCGTTGAGTTGCTGGGCCAGGGCGCTGAGTTCGCGTTCGGCACGTTGCGTTGGCCAGTCTGGGCAGGTAGCCCATAAGGGGTTACTGAGTAGGAGTAAGCCGGCGATCAGCGCTTTCATCATGAGCATCCTTGCTCGGCAGGTGGCCATGTAAGGCTAGTTGCTTTTTTATCCGGCGCTTAGCGTGCACGCAATAAAAAGCCCCGCACTGGGCGGGGCTTGTGTTGTTGCCGCGAGCCTTACAGGCCGGCTGCCGCGCGCAGTTCGGCAGCTTTGTCGGTCTTTTCCCAGGTAAAGGTGGTGAAGGTGTCGTCGCCGACCGTCTTCTGCGCAGGCGTACGGCCGAAGTGACCATAGGCTGCAGTTTCCTGGTACATCGGGTGCAGCAGGTCGAGCATCTTGGTGATGGCGTACGGGCGCAGGTCGAAGATGTCACGCACCAGCTTGATGATCACGTCTTCGGCGACGGTGTTGGTGCCGAAGGTGTTGATCGAGATCGAGGTTGGTTGAGCCACGCCGATGGCGTAAGACACCTGAATTTCGCAGCGCTCAGCGAGGCCTGCAGCGACGATGTTCTTCGCCACGTAACGACCAGCGTAGGCGGCCGAACGGTCAACCTTGGACGGGTCCTTGCCGGAGAACGCGCCGCCGCCGTGACGGGCCATGCCGCCGTAGGAATCGACGATGATCTTGCGCCCGGTCAGGCCGCAGTCACCCACTGGCCCGCCGATCACGAAGTTGCCGGTTGGGTTGATGTGGAACTGAGTGTCCTTGTGCAGCAATTCAGCCGGCAGGGTGTGCTTGATGATCAGCTCCATCACCGCTTCGCGCAGGTCGGGCAGCGAAACATCCGGGTTGTGCTGGGTCGACAGCACCACGGCGTCGATGCCGACGACCTTGCCGCCGTCATAGCGGCAGGTGACCTGCGACTTAGCGTCCGGGCGCAGCCACGGCAGCAGGCCGGATTTGCGAGCTTCGGCCTGACGCTCAACCAAACGGTGGCTAAACACGATCGGCGCAGGCATCAGCACGTCGGTTTCGTTGCTGGCATAGCCGAACATCAGGCCCTGGTCGCCAGCGCCCTGATCTTCCGGCTTGGCGCGGTCAACACCCTGGTTAATGTCCGGGGACTGCTTGCCAATGATGTTGATGATGCCGCAGGTGTTGCCGTCGAAGCCGACGTCGGAGCTGGTGTAGCCGATGTCGCAGATCACCTTGCGGGTGATTTCTTCCAGGTCGACCCAGGCGCTGGTGGTGACTTCGCCGGAGACGATGGCCACACCGGTCTTAACCATGGTTTCACAGGCGACGCGGGCGTGTTTGTCCTGGGTGATGATGGCGTCGAGCACGGCATCGGAAATCTGGTCGGCGATCTTGTCGGGATGGCCTTCGGAGACGGACTCGGAGGTAAAGAGGGAGTATTCGCTCATCGTTCGGGTTCCTGTGAGTGATCGTTAATTGCGGCCCTTGGGCCATAAGGTGTTGAAGGTTTGGCGAAGTGCCGTACCTGAATCTGAAAGCCGTTGCGTAGGCCTACATACAGGCTTTCGCATGTGGTCAAACCGGCAGCGGCGGCCCAGCGCGCCAGGTCGTCTTGTTCGAAGCCCAGCCACAAGTCGCCGCAGGCCTCGCGGGCCCAGCTCTGGTTGTGGCTGCACAGTTCGGTAATCAGCAGGCTGCCGCCGGGCTGCAGGTGTTGTGCAAGCTGCTTGAGCGCCTCGGCGGGTGCGGCGAAGTGGTGCAAGACCATGTTCAGCACCAGGCAATCGGCCGCTGGGTAGTCGTCATGCAGGGCATCGGCCAGCTGCAGCGTAACGTTATCCAGACCTTCCTCGGCACAGCGCAGGCGCGCCAGTTCGAGCATGGCGGCGCTGTTGTCCAGCGCCAGCACCCGCTGAAAACGCCGCGCCAGCTCCGGCAGGAAGCCACCGTCGCCGGGGCCGACTTCCACCGCGCGGGCATTGGCGGCAAAACCCAGGGAATCTAGCAGGGCCAGCACGCTGTCACGGTATTGCGGCAGGCCGGCGATCAGGTCTTGCTGCGCCTGGAAGCTTGCGGCGCTGCGGGTGAAAAAGGCTTGGCTGGCGGCGGCGCGCTGGCTGTGTACGGCGGCGATGCGCTGTTGTATCTCGGTCGGTAGCTGCAGCTGGTCGACTTCATCCAACAGGGCGCTGTGCAGCCGGCTGCCCACTTGCTCAGCCTGGGCCAGCGCACGGCGGTAGAAAATTGCATTGCCTTCGCGGCGGGTGGCCACCAGCCCGGCTTGCGCCAGCACTTTAAGGTGGTGGCTGATGCCGGACTGACCGGTGGCGAAGATTTGCGCCAGCTCCAGCACGCCGAATGAGTCGTTGGCCAGGGCGCGCAGGATATTCAGGCGCAACGCATCCCCACTGGCCTTACACAGGGCAGCGAGGGCGTCGACGGGCTGAAAGGCCAAATGGGAGGCGCGCATATTCATAGGTGGGGCAGTCTAGTCGGTCATTTTTTATCCAGCAAGACCAATATCAAAAAGTTTTGATATTGGTCTTGCTGGCGTTCAGGGCGGCTTGCACTTGGTTGAGCAGGGCTTCGGCCGCCGGGCTCAGGCTGTGTTCGCGGCGCCAGACCGCATGCAGGTCGCGGTTGATGCGCATGTCGGTCACGGCCAGGCAGCACAACTGGCCGTTGCGCAGCTCCTCCTGCACCGCCAGTTCGGAGATCCAGGCGATGGCTTGCCCGGCCACGAGGCTGCGCTTGAGGGCTTCGCTATTGCCCAGCGCCATGCCGATGCACGGTTGCAGGCCGCGTGCCTGGTAGGCCTGCTCCAGGCTAGCGCGGGTGCCGGAACCCAGCTCGCGGATCAGCAGCGGGACGGCCGCCAGTTCGGTGGGGCTCACTTCGCGGCATCCTGCCAGCGGGTGGTGCGGGCTGGCCACAGGCAGCAGGGCATCCGTGCCGAGGTGGCGGTGGTTGAAGTGCTCGCGCTCAAACGGGCCTTCGATAAAGGCCAGGGTGGTCTCATTGTTTTGCAGTTGCCGCAGGCTGGCGGCGGTGTTGCCGATCTGCAGGCTGAGCTGTAGCTGGGGGTACTGCTGGTGAAAGTGGGCGATCAGCGGCGGCAGTAGGTAGCTGCCAAGGGTGGCACTGGCGCCTAGCAGCAGCTCGCCGCAGCTTAGGTTGGCAAAGGCCTGCAGGTCGCGTTCAGCGGCCTGTTCTAGGGCAAAGATGCGTTCGGCGTAAGGCAGCAGGCGCTGCCCGGCGGCGGTCAGGGTCACGCCGCGGCTCTGGCGATCAAACAGGCGTAGCTGCAGGCGCACCTCCAGTTCGCGAATTTCCCGCGTCACCGCCGGCTGGCTGATAAACAGACGCGCGGCGCCGGCACTGATACTGCCGGTTTGGGCGATGGCGAGAAACACCTTGAGGTGGTGTAGATTCATAAATAGAAGGTATGCCTCGTATCTTTTATATGTATTTTACCTATATCACGCTGCTCTCTAACCTCACAGGTATAGACCGCTGACTCGGTCCTTTGTGAGGAATACCGTGATGTTGCGCCCCTTTACCCGTTTGCATGAGCCGCTGGCCTTTATTCGTCAATTCACCCCCAACTGGTTCGCCATGACCATGGGCACAGGCGTGTTGGCTCAGGTAGTGGCCAAGCTGCCCGTGTCGTTCACCGGACAATTGTGGCTGGCCGAAGGCCTGTGGCTGCTGACGGTGCTGCTGTTTGGGCTGTTCAGCCTGTTGTTTGTCGCGCGCTTACTGCTGTTTCGCGACACCCTGTGGCCGATGCTGGATCACCCGGTGCAGTCGATGTTCCTGGGCGCGATTCCCATGGGGCTGGTGCAGGTGGTCAATGGCCTGCTGTTATTTGCCGAGCCCGTGTATGGCGCGGTGGTGGTGCAGGTGGCGTACGGCCTGTGGTGGCTGGCGCTGGGCTTGGCTCTTGGGGTGGCGCTGGGTGTGCCGTATCTGATGTTCACCCGGCAAAAGCATGTGCTGGAGACCCTGACGGGTGTCTGGCTGCTGCCGATTGTCGCCCCTGAAGTGGTTGCCAGTGGTGCCGCGGTGCTGGCGCCGCATCTGCCTGCTGAAACCGCGCAGTTACTGCTGAGCCTTGGCTATGTGCTGTGGGGGTTGTCCCTGAGCCTGGCGTTTGCCCTGATCACCCTGGTGCTGCTGCGTCTGGCCTTGCACAAACTGCCGGACATGGATTTTGCCGCCAGCAGTTGGTTGCCGCTGGGGCCGCTGGCCACCGGCTGCCTGGGGTTGATCAGTCTGGGCCAAGCGGCGCCGCAGGCCTGGCAGGGCACCGCGTTGCAGGGCGCTGCTGAAATGGCGCAGCAACTGGGCCTGGTCGGCGGGCTGGCGCTGTGGGGTGCGGGGTTTTGGTGGTTGGTCGCCGCGAGCCTGTTCACCCAGCATTACATCCGCCGTGAGTTGCCCTTCAACCTTGGCTGGTGGGGCTTTACTTTCCCACTGGGCGTCTTCACCCTCGCCACCTTTGCCTTGCAACAGTTAACCGGGCTGGCGTTTTTCACCTGGGTGGGCTTGTTGCTGGCGGCCAAGCTGGCGCTGATCTGGTTGCTGGTGATGCGCCACACCCTGCGTGGCCTCTGGCATGGTGAGCTGTTTCAGGCGCCGTGTTTATGCACGGTGAAGCCCGTATGAGGTGCCCGCTTAGGAGCTTATTGCCATTTGTCTCGACGCAACGACCATCTGTGATTGCCCCCATGGCCCCCGCTGGGCGAAAATAGCCGCCTTTTCGACCCCCAGTTGCCCAAGCAGCCCCGTAGGAGATTCAGTGATGCCCAGCCGTCGTGAGCGAGCCAATGCCATTCGTGCCCTCAGCATGGATGCCGTGCAGAAGGCCAACAGCGGCCATCCGGGTGCCCCGATGGGCATGGCGGATATCGCCGAAGTCCTGTGGCGCGACTTCCTCAAGCACAACCCGAGCAACCCGAAATTCGCCGACCGTGACCGCTTTGTATTGTCCAACGGTCACGGCTCGATGCTGATCTATTCGCTGCTGCACCTGACCGGTTACGAACTGTCGATCGACGATCTGAAGAACTTCCGTCAGTTGCACAGCAAGACTCCGGGTCACCCGGAATACGGTTACACCCCTGGCGTTGAGACCACCACTGGTCCGCTCGGCCAGGGCATCGCCAACGCCGTTGGTTTCGCCATTGCCGAGAAAGTCCTGGGCGCGCAGTTCAACCGCGACGGCCACCAGATCGTTGACCACTTCACCTACGCCTTCCTCGGCGACGGTTGCATGATGGAAGGCATCAGCCATGAAGTCTGCTCGCTGGCCGGCACCCTGGGCCTGGGCAA